>CAIVVT010000051.1 GCA_903909435.1 uncultured Acidobacteriia bacterium | reverse complement strand
CGTGAGAGTGCGGCCCCTTGGGCGGCGCCACGATTGGCCGCGCTCTCGCGTTCCCGGTTCTGTGCTGACTGCGACGCTTCGGGCGCAGGCTCATCGGACTACAGAAGAAGGGAAATGGTCGAACGCACTGCGGATTCGGCGATCTGAGACAAGGCGTGCTGCGCCGCGCTGGCGCCGCCATCGTTCATCTGGGCCAGGAAGATCACAACGAGTTCGTTTTTCGGATCGACCGAGCCGCCGGTGCCGAATGCACCGCCATGCCCGAATGTCCCCGCCGGGACGAGCGTCAGCAGCGTTCCCGGATTACTGGAAACGGAGACAGTCAACCCGTAGCCGGAGTGGTCCGGCGTGTGGTCCTGACGCATCGCCTCGACGGACTGTGCCGAGAGGTAGCGCCGGCCGTTGAACTCCCCGCCGTTGGCCAGCATTTGGTAGAAGCGAAACAAATCGGAGGCCGTGGAATAGAGTCCCAGTTCCGGGCCTGGATACTTCGCACCCGCCCGGAATGCCGCGGCATCGCCGCCTTGTGCACGCCCGCGCGACAGCACCAGCTTCCCGTTTTCGTGCTGGTAAATCATCGCAATTCGGTCGCGCTTGGAATCCGGAGGGAAAAAGAAGGTATCCTCCATCCCCAGCGGCGCCAGGATTCGGTCGTGGACAAACTGGGAGTATTCCTGCCCTGACAAGCCCTCGACAATCCGGCCGAGGGTGGCGATGCCCATATTGCTGTAGCTGTACTTGCGTCCCGGTTCGGACTGCAGGCGCTCGCTGGCGTAGCCGCGAACGGCATCCTCAAGCGTCGCGTCCAGCGTGAAGTTGATCCGGCTCAACGGTCCTGAGGAGGGTAGAAAGGCGAAGCCCGACGTGTGCGACATCAACTGCCAGACCGTCATCGGACGTTCGGGCGCATGGACGGCGAGCGAGCCGTCGGGCCGTTCTTCCTGCACGAGTTGGCCCTTGAACTCCGGTAGGTAGTCCTGCACCGGCCGCGTCAGATCCAGCTTGCCCTCTTCGACCAGCATCATCGCGGCCACGCCGGTGACCGATTTCGTCTGCGACATAATCTGCACGATCGTGTCGGGCCGCATCGGCTTTCGATTCTCGATATCGCTGTACCCGGTCGAGTCCAGCGCCACTACTTTGCCCCGGTAAGCGACGAGGCAGACCGCTCCCGACATGAATCCGTTGTCAACGAATTCCTTCATTCGCGCGGGGATCAGTTTCAGGTGCTCGCTGTCGATGCTCGCAGCGCCGGCACCCGTGGTCAGGATCGCCAGCGCGGCGCAAGCACACCCCCAGCGTAGGCGCAACGGTCTAGATGATGTCAGCATTCTCTCGATCCTACCTGCAAGCGCATCCGCGCAGTGCGTTTGCGGAACAAATTGTGACGGCTCAGACGAACAGTTCCTGCCCCAGACGCAGTCGCCGCGCCACATCCACACCGTTGCGGCAATGGACTGAGCAAGAGGAGCAATCACCGCAGTTCACGTTCTGGATGGCAGCGGGCAGTTTGAGGAAGTGTTCGCGCCCCAGGGCGAACTGGCCGTAACCGTCGGCGTAGCTGACGTAACGCAGCATGTCGGTCACCGGCAGGCCCTTCGTGCACTGGCCTTCGCAGCTATAGCACATGCGGCAGTAGTCCGGCCGGATCTGATCCAGACGCGCGGCGAGAATGCGCTCCTCGGCCGGCCCGATCGTCCCCGTCATGGCCTGGAAGTTCATCTCTAGTTGTTCCATGTCGGTCATGCTCGGAATCGCCGTCGCGAAGTAGGGCTTGCGGATCGCCCACTTAAGAGCCGCCAGTCCGGCCATCGGCCGCTGCATCTGGGGCTTCGGGTTCTTGCTCTTCAGGCCGCCCGCCATCACTTTCATCGCCACCAGCCCCAGCCCGGCGTTGTTGATGCGCTCGAACGTCGCGTCGCGCGTGTCCCCCATGGTGAAGTTGTAGGTCGCGAGAACGACCTCGACCTTGCCGATCTCCAGGATTCGATCCACCATCTCGTTGGGTGAATGCGTGCTCAATCCGATGTGGCGGATCTTGCCTTGCTGTTTGGCCTTAGCCCACGCCTCCACAAGTTCGTCCGGCACCTGGTCCGGCTTGTCTTTGCTGTGGATGTACCAGATATCGAGGTAGTCGGTGCCGAGTTCCCGCAGACTGGTCTCAAGCTCCGCCGTTGCGCCGGCGGCCGTTTTAGCTTCGGACTTGCTTGAGAGCACAATCTCTTTGCGGCGGCTCTTCAACGCCGCACCGACCATGCGTTCGTTGTTGCCGTTCTGATAACCGCGCGCGGTGTCGAAGTAGGTGATCCCCATCTCGAGGGCGCGGGTGATCACGCTGGGGTCCGAGGTGATCATGGAGCCGAAGCCTACCGTCGTCACCTTCAGCCCCGTCTTACCCAGCACGCGGTGGCTGATCTGTGTGCCCTCCGCAGCTGTCGCGGCAGTAACTGCGGGTAGTGCCGCCGCGGCCGCCAGGAAACCTCTTCGCGTTGGTTCGAATGCCATTTCTGATCCCCTCGTTTGAACTTCCTGCCGTTTGTCAGCGCATGCGCGCCGGTTACTCGAAACTTCTGAGTCCTCGCGCTAAAGCAGCTATGAAGACCCGTTTCTCCATATTGACCACGAGTTGCGCCAAGGCAGCGTGACCAACATTGATCATACGTCCAGTCAACCATCTGCGAAAGCCGCCGCCGGCGGAGCCGTTTCACTTGGACTAGGATAGTTTCGAAGGAATTCGCATGAGCAACCTTTCGAGACGGCACTTCCTGCCGGCGTTGGCTACTGTGGTGGGCGCGCCCCTGGCCGGCGCGGGTGGCAGTGAAGACGTCCCACTCAACCTCCCCCAAGCGAAGCACGGACTGCATTTCAGGACCCCGGTCACCGTTTGGGACGAGGCTTTGCCCCTGGGCAACGCCACTCTAGGCGCACTGGTCTGGGGCAATGGTGGGCCGCTGCGCATCTCGTTGGACCGTTCCGATTTGTGGGATCTGCGCATCGTGCCTGAGTTCCATTCCCCGGAGTACTCGTTCGCCCAGATGCGGCAGTGGCACGAGCAGGGCAAGACCGCCGACCTGCTGCGCGTCTACGAAGCGCCCTACGGCCGCCCGGCGCCCACGAAGATCCCGGCCGGGCGGATCGAAATCACGTTGGGACGCGCGCCCGAGTTTCGCGACACATCGCTCAACCTGCTCGACGCAATCGCGCATATGAACTTGGTTGACGCAAAGGCGAGCGTCTTCATTCACGCTGCCAATCCGGTCGGGATCGTGCGCGTGGTTGCGCCCGAGGAACCGGAACTGAAGCTCGTCGCGCCCAAGTTCGCGGGGAAGGTGCAAGAGGCGGCGGCGGGCGGGATTGGTGCGGGTGACTTACGCCAGTTGGGGTATCCAGCGCCGGTGGAGACGTCGGGAGACGGCTGGACCGCGTACACCCAATCCGGAGCCGACGCATTCACATTTGCCGTCTTCGTGGCCTGGCGTAAGCAAGAGCACGATTGGCAGGCCGCCTGGTCCGTGGCCTCTTCGTTTGAGGGAACGGACCCGCTCGCCATCGCCCGGCAGCGGGTGGAAGATGCACTCAAGCAAGGCTTCGACGCCATGTTCGCGTCTCACAAGCAATGGTGGCGTACCTATTGGGGCCAGTCCTCCGTGTGCCTGCCGAACGAGATCATCGAGCGGCAGTGGTTCCTCGAACAGTACAAATTCGGCTCAGCCTCTCGGCGCGGCGCGCCGCCCATCTCGCTTCAGGCGGTGTGGACCGCCGACGACGGGAAACTCCCGCCGTGGAAGGGCGATTATCACCACGACCTCAACACTCAACTCAGCTATTGGCCTTGCTATTCAGGCAATCACCTGGAGGAAGGACTGGCTTATCTCGACTGGCTTTGGAACACGCGCGACACGGCTTTCGAATGGACGCGGTCGTTCTTCCAACTCCCCGGCATGAACGTCCCGATGACGGCCGACCTCAAAGGCCGGCAGATCGGAGGTTGGCGCCAATACACGCATTCGGCCACCACGTCGGCCTGGCTGTCGCACCATTTCTACCTGCACTGGAAGTACAGTGCGGACCGTGAATTCCTGCGCCAAAGGGCCTATCCCTACCTGCGCGACACGTGCGAGTTCATCGAAGCCTTCACCGCGAACAAAGGGCCCGACGGCAAGCGCACGCACCCGTTGAGTGCGTCCCCTGAAATCAATGACAATCGTCCCAAAGCCTGGTTCCCGACGATAACGAATTACGACCTAGCGCTGGAGCACTGGGTGCTCGGCGCCGCGGCTGAGTTGGCCTTGGAATTAGGCGCCGCCGAGGATGCCGCCCGCTGGCGCAAAGTGCGCTCCGAACTCCCCGCCTTCAGCCTCGGCCAGGACGGCCAGTTGCTGGTAGCCAAGGGCTATCCGCTGCCAAACACGCACAGGCATTTTTCCCACTTGATGGCCATCCATCCGCTGGGGCTGGTCGACTGGTCGGACGGGGACGAAGAGCGGAAGATCATCGCGGCATCGTTGGCCGAACTGGACCGGCTGGGCTCGGCCGCCTGGTGCGGCTACAGTTTCTCCTGGCTGGCCAACCTGGCGGCGCGGGCAAGAAACGGTGACAAAGCTGAAAAAGCACTGGAGATCTTCTCCACCGCGTTCACCCTGCGCAACAGCTTCCACTGCAACGGGGACCAGAGCCGCAAGAACTACTCCCTATTCAAGTACCGGCCGTTTACCCTCGAAGGCAATTTCGCCGCTGCGGCGGGAGTGCAGGAGATGCTTCTGCAAAGCCACCGCGGCGTGATCGAGCTATTCCCGGCAGTTCCGGAAGCGTGGAAAGACATCGCCTTCACCTCCCTGCGGGCGCAGGGCGCGTTCCTGATTTCCGCCCGGCGAACCGGCGGCACAGTCTCGCGCGTTGAGATCGTAGCGGAACAGGGCGGACACTGCCGCCTGATTTCACCGTTCACGGCAAAAGAGCTTGCTTTCGACATGGAGCGGGGCGAACGGAAGACCCTGACTCGTCCGGCGACGGTGTAACTACCGTCCACGGGCGCAGGACATCCGAGTACGGGGCCAGCGCAGCCTCCACTCGGCACCCTGGCGCGATCAAGCAGTCTTCCGCTACCCGTGCAGCATTCGCCGTTCAGCTCAAGCGCATCGCCAGAACCTCTCTGACTCTTTCGGCCAGATCGTCTGCGTTGAAAGGCTTTTGCAGGAATAGCGTGTTCTGATCGAGTAAACCGCTCTGACCGATCACGTCTCTCGGGTAGCCCGACATGAATATCGCGAGAAGATCGGGGTGCAAAGCTCTTAAGCTGTCATACACCTTCTTCCCGTTCATCCCAGGCAAGACCACATCCGTGAGCAGCACGTCAATCTGTCCCGTACGCAACTCCGCCGCCGCAATCGCCTCTTCCCCGTTCGAAGCCTCCAGCACCTCGTAGCCGGAGTGCTTCAGCACCGTCGCAGTGAACTTCCTGACTGCCCGCTCATCTTCAACAATCAAGATCGTTCCGTTACTCGCCCGGGTTGCAGTCCGGGTGACTTTCGCTTCCGGCTGCGAGACTTCATCCAAGCCAGGAAGATACACCTTGACCGTTGTGCCAATCCCGACGGCGCTCTCGATCAGGATCCAGCCGCCACTCTGTCGAACGATGCCATGGACTGTGGACAATCCGAGCCCGGTCCCTTCGCCGACGCCTTTCGTCGTGAAGAACGGTTCGAATGCGCGCTGCCGGGTCTGTTCATCCATTCCGCGCCCGGTGTCCCTGACGGTCAACAACACGTAGCGCCCGGCCGGAGCTTCGGGGTCAATTGCGGCTGCGCCTTCGGCATCAACTTCTACGTTTTCGGTCCCAACTTCGAGCCGTCCCCCCTCTGGCATGGCATCGCGGGCATTCAAGACGAGGTTGACCAACATCTGCTCGAGTTGAACGCTATCGGCCATCACGTGGGCTAGGGAGGCGTCCGGATGTGTGACCAGGGTGATGTTCTCGCCGATCAGGCGATGAACCATCCGGGTGAAGGAATGAACCGTCACGTTCAGGTTCAAAACCCTGCGCTGGAATATCTGCTTGCGTCCGAAAGCGAGCAGTTGTTGCGCCAGGCTGGCCGCACGCTTTCCGGCCGTTGCGATGGACTTGGCGTAGCTGTGCAGTGGATCGGCAGGTGGCAGTTCCTTGAGCAGAAACTCGGCGTATCCGTTGATGACGGTGAGCAAGTTATTGAACTCGTGCGCCACACCACCCGCCAGCCTGCCGACGCTCTCCAATTTCTCGGCTTCCCGCAATCGCTCTGCGAGATTGGCGTTCTCCGCCCCGGAGAGTTTTCGCTGACTGATGTCCGCGATAAAACCTTCGGTGTAAAGCGGCTGCCCCTCCTGGTCGCGAATCAATCGGACATTGAAGGAAACCCAGATCGGGGTTCCGTCCCGCCGAACTAGCTGGCACTCGTAATCGCGAACGAACCCGTGTTCTAACCCGGCCGCGATCACACGCTCGCGATCGGCGGGATCCATCCACACCTGCCGCTTCCTACCGATTAGATCCGCCACACATTCGTCAGGTGATTCGTACCCGAGCATCCTGGCATAGGCGGGGTTCACGCTCATTTTCGTCGCATCGACCGATCCTTGATAGAGCCCTTCCAGCGCCCCGTCGAAGATGTCCTGGTACCTTCGTTCAGCCTCAACCCGCTGCGAAACATCTCGCACAGAGGAAATAGCAGATCTTGAGCCGTCGAATGCGAAGACCTGCGTATTGACTTCCACCGGAATGTGCCGGCCGTCCTTGGCCACCAGCGTCCCAGTCCACGTCAATACGCCATCGATGAGCAGCCTGAGGGTGTTCTTCGGAACGGCAGGCAGCTCCGCAGTTAAGATCAGGTCTGCGGGTTCCATCTGCAGCAACTGCTCGCGGCTATAGCCATACAGGCGGCAGGCGCTCTCATTCAGGTCGAGGAACCGGCCCAACGTTCCGTCCTCCTCTACCCGGTGAACGGACACCGCATCCGAAACGCTGTTGAACAACTGACGGTAACGACGTTCGGCTTCAGCCACAGCCGCGTTTGATGCTCGCAGCGCTTCTTCAGCACGTTTGCGTTCGGTGATATCGACGACCGTCTCGATCACACATCGTTCGCCGTCGATCTCGATCCAGTCTGCCGATACCAGACATATTCGGATCTCGCCGTCCTTCCTGCGCAGAGTTGTTTCGAAATTGCGGATCGTGCCATCGGCGAGGAACCGTTTCCAGACTGCGGCTCGTTCAAAAGCATCGACCCACGTTCGCAACTCGGCGGAGGTTTTCCCTATCACCTCGTCACGCCGATATCCTGAGTGCTGTTCGAGCGCCTCGTTGACGTCAATAAGTCGATTGCCATCCGGACCTGGCTTGAAAAGCACTGTAGGCGCCGGACTGGACAGAAACGCTTTGGCGAACTTCTCCTCGGACTTCCGCAACCTCTCCCGCACTAGAATCCGTTCGGAAATGTCGCGCGCGTGCGAGATTCCGATTCGGGTGCCGTCGAGGTCAAACTCCTGCGTGCTGAGTTCGACGGGAATACTCCGCCCATCTTTGGTACGAAGCCAACGTTCGCGTACCACCCTCCCTTCCTTTGTAAGCTGCTCCATCAAAGCGGACGAGGAAGAATGTTGATCCTCGACATGGACGTCTGCCACGCGCAGTTGCAGCAATTCGTCCCGCGTATAGCCGAGTAGCCGGCAAGCATGGTCGTTGACATTCAGGAACCGGCTGGACAGACCATCGGGTTCCAGCCTGAACACGAAAGCCGCGTCGGAGCCGCTGTTGAAGAGTACATGGTAGTGGCGCCCTGCCTCAGCTATGGCGTCGTTTTTCTCGCGCAAGGCATCTTCCACAGCCTTGCGCTCCGTGATGTCCACAAACGTCGCCAGCACGGCGTAGGGCAAGTCGCCATTCCGAGACAATGGTCGTGAGTTAATGGAGATCCAGGTGAGAGCGCCATCGGGCTTATGCACGCCCATGATCACGTTCGTCAGTGGCTGACCCGTTCGCAAGGTCTCCATTGAGGGATGCGTTTCGCCAGCGAAGGGAGAGCCGTCCTCGTGGATTGCGGCCCACCTCGGATCCACCGAAGTCAGCCCTGCCATTTGGTCCGCGGTGAGCCCGAGAATGCGCTCGGCGCTCGGGTTGCACGCCTCGATTCTGCCGTCCGCCGCCTGGAACACGACCCCTTCGGACATCGTTGAGAAGATCGCCGAGTATCGCTCCGCTGTCGCCGGCAGCGCTTCTTCGGCGCGTGTCCAATCCGCCATTATCCACAGTGCATAGGTCGCGGAGCCTGCAGCATCCAGAACAGGCGTAACCGCGTTCCAGACAATGCGCGTCTCGCCGCTTTTCCGTCTTAGTGCGAATTCGCCTTCCCAAGCTTCACCCCAACCGGGGTGCCCCAGAGGGGCGCGGCCAGACGGCATCCCGCTCATCGGCTCAAAGAGTTCGGTCTTTCGGCCGACGATCTCGTCGTATTGGTAGCCAGTAAGGCGAGTGAAACTGGCATTTGCCCAGATAACCACGCCGAGCGAGTCACTGATGATTGCCGACATCGGCAGAGAGGAGAGCGTTGGAATCAGTACTGCAACTTCTTGAGAGGAATTCATCCTGGCCTTAGTGTGGGATTCGCAGCCATTCTATCGCTGATCTAAGACAGTGCGGCGGCGGTTGAGCGATTAGCTGGTGACCGGCTCCCTGCCGGCCGAGGCTCAACTCCGAAGCGAATTGAGGTACTTGGCATGTTCGGTTCCGGCTGCGCCGGTCTAGGGATTTCGACGCCAGCGCGCCACAACCAACTCGTCGACCAAGTCGCCCTGCTCTTTCTCCATCTGGCAGCGCCAGGCCGCCTGCTTGTCTTCGCGCATATTCCTCAGTGCTTCCAATTTGCGTTCCGCTTCCACTAACAGTAGGCGCTGGGCCTCAATGCGACCCTCCAGTTCCGTGCGCAGCCGCCCCAGTCGCAGCCGCTCGTTGGTGAGAAAGCGCCTGTAATTCCCCAGCGCCTGGCGTTCCTCGATGAAGACATCTTGCCGCAGCACGGACTCTTCGGCCATTCGCGCTCCTGTTTCGAGAGCAATTCGAACGGCATCTTGCTGCTGGCGCTCATGAAAAAGCGCCTGGAGTCGCCCCTCCTGTTGCTCCTTCTCGAGCCTGCGCCAAATAAGCAGACGCTCCAGCCTGAACACAAAGCGTTTCAAAGAGCCGCGCCCCCGGCCAACCCCGCGACCAACAGCCGCATCCGGTCGATGGTATCGTCCATGCTGCTGCGTTCGGCCGGCAACTGGCGCAGGAACGAATTCAACTCGTCCTGCAACCGGATCCCCGCGTCCACCCCGGCGTTGGAACCCGAAACGTAAGCGCCAATGCGGATCAGGTCTTCTGTGGATTGGAGCAGCGACATACACTCTCGCAGGCGCCGTGCGGCCTGAACCTGTTCCGGTGTACCAACGCGAGTGGCGAGGCGCGAAACCGACTGCAGGACGTCGATGGCCGGGTAATGGCCGACTTGCCCGAGCTGGCGCGACAAGACAATATGACCGTCCAAAATGCCCCGAACCGCGTCGGTGATTGGTTCGTTCATGTCGTCGCCCTCCACCAGCACGGTGAAGAACCCGGTGATGGAGCCCTTGCGGAAGTTCCCAGCCCGTTCAAAGACTTTCGGGAGCATCTGGAAGACCGACGGCGTATAGCCTTTCTGGCTGGGCGGCTCCCCTGCGGCCAGCCCAATCTCGCGCTGTGCCATGGCGAGTCGGGTCACTGAATCCGCAACGAGCAAGACGTTCTTGCCCTGGTCGCGGAAGTACTCGGCCACGGCCAAAGCGACAAAGCAGGCGCGTACTCGAAGCGGTGAAGGGCGGTCGGATGTAGCCACCACGAGCACGCTGCGTTTGAGTCCTTCCGGCCCCAATTCGTGTTCTATGAAATCACGCACTTCGCGATTGCGCTCGCCTACCAGCGCCAATACGGCGACGTCGGCATCGTGATTCTTCAAGAGCGAGCCCAGCAAGGTGCTCTTGCCGACGCCGCTTCCGCCGAAAATGCCGATCCGCTGCCCGCGTCCGCAGGTCAGGAAACTGTCAATGGCCCTTACTCCGGTGGTGAGCGGCTGGCAGATCGGTTCACGTTCCATGGGCCCCGGGGGTGCGGCGTACAGGTCGTACCAACCTTCGGCCGGTATCGGCGGCCCACCGTCCATTGGGACGCCGAAGCCGTCCAGCACCCTGCCCAGCAGACCGGGAGAGACCCCGACACGCGCGTCGCGTTTGCGGGATATCAATGTATCCCCGGGCTGCAAGCCACTGGTCTCCTCCAACGGCATGGAGAGGATTCTCCCGTCGCGAAAGCCGATTACCTGAGTCCGAATGCATTGCCCGGTACGAGTTCGTATTTCGCAGAAGTCGCCCACGCCTGCAGGCGGCCCTTTGCTTTCGATCAGTAATCCGACAACCTGCTCAACGCTGCCCGTGGCACGCACGGTTTCCGTCTGGCTCAATGCCACGACGTAGCGGCCCAGCCGGGGAGTGCTCAGTGGTTGGGTCACCGTGAGCTTCCCTTCTCCATCAGGTCGGCGAAGCCGCGCTGGATCTCCTCGATCTGGGTCTCGGCTGAGGCGTCGAAACCCCCGCGGCGAGTCTCGACGCAGACTGCTCCAGGCTCAAGATGGGGGTCGCCCAGAACGGAGATGGCGTCTGGCGCGCCCATCTTCTGCAGTGCCTTCCGGACGATGTCGGCATATGCGGTGTGGACTCGCACTTCGAGCACCTCCCTCAACGAAACCGATTCAAGCCCCGCTCGAAGCAGCCCGAGTATGGCCTCGGGGTCGATGGCCAGCTCTCGCCTGAGGATGCGTCTGGCAATCTCCAGGGCCAGTTGAACGACCTCCCGCTCGGTTTCCTGCCGGTAGCGCAAACGACACACTGACAGTTCCTCGATGCTGCGCGAAAGGCGTTCGTAATGCGATTGCAATTCCTGCTTGACTGAGTTTTGGGCGGCTGCACTGCCTTCCTGAAACGCCGCGCTGCGCTCCTGCTCCAGCCGGGCTGCGAACTCACGCGAGAGTGCTTCCCGAACTTCGTCGGCTGCGCTGGATTGTGGGCTAGGACTACTGGCGTCGAGTCCGGCGCGGCGAATTCCCGCCGGCACCGGAGAGTATTCACGTCCGTCCGGCGGCGAAGAACGAGTCGCCCCCGAGCGCTGGACTGACTGCCACGAATGCGACGGAAAGGCGTCATCCACTCCGCGAATGATCCTAGACGACATACTGCTCGCCCACAGCGCCCTTCAGGCTGATAGTGCCCTCAGTCTCCATTTGGCGGACGACGGCGATGATCTGCTGCTGCGCCGCCTCGACTTCCTTAATCTTGATGGGGCCTAGTGCCTCCATATCCTCGCGCAACATCTCGGCGCCGCGCTGAGACATGCATTCCAGGAAATGATCCTTCAGTTGGTCACTCGTGCCCTTGAGCGCGACTGTGAGGATCTTGCGATCGATGCGTCCTAGAATCTCTTTCAGGCCGTTCTGGTCGATCAGCAGAAGATCCTCAAACACGAACATGAGGTGCCTGATCGTTTCGGCCAGCGTCGGGTCGTTACTCTCGATGCTCTCGAGGATGTCTTTGCTGCAGCCTGAATCCAGCCGGTTGAACATCTCGGCGACTGCGCGGACACCGCCTGAGGACTCGCGGTTCATTTGACCAAGAGACTTCAGCCGTTGACCGATGATTGACGCGATTTTGGAAATGATATCGGGGGAGATTTGATCCAGATTGGCCATACGCAGGGCCACATCGGCCCTCAGTTCGTGTGGCAGCGAGAAAAGCAGTCCGGCCGCCTGGGAGGGATTGAGATGGCTGAGCACCAACGCGATGGTCTGTGGGTGCTCGTTGTGGATGAATTTGGCGAGTTGCTGAGGATCCGCCTTCTGCAGGGCGTCGAAATTGGCGTGGTCCGCACCAAGCTGCTTAACCAGCCGGTCCAGGATCTTCCGCGCCGATTCCGGACCGAAGGCCTTGTTCAGGATCTTGCGTGCGTACTCGATACCGCCTTTCAGGACATAATCCTGCGCCATGGCGAGCTGGTAGAACTCCTCGAGAACCTGCTCCCCCTCTTCGGCGGTGATGTTCTGCAGCCGCGCGATCTCGCGCCCGATGTCGGCGACCTCATCCTCGTCGAGTTCCTTGAGGATATCGGCACTGGCCGTGTCGCCCAGGCAGACTGTGAGGATAGCGGCCTTCTGGGCACCGCTGAGTTTGACCTCGGAGACCTCCTCTTTGCTCGTGTTCCGGATCATGGATCAGGCACTCTCCGAGTTCAGCCAGGACCGCACGAGTTGGGCAACCTTGCCTGGGTCCTTTTTGGCTTCATCGACGATGAACTTTCGATAGACCTCCGATTTCCTAGTGGCTGGTATCAATTTCAATGAATCGAGAGCATCGCTCTCCGCTTGTTCCTGGACATGCCGGTTCTCGGCCAGTTGCGCCATGGCCTTGGCCTCGAAGGCGCCGTCAACATGTGCCGGGAGTTGCGCGGCAGTGGCGCCCCCAGCCAGGGCCGGGGCGCCTCCGGCATGCACCGCCTGCGGCAGGCCCTGCTTCTTGAGCAGCGTCCGAATGACTAGACCGACTACGACCAACAGGACTAGTACCGTGCAAATTCCACCGACGAGCCATATTCGCGGTAGCGATTTGAGCCGCGTGGCGAGGTCTTCAGTGCCGCCTACCGGACGCTGATCTTGCCTCGTCCTGATCGTGCCGGTCAATTCCGGCGCAGGGGATGTGAGGGTCGCATCGAACGGAAGCGACTCGACCAGAACCTGGTCGCCGCGCTCCTGCTGGAATCCGATTACGCCTGAAACCACTTCCTTGACGACCTTCAAGGTGTCGGCGGAAGGAGCAGCCAGAACGCGCTTCGCCGCGGAACCCGAGCCTTCCCAGCGTATAGCCTGATCCAGGAGAATCGCCACGGAGACGCGCTTCACAGTACCTTGAGGCAGCTTCAGGTGCTTAACGACGCGGCTGGTTTGATACGCAACGCTCTCGGTTTTCCGCGAGACGGCCCCGCGGCCGTTGGATGAGGGCGGCACGGGTCGCGGCAGGTTCGAAGCCGTTCCCGGCACGCCGCCGGTTGAAGCGGAGCCTGCCGAGTCCTCCGACTTCTGCGATGTCAAAATCACCGAATGGTCAGGGTCGAAAGTCTCCTCGCTCTGATCCCCACTGGTGAAGTCGCACTCGAGCGTAACGCCAGCCCGGTACTTCTCAGAACCCAGCAGCGGATCCAGGGTGGAGCGGATCTTGACGAGCAGGTCGTGCTCCAGCGACTGACGGTACTCGAGGGTTGCCGATGACGCGCCGCTCTCACTGTCGAGTGACGGGCGAGGTTTGCCCAGCAGGTTGCCGTTCATGTCCACCACGGAGACCGATTCTGGCTGTAGTCCCTCAACCGCGCTCGCCGCAAGGTGTTCGATCGAGGAGATATTCTGGGGCGACAACCTGGTGTTGGGTCCCAACTTTAGCAAAACGCTGGCTTTAGCGGGTTGGCGAAGATCGCTGAAAACAGAGTCCTTGGCGAACGTCACGTGAACGCGGGCCGACTCGACGCCGTTCAGGGTCATGACACTCCGCTCCAGTTCACCTTCAATAGCCCGGCGGAATCGCACCTGTTCGTCGAATTCGCTCGCACCAAAGTTCTGTTTGTCAAAAAGTTCAAAGCCGAGGCGTCCCGACTTGGGGAGCCCAGCTGAAGCCATGTCGAGTCGAAGTTCTGCAACGCGGGCGGAAGGGACGAGGATGGTCCCGTTGTCGGCCACCTTGAAATCGACGCTCGACGCGCGCAGCTTCTCCACAACCGCTCCCGCGTCGTCGGCGGCTAGATTGACAAAGAGGGGACGCAGGTCGTTCTGTTTAGTCCAGCGAAGCCCGAAGAAAAGGCTGCCGGCCACAAGGCAGGCGACTATCACAATCAGGATCTTCTGGCTGGGAGAGATCTGATCGAGGAGTTGCTTGAGCTGGTTCATAGGCAGCCGCTCAGACCTGCATCTTCATGATTTCCTGGTAGGCGTTGACAATCTTGTTCCTGACCTGCAAGAACAGGTCGAGCGAAAGTGCCGCCTTCTGCTGGTCTAGCGCAACTTTGTGTATTTCCTCAGTCTCCCCGCTCATGAAGCTCTCGGCCGACGCGTGTGCGGTATTCTGCAATGCGCCAACTGTCTCCAGCGCGTCGGACATTGTCTTCCCGAATCCCCCACCCGCCGCTTCCGGCTGTCCCGCCCCCTGGATGCCCGCAGGCGCCAGGATTGGCGCGATACCAGAGGATATAGCGTTGAAGTTCATAGCTTGAGCAGATCGATCGACTTCGAAAGCATGTCTTTCACCGCGCTCAGCGCGGCAGTGTTCGCCTCGAAATTGCGAGAGGCATCCATGAGATCGACCATCTCCTCGGCTGGGCTGATGTGCGGATACGCCACGTAGCCCTGCGCGTTGGCATCGGGGTGATTGGGTTGATAGCGGAGTTCGCCAGCACGCGAATCCTCGAGGATGTCGGTGACTGAGACACCACTCGATCCGCCTTGTAGCGATGACTGGAACACCGCAGAGAACGGAGAATCCACCTCACCTGAAGCGAGCACGACGTCTTTGCGTTTGTATGGCCCGCCGTCGGGAGTTCGCGTGGTTTCGGAGTTCGCCAGATTCTCCACGATTGTCTGCGCCCGCAGACGCTGCGCCTGCATGCCCGAAGCGCTGACAGACATGAGGTTGAAGAGACTCATGCTTACTTGCCCTCCTCAATCGCCAGCTTGACCATGCGCAATTCGTTCTTCATGAGGTTGGTTACGAAGTTAAAACGCATGGCATTCTCGGCCAGCAGCCTCGCTTCGCGGTCGAGACTGACGTTATTACCGTCGTTCTTTACAATTAGGCCAGTCGGCTCCACGACCGTCGGGGAGCCGCCGGAAAGCTGCGATTCGAACTCAAACTGGAAATCGATGTCGCGGGTCTTGTAGCCGGGCGTATCCAGATTTGCGACGTTTGAGGCAACCAGTTTCTGGCGTGTGCTCAACAGGTCGAGATAATGCTCCATGCGGCTCTGGATTGGGTCCAACATGCAGCCAATACACTGCACGAAGGGTGCCAGTTCACGCCGCTTGCAGATTGGGAGTTCCTACCGAATAGAATCAGATACTTGACCGGCTACGCACCGGAGTAGAAGCGCGGATAGGCTCGCTTCATTTCAGAGGCGGTCTCGATCGCCGTACCAATTTGGATCAGCGGTCCCGTTCCGATACCCGGGCAGGAACGCGCGGTCTTGCGCCAAAGCCGCACGTTTTCGACCATTTCCGGCCAAAACGGGTAAAGCCTGCATTGCACCGGCTTCACCACATGAATGGAGCAACCGCTGCCGTCGCGGAAGTGGCATTGCCTGTTGCCTGGACCCTTCGGTTTGCGCAACCGAATCAGGTGCTTAGTGCGGTAGACGAAGCGCTTTTCGAACTCCGCGGCGGAGATGCCGAGATGGGCGGCGGCCCGATGCATGTCATCTTCGGTCAAGTAGACATAGCCTTCGACGTCGCAGCAGCGGCTGCATCCGGGCTGGCACGTGAATCGAAAGCCTTGAGTCGAGTCCATCCTAAAGAGTTCGCCGGAGTCCAGAATCGCCAACTGCCCAAAGCATAACGCTTTCGGCCTGCTGAACACCACAAACGACGGGCGAAGTTGTTTTACCGGGTGGCTGCGGTTTAAGCTCTTGGGGATACCGAACGAAATGAGGCAAGGTCGCTATGGCAGAACACACGGAGGGTGAATTCGAACTCGTGCTGGGAAACCGTCAGCTTTTCAGTGTGCTGGGAATCGTCGTGATTCTGTTGGGAATCTTCTTCGCCATGGGGTTCTTCGCAGGCAAGAGTATCGGCCAGTCGTCCGCACCCCCGACGGTGGCTCTGAAACCGGCGGAGCAGACTCCACTGGTGATGGACTCGCCGCAGAGTACGGCAACGCCGGAGGCTGCGACTCACGCTCCCGTGGCGACCGAGTCCGTGGCCCCGGCAGTGAACGCGCCAGCCCCTGTCATTGACGACAAGCCGGCAGCGCATGACAAGAAGGGTTCAACCGCGAAGAAGAGCGCAGAGCCGCCAGCGACCAAACAAGCTGCCTCTAAGGGCTCCGACGACGTTGTTGAACCCGCGGCAGGGACCTACTTGCAGGTGGCGGCTACTCGTTTGAGCGAAGCCCAGTCGCTCGCGGCGCTGCTGCGAAAGCACGATTTCCACGCCGTTCTGGCGAACGCGCGCAAGACGGGGTTGATCCGTGTCCTGGTGGGCCCATTCAATTCCTCGGAAGCGACCGCTGCTGCGCGCGCCAAACTGAAAAGTCTCGACATCGCGAAGCCCATTCCCCAGAAGTACCCTCAGAATTAGGCCTGAGAGTGCCCGCTTTTGCGAGAATTCAACTTGAACCAACAGGCGGAAGTTCAGATGCAATGAAACTGGTGCAAATCCAACCCGGTGGCCAGGAACGCGAGCAGGTCGGCCCCCGCTTGCCGGAATTCCTGCGCAAGCCCCGCACCAATTTCCATTCGGTGCAGTTGCTCAAGAACGATTTGCGGCGGCTCAAGTTGCACACCGTCTGTGAGTCGGCGCGATGTCCGAATATGCACGAGTGCTTCCACCGCGGCGCGGCAACTTTCATGATCCTGGGCAATCTGTGCACCCGGGGCTGTGCGTTTTGCTCCGTACCGAAGGGCTCGCCGGTAAAGCGCCACTTCTCGCTGGATGCCGACGAACCAGCCAACGTCGCACGCATGGCCCGGGAGATGGGCTTGAGGTACGTCGTGGTGACGAGCGTCAACCGTGACGATCTGGAAGACGGCGGCTCGCACCATTTCGCGGAAACCGTGCAGCGCCTGCGCCAAACGCTGCCGGGGGCGCGTATCGAGGTCCTGACGCCGGACTTTTGCGGCGACCTGGACGCGGTCGCGCGCGTGCTGGATGCCGGCCCGCACGTTTTCAATCACAACATGGAAACAGTCGGGCGGCTCTACAAGAAGATTCGGCCTCAAGCGGACTACGGGCAGTCGCTGGATGTACTCGAATTCGCAAAGCAGCATCGCCCCGAGGTTCTCACCAAATCCGGACTGATGGCGGGACTCGGAGAAACGGAAGCGGAAGTTCAGCAATTGCTGAATGACTTGCGCTCGGCGTCAGTCGAAGTCGCCACGATCGGGCAGTACTTGCAGCCTACGCGGCGCAACATTCAAGTGGCGGAGTACGTGCCAGAGGAACGCTACGAACGCTGGAGGGCATACGGTCTTGGGATCGGTTTCAAGTCCGTCTTCGCCGGGCCTTTTGTGCGGTCGAGCTACATGGCGGATTTGGTGAGTGCGGAAGCGAGTGGAGAATAGCTTGCACCGCCGTTGCGTGCTGGGCTCGCTGCCTGTTGTAGGAACGGAAGACTTGATTGAATAGGGACCGCGCCCGCTCAAGGCTGCCTGGTGTTGAGCACGGCGTCGATGCGGGCGATGTACTTTTTTGCGCGCTCGGATTCCGCCATGTCGGGATTCAGGCGGATAGTTTCATCGAAGTGTTTGCGGGCGGGCAGCAGCGGCTCTACGCGGCCGGATTTCTGAGACTGCGTGGCATAGCACAGGGCTAAGCCGAAGTGCGAATAGGGGTCGGAGGGGTCGTAGCTCAACGATTTCTGGCAATCCCCGATAGCACTGTCGAGGTTCCCTCCCAGGCGCTCACTGTCGCACAGGCCGAAGTAGGCCAGGCTGCGCAAGTCCTTCCAGACGTCCCGCTGCGCGGCGCGCTTCTTGCGCCCCAAACCCAGTGTGTAGCCCAGCACGTAATAGTTCATCTTTCCAGCCAGCTTGCTGTCGAAATTGCTGAGGCTCAGGTAGCGCGAATAAGCCGCATTGGCCTCACCGTACTTCCCGCTCAGCCGCAAGCTCTCGGCCAGCCAGAAATGCGCCTCGGCGTTGTTGGGAGTCAGTGCGATGGCCTTGCGCGCGGCGTCGATGGAGTCCGGATACAACTCCTTCATGCGCAGAGCCTGCGCCAGCAGGTACCAGCCCAGAGCGTGTTTCGGATCGCGTTGAACCACCTGATTCAGTTGGCGGATCGATTCGTCCAGCGCGCCTTTGTCGAGCAACATGCCGCCCAGCGTGGCGCGAGCCTCCACGTAGTCGGGGTCGATCTCGACGGCGCGCCGCAGAGCCTGCTCGGCAGCCTCCTCATCCAGCAAATCTCGCTGGACGCGACCCAGATACAGCGCGGCCTGGCTATATTGTGGATCGATGGCCAGTGCCGCGCTGAAATGGCTGACGGCTTTGGTGTAGTTCTCTTTGGTCCCCTTGTTGTACAGATCCAGGCCCTGATCGAACTCGTCCACGGCCGCCCGCGTGCGCCGCCGGATGATCGTGATCTTGAGACTGACCGTGATTTCCTGACCGGGGTAAACCGTCTCCTCGCGGGGTCCGTCGGGCTCGTAGCCCAGATGGACGCCCTTCACCGTATGGACGCCGGGGCGCAATCCCGGCAATCGCAGGGGTGCGGCTTTGTTGACCACCCCGGCTG
Organism: uncultured Acidobacteriia bacterium; assembly: GCA_903909435.1. Taxonomy (GTDB): domain Bacteria; phylum Acidobacteriota; class Terriglobia; order Bryobacterales; family Bryobacteraceae; genus CAIVVT01. Next base: position 98,334 of record CAIVVT010000051.1, on the reverse strand, counting down.
ACTTGCCATCGACAAACACCTCAACTCCGTCCATGTTGGTTTCGAACACGAGCGCACCATCTAGCGGCGGAGGCGGCGTGCCCGGCGCAGCGCCGGATGGAATGTAGGCCAGCAGCATGTCGGGGTCGAAACTGCCCCGCTCCGATGTCGGATTCTGGTTCGCGTTGGTGGCCTCGCGCACGTTGCGGTGAACGTACTCCGCCAATTCGTCCGCCGTCACGATGCCGTCGCCGGACGTATCGGCCGCGCCTTCCAGCCCCTTGACCACGTAGTAGGTGAAGATGCCGTGACCGCCGCCCCAGTCGGCGCTTTCGTAAGACCTCTCGCGGTCGCGGCTGGCCGTTAGAGAGAACAGCGACTTGTTCAGATCCAGCAGGGACCGGCTCACGGCCGCGCGGTCGGCTTCCGGCGTAATCGCCCCGCTGTGGCAGGCGTCGGTGAGCAGCACCTTCCATTTGGCTTTGATCTTGTTCCCGATCACCGCGCCCAGCGACTCCATCGGGTAGCCGCTTCCCGCGATATTGTTCGGATCGATGTCGTACGGCGCCAGGTAAGCCTTGCCGCTGTACACGAAGCCATGTCCGGCAAAATAAATCAGTACACGATCATCCGGCGTCGCCACCGAAGGCAGCCACTGTTCCAGTTCTTTGCGCACCTCGGCCAGCGTGGCTCGCGGGCCGACCAGGCGGTGGACGTTCTCCGCGTGGAAATTGCCACCTTCCGGGCTGATCAGGATGGAGTAAATCGATTCCGCATCGCGCTCGGCAAACTGCAGCTGGTCCTTCGCCGCGAGGTTCTTATAGCCAGCGATGCCGATCACCAGAGCGTATGAGCGCGGGATGGCGACACTTCCCGCGGCAGGGGGCTTCGCCGCTTCCGGGCCGCTCTCGTACTTCAGGTCGCGCTGCTGTTGCTTTTTCTCCGGAGGCGTTTGCGCGGCCAGCAGCGCGGCCGCGGCCAGGACGAGTGTGATCTTCTTCACAAGCATTTCACCTACTTGTGCGCCAAGCGGAATTCATAAATCACGGGACCGGCGAGCGGCCCCGGAGAGGCTACCACCGAGAGGTCTTTTTCGCGAATGAACAGCAGTTCGCGCGAGTGCGCATTGGGAGCGGCATCTTTCATGTTCTCCGGCAGCGTCTCGTCGCGCGGGATGCCGCGGGGTCCGGCGCTACTGTCGATGCACTCTCCGCGAGCCTTGAACAGCGTGTCGTCGCAGCGCGGCAACAGGCGCGGCGGAACCGGACCGGGCTTCGGCGGAGGAGGCAGTGGCATGTACTTCGGTCCGGTGCCGAGCGGCAGCGGAGTCATCATCCAATACAGAACGTCGTGGCCGGGCGGCCCGGTGATCCGGAAGGAACCCTGCGTGGCGGGAATGATGTACTGCTTGCCGGCTTCCACCCGATTCTCCTCGCCCGTGTCCTGGCGCGGAAACAAGGTTTCGTACTTGCCCGAGGTGCCCTGCAGCATCACGTACAGGTATCCGGCGAAATTCGAGCGGAATCGAAAGCGTACGTGTTCGTCCTGCGCGAAGACCAGGCCCGGATCGACGGAGTGCCAGACGGCGCCGTCGCGGCGGTCGAGCAGAATCTCCATGCGCTGGGGACCCATCGCGGGTTTCGCGGCTGCTTGCGTCTGGGCGCCTGCCGGTACGGCCAGGCCCAGCACCAGAACGACGGATGCTAGCCCGCTGAGTCGTGCTCCTGGGCATATCTCGAACCGAACGCTGCGCGCGAACTGCGTCAATGGCGGGTTAGGCATGTTGGAGTCCCTGTTTTCTGTGCTCACAGGCTACTCGTGCTTCAAGCTGAGGTCCACCACCAGCCGGGCATCGGGCGCAGTATTCGAGTTGACCACGTAGGCGGCCTTCTCTTTCCGATCGCCGGGCGTGCTTTCGTCGACTTTCTCGAAAACGAGATCGCGCGCGTACACCTGGTTTCGAAGGCGCTCCACCAGTCCGTCGTTGATGGGCCGGTTCACGGCCAGCAACGTGGGCTTCGCGGCGTTTTCGGAGTCAGGTTTATCGGCGACCGGCTTGGTGGACGAGGATCCCGCGCTCAGCGCGTAGATCAACTGCTCCAGACTCTCCTCGGGCCTGCGCGTCACCACCAGGCAGAGTTTCTCCTCCCCTTTCTGCTCGTCGAAGGCGAATCGTCCGGGAGGTGGCGGGAAGACGTACGAGCGCCCAGCCTGCACCAGATTGGAGCCGCCCTCGATCTCGCTTGTCGGGAACAGCACTTTCCACGTGCCGCTGGAACCGCGCATCACGATGTAGAGGTACGCCGTGTCGTTGGTTTGAACACTGAACCGGATGCGGTCTCCCGCATGGAAGACACTGTCGGCGTTGACCTCTTCGTACTCATCCCCGGCGCCTTTGCGCAGGAACCCGTAGCGCAACCCGAGTGGTTTCGCCCCCCCGTAGGAAGCCTTGACCAATGGCAGGTCAGATGACTGCAACCGGGCGCTCTCAGTTCTGGAGCCCGTGCTTGCGCCCGCTGACTGCCCTGACGCCTTGGCTACAACTTTGGGGGCTGCGGTTTTTACCCCGTCCGCTTTCTTCGCTTGACGCTGCGCAGCGGGTTTGGCCGGTGCTTCCTGGCTTACAGGCGCGTAGAATAGCTCACGCGCGGTCAATTTCTTTGGCGTCTGGGTCCAAGCCGCGGGCATGGCGGCGCAAACGCTCAATACTGTTATGGCTAGCCCCCGAGTGATCGACATGGGTATCCTCCTACCACAATGAGCCGGGGACTCATTATAGCGCTCCTCGCCCCTTTCTGGCTTCCGGGGCTGTTAACCATCGAGCAATACGCTATCATTATCCTGCTAATTCTGAGGAGGGCTGATGAGCAAGTATCTGGGACTTACCAACGGCAGCCGCGTACTGGCTGTTCTTCTGGCATGGCTGATGGCCGCGCCTCTACCGGCACAAACACCGGCGGGCACGGGCGAGCCGAATCAAATCAACATCCTGATCCTCGAAGGAGAAGGAGCTATCAACAACGTCCGCCAGAGGGTGGCGCGCGAGGCGATGGTGCAGGTGGAAGACGAAAACCACAAACCCATCGCCGGAGCGGCGGTCACCTTCTTCCTGCCGGGCGACGGAGCTAGCGGAGTCTTCGCGAACGGCGCTCGCAGCATCACCATCCTGAGCGACGAGCAGGGCAAGGTGGCCGTGCGTGGGATGCAGATGAACAAGGTTGCGGGCAAGGTGCAAATCCGCGTTCAAGCGAATTACAAGGGACGAACCAGCAACGCCACCATCTCGCAGACCAACGTGATTGTCGGTGGCGCAGTCGTCGGTGGAGCCGTATCGGGCAAGCTGCTGGCGTGGCTGCTGATCGGCGCTGCCGGAGCTGCCGCTGGCGGGTTCGCGATTGCCAACAGCGGCGGAGGTGGTGCGAAATCAACACCGACTGCCGTCGTGTCTGCTGGGACACCGACTGTGGGGCACCCATAGGAGCGGAAGGAAAGGAGGAACCTGCGATGAAAAAAATGATTCAAACCGTTTTGTTGACTGGTGCGCTCTTGCTTCCGCGTTTCTGCGCGGCTCAGGCACAACCGGAATCTAAGTTAAGCGGCCCGACTTTGGGCCTCATGTTCGACGCGGCATCGGCCTCCGTCCGGCCCATCCTGGGTATCCCCGGGGCCGCCACGCTGGGCGCGCCGCTCAGCCCGGGCTTTGCCATCGCTCAGGCATTCGTAGCGCCCGGTGGCGCCCATGCCCTCGCCATCGAGAAGCAGGGCTTTCGCCTCGCTCTCGTGCGTGCCTCCGGCGCGGTGGTGCGTAACCTCACCCCGGCCATGGTCGAGGCGCCCGATCTGATCGAGTTCAGCCCGCTCGGAGACACCGCCGCGGTCTATTACCGCACCTCGGAGCGTCTATTCGTCCTGACTGGTTTGAACGGCCAGTCGCCGCGAGTGGTCCAGGCCGACGCCTCGACCCTGCCGTCGGCACCGCATCGGATAGCGGTTAGCGAAGACGCGACGGCATTGCTGCTGGCGGTTCCTGGAAACAACGCTGCCGCCCTGTACTTCCTCCCGAATGTGGCGCCTGCCTCCCGCCCCGCGGACCGGGGTGGGATGGCGCCCGGCGCGGGCTCCTCGTCAGGATCCGCCGTCGCACGCCGGATCGGGAACTTCCAATCGGTCTCTGCCCTCAGATTCGCCGGCGCCAGCCACGACGCGCTCGTTGCCGAAGGTTCAACCAACACCGTATACGCGATCCTCGACGCACCCGGGGCGGCGCAGGTCAGCGCCATCGGCTCGGCGCGCGACGGGTTGTCAAACCCTGTGGCGGTCGAATCGCTGGACACCCGGCGCGTGCTGGTCGCCAACGCCGGATCGAACAAGTTGACTATGCTCTACCGCGAAGGCAATTCGGCAGAGTCCATCGCTTGCGGTTGCTCACCTGCGGTCCTCCATAAATTGGCGGGCAATTCGATTTACCGTCTCACAGTGCCGTCCAATGGGCCGCTGTGGGTTCTCGACGCGGGAAGCAGTGAAGCGCGAGTCCTGGCCGTTCCTCCGGATCGCTCACAGGCCTCGACGCTGGCGGCAGTTACCGCGGAAGGAGCACGCCGATGAATCGGATGAATTGGTTCGGTGGAAGCGCTCTGCTCCTGCTCGCGGCAGCCATTGCCTCGGGTCAGATCACAATCTATACAACGTCGCTACCGGACGGCGCAGTCGCGGTCCCATACTTAGGCGAGGAGGGCCCCGTAACCCTCTACGCGTCCGGCCAGGACACCAGCGCCCCGATACTCTGGAGCGTCGTCAAAGGGAGTCTGCCCGACGGCTTGACTCTCTCTTCTGATGGGACCATCACCGGCACGCCCCTCGTAGCGGGCCTGTTCAGCTTCGTGGTGGAGGCGGATCAGTTGGCAGCTTCCACGGAAGTACCGTATTCCGCTCAACAGCCCCTGACCATCAACATCACGGGGGCCAACTTGGCCATCACCCCGCTCACGCTGCCCGGCGGGAGAGTCGGAGTGCCATACTCTCAGACCTTCTCCGCTACCGGCGTGAACTCAGGTGACATCGCGGGGTGGACCGTCGCTACGGGAACGCTCCCGGCGGGACTTTCACTCTCGGATGCCGGCGTGCTCTCGGGCACCCCGACCACCGCCGGTGCCTACCCGTTCGTCATCCGGCTCTCGGATCGAACCGCGGCGGGCCCACTGCTGACAACCACCCAGTCGTACACGCTGATCGTCACAACCAACACGCCCCTCGCGATCACAACTGGTCCTAATTTGCCGCAAGGCACGGTTGGAATCGCCTACGCGCAGCAGATCGTGGCGACTGGCGGAGTACCGCAGTACTTGTGGAAGCTAGAAACCGGCGCCCTGCCCGACGGCGTATCCCTGGATCCGGCCACTGGGTCAATTTCCGGCAAGCCGGGAACGGCGGGCACCTTCAACTTCCAGTTGTCGGCCACCGATCAAGCCGCCGTCAAAGTCACCAGCGCGTTTACGCTGGTCATCGCCCCAACCCTCTCCATTTCGTCAGGCCCCGGGCTGCCTCCAGGCGCGGTTGGCGCAACCTACTCCAGCACCTTGGCTGTGATCGGGGGGGCGTCTCCTTACAAGTGGTCGGTAGCCGTTACGGCCGGCCCGCTGCCGCCTGGATTGGTGCTCGATCCGGCCAGCGGACTCCTCTCCGGTAAACCTACCGCCACCGGCACTTTCCAGTTCCTGGCCGGAGTGGCCGACTCGACCGGTCAGACTGCCTCGAAGCTGCTCTCGATCGCTATCGAAGGCGCACTCACACTCGGCCCCGCATCGCCGCTGCCCAACGGCACGGTTGGCGTCGCCTACCAGGCACAGTTCGCCGCCACTGGCGGTACGCCCAACTACGCCTGGTCCGTCGCCGCTGGCGCATTCCCGGCTGGCCTTACGCTCGATCCGGCCAGCGGGCTGCTCTCCGGCACCCCGACCGCCAGCGGTACGTTCACCGTGACTGTAGCGACGAAAGACGCCGCGCAGACCGCCACGAAAGTCTACAGCCTGACCATTGCCCCGCTTCCCGTGGTGAGTATTACAGGCTTGCCCGACACGCCCACGCCCGCGACACAGCCTTCGCTCGGCGTTGCCCTTAGCGCCCCCTACACCGTGGACCTGACGGGGCACGCCAGTCTGACCTTCGCCCCGGATAACGGCTCCGACGACCCCGCGGTGCAGTTCACCACCGGTGGTCGCAGTGCGGACTTCACCATCCCGGCAGGAGCCACCCAAGCCGTTTTCGGCAGTTCCGCCCCCGGAGTGCAGACCGGAACTGTGGCCGGTACGATCACCATCACCATCCACGTCTTTGCGGCCGGAGCCGATGTCACGCCTACGCCCGCACCGACCAAGGTGCTGCGCATCGCCCCCGCGTCGCCCGTCATCACCAGTGCCAAGCTGGTGGCAAGCTCCACCGGCTTCAACCTCGTGGTGCTCGGCTTCGCAACCTCCCGCGAAGTCACCGGAGCAACCGTGCACCTGACGCCTGTCGCCGGCACCCAGCTCGGCACCAGCGACTTCAACATCGCACTGACAACGGCCTTCACCGCCTGGTATCAGGACCCGGCTTCCATCCAATTTGGAAGCCAGTTCAGCCTGACCATTCCGTTTACAGTCCAGAACGTCTCCAACGCGGTTACTTCGGCCACAGTTACCTTGACCAACTCACAAGGGACTTCGGCACCGGCGAACGCCACCTTCTGATCGTCTGTCATACTCGCCGGAGGGCGCCACAACGGCGTCCTCCAGCGAGCGACGGGAGAACTCATCTTGCCCACCAGTTATGACCAGATAGCCTACCCCTGTTCGCCCCAAGCTCAAACTCATCCCGGTCTTCTGGCAACTCTAGCCACCCTGCACGGCCTGACTCCAACGCCGATAGACCGCTGCCAGGTGTTGGAAATTGGCTGCAACGACGGCTCGAATCTGATCCCCATGGCGGCGGACGAACCAGGCAGCCACTTCACCGGGATTGACCTCGCGCAGACGGCCATTGCCACGGCGCAGGACTGGAGCCGCCGCCTCGGTCTCCAGAACACCACGTTCACGCAGGCCGATATTCTCGACTGGAACCCGGGCGATCTCCGCTTCGATTACATCCTGGTCCACGGCGTGTACTCCTGGGTGCCGCCGCACGTGCGTGAGGCCATCCTGAAACTGTGCCGGAACCGCCTGACACCCAACGGCGTGGCCTACATCAGCTACAACGCCCTGCCGGGTTGCTACTTCCGGAGCTACGTGTGGGACGTACTGCGCCTCAAGACGAAGGGGCTGATCGATCCGCTTGAGAAGATCGCCGCCGCGCGCGAAATAGCCGCGAAGATGTGCGATTGGATGGGTAACGAGTACCTGCAGCCGGCGATTCGCAAGGAATTCGAATTGCTGAACAAGGTGCACGAGTCCGTGCTGCTGCACGACGATCTTTCGGAGTGCCACACCCCGTTTTACCTTTCGGATTTCGTTGAAGCGGCGCAGATCCACGGCCTGCAGTACCTTTGCGACGCGCATTTCTCGCGCGACTCGGTTCACAATCCCGACCTCGCTGGCGAGGAATGGCTGACGGCGCGCCTGTATTCCGACTTCGTCAGCGTCCGCAAATTCCGTTCGAGCATTCTCTGCCACGCGGAAGCCGCCGTCGACCACACCATCCAGTCCGGGCGCGTTTGGGGCCTGTCGGTCTCTTCCCCCGCCGAGCCGCAACCCGAGCAGGACGATGGAACACAGACTTTCAAGCTGGGCGATGAGAAGTCGCTCTCGACGAATCACCCGGTCGCCAAGCGCATCATCAGCGAGCTGTCCGGCATCTGGCCGGGATCGCGCAAAGCTTCCGACTTGCCGTTGGAATCCCTGGGGCCGGACGACGGCGCCGCCCTCCTGCTGCGACTTTATGAAGCCCGCGCGATCGAGCTCCGGGTCCAGCCCCCGCGCCTGGTCTCAACCGTCAGTGAACGCCCCGTGGCGAGCCTGCTGGCCCGGCTCCAGTTGGCCAGCGGCCAGCTTGCCGTTACCAATCAGCGGCATCTGATCGTCATGCTGACCGACGAACTTTCACGGCAATTTCTGCAACTGCTCGACGGCAGCCGTGACCGGGCCGCGGTGTTGCGCGATTTGATCGCGCATTTTGAAGGCAAAGCGCCGCTCGCCGCGTGGCATGACAACGGTCCCGCCAGCCCGCTGGAATTGGCATTGATGCTCGACCAGGGTATGGACGGCAATCTGGCGCAGATGGCGCGCCTGTGCCTGCTGGTCGCTTAGACCACGAACGGGGCGGCTCCCCCGGAACCGCCCCGCATTCAATCGCCTGGAAGTAGATCCCGCGCCGGTCCCTAAACCGTCACGCGTTCCTGGTAGGACCCGTCGGACGTGCTCACCCGGATACTGTCGCCTTCGTTTACGAACTGCGGCACGCTGACAATCAACCCGGTCTCCATCTTGGCCGGCTTGCCGACGTTCGACACCGAGCCGCCCTTGATGCCGGGCTCCACTTCGACAACTTTCATGACCACGCCCGGCGGGAGTTCCACGCTGACCGGCTTGCCTTCGTAGTACTCAACGTTCACCTTGAGGTTGGGGATCAGGTAATCCACGCCGTCGCCGAGAGTCTCCTTGGTCAGATGGGTCTGTTCGAAGTTCTCGGTGTTCATAAAGTAGTAGTACTCGCCATCGTCGTACATGTACTCCATTTCGAGCTCTTCGAGCACCGCGCGTTCGATGCGGTCTTCCGACGAGAAGCGGTGTTCAAACATCGTGCCCGATCGCAGGTTGCGCATCTTGGCTTGTACGAATCCGCGCAGGTTGCCCGGGGTCCGGTGCGTCATCGAGAAGACGGTGTGCAGCTCTCCGTTGAAAATGATCACCATTCCCGGACGCAGTTGGGTCGATTGCAACATGGATGTAAGGAAGTCTCCTGACTTGAGTGGGAAAATACTAGTTTAACAAATACGTGAGAGCGAGTTCATACACCCACGACTGCCGGACAAGCATCCGTTAAGGAGCCTGCATCGCAACGCCGGCTTCCGAGGAGGGTCGCTTGTCATTCCGATTTGCAGTATTGGCGCTCGCCGTTTGCGGCGCCGCACTCAGCCAGACACCCGAGAAACTGACAGGCGGCGTGGAACCCGCGCCTGCCGCGGTATTTCCAGCGAAATCCCCGATCTCCTCCGTTGTGCCCGTAGATGCGGCATACCATCCCTTGACTCGCGAGGAGCGCTGGAGATTCTATCTCCACGAAACCTATCTCTCCCCGGGAGCTTACTTTCGCGCCACCGGCGCGGCCCTGGGCGAGCACCTGAACAATGAGCCTTCCCAATGGCACCAGGGACTCGAAGGTTACGCGAAGCGAACCGCGAGCGTCTGGGCTCGCTTCACGCTCTCCGACAGCTATGAAGCCGCAGGCGCGGCGGCTCTCGGGCAGGAGGTCCGCTACGTGCGCTGCCGCTGCTCCGGCTTCTTCCCGCGCTTCGGCTACTCCCTCACCTCCAGCCTTTTCACGCAGAACGCCAGGGGGCGCATCGTCCCCGCGGTTGCCCGCGTCGGAGGCGAATTCGGCGCGGAGTATACCGCCAGGCTGTGGCGGCCGGAAAGCTACCAGACCGACTCCAGGATCGCGCGGAGCGTGCTGTTTCAGACCGGCTTCCTGGGAATGGTCAACACCTTCCGGGAGTTCGGACCCGAGTTGAAGCGCGCGTTTCACAAGCGCTAAGCGCCGTCCATCCGGACGCGCCCCCAGCCTGGCCTGACGGCACTGCTGAAACCACCAAACCGCTGAAACCTCAGCCGGTTTGGAGGCTGCGCCATGGACGCTTAACGCTTGGCGGCACGCGTGGTGACCGGCGGCTCACTCCCGGAGTGGACCGCGAAAAGTCGCTTATGAGTCTGCTCCGCCGCCGCCACGAATTCCGGGTACGGCCGGTCGGTCACGTCGATGAACCCGATATTGTAATTCTCGCCGTCCATGCGCCCGGTGTTCGGCTCGTCGATCCACTGGAACCAGTGCGTCCCAATCATGGCCGGCATCGCTACCGCCTGCTCCACGTAGTAGCGGTACGCGACGCCGCGCTCCGTCTGGTTCTTCGACTGAACGAGTCCCGCCGACATCCCGCGTCCCGGTGTGCCCATGTGGAATTCGCCGATGATCATCGGACGGCCGCCGGTCAAAGCGTAGAGCTTCTCTAATTGCGCACGGTCCGGCACGTCGCTGTAGATGTTCTGGCTGTAAACGTCGAAATTGCGGGTCATGCGCACGATCTCGTCCTCCGGTTGCCCGCCGAAGCGGATGCCCAGGTTGAGGTGATTGGGATCGTACTTCTTCACGGCGGCGTTGATGGCCGCAAGCTCCTTCTCGAAACACTGCAGCATAAACGCCTTCTTGCGCTGCGGCGTGTTCTCCTTCGCCAGGAATTCCTGCAAAGCCTTCTTCGTGGCCGTATCCGCACCTTTCAGGATCAAATCCGCGACCAGCACTTCCCTGCCCGGCCACGCGGGTTCGTTCGCGATGAAATACCCGAGCAGCCAGGGGTCGTCGTTGCGCGGCGCGCATTGGCGCCTGGCCGCCTCGTCCACCTGCTTGATCCAGTCGGGCGAGTAGACGTCCGGCATGCCCATGTATTGCTCCATGCCCCAACCGCCCAGCGGGATGGCGTAGGGCGTGCGCTGTGCGGCCCACAGGTCCGCATCGGACCAGTTGGCGACGGTGTTGAAACCCCAGGCCGCCATGCGCTTCAGCGTGAAATCGACCCATTGCTTCTTCCACCCGTCCCCGTAGCGGCGCGCCAGATTCCAGGTGTAGAAGGACGCCATGCCGCGGCCCTCGTCGCGCGCCACCGCGCGGCTGAACTCCGGCGGAGGCAGCGCCTTGAAGATGTTCGCCCGGTTCTTCGAACTGGTGCCCGTGGCGGGCTGGATCACGTCCGAGCCGACCGAAATGAAGAGGTGACCGTCGGGATCGACGAACCACCACTTGCCCTCGATCTGCTCCACCCGGAAGAAGCCGCTGGACTTGGCATGCGATGAATTGTACCCGCCGTAGCGGCAGTAATCGTACCCGCCCGGCTGCACGGCTTTCGCCTCCTCGGCCCAGGCGGCTTGCAGTTCCTTGAGGTTCGAGGCTTTGCCTGGCCAGCTCTCGCCAATCCACTGACCGAACTCGTCCACCAGCGGCTTCCCGTCGAGCGTCGCGTCGCCCGGATCATCTTTCGTTAACGCGATGGAGCGGAACTCGATCCCGGCGTCGCCGACAGGGTCGGTCATCTGCAGGCCAATCGCCTGAACAGCTTTCAAGGGGCCCGGCGCGTGCGCTCCGTGGACGAACGACAGCGGGCGCGGCTTGTTGCTCATCGCCGCCAGATCCACCCCGCTTTGCTCCGGACGGTCCAGGCGGACCAGCGGTACGACGGTTCGAAGCCAGGTGCCGGGAAAGGGCTGGAACCAGACGCTCCGCACGCCGTCGGCCGTGTGAATGCTGAGCCGCACGCGCTGCGGCGTGGCCGCCTTCAACTCAAACACCAGGAAATTGTAGGCGCTCCAATCTGCGGGCAGCGCGGGTTTGAGTTCCTGGACAGCCAGTTTGTGTTCGGTGCCGGCCGCATCGAAAACAATGTGCACGGGTTCGGCCCACGCCATTGCGCCGGTCGTGAGCAGCAATGCGGCGAACGTTTTGAGGGAGATGTTTCTGGACATACGGCTTGCTTTATCTTCTCTCTAATTCAAAGTCTCGATTCACGGCGCACGCGCCGCCTGTCAACGCATCAGCCACCACAGACCCGCAGTCAACGTGATCAGGAGCGCCATCCACATACGGTAGTCCGCAAAGCCCGATCCGCGCACGGCCGAGTCCGGCTCAAGCGCGGCTTTCGCACGGTCCCATTCAATCGTGGTCGTTGCCAAACTGGCGGCGGGCTGCGGCGAGGTCATCAAACTGACGGCTACCAGCGTGACGGCGCATAGCACGAACTCGACGATGGCGCCGTGCAGCCAAGGTCGCATGACCGGAGCCTGCATCCACGGCAGGAACGGATGGCGGCCGTCGTACATCAGCACCGGACCGACGATGAAGCCCGCCGCCACGGCAGCCAGTACGCCCTGCGTCGTCACACGCTTCCACAGCACGCCCAGGTAGAATACGCCGACGAACGGCATCATCAGGTACGCCCCGACGCTTTGCAGGTAGATCCAGAGCGAGTTGAACTGCCCGATCACCGGCGCCCACAGGGCTCCGATCACGAAGACGATCAGCACGGCGATGCGTCCGACGAAAACCTGGCTCCGCTGAGTCGCGGCGGGCCGCCAGCGCAGGTAGAAGTCGCGCGTGAAAAGCGTCGCCACGGAGTTGTAAGTGGCGCTGAGATGACCCATCAACGCGGCCGCAATGCCCGCCACGGTCAGTCCCAGCAGGCCCGCCGGCATCAACTTCGCGAGCAGCGCGGGATAGGCCTGGTCCGGAGACTGGAGGGTTGGGAACAGGACTCGCGCAATCAGCCCGGGCAGGACCAGCAGGAACGGCGTCGTGATCTTCAGGTACCCGCAGAACACCGCGCCCAGACGGCCTTCGTTCAGGTCGCGTGCGGCAAACACGCGCTGGACCAGCACCTGGTCCATCGACCAGTAAAAGCTGCCCACCAGGAACACGCCGATGAACATGCCCGGCCAGGGCACGTCGGGATGGGTTGCCGGCTTCACCATGCTGAACATCTCCGGCGGCAGCGCGGCCCGCAGCCCGCTCCAACCGCCGACCCGGCCCAGGCCGATGACGGTGAGCACGACGGCGGCGGCCAGCAATACGGTGGTCTGGAGAGCATCGGTGTAAACTACCGCGCTCAGTCCGCCTTTCATGGTGTAGAGCGCCGTGAACAGCCCCACCACCCAGATGACGGTCAGCTTGTCCCACCCCAGCAGCTCGGAGAAGACGATGGAGGACGCCCACAGCGAAATGGAGATCTTGGTCAGCACCGACAGCACGATCATCAGCGCCGAGAAGAGCAGGCGCACCCGCGCGCTGAAGCGCTTCTCCAGGAACTCGGGCACGGTGTAGATGCGGTTGCGCACGTAGAACGGCAGGAACAACAGGATCAGGGGCGCCAGGCAGAAGACCGCCATCCACTCGAAACCGCCGATGGCCATGCCGATGGCAAAGCCGCTGCCGGCCAGCCCGACGAAGTGCTCCGCCGAGATGTTGGAAGCGAACAGGGATGCGCCGATGACGGGCCAGCGCAACTGCCGGTTGGCCAGGAAGTAGCCTTCGCTGGTCGCGGCCCGGCGCGAGGCCCGCAGGCCGATCGTCACGACGACCAGTCCATAGATCAGGACGATCGTCCAGTCCACCAAAGCGAGATGCAACCCCGGTTCCCCTCCCTGCCCGGCTGACACCGGGGCAAGGCACATCATACGCCGCATCCACCTCAGCGTGCCGGCCTGTACGCCGGTGCAGGTCCTCGAAAGATGAACATCCGCTCACCTGCGTAACAAAGTCCCGTGGAACACCGCAGTAGGCACCTGGCTTTGGGAGGATTCATAGGAAGGGCTATCTGGCTGATTCTGCGACCGTCGGACTGGCTGGGTGGCTGCGGCGCAAAGGCGAATGAACCCTGCGAGTCTGAGACACTGAAACAGGACGCAGGACCGTTCAGTGAAGGCCGCGAACAATCGAACGCGCGCGAATTAAGAGACGCAAGCTCCAGGCGAATTCAAAACTTCAGGTATTTTGGCCGGAATAGCAACAACTTGTTGAAAACTCACGTTCGCACCAGCACGGTTTCGGGTTTACGGGCGTCTAATACTCTTCATGTCCTTTGACGGTCTTGGCAGAAGCCGGGTGCACCCAGGCGAGGTTATAGAGGCTTCACATTCCATGTCTTCTCATAGATTCGGTTCCCGGCTCTGGTTGGGGTTGCTGTTTGCGTTCGGGTCCGTCCTGACGAGTTGCTCCAAGGCGCCAGTCCAACCAGAGGCCCAGTCGAAACCGGCACCGCCCCCCGCGCAGACCACGTCCTTTGTTTCGCCCGTCAATGGCCACCGCATCGTGCGGGCCACTGGGCTGATTCGCGCATTGGAATGGAAAATGGTCCGTGTTCCTCAGATCAGCGGCTCGGGCGTCCGCTTCACCCTGACCCGCGTGATTCCCAACGGCTCCAAGGTCTCAAAAGGCGACATTCTGATCGAGTTCGACCGCGTGTCGCTGCTCGACGACGAACGCGATGCCAAAGCGAAGCTGAGCGACCTGGGTCATCAATTGGACCAGCAGAAAGCGCAGGTGCGCAGCGACGACGCCAAGCGTGCGGCCCAGATCAAGGAGGCTGAGGCCGACCTCGAAAAAGCGCTCCTGGAGCTGAAAAAGGGGCCTGTATTGAGCGAGATCGACAGGCTTAAGAACGAATCCCGCGCGCCCAATGCGAGGCTCCGGGTCGCCAGCCTGAAAAAATCCGACGAACTCCGTAAGAATGCGGGCAAAGCCACGGTGCGGATTCTGGAACTCAAGCTGGAGCGGCAACGCGTAACTCTGGAGCGCACGCAAAACAACCTGGATAAACTGCAGATCAAGGCTCCGCAGGACGGCATGGTGTCGCTCGAAAACACCTGGCATAGCGGGTCCATGGGCCCGTCCCGGGAAGGCGATCAGGTGTGGCCCGGCGTCCCGCTGCTGCGCATTTTCAACCCGACGCGCATGGTGGTGGAGGCCACGGTGAACGAATCGGATGCCTCCTGGTTGGGTAAACACGTGAAAGCCAAGCTCTACCTGGATGCCTACCCGGGTGCGACCTTCGACGCCGACCTGGAATTCGCGAGTCCCGTGGCGACCGGAGGCATGGACTCGCCGGTGCGCTCCTTCGTGGCGGTGTTCCGCATCGAGCAGGAGGATCCCCGCCTGCTGCCCGACCTTTCGGCGGCCCTGGAAATTGACGCAACCGCAGCCCTGGCGCAAACCGCCAGCGGCGCCGGTCCAAAAGCGGGAGCCGCACAATGAACTCCACTCTGGAATCCGCCATCCACCGGTTCCCGTTCGGCAAACGCTGGTTCGCCGGAGGGTTGTTGCTGGTCCTCGCGATCACGCTGGCCTTCATGCACTCGCGGTCCAAGGCGGCGTCGCCCACGACCAACGTTCCCACGGCGACCGCGCGCCGAGGCGAGTTTCTGGTCATCGTGAGCTGCCGCGGTGAGCTGACCGCGGACAGTACGGCACGCATCAATGCGCCCGTGAATGTCCCCAACCTGCAGATCGTTTGGCTGGCCCCGCAAGGTTCCGCCGTCAGGAAGGGCGACCCTGTTGTGCGTTTCGACGCCAGCGGCGCGGAACGCCAATTGAAAGAGCAGCTAGCTTCGCTCGCGCAAGCCCAGGCGACCCTCGATCAGGCCATCGCCGACGGCAAGATGACGACGGAGCAGGACAAGCTGGACCTGGCCACGCAGAAGCAGGCCGCCGAGAAGGCGCGTCTCGAGTCCTTGAAGCAGGACATCGTCAGCGACATTCAGGCGCAGGAGAATCGCATCGACCTCGGATTGGCTCAGGAAAAAGTCCGCGTGCAACAGGCCACCATGGAGCTGAACGCTGCCTCCAACCGCTCCAAGGTCGGCTCGCTGCAAAGCCAGCGCGACAAAGCCAAACAGTTGGTGGACATCACGCGCGAGCGGCTGGCCAGCATGGAGGTGCACGCTCCCGCGGCCGGCGTGGTCAGTTACCTGATGAACTTCTCGCAGGGCTGGATGAACGCCAAGCCGTTCAAGGTAGGCGACAACCTTTGGCCGGGCAGCGCCATCGCCGAGATCCCCGACCTCGGAAGCCTACGCCTCAAAGGCAAGGTCGAAGAGATCGATCGCGGCAAGATGCAATTGGGCGAAGACGTGCGCGTGATTCTGGACCCCTTCCCGGAAAAGCCCTTTCAGGGCAAGCTGGTGGCGATTTCCCCGCTCACCGAGCAGACCTTCGAATGGCCGCCCTCGCGCAGCTTCCGCGCTTTCGGGTCGCTCGGTGCGGCCGATGACCGCTTGCGACCGGCCATGAACGGGCGCATGGACGTGATCGTGGACCGGCTGAAGAACGTGATCAGTGTTCCGGCCAAGGCCGTGTTCGCCCACGACGGGCGGCCCGTGGTGCTGGTTCCCGCCAGGGAGGGACTGCGCAGCGTGCGCGTGGAAGTGCTGGCGCGCAATCCCGACGAGGTGGCCATCTCTGGCGTGGAGGCCGGTACGCAGGTCGCGCTGGTGGACACGTTGAGCATGGAAAAGAAGAAGAACAGCGAATCGAAGGGTTTCGAGGTGAAAGCGCGATGAGCCGTCCGTGGAAGGCTGTTCTCTTCGTGGTGCTCGCGTCCGGCATCGTGGCCGGCGCGCTGTACTCGCCCCGCTTGTACACCCGCCTGACGACGCCCGATGCCTCGGCCGTCACGCCTTCAACCCGGGTCCGACGGGGCAACGTGACGTTTACTGTCAACGCCAATGGTGCGCTGCAGGGCGGCAATTCCAAGATGGTGACCGCCCCCATGACGGGTAGCCAGTCGCTGGTGATCACCGAATTGGCGCAGTCCGGCGAACTGGTCAAGAAAGATGACATCGTGCTGCGCTTCGACTCCACCGACGAGACGTTCAAGCTGCGCGAAGCCGAGGCGGATGTGGCGGAGACCGAGCAGCAGGTTGTGCAGGCCGAGGCCGAGGCCGCCGCCAAAGAGGAAGAACTCAACTACGAGTTGATCAAGGCGCGCGGCGACCTGCGCGACGCGGAGTTGGAAGCCCGGCGCAATCCCCTGCTGGCGGCCATCGTCGCTCGCCAGAACGACCTGGCGCTGGAAGGCGCTCGCGACCGCCTTGCGAAGCTCGAACTCGACTATCCCGCGCGCAAGGCCAGCGCCAAGGGCAGCATCGCCATCCAGACCGCGGCGCGCGACAAGGCCAAGATGCTCGCCGACACCGCGAAACGCAACATCGACATGATGAACGTCAAGGCTCCGGCTAGCGGCTACATCAACGTCGAGCGCAACACGAATCAGAACATGATGTGGTCCGGCATGACCCTGCCGCTGTTCCAGATCGGCGACCAGGCCCGTCCCGGCATGGCGGTGGCGCAGATCCCGGACCTGGATCACTGGGAAGTGTCGGCCCAGATCGCGGAGTCCGACCGCGGCCATTTGTCCGTCGGGCAAAGCGCCGAGATTCGCGTCGTGGCCCTACCCGGCAAGACGTTTCACGGCCATATCAAAGACCTCGGCGGGACGACTGGATCGCCCTGGGAGCGCCGCTTTGAATGCAAGCTGAGCCTGGATGACGCCGCGCCGGAACTGCGGCCGGGCATGAGCACCCGCATCGTCATCACGATGGAGACGCTGAAGAACGCTCTGTGGCTCCCGGCGCAGGCACTTTTTGAGAGCGACAGCCGGACCTTCGTCTACGTCAAGAGCGGCCGGGGTTTCACGGCCCACGATGTGAAGCTGGTCCGGCGCAGCGAGAGCAAGGTCGTGTTGACCGGCCTGAAGGAAAACGACGAGGTGTCGCTCGCCAGCCCCGACGAAACCAGCGACCCAGGCAAGAAGAACGAAGCAGGCAGCCCGACCAAGGCGGTGGCGAAATGATCGAGCAAGCTGGACCTCATTCCGGCAACCTGATGCCCCCCATCACGAGCCGGAACGCAACGCGCGGCTTGTGGAGCGACCTGCTGGAGGCGTTCGGGAATCTCCGCGCCCAGAAGACCCGCACTTTCCTGACCGCGCTGGGTATCGTCTTCGGCGTCGGTTCCGTCATCGGGATGCTGGCCATCGGCGCCGGTGCGCGGGAGCAGTCACTGCAGTTCATCGAGCGCCTGGGCGTGCGCAACATCCTGGTCGAGTCCATCCCGATGACCAGCCAGGAAGAGATCCAGCAGCGCCGGCGTATCTCTCCCGGCCTGACGCGGCGCGACGTGCGAGTGCTCGAATCGAACGTGGAAGGCGTCGAGGTGCTGTCGCCCCGCCGCGTATTGCATCCGGGCAGCGTCCTGCCGAAGCCCGCGGGTTCGATCCCCGAACTGTTCGGCGTGCGCGCCTCCTATGAACTCATCCACAATCTGCGCGTCGATGAGGGCCGCTTCATCAGCGACGCCGACGACGACGCGAGTTCCGCGGTTTGCGTCCTGGGCGGCAATGCCAAGGTAAATCTGATCGGCTACACCGGGGCGGTGGGCAAGTACGTGAAGGTGAACGACACCTGGCTCCGCGTGATCGGCGTGCTGGGCGAGCAGGTCAGCGAGGGAGGGGCGGCGGGAGCGCGCGCCATCGACCGGAACAACGCCATCTTCATCCCGCTGAACACGTTTCAGTATCGCTTCTGGGATTCGAGCAGCGACCTGAAAGACGAACTCGACGGCGTGGACATCCGGCTGAAGACCGGGGTGGACAGCGTCGCCGCGGCCAAGGTCGTCACGGCCATTCTCAGTTCCACGCACCGCAAGGCGGAGGACTTTACGGTCACCATCCCGGCGGCCCTGCTGGCCCAGCAGAAGCGGACCCAGACCATCTTCACCTACGTCATGGTGGCCATCGCGGCGATCTCGCTGCTGGTCGGCGGTATCGGCATCATGAACATCGTGCTCGCAACCGTGATGGAGCGAACGCGCGAGATCGGCATCCGCAGGGCGTTGGGCGCGCGCAAAGGCGACATCGTACGCCAGTTCCTCACGGAGTCCATGCTCATATCCATTACCGGCGGACTGCTCGGCATTGCCTTCGGTTTCTTCCTGTCGTGGTGTATCGCACTGGCGGCGGATTGGAAGACCATCATCACCATCGGCTCGGTCGTCGTGGCGTTTGGTGTGTCGGCGGCGGTCGGTATCCTGTTTGGGATTTATCCCGCATTCAAAGCCGCGAATATCGACCCGATCGAGGCCCTCCGCTATGAGTAGTCCGGCCGGCGCCGCTTTCCACAATTCCCTGATCCTCCGCGCAGCAAAAGGCAATTTCATGTTTTCGATTCGATGCCTGGCATTCATCCTGTTTGGCGCGCTCCTGGCGGGCGCACAGCAGACGAGTTCGGTTTCCGGACAGCAGACAGATTCGAACGCCCCCTGGGTAGGCTCGGGAGCGTGGATGCGCAAGACGTTCGTCTATCGCGACGTGCAGGTGAACCTGCGCGACCCGATCAAGCTCAAGGACTACGTCGTGAACGGCAAGCTGACGCTGTCGCTGCGCAATTACCTCGATCTGGTCATGTTGAACAACACCGACGTGGAGATCCAGCGCGTTCAGTTGGAGTATTCGAAAAACTCCATCCAGCGGGCGTTTGCCGTGTTTGACCCGCTGCTCAGCAGCAATTTCTCCGCCACGCGCTCGAAGTCGGCGGCGACCAACCAGTTGCAGGGCGCGAGTGTGGTCTCCACCCTCTCCCAGCCCTTCAGCCTGAACGTCAGCGAAGTGCTGCCCACCGGGACGCAGGTCTCGGCCGGGCTGTCCACGCAAAAGACGTCCACCAACAGCTCGTATTACTTCTACAACCCGGCCTATTCGACTACGCTGAACTTCGGCTTTTCGCAGCCCCTGCTGCGCGGCCGCGGTACCTACATTACGAAGCTGCCCATAACGATCGCCCGCAGGCAGCGCGTTGCCGCGAACCTGTCCTTCCAGAACTCGCTGCTCGGCTTCGTCGCCAACGCGGAGAATGCCTATTGGGACGTCATCAGCGCGCGCGAGCGGTTGAAGGTCCAGCGGCAGGCGCTCGATCTCGCGGAGAAGGCGCTCAAGCGGTCACGCCAGGAAGTGGAAGTCGGGGCGACCTCGCCACTGGAGATCTTCCAGCCTGAACAGCAGTACGCGGGCGCGAAACTCAGCGTCGCGCAGGTGGAGTATCAGGTGCGGCAAACCGAGGACGTGCTGCGCCGGCAACTCGGGGTCGATCTCGATCCTACCCTCCGGGAACTTCCCATCGAACTGACCGAGCAGGTCTCGCCGCAAGTGGACGAGAACCCCATCGACCGCGAGGCGCTGGTCAAGCAGGCGCTCGCCACGCGTCCCGATCTGAAGAACATTCAGACGGGGATTGAAGTGAACGACCTTCAAATCAGGAACGCGGTCGAAGGGTTGAGGCCGCTGTTGAACCTGAACGCCGCGTATTCGACAACCGGCAACGGCGGACGGTATTTCCCCAGTACGACGGCCGCGGACGGCACCACGATTCTGCTCCCGCCCGTGCCCGGCGGCATCACCGACGCCTTCGGGCAGATGTTTGGCTTCAGCTATCCAACCTGGCAGTTCAGCCTCTCGCTGCAGTTGCCTCTGCGCGACCGGGCCGCCGCTGCCAACCTGGCCGACGCAGTCGTGGCCAAGCGCATCAACACGCTGAACCTGCGCTCCTCCGCGCAGCAGATTCGGCAGGACGTCCTCACTGCCGTCACCCAGGTGGAGAACAGCCGCGACGGCGTCAAGCTCGCGAAGATTGCTGTTGATTTTGCGCTGAAACGCGTGGAAGCGGATCAGAAGCGCTACGAACTCGGCGCGATTACAGTGTTCTTCCTGCTGTCGGGCCAAACCGATCTGGCCAATGCCGAGTCGGGCCTCGTCAGCCAGATCATCCAACACCGCCGGGACCTGCTGAACCTGCAGCAGCGCCTCGGCACTCTGCTGGCCGAGCGCGGCATAGTTGTGCAGTAAAAGGGTAGGTCGGGCAGGCTCGGGGGAGCCGCTTCAGGCAGATCGCGTTAAGCCCGCTGCCGACCCCGCTGCTTCGCGTGCTTGCCCCGGGTGGAATGCGATTTTGTGGATGCGGCCGCCATTTCCCGCGCATGCCGGCGCCCACTGCCCCGGCGGACATACGAGCGCTGTTCGCGACTGCCACCCGCGGGAACGAGCGTGCGCGACTGTTTGCCCCGCTTGACGTGGGTCGCGTGCTCCACTCGCTCCACCTCGCGCGGAATCCCTAACTCGCCAAAAGCCTGATCCATCATCCGCACCATTCGCGCGTCACGGGCAGGCCGGCTGCCGGCGCCCAGCTCGATGCCGACCAGGCGGTGGCCGCCCCGCTCGACCGATGCGATCAGGTTGTAGCCCGCCTCGCGCGTGTATCCCGTCTTCAGCCCGTCCGCACCCTTGTACATGCCCAGGAAACCGTTGTGCGTGGTCAGGTACTTGCCCGCCACCTTGCAGGAAGCCAGGCCGAAGTAGTGGTAGCGTTCCGGGAAGCGGGTGATCAATGTGTCGGTCAGGATCATCAGGTCGTTGGCCGTGGTGTATTGCCCGTCGTCCGGCAGGCCCGAGGCATTGCGGAATACCGTCTGGTTCATTCCAAGCTGCTGCGCTTTTGCCGTCATCCTCTCGGCAAACGCGGACTCGCTCCCGGCCAGCCCTTCCGCGACAACCACGGCA
Source organism: uncultured Acidobacteriia bacterium (assembly GCA_903909435.1). GTDB lineage: Bacteria > Acidobacteriota > Terriglobia > Bryobacterales > Bryobacteraceae > CAIVVT01. Next base: position 77,024 of record CAIVVT010000051.1, on the reverse strand, counting down.
ACGTCGTTGGCCGAACGGATGATCAGAGCCTGAATGCAATCTTCGATTGTGATTTTGGCGCCAGGCCGGAGACCGACTTTGGTGGGCGGTTGTGCCGCCGCTTCGGCCGACACGCTGAACTTCTGCTCCAGCGTGACCTTGCCCGTATCCAGCGCATCAAACAGCAAGTACAGCGTCATCACCTTGGTCAGCGAGGCCGGGTAGCGGCGCGCATCCGCGTCCTCCGACAGCAGTACGTTTCCGGTGGCCATGTCCTTCACGATCAGGGACGGGCCGGCCAGCAGCAGCGCTGGCAGAAACAGCAGAATCACAAAAAATCGGCGCAAAGATATATCAGGCATCTTACAAATAGTCCGGGCCTTGTTTTATTACTCTCTGATTCTGCACCATTTTTGTCGCCATAGACAACCCTGAAGTGCGTGCACCGCGGCCCGCGCCGCCGCAATTACCGCAGGTTTTACCGGAGATTCACCGCAAACGCACCGGTCAACGACCGCAATCCCGCGGTTCTCGTCAAGCCGGTTGACGTCCTCAGAGTGCTAACCTGCGACCAGAATGGCACTGGAACCGGGAGAACTTCTGGCCTTGGCAAATGCCGCTGTGGCGCTTGGACGCGTTGAGCGCCAACTCAATAACGTTCCAGCCGCGTTGGCGCACTATGCGGAGGCGGCCGCCCTCTACCGCAGTTTGGGAGATTCGCTGAAACTCGCGCACACCATCAGGCACCTGGGCGATATTCACCGGGGTGCGGGACAGGCTGAACAGGCCCGGCAGTGCTACGACGAAGCCCTCACAATCTATCGCGGGCCCACGCAACCACAGCCGCTCGATCTGGCGAACGCCATTCGCGGTCTGGCGCTGCTCGAAGGCGATTGCGGCGAGCTGGAACGGGCTAAAGCCCTATGGGCGGAAGCGAAAGAGCTGTACGCCGAAGCCGGGGTGAAGGAAGGTGCCGCCGAATGCATTGACCAGCTCGCTGCCCTGGCGACTCAAGACGGACGCTCGCAGTAAATCGCGAGCGGACCAGTCACCCCAACACCGAAGACAGCCCCCCACCCAGCGCCTGAGAAGGCGTAGGACATTGCGGCGGTGAACGCTTCTCCGGGCAATGAGGACCACCCGCAATCGAGCTTGGCGTTGAGAGGATTCCGGCTGCCTCCGCACTAGGACTTGCGGACGGGTGACGATGTTAAACGCCTCTCATTGGAGCGGTTTGCTAGGTTGGCACGAGGACGGATGCGGCGCTGCGGCACTGGCCTACCCACTGCCGGGGGCCGAGCGAATTGCCGTGATCGGGACACGCTTGCGGCTTGAGCGGAGAGTGCGCTCCTATCTTCACTGGAGTACGCCCGAATTGGAGGCCTGGCGACCCCAGGCATTAGCCGGCCACCGCTCTGAACTCTTCACAATCGGCGAACTGCGGCGGAGGAGATTCCTGCCGCTTGCCGATCTGAGCTTCCCCCTGGTCGTGCTCTCGTCGCTGCGGGAAGGACCGCTTAGCAGCGGCGAACTCGATCGTCTATGGTCGCTCTACGGCTTGCCGGCCTACGAGCAGATCCGTGACGCGGACGAAACGCTGCTCGCCTGGGAGTGCGACGCCCGAGCGGGCTGGCACCTCACAGCCCACGCGGGAGAAGATGCCGCCTTCGCGGCCGAGCGGTTGCAAGCCGCCGGCTGGCCCGGTAAGCCGGGCGATGACCCGTGCGCTTGCGGTGAAACCACCGCAATGCTGGCGGCTCCGGCGCAGCACAACGTGCTGGTGATGGCCTGTGGAGCACACTAGAAACAACCGCCCGCGCCCTGTTAAACTCAAAGGCACGCCGTGCGGGCGTGGCGAAATTGGCAGACGCGCGAGATTTAGGTTCTCGTTTCCGAGAGGAAGTGGAGGTTCAAGTCCTCTCGCCCGCACCACTCCCACCCCAATTCTCAGAGCCCGGTCCAGCTTAGCCGAAGCCCCGAAACCGAGAAATAGCATATTGTATGGCGGTATGGGCCTATAGGTCTACGAAATCCGCTAACGTACTGATTTTAGTGCCAGTTACGGACATGCCACTCGGGTAGTGGCTATGCTTCTCTTCAGTTGCAGCTAGTCACGAGGTGATCCTGCAAGTGGAAGAAGAGGAGTCATTCATTGTTGTTTCTTAAGAAGTTGTTCTTCGCCGGAAGCTTGCTCTGCCTTGCAGCCGGCGTGGCCTTCGCCGGTTCCACGCAAGTAGACGTAACCTATTTGCTGCACAACACCGGCAGCGCAGGCACATCCGCCTTCGGGCTGCCCGATCCGAATTGGACACTGATTACGCCGGGCGATCCAGTTCAGCCCCCGGCCTACCGTGCCACTGCCTACCCGACATTCAACACGGCGCCCGCTTATGTCACCAACTTGAGCAGCGGCCAATTTCCCGCCCAGTACTGGTTGGGTGAGACGGGGAGCGATACCTCGACCTGGATTTCGCCCTGTCCCAGCTACCCGGGCTTAGGGTCCGACGCGGAGAGCGCTTCGTTCGATTTCCAGACCACATTCGACTTGACCGGCTATTCGCCCGACAGCGCGGCTTTGTCGTTCAAGTTCGTGACGGACAACTCCTTGACGGAGGTCCTGATCAACGGCGTCCCGGTGGCATTCGCCCCTGGCACCGGATTGATGGCCTGGTCCGGATCTTCCGCCATCAGCGGTTCGGGCCTGCTCACCGGCGGCCTGTTCACCGGCGGCTTGAACACGCTCGATTTTATCGTTCAAAACGACGCTGGACTTACCGGGAACCCGACCGGCCTGCGGGTGGAGTTTGCCGGGCAGGCGAGCGCGACTCCCGAACCGGGCAGCCTCGCCATGCTGGGTTCCGGCATCCTGCTGTTTGGCGGGCTGCTGCGCCGCAAGTTCGCCCGCTAGTCTGGTTCGCACCGTCCTTGATTCAGAAGAGCCGGGTCTGGCGCACGTTTATGCGGTTCCCTTCCGCGCGTGCCAGGCCCGGCTCTTCTGTGCTCAAGCTCCGAGTTCGTGCCGCTGCCCTGAGATGGACCGCCGGGAGTCCTGGCAGGATTTTGCTGCGGCACCGGACGCGAGTTCCCCTCAGCTTCGATATGCTGATGGGACGCCAGTCGCGTCCGCAGCGTTCCGGGGCTTCAGCGCCGGGACTCCGGGCGAGCGTCGGCTGCGTGCAAAAGGAATGGACGAACCGCACCAATGCCAGACAAGAGAACGAGCGCCTTCCCCGTCTTCATAGCGTTCCTCGCCATGGGTTTCGGCGACGCAGCAGGTCCTTTGGTCAGCCAGGCCAAGGAATACTTCCACCTCTCCAACTTCGCCGCCCAACTGATCCCCTTCGTCGGGTTGATCATGTTCGGCGTGCTGTCCGTGCCGATGGGCATTTACCAGGACCGCAAGGGCAAGAAGATCGTGCTCCTGCTCGGGCTGGCCATCATGTTCGGCGGGCTCGTGCTGCCCGCGCTGAAGTACCTGATGCCGTTTCCATTTGAGTTGTTCCTGGTCACCGTGCTGCTGATCGGCGCGGGCGCAACGGTGCTGCAAGTGGCAGGCAACCCGATCATGCGGGACGTCTCCGACGAGGGCAAGTACTCGCGCAACCTGTCGCTGGGGCAGTTCGTGAAGGCCATCGGCTCGCTCTCGGGCGCTCTGATTCCGGTGCTGGCCGCGCGCTACTTCAACGTAGGCAAGGAGGCGATGTTCGCCATCTTCCCGATCTTCGGCGTGGCCGTGCTGATCGCGCTGGTCGCCAATCTCGGATTGACGGTGAAGGACCAACGCGGCGACGGTCACAAGCCAGCGACCTTCGGCTCTTCGCTCGAAATGCTGAAGAACGGCTACGTCGCGATGATGATCTTCGCGCTGTTCCTATATGTCGGCGCGGAGGTTTCGCTCAGCTCCGGTATCCCGATCTACCTGCACGATCGCTTCATGGTGGATACGACCAAAATCGGTTTGCTCGGCACGGGCGTGTTCTTCCTGGCGCTGACCATCGGCCGCTTCTCGGGCGGCGTGATCCTGAACTGGATGCAGCCCAAGACGTTCTTCGCCATCACCTGCGCGCTCTCGCTGGCGGGACTGCTTTGCATGTTCCTGCCCAGCGCCACGCTGGCCGCGGCGGGCTTCTTCCTGATCGGCCTCGGCTTCGCTAACATCTTCCCGCTGATCTTCTCGATCGTCATCGACCGCATCCCGGAGCGCGCCAACGAACTATCCGGCCTGATGGTGATGGCGATTGTCGGCGGCGCCATCGTCCCGCCCGTGATGGGACTGGTGGCCGACCTGACGAAGTCCGTGCAAGCCGGATTCATCGTCCCGCTGCTGGCCGTGCTGTTCATCGCCTGGACGTCCGTGGCGAACTTGCGCACGGCCAAAGCCTGATGAACAAAAAGGGGAAACCGTCAGAAGTGACGGTTTCTCAAAATGGAATCAACAACTTACAGGCAAGAACCGTCATCTTGTGACGGTTCTTGGTTTTTCTCCGGGGGCCGAAAACGCCAGACAGGGAGCGGAAATTGTAATGTCCATTCGATTCGATAACGACGCGCGCATCGTGATGACGCTCGATGCCGGAGGCACCGGCCTCAAGTTCTCGGCCATTCGCGGCAACCAACTGCTGCTGGGACCCATCAACGTCCCCTCCGAGGCCGACAACCTGGAGCGCTGCCTGGCCAACATCGTGGGCGGCTTCGAGAGCATCCGCGCCGCCCTGCCCGAGCCGCCCGTGGCCATCAGCTTCGCCTTCCCCGGGCCCGCCGATTATCCGGCCGGCATTGTCGCGAACGTGGGCAACCTGCCGGCTTTCCGCGGCGGCGTGGCGCTCGGCCCGATGCTCGAAGAGAAGTTCGGCATCCCGGTGTACCTCAACAACGACGGGGATCTGTTCGTCTGCGGCGAAGCCATCGCCGGCTTCCTGCCCTACGTCAACGGCCAGTTGGAACAAGCCGGAAACCCCAAGCGCTACCGCAATCTGTTCGGCATCACGCTGGGCACCGGTCTTGGGGGCGGCATCGTGATCAACGGCGAATTGCTGATCGGCGACAACTCGGCGGGTGGCGAGGCCTGGCTGCTGCGGCACAAGCTAGACGCGCGGATGAACGCCGAGGAAGGCGCGTCGATTCGCGCCGTGCGCAAGGTCTACGCAAAGGCCGAAGGCATCCAACTGGAAGACGCGCCCGAGCCGAAGACGATCTTCGAAATCGGCATGGGCCGGGCCGATGGCAACGGCGTCGCGGCGCGCGAGGCGTTCCGCCAGATGGGCGAAGTCGCGGGCGACGCGGTGGCTCAGGCGCTGACGCTGATTGACGGGCTGGTGGTGGTGGGCGGCGGCATCTCGGCCGCGGCGCCGCTGTTCCTGCCGGCGCTGGTCGAGACCATGAACGGCGTCTTCGAACGCGACGGCAACCCGATGCCGCGCCTGGTTCCGCGAACCTTCAACTTCGAGGACGGAGCGCAGCGTGCGGAGTTCCTTAAGATGTCGGCCCGCCAACTCACGGTGCCGGGCTCGTCGCGCAAGGTGTTCTACGACCCCGTGCAACGCACCGCCGTGGGTCTGTCGCGGCTGGGCACCAGCGAAGCCGTCGCCATCGGGGCATACGCCTACGCCTTGAACCGCCTGGGCAACTGAGTTTCGAAGAATACGGTGACGCGCACACCGCAATGTGGGGCAGGTTGTTAACCTGCGGCGGGTTGGCAACCCGCTTCTTCATCATCCAGCTGCGCCTTCCAGCGCCGGTAACCAACCGGCGCGCAGGATGCCATCCTGCCCCACCTCCTGCACTGAGTGTCACAAGGCTCAATAGGCGGGGCGACACTCCGAGCGGCCGCGAAGCAAGCGATGCGGGCTCTGGAGAGCCCGCGCGGCTCGGAGAGCCGCCCCACATTCGCGCCCCACATTGAAACCACGCGTGTACAATCGGGGAAGCGCAGCATGAAGCAGGACACCTCCAGCCAGACTCTCCAAAAGCGCGGCATCCGGCTGACCCGTCAACGCCAACTCCTGCTGGACCTGATCGAGAAATCAGGCGAGCATCTCGACGCCGAAACTCTGTTCAAACTCGCCAACGCCCGCGACCCGAAGTTGAATCGCGTCACCGTCTACCGCACCATCAAAATGCTGAAAGAGGGCGGGATGGTCGATGAACTCGACCTGATGCACTTTGGCGGCGACCAGCACTATTACGAGACGCGCAATAAACAGGAACACGCCCACATCATCTGCCTCCGCTGCGGCCGCGTGGAGGAGTTTTACGGCGACCCGCTGACCCGCCTCAGAAGGCAGGTGGAAACGACGTTCGGGTTCCAGATTCTGATCGCCCGCACCGAAATCGGCGGCTACTGCTCCCATTGCCAGGCCTTGCGCCTGCAGGAGATCGCGTCCGTGATCGACCGGCAAAAAGAGGTCGAAGCGCCCGTCAGAAAAGACCGCAAGGCCCCGCCCAAGTCGAAGTAAGTAACTTGAGCGATTGCGCCGGAGTCCCTACTGGAGCCGGATGATACACTGGGACAAAAGGGCATGCGCCGCCTGATCTTTTGGGAATTCCCGCGAATGACTTGGCAGTACGACATCGTTGTCGCGCTGATCCTGGCTTTTATCTTCTTGACGCCGCGTGACGTGTTCAAGGACCAGCCCCGCGCGGTGGGTGTCGTGCAGATCCCAAGCCCGCCCAAAGAGGCTGTTTTCTGGATCGATCCCGTCGAGATGCGCAACACGCCAATCAGCCAGCGCGGGCAAAAGGCAGTCGAATTGGTGCAAAAACGGACCGGCAAGAAGATGCAGCTGATTCGTCTGGAGACCGTCGCGGATCCGGATGATGAAGTCAAAGGTTTCATGGCGTTCCTCAAGCCCTAGTCCGGTCCGCAAAGCCCTGCTGAACATGAAGTTCCCCCTTATTCGCCGCTTACTTGCCGTCTTCGCGCTGGCCGCCGCCGTCGCTGGCGCCCAATCCGTCGAAACGACGCTGCATCACATGGATGCCCTCTCGAAGACATTCCGGGGCGTGACGGCCGATTTGCGCAAGATCTCCTTCACCTATTTCGCCAAGGACACCGAAGAAGAGTCGGGTCGCATTTCGATGTACCGGCCGACTCCGCAGGACATGCGGATGCTGGCGGAATTCACGAAGCCCGAGGAGCGCGCCGTCGCCTTCGCCAAGAGCAAGGTGCAGATGTACTACCCGAAGATCAACACGGTTCAGGAGTACAACCTCGGCAAAGAGTCCCACCTTGTGGATCAGTTTCTGCTGCTGGGATTCGGCTCGTCCGGGGCGGATCTGCGGAAGAACTACAACATTAAGTATGTGGAATTGACGACGATCGACGGCGGCAAGGCCGACCATCTTTTGTTGGAGCCGAAAGCGGCGGAAGCGCGAGATCAAGTCCGCGGCATCGACCTTTGGATCGCCCAGCCGGGCGGCTATCCGGTCCGGATGAAAGTGCTGCAGCCGTCCAGGGATACGATTGAACTCCAGTACTCCAACTTGAAGATCAATCCCAGTTCATTGACCGAAGCGAGCGTCAAGCTCAAGCTTCCGAAGGGCGTCAAGAAGGAAACGCCGCAGAAGTAATGGCCTCCCCCCACAGCGCCAGCAAGCGACTGGCGTTCCTGGACTGGACGCGCGGTTTCGCGGCCTGCATCATGCTGCAGGGCCACGTTTCCAACTCCTTCACGCACAAGGATCTAAGGAACGACAGCTTCTACGTCTTCAGCCAGTTTTTTGGAGGCCTGACCCCCGCCGTCTTCCTGTTTCTCACGGGCGTCACGCTGGGCTTTTTGATGGATTCGCAGAGCAGGAACGAACCCTCCGGTTCGCGCCGGATGCTCACCACCCTGCTGCGCGCACGCTACCTGCTGCTGATCGGCCTGCTGTTCCATTTCCAGATGTGGGCGACCGCCTTCGGGCAAAGCGAGTGGATCAACATTTTCAAGGTGGACATCCTGAACTGCATGGCCGCGGCGGTCGCTCTGCTGACCCCGTTGGCGCTGCTCGACACGCCGGGCCGAATCCGCTACGGCGCACTGGCCGGACTGGCCATCGCCTGCGGCTCGCCGTTCGTCACCCAGATGGACCTGGGCTGGCTGCCCACGTTGCTGCGCAACTACATCGTCCCCAGCCACGACTTTTTCTCGCTGTTCCCGTGGGGGGCTTTCGTGGCGTTCGGCCTGTGCTGCGGATCGATCCTGCGTCTGGTCAAGGACGAGGACCTGCCGCGCGCGATGCCCTGGGCCGGCCTGCTGGGACTCGTGCTGATTTACGCGTCGCGCTTCGCCTCAGACCTGCCGTTCAGCCTGTATCCGAAGTCGGATTTCTGGCTGGATAGCCCGCTGCTGATCCTGATCAAGGTCGGCGTGATCCTGCTGATAGCCTGCTGGGCCTTCGTGCTGACACGCTACCTGAACCCGGACCGCTGGAGTTTCGTGCGCCAGTTGGGTGTCACATCGCTGCTGGTTTATTGGGTCCACACCGAGTTGGTGTACGGGCGCTGGCTGGGGGCCTGGAAAGAGACCCTGACGGTGCCGCAGACTCTGCTGCTGGACATCTTCGTGATCGCGTCCATGGTGCTGCTCTCGGTGGCGAAAACCGGCTGGAAGGGGTTCCCGGGAGTGCCCGCGCTGGCGAAGCAATGGTGGCTCTCCGCACGGCAGCCGCAAGCGGTGCAGGGCTCGGGCGACTGACCGCCCCGCTGCTAGCCTTTGCGGTCGAGGCTCTCCAACTCCTTCCAGATATCGTCCTCGTGCGCAGTCCACTCCGCCGGCCTGCCGCCGTCGATGTGCACCTCGGACTCCGTGAGGGTCCCGTGGCCGAACGGGCAGATCGATTCGAGTTCGGGCGGATTCAGCAGAATCGCCTTGCTCCAGGTGCCTTTGGCGAGCGGCATGCGCAGGTGCCGTAAACAGGTGCGGCAGCGCGTCCGCTGATCCCACACGACCAGATAAACCAGCCCGACGCCAAGCATGAACAGGCAGAAGATGGCGCTGGTCCAGACCAGGTCCTGCGGGTAGCGCGAGACGTGCTGATGGAGGACCAGAGGCGGTTCGGGCAGCAGCCGGTTCATGACGTCCCAGACCGCGCGCAGAAACACGGCGACGACTGCCAGCTTCGCGGCAAAGTAAGCCCAGTACTTCACGGTGCCTCCCAGTTATTAGACTGGGGAACTGCCGGGAAGTTCCAATACATTGTGCAAACTGTGGGGGATCCAATTCGCCCGGCCGCCTTGCTCAGGCCACGCCTGGCGTTGCCGCTAGATTCCGGCGCCCTGCGGAGCGGTGAAATCCGGGTCAACGATATCGCCGGTGTTGCGCACGCCAGCCGGCTCGAAGCACAGCACTTCGGCTTCCTCCTCAGCCAGAGTACGGTGTTCCACGCCGGCCGGAACCACCAGCAGCTCGCCCGGATGTAAAGTCACCAGCCGGTCCCGGAATTCAACCTGGAAGACGCCCCGCCAAACCAGGAACATCTCGTCTTCGCGAGCGTGCTTGTGCCAGGGGAAGACGCCCCGCGCCTTGATCAGTTTGACTTCCTGTCCGTTCAGGCGGGCCGCCACCTTCGGACGCCAGTACTCGGAAAACAAGCTGAACTTTTCGCTCAGATTAACTGGATTCACGGCTTATGGATGCTCCTGCAAACTGTATAAGTTTATATATCCATCCTGACACCTTCGCATGTTTTGGTGGGGCTTTAGGAAGACCAGCTAGATGCAAAGAAATAGTACTTTCAAACCCGGAGATCCATTGAATCCGATGGGAAGGAATGCAAGAATCCTTTGCAGCGTATGATCCGGTTCTCCGGCATGGAGAGCCAGTATGAGGAGGAGTTAAATGAGTCCGATCAAAAAACTCTTTTCGATCGCAGTTTTCGGGGTGCTCACCTGCGCGTTCACAGCGCAAGCCGGGTCTCTCGCAATCGTTAACTCAGATTTCGGCGGCGCCGTAGCAGAAATGCTGGCTACCGGAGATTTCACGTCCGTGACGGCGATCGACGCTTACGGCAGTACTCCAACTTTGGCGCAGCTGAGTTCGTACGATTATGTGCTGGCATTTACCAATTTCCCTCCAGCTAATTCGATTGCCCTCGGCGACGTTTTGAGCCAGTACTATGCATTGGGTGGAAAGAAGCTGACAATTGGCACGTACGGGTTTAGTAACCCATGGGCAATCGGCGGTGCCGTCATGACGGGCTCCGATGTCGCACTGCTGAACGTTGGCAACAACGGAAACGTGACCGGACAACTGGTCGCCACGGTTCCATCGGACCCGATCTTCGCTGGGATCACGCTTTCGGACGTGTCGTTTTTCCACAACGGCAATTTCGCCCATCCGGACCTGGCGCCTGGTGCCACGCTCCTGGCCACCGATGGCGCTGGGATCAATATGATCGCAAGAAGCGCGGATGGAATCGTCGATGTCAATCTGTTCCCAGGCGACCTAGGCAACAATGCACTGTTCTATCAACTGCTGGCGCAGACGTTTACGCCAGCATCCGCAATTCCTGAACCGGCCTCCGTCAGCCTGCTCCTGGGTGGCCTGCTCGGGCTGGGCCTGCTGCGCTTCCGGCGCAAGTAGTGTCTGGCAAGAGATAACTCCTCGCTCGAAAATAGGCGCATAGGGCAAAGGGGGGCCACAGTGTGGCCCCAGTTCGCGTTTTGAACGAGAGTGCGATCTATGCGCACCACACCGCGGCCTACGCCCGCAACAGGTTTTTTGCCAGGAAGAAGACGTTGGCCGGGCGCTCCGCCAGGCGGCGCATGAAATACGGATACCAGGCGTTGCCGTAAGGCACGTACAGCCGCACCCCGTAGCCCTTCGCCGCGAGCTTCGATTGCAGATCGCGCCGCACCCCATACAGCATCTGGAACTCGAAATCGCCTGGTTTTCGACCGGCTTTCGCCACGGCGTCGAGCGCACCCTCGATCATTTTGGGATCGTGCGTCGCGAAGGCCGGAAAACTGCCCTCGGAGACGAGCATCCGCGTGAGTTTCAGGTAGTTGGCGTCCACGCTGGCTTTCGACGGGAACGCCACGGACGCCGGCTCGTTGTACGCGCCCTTGCACAGCCGGACCGGGATTCTGAGCCGATTCACCTGCTTCACGTCGTCCTCGGTGCGATGCAGATAGGCCTGCAGGACGCAGCGGACACGGCCGTACTGCGCGTGCATATCTGCCGTGATCGCGAGCGTGCGGTCCACGTACTCGTGCGATTCCATGTCGATTTCGAGCCGGCTGCCCTGCTCCGCCGCCATGCGCGCCAGGATGTCGGTGTTGGTCCGGCAAAGCTCCGTCGACAGGTCGAGCCCCAACTGCGTCAACTTGATGGAAACCGTGTGCGGCAGAGCGGATGCGGCAATCGAATGGTAGACGTCTTCGATGGAGCGGCGGAACTCCACGGCCTCCGCCGCTGTGGTGACGTTCTCGCCGAGATGGTCGATGGTGGAGAGCAGATGCTCGCCGTGAAGTCTGCCGCAAACGCCCATGGCCGCTTCGAGCGTATTGCCCGCCACGAACCTGCCAGTCAGCCCGGCGGCCAGCCTGGAGGTCTCCATCCAACGACGTAGACCTTTGTTATGAGAGAGATATAGAAACGTCTGACGCATCATTACGATTGTCCCTCTCTCACCATACCCGAAACAGCACCTGCACGTGGTGCTGGTTCCCGAGCTTCAGACGCCGCCGACCGCCGGCAAACCGCCGCGCAGTTTCCAGTGATAGAACAGCGCCCCGGAACCGAGCGTGACCGCGGCTGCCGCCGAAATGACCGGTTCCAGACGCATCCCGTAGATGGTCATCCAGATGCCCGGCAGCACGAACACCAGCGGAACGAGCGGCCAGGCGAAGCTCACGACGGGGAGTTTGCGCCAGCCGTCGCGGCCCCGGAAGCGGAACAGGCTGATCACTGCCAGCACCGCGAAGAAGTTGAGCAGGTAACCGATATACAGAATCAGCGAGCCGAAATTCACCATCGTCATCAGGGCGGCGCAGGCGCCCTGGAACAGGATGGCGTTGACTGGTGTGCGCCATTTCGGGTGGACCTTGGCCGCCGCGGGGATGAACGCACCGTTCTTTGCCATGGCGTAGTACAGCCGCGGCCCGATGGTCACCATGGCGTTGACTGTGGCCGCCAGGGACAGCGCCACCAGTCCGCTGAACAGCGCGGCGCCCTCGCTGCCGAAGAGCTTCTGGGCGGCCAGCGAGCCGACCGCCTGCACGCCGCTCATTTCCTTCAGCGGAGCCGCGTAGAGGAAGACCACGTTGAGCAACATGTAGAGGGCGGCTACCAGGCCCGTGCCGAGCGTCAAGGCCAGCGGAAGGGTGCGCTCCGGCCGCTTCAATTCCTCGGCGATGTACGCCGCCGCGTTCCACCCGCTATAGGCCACGTAAATCCAGAACAGGCTGATCACGAACTGCGCCGGGAGGGCCGTGGTGGTCGTACGGACCATGGGCTGGGAGAGGTGGCTCCAACTGCCGTGCCCGATGGCAATCCCCAGGACGATGAAGACGACGATGACGACGATTTTCAACGAAGTGAGCGTGTTCTGAATGCGGGAAATGAAGCGGACCCCAAACAGGTTCAACAAGGTGAAGACGAGGACGAGACCAGCCGCGGCGATCTGCGCGCCGCCGAACTGCAGCCCGAACGAGGCGGGGCCGACGCGGTACCAGGCGTGGTCCTGCCGCAGCGCCGGGAAGAAATAGCCCGCATAGTCCGAGCAGGCCAGCGCCGAGGCCGCGATGGGCGCGGAGAAGCCCGCAAAGAAGCTGGTCCAGCCGCTCATGAAACCCCAGGTGCGGCCGAATGCGCGGGTCAGGTAGACGTACTCGCCTCCCGAGGCTGGGAAGTTGATGCCCAATTCGGAGTAGCAAAACGCGCCTGCCAGGGCGAATACCGCGCCCACCAGCCAGATGGCCAGCACGACCTTGGGATCGCCCAGATCGCCGGCCAGGTAACCCGTGGTCGTGAAGATGCCTTGCCCGACCATGTTCGAGATCACGATGGCCGTCGCACTGTACAAACCAACCTGGCGGAGCAAAGAAGGACTGGATGACATTGTTCCCTTGAATTGTACTGGAAGGGCGCGCGGGGTGGGCACTGCAGCTTCCTTTCCTCGCTTCGGTCAAGACCCACAGGAACGAGGTGCTTCGAGGTGCGGAGCGAGGGGGCCCCGGTGTAGATTGGTACCGGCCCCTAAAATGGACATGCTTATCCGAAACCTCGATGCTTCGACCTACCGGGCGGCGCGCGCCCGAGCCGCGCTGGAGGGCCGACCCGTAGGCGAAGTAGTCACTACGGCGCTGCGCGACTACCTGGCGCGGACCACCGTAACAGAGCCAGCGAAGTTGCTGCTGGATCAGCCCGTCGCGGCTGTGGCGGAAGCGCACGAGGCCGCCGCGCACGTGGACGAAGTCGTGTTCCTCTACTGCATTTGAGGAGCGGTCAGGGCGACGCCGGAGCGACGCCCTGTCTCAAGACGAACTACTCTTCCGCTACAACCAGCAAATGGAACGTGTCGGCTAGCATCGGTGGCCGCGGATGCTGGTTCTGCGCGGTCGCCGCCGGCGCGGGGCCGAACGCAGCCGTCGGGGTGTAGACGCGATGTGTCGCGGGATCTACGGTGACGGTACGGGCGCCGCGTTTGGTGGTCACGGTCTGGACGACTTCATACTTGCCTTTTACTTCCTTCACCACGCTCATCGTGCCCTCGCCGTTTGAGCTGAACGCCGTACCAGTGCCGGGATCGAACGCCACGCCGTCAGCGCCTTCGCCGATGGGCAGGGTCGTGAGCAGCTTACCCGCCTTGATGTCGCTGATCGCCATCAACTTGTTGCCACATACCGAGAACAGCCGGGCGTGTTTCGTATCGATGGCCAGCCCCGAGGGCTCCTCGCACGGCGCCAGGGACCATTTGCGCGATACCGTCAGCGCCTTGGCATCCACTTCCAGAATCTCGCTGGTATCTTCGTTGTTCACGTAGAGCTTGCCCTTGCCGTCGATCTGCGCGAATTCAGGCTTGCCGCCCATGGGAATGGTGCCGGCCAGTTTGCCGGTTTTGGCGTCGAATGCGGTCGAGTCTTTCGATCCACCGTTGAAGGTGAACACGCGGCCGGAGACCGGCTCGTAAGAGATCGCGTCCGGATTCTTGCCCGTGGCGACTTCAGAAGTGGCCTTCAGCGTCTTCAGGTCGAAAACCACGACTTTGTTCGCCCGTCCGCAGCTGATGAAACCCTTGCCCAGTCCTTGAGCGAGCGCGATGCCGTGCACGCCGGGCGTGTCTGGAATCTCGCCGATCACCTTGCCTGCCGCCGTGTCCACGACGACGACGCGCGTCCCGTTGGAAACATAAATCCGATGGGCATCGGAGTCGGTCGTCAGATAGTCCCAGAACGTGGCGGGGCCGCCGATGTCGATCTTGCCTGTGACCTTATAGTCCTTGGCGGAAGCGGTGAGTGCCGCCGCGAGTATACAGAAGAAGAGGGTGCGCATATTGGTTTTGACTTCCAGTAGATCAGGCGCGGCGGCGGCCCAATGCGTAACGCCAAGCCTGCGTTTGTCTCAGAATATTTCAAAAGGCGATTTCTTTCTGAGGGAGTCTTCCGAGGATTGCCGCGTTACAGAGTAGCGGACGCTTCTTCCTTTCGTTCGGGATGTACTCCTGAATGGTTAAGAGGACTGGAGGAAGTGTCCAACCAGAAGGGTTTATCGCAACACGTCCAACGGAACGTGTAATTCGTTGGGACGAGCCTTTTCGGAGGGCGATGATTCCTCGAGGTCGATCAAGACAGCGACGGAGTGGAGGCCGGCCCGAACGCTCGTGCGTGTCGCTGGCGTAGCATTTGGGGCGGGACCGCTGTCAGGTTGCTTGCCGCGGGCATCTAATTTCGATGCCTGCGGCATTCGGCGAGCCGCTGCGAGACGTGCGCAATTAACACCTTCGGATTAAATCCCCCATCAGGCTTCCCATCCACCTTCAGGCGATTCAGTGCTTCGGCCGCGCGCGAGAAGCATTCGGATGCCATTCTCCAACCCGAACTGGCGCCGCCAGCGCCGCGAATGTACACTTCCCCCAGGTTCGACCAGGCCCAACCCAGGTGGTAACGCGCGTCGTCGTTGGAGGGGTCGATGGTCAGCGCACCCTCAAACACACGCGTGGCATCCTGCAGGTATTGAATAGCGCGCTGGCGGTGGCCGGCGCCTTCGCAAGCGGGCGCAGCGGTCACTTTGAGTTTGCCGATCTCCAGCCTTGCCAGCGAATTCTGCGGGTCCGCGGTCGCTAGCTGCTCTTGCAGTCCGAGTGCCAGCGCGAAGCTCTGTTCCGCCTCCGGGTCACGCTTCCGTTCGTGCTGAATCCAGCCCGTCTCCAGGTGATCCCAGGACAGTTCCATTCTCGCCCGCGCATCCCCGGGCGCGGCGGCGACCCGTTCCTGGTCAATGATCAGAGCCTGCCTGTACTGGTCCAACGCCTCCAGGGGACGGCCGGTTTCGTGGTAGCAAGTCGCCAGATTGCGGTGGATGCGCGCCGTTGTGCGGCGCAAACCCGCGTTCCCCGGATCGGCGGCCACCGCCTCCAGATTCGCCGTCAAGGCCCGCTCGTAAGCGACCGCGGCCTCGGGGTAACGATTGTCTCCGCTCAGGTTGTAGGCCTCGTTCCAGAGTGCAGCCGCCCGGTAGCCAGGCGCTCCAGGATTCGCACGCGCGATCTGCCAGCGCAAAGCCGTCGCCTCCCGGCGCAATTCCCGCCACAAAACCATCTCGCCGCGTTGGTCGTGGATGTCGCCCTGGTGCTCGTCGGCCAGCGCCAGCGCATCGAGTGTTCTCAGATCCTTGGGCCCTTCGTGCGCCAGAGCCGTGAGGATCGCACGGGCCCGCTCGAAGCTCCGCAATGCGCCGGACAGATCGCCCGTATTCGCTCTCCCCGGACTGCCTTGAACCTGCCCGATCTTGTCGTAGGCCAGCGCGATTTCCATCTGTAGTTCCCGGTTCTTGCCGCCGGACGCATCCAGAGTCCTGAGATAGACCAGCGCACGCTCGACCAGCAGCCGCCGGGCCGACGTTGAGCCGGGCAGATCCTGGATCGCGTCGTGCAGGTCGAAGACCACCGCATGGGCCAACTGGCGCAAGTCGTTGAAGCGCTGGCGCGCCTGCCACCCCTGCCACCAGATAACTGCCGCGGCGGCGCTTGCCAGCAGTGCACCCGTCAAAGCCGCCACGACGCCCCAGCTATGCCGTACGATGAATTTCCTGCAGCGGTAGATCGACGACCCGCGCGAAGCACGTACGGGAAACCCCGCCACGTGCCTTTGGATGTCCCGTTCCAATTCCTCCACGCTGCCGTAGCGCTGCTCGGTTTCCTTGCGCAGGGCCATCAGCACGATGTTGTCCAGGTCGCCCTTCAACTCTTGTGGGCGGACGGCCGCGGCCTCGCTGCCTGCGCGCTTCCTGACAATCGAACTGGGGCGCACGGGCTCCTGCTCGCAGATGGCGCGGTAGATCTCGAGCGGCGAGTGTTCCTTCACCGGGTACGGGCTGTGGCCGCACAGCAACTCGCACAGCAGCACTCCCAGCGAGTAGATATCCGTCGCAGTGGTCAGACGTTCGCCGCGCACCTGCTCCGGGCTGGCGTACTCAGGGGTGAGCATTGCCACCGTGGAGTTCGGGGTCTGCTCGGCGCCGGGAGTGTTCTGAAACACCCGCGCCAGTCCGAAGTCCAGGAGCTTGGGAGTGCCGTCCGCGGTTACCAGGATGTTGCCCGGCTTGATGTCGCCATGGATGATCAGCTTGCGGTGGGCGTGGGTCACCGCCGAGCAAATCAGGCGGAAAATCTGCAGCCGCTGACGCAGCGTAAGTCGATGGTCCCTGGCATAGGTGGTGACGGGCAGTCCGTCCACGTACTCCAGCACGTAGTAAAGCTGGCCGCCGGCGGTAGCCCCACTGTCGATCAGTCGGGCGATGTTGGGGTGCTGCAACTCGGCCAGCACCTGCCGCTCGCGGCGAAACCGCCGCACAAAGTCAGCCGCGTGCGGACCGGATTTCACCACCTTTACCGCCACCTGCTGGCGGTAATCGCCGTCGTCGCGTTCGGCGAGATACACCACGCCCATGCCGCCCTCCCCCAGGCGGCGCACGATGCGATAGGGTCCGGCACGGTCGGGAATGGCCTCCGGAGGCGGGTCCGGCTCAGCGACGGCGGTTTTCCATTTGGAGATTGGAAGGGCTAGGCCGGCCTGATCCTGCTCCTCGAAACTCAGCAACTCCTCAACCTCGCGGCGGAGTTCCGAAGCGCCGGCGCAATGCTCCTCCAGGTAGCTCGACCGCGCAGGTGGGGGCTGCTCAAGGACAGTCTGGAGCAGGGCCTTGACCTGGTGCCACTCCTCCGGGGTCATGCGGGTTGGTCTCGGTTCAATCTACGGCGCAGCCAGAGCCGGGCGGTCGCCCACTCGCGTTCCACCGTCGCGGGCGATGTACCCAGCACTTCGGAAGCCTCGTCGATGGTCAGCCCGCCGAAAAACCGCAGTTCGACCAGCGAGGCTAGTTGCGGGTCCAAAACTTGCAACTCGTTGAGCGCGATGTCCATGTCGACGATGTCGACGGGCTTGGGAAACGCCACCGCCTCAGCCTCGCCCAGTTGCGTTTGAGCCAGCAACCCGGGGCGCTTGGCGGCATTGTGACCCGCGGCATGATCGAGCAGAACGCGGCGCATCATGCGGGCCGCGACGCCCAACAGCTGGGCACGGTTGCTCCAGTCCACACTCTCCTGGCCGATCAGCCTCAGGTAGGCTTCGTTCACCAAGGCGGTCGGCTGCAGAGTATGTTGCGGGCGCTCGCGCTGCATGTAGCCCTCCGCCAGACGGCGCAATTCCGAGTACACCTCGGGCATCATGTCGTCCAAAGCGGCCCGGTTGCCCTTGTGCAGATCGTCGAGCAGTCTGCGAAAATCCGCGCCCATGTCCATATTGTGCGCCAGGACTTATGCGGGCTGGGAGGTAAAAGGACTAGCGGGCGCGTTAATCCGTTCAACCTGTGACTGTATCCTCCAGAAACACCGTGTGGCGATGTCGCGAATCAAGTTCAGCACGCCTGGTTTCCGACCAACGCTAGACTGGCTACATGAATTACTATGGGGCCCGGGAACTGGCAGCAAGCTTTCGCGTAGTCCGCAAGAATACTCTCACCATCGCCGAAGACATCGGTGAAGAGCACTACGGGTTTCGAGCTACGCCCGAGACGCAGACCATCGCACAAACGCTGGTGCACATCGCGCTGACCAGCAGATTGCAGGAGCAGGTCCACGGCGGGGAGCGTCTGACGACCCTGGTGGGCTTCGACTTTCCCGCGTTTATCGCCGGGATGCGGGCCGACGAGCGAGTCCCGCGCGACAAGGCGCAGATCCTGGAACTTCTGCGCACGAGCGGAGAACGGTTCGCGAACTGGGTGGAGGGCCTGTCCGAGGACGTTTTGGGCGAGTGGGTGACCTTCGGCCCCGGGGCGACGCCGGACGGCAAGTCGCGCTTCGAGATGATCATGGGCGTCAAGGAGCACGAGATGCACCATCGCGGTCAACTCATGCTGCTGGAGCGGATGGTGGGCGTGGTGCCGCACCTGACGCGCGCGAGCCAGGCCCGCATGGCCGCCATGCAGAGCGGCAAACGCTAGGTCACAAGTAAGCGCGGGAGCAGCAGACCCGCGACCGGCCTGGAGCGGGGTATGATTCGTAGCATGAGAGTCATGACCGACCAGGCCGTCAAAGCAACGAGACTCCGCGATCTCCACCACGGCCCGACGCTGCTGGTGCTGCCGAACGCCTGGGACTGCGCCAGTGCGCGGGTCTTTGAAGCCGCTGGGTTTCCGGCGATCGGGACGACCAGCGCGGGCATCGCGTTCTCACTGGGCTATCCGGACGGGCAGCACATCCGCGCGGAGGAGATGCTGATCGCGGTCAAGCGCATCACGGACTGCGTCGGCGTCCCGGTGACGGCTGATCTCGAAGCCGGCTACGACGACCCGGCCGTCACGACGGCGGCGGTGCTGGAAGCCGGCGCGGTCGGCCTGAACGTCGAGGACCTGGATGGCGGTTCCCACGGCGAACTGGTTGAAATGCAGACGCAGGTACGCAAGATCCAGACCATCCGGCGCGTCGGCGACGACATGGGGGTGCCACTGGTCATCAACGCCCGAACCGATGTGTACCTCGCTGGCATCGGCGAGCCTGCCAGACGCTTTGAAATCGCCCTCGACCGGTTGCGCGCTTACATCGAAGCAGGCGCCGATTGCGTGTTTGTGCCTGGGATTCAAGAAGAAGACCTGATCCGCGCATTCGTCGAAGCGCTGCATTTCCCGCTGAACATCCTGATCGGCCCCGCCGTTCCGCCGATTAGCCAATTGCAGCAGATCGGGGTCGCGCGACTCAGTACGGGCTCGGGCATTGCGCGGGCCGCGATCGGCCTGACCCGCCGGATCGCGCGCGAGATCCAGGAGACCGGATCGCTGGCCAGCGTGTTCGACGGGCCGATCTCGTACGAAGAAGCAAACGCGCTATTTGAACAGTAACGACCTCATCGCGGCGGCCTGAATTGGCAGCTCAATGACGCCGCTCAGCCGGCACAAATCTGATACTTGCGGCCGGGCCGCGCGACTGGCCGGCGAAACTTCCCCGTGCGGCCGGGTTATACTCAATCCCTATGCACAGAGGACCATTCCTGGGAGTTCTCGCGGCGTGTCTCCTCGTTCCAGCGGTGGCTGCAACCGCGGATTCCGCAGAGCCGGCCTACATCGGTTCAGCGGCCTGCAAGACCTGCCATCGCGCCCTCTACGAGCGCTGGAAGAAGACCAGAATGGCGAACGTCGTGCGCGATCCCGCCCAGGATCCCGAGGCCATTCTGCCTGACCTTTCCAAGGCCAACCCGCTGGTCACGTTTACGAAGCAGGACATCGCCTTCGTGTACGGCAGCAAGTGGAAGCAGCGCTATTTCACGAAGGTGGGCGACGACTACTTCCCCTTGCCGGCCCAATGGGACGTGGCGCACTCCAAGTGGCTGCCTTACTTCGTGAAGAGCGGGACCGACTGGTGGTCCGGACTGTATCCGGCGGACAACATGAAGCGGCCGACGGGCCCGCTTTGCGACGGGTGCCACTCAGTGAATTACAACCTGCGCACCAGGACCGTGACGGAGTGGAACGTGGGCTGCGAGCGCTGCCACGGACCAGGCAGCGTCCACGTCAAGAGCCCGGCGCGCGACACGATTGTGAATCCGGGCAGGCTCGATCCGGTGCGCGCCAGCGACACCTGCATTCAGTGCCACTCGCAAGGCCGCCCCCCGCGCGATCCCATCGAAGGCCAGCACGTCGATTGGCCGGTGGGTTTCAACATGCGGAATCATCTCAGCGACTTCTGGCAATTGGAGGAGCATCGTTTGGGCGAAACCAGCTTCACCCATTTCGCCGATGGCACCGCGCACAAGAACCGGATGCAAGGCAACGACTTCGTTCAGAGTGCCATGTACACTCACGGCGTGACCTGCTTCAGTTGCCACGACCCGCACGGGACGAGCTACGATGCGGATCTGCTCCGCCCGCCTTCCGAGATGTGCCTGCAGTGCCACGGGCCGGGCTCGCCTAACGGCCCACATGCGGCTTCGATTACGGAACACACGCATCACAAAGCCGGAAGCGAGGGCAACGAATGCGTGGCGTGCCACATGCCGCGCATCGAGCAGACCACCCCTGACGATTTCGTGCGCAGCCACACGTTCAGATTCATCACGCCGGCCATGACGGAGCGGAGCAAGATCCCGAGCCCCTGCACATCCTGCCATACGGAGAAGACGATCACCTGGGCCACCCAGACATTGGAAGGGTGGAGCGAACGTTCGCCCTGGAGAATGCGCGAGTAGTCTGGAGAATCGGGTCCCCGAGGTGTTGGGCGCTTCCTTCCACCCGCGCCCTCTCACACCCTGGCAGAGTCCGCTTCGGCTCCCAGCCCGGCCGCCATTCTGAGCAGTGGCGCGACGCTGGGCCCGGCAGAATTGCTCATGGTCTGCAGGGACAGGTCCTGGCCAACCAAGCAGAACGCCAGGCGCACTCCGCCATCGTCGCCGATCTCGACCATGTCGCCCTGACGCACCTTACCGCTCGCGACCAGGCTGGATAGCGGCTGCACGATCAGCGACTCGATGGCTCGCCGCAAGTGACGGGCGCCATATCTGGGATCCACGCCTTCCCTGAGCAGACGCTCGCGAACGCCTGCGGTGACGCTCAGTACGAACCCGCCCGCCGCCGCATTTGTGAGAATGCGATCCTGCAGGCGGCCGAGTTCGATATCCACGATGCGCCGCAATTCGTTCTCGCCCAATGGGTGAAACACGATCAGCTTGTCCAGGCGGTTGATGAACTCCGGGGTGAACTTGCGCCGGGCTGCCTCGATGGCCGCACGCTTAATGCGGTTCATGGAGTCCTCGGAACACTCCTTCCAACTGGTGACCGAGCCCGCGTCGAAGCCGAGGGCCGGATTCATGATCGCGCTCATCTCCCTTGCTCCCAGATTGCTGGTGAGGAAGATGATGGAGTCCGAAAAGTCCACCCGCCGGTTGTCGCCTAGGGTAAGCGTCGCTTTGTCGAGCACCCCGAGCAGCAGGTTCCACACCGCATCGGAGGCTTTCTCGATCTCGTCGAAGAGCACGAAACTGACCTTCACGCGCTCCGTGTGGTACTGATTCAACGCTTCCTGGCTCAGCAGCGGATGCGTTTCACGATGACCCAGGTAACCGGGCGGCGAGCCGACCAGCTTCGCAATCTCGTGACTGTGCTGGAACTCCCCGCAGTCGATCTTGAGAACCGCCCGCGGCGTGCCCACCAGCGCTTCGGCCATCGCCTCCACAATCCTGGTCTTGCCGGTGCCGGTGGGGCCCAGCAGAAGCAACGCACCAACCGGCCGGCCGGGCGCCGCCAGACCGGCGAGGTGCATCTGATAGACGTTGACGATCTCGCGGACCGCTTCAGCCTGACCGGCGATCCTGCTCTCCAATTCCGATTGGAGGCTCGCCGCCGCACCCCCATTCTCGTCCGGATCCAGCCTCAGGCGTCCACCCGCCTCGCTCAGGTGCCGGTTTGTCCGTTCGTGCTTTTCGGGCTCATGGCGCCAGAAATGCCCCGCATGCACCGCGGCCCGGGCACTGCGCATGGGCGCTTGCTCTGCTTCATTCAGGACCGCGCGAACCGCGGGCACTCCAGATCGGGGGTCGTACTTCGGCCGTTGGTCTGTCCGGGCCCGATCCGCGCTGGACCGGCCTCGACCGGGTCGAATTCCAGCCTTCACGGGCGGGCCTTGGGCACTGGTCGCCCGGGACGACCGGCTCTGCGGGGTGGGTTCGCTCATACTGCCGTTTCTCCCGCCCCCGGCACCGCCTTGAACTACTTCTTTGGCGGTCTTGAGGGCCGTATTTCCACATGACTGATCAGCGTCCTGTCCGGCATGCCCAGCACCATCGCCACGGCATCCGCAACATCCTCTGGCGCGATCTTCCACTCCGCCTCCGCCGACAGTCCAAAGCCTGTGCTCACACTGCCCGGTAGCACGGTGGTGATCTTAATACCCTCATATCGGTGGTCCAGCATCACTGCTTCAGACATTCCGCACAAACCGAACTTGGAGGCGTTGTAGGCGGCCCCGCCGGCGAAGGCGTTCTTTCCTGCAAGACTCGCTATGTTCACGATCCAGCCCCCTCCGCGCTGCTTGAGTCTGGGCAGCGCCTCGTGAATGCAGTAGTAGACGCCGTCCAGGTTCGTTCCCAGAACCGTTCTCCATTCCTCCGCGTTCATCTCGGCGAGGTTCTTGAAAATCCCTACTCCGGCGTTGTTCACCAGGATGTCCAGGTTCCCGAATTGCTGGTCGAACCAGGCAAACAGGGCGGCCACCGAGTCCCGGTTCGAGACATCGGCCGCAATGCCTGCAATCTTTACGCCAGCCTGGGGAAAGCGCCCCGTCAGCGCCTTCAAACCCTCCTCGACACTCTCCGCACGCTTGGAGCAGATGGCCACCGAGGCCCCCGCCTCGATCAGCCGTGCCGCAATCGCCAGGCCGATGCCCCTGGATCCGCCCGTCACCAGAGCCGTTTTCCCTTTGAGATTCACTACCATGGCCATAGCATGCCACGACGGCATGCACGGGGTCGTCAAGTTATACTGAGGTTAACGTCCGAGATATGACTGGCTGGGCCTGCGGAAGCCTCCGTTGGAGTCAATGAAAGTGCCTGTGGCATGAACGATTTTCCTATATTGTGGTTGCGCGTCGCCGCCGCGCTGTATCTGGTGGGGCTCGCGGATTCCATCCTGACCCTGCTCCGTCGTGAAACACGCATGTTCCAGTTTGCTCTGGCGGCAATCCAAACGGCCGTCGTGTTCCATTTCGTTTCGATCGCCGAGCACTCCCGGGCGCTGGGCCATATCCCGGTGGGGAACTTCTTCGAGACGGCCTCGATGTGCTCGTTCATGTTCGCCGTCGTGTTCCTGCTGGTCTACTGGCGTTACCGGTTCGTGGGACTCAGCCTGTTCGTGTTCCCGCTGGTCGCCGTGCTGAGCGTGGCTGCCGCCATGGGAGCGCCCATCGCGCCGTGGGCCAACCGCCAGATCCGCGACATCTGGCTGCTGGTGCACATCGTTCTGGTTCTGGTCGGCTATTCCGCATTGCTTCTGAGCGCCGGCGCCGCGCTGTTCTATTTGCTGCAGGAGAAGCGGCTGAAGAAGAAGCAGATGACTGGTTCGTTCCTGGGTTTCCTGGACATCGAGCGCGTGCCGCCGCTGGGTACGCTCGATACGATCATCACCCATTCCATGAGCATCGGATTCGTGGCCATCACGCTGGCGGTCATCGCGGGAAGCACGTGGGCCTCCATCGAACTAGGAGTCAAGTGGATCAGCGAACCGAAAATTGCGGTCTCGCTCATGACCTGGGGTTTCTACCTGGTCATGCTGTTTCTCCGCACTTCCGCCGGGTGGCGGGGGCGCAAGGCTGCGTTTCTAGCCTTGGCCGTACTGGGATTCTGCGGGTTGACCTGGGCCGCCCACGTGGGACTGCGGCCGCTGATGGTCAGATAACGCTGCTGGGGAATCTGCCTTACTCATGAAGTTGTTGCTGACAGGCTTGAGTCATCACACCGCGCCGGTGGAAGTGCGCGAGCGGCTCGCCATCCCTGAGTCGGTCCTCGCGGACGCGCTGAGGATGCTGCTCCAGATCCCCGGCTCCGACGAGGCGATGATCCTCTCCACCTGCAACCGGGTGGAGATCGCGGTCACCGTGCAATCCAGCGATGCGGCCGAGGGAGTACGTCGCTTTCTGGCGGAACGCAATCAATCCGATCCCGCCTCGCTCGAAGCTTACATTTACGAACTGTCCGACCGGGACGCAATCCGGCACATCTTCCGGGTAGCGGCAAGCTTGGATTCGATGGTGGTCGGAGAGCCGCAGATTCTGGGACAGATGAAAGCCGCGTACGCCGCGGCGCACGAACTGGGCACGCTGCACGGCATTCTCGACGACGTTCTGACGCGAGCCTTTGGCGTGGCCAAGCGTGTCCGCAGCGAGACCGAGATCGGGCGCAGCGCCGTCTCGGTGAGCTACGCCGCGGTCGAACTGGCGCGCCAGATTTTCGGGAGTCTCAAGGGCAAGACGGTGTTGATCGCCGGCGCGGGGAAAATGAGCGAACTGGCGGCGCGCCACCTGCACCGCTCGGGCTGCGACCGGATACTGGTGACCAACCGCACCCGCCGGCGCGCCGAGGAAATGGCCGCCTTGTTCCAGGGCGAGGTGATCGATTACGACGCCTGGAAGCCGCGTCTGGCCGAAATGGACATCGTACTGACCTCGAGCGGCGCGCAGGACTACATTCTGCGCAAGGACGAGGTGAAACGCGCGGTGGACAAGCGCCGCAACCGGCCCATGTTCGTGATCGATATCGCCGTGCCGCGCAACGTCGAACCGTCGGTCAACGAGCTTGAAAACGTCTTCCTGTACGACATCGACGACCTGGGCAAGGCGGTCGAGGAGAATCTCAAGACCCGTCAAAAGGAAGCCGAAGACGCCGAGCAGATTATCGACGGCGAGATCGACCGGCTACTGAACCGCTGGAAAGCGCGCGAAGTCGCTCCTACCCTGGTCAAATTGCAGCAACAGCTCGACGAGATGGCGCGGGCGGAAATGGAACGCGTAAAGGGCAAGCTGGGTACGCTCACGCCGCAGCAGGAAGAGGCGCTGGCGGCCTACACGCGGGGGTTGTTGCACAAGGTCGCGCACGGGCCGCTGACGGAGATCCGCCGAGCCGCCGCGCTGCCTGACGGGGAAGAGACCATCGCGTTGATTCGCCGCATGTTCCGTGTGGAGGAGTGAGCATGGCTCAGAGCTTAACCATCGGGTCCCGCGGTTCCCAGTTGGCGCTGTGGCAGGCACATCACATCGAGGCGTGCTTGCAGTCGCTCGGCGTCGAGACGCGCCTCGAGATCATCAAGACCACCGGCGACAAGATTACCGACGTGCCGCTGGCGCAAGTCGGCGGCAAGGGCCTGTTTACCAAAGAAATCGAGGAAGCGCTGCTGGACGGCCGCATCGACCTGGCCGTGCACAGTCTCAAGGACCTGCCCACCGT
This sequence comes from uncultured Acidobacteriia bacterium, assembly GCA_903909435.1. Lineage (GTDB taxonomy): Bacteria > Acidobacteriota > Terriglobia > Bryobacterales > Bryobacteraceae > CAIVVT01. The sequence goes on along the minus strand of CAIVVT010000051.1, from coordinate 51,421 downwards.
CCTGCCCGACGGGCTGGCGATTGCCGCCATCCCGGAGCGCGAATTGCCCTTTGACGCACTGGTCGGAATCACTCTGGGCGAGCTCAAACAGGGCGCCCGCGTGGGCACCAGTTCGCTCCGCCGCGCAGCCCAGTTGAAGCGCCTGCGTCCGGACTTGGTGATCGAGAACATTCGCGGCAATCTGGACACGCGTTTGCGGAAGCTCGACGAGGGGCAGTACGATGCGATCCTGCTGGCAGCGGCGGGCTTGCGGCGGCTCGGGTGGGGTGGTCGTATCGCCCAACTCTTGACCCCCGAGATCATGTGTCCCGCCGTGGGGCAAGGCGCTTTGGCGATTGAAACCCTGGCTGGGTCCGAGGCTTACGAGATTTGCCGTCAGCTCGACCACGAACCGACACACACCGCCGTCACGGCCGAGCGTGCCGTGCTCGCGGCTCTGGGCGGCGGATGCCAGGTGCCCATAGGGGCGCACGCCGAGGTGGCGGATGGCCGCGTCCGGATGCGCGCCTTGATCGCCCATCCGGACGGGAGCGACGTAGTCGTGCTGATGGACGAATCTACGGTCGAAGGTGCGGCTGAGTTGGGTGAAAGCATGGCGCTGCGCCTGCTGGAGAGCGGCGGGCGCGAGTTCCTGCGGGCGGCTTACGGCGAGGCGCTGCCGCTGGCCGGCAAACGGGTGGTGGTCACCCGCGCGGCCGATCAGGCCAGCACCCTGTCGGAGGCCCTGCGCCGGATGGGCGCGCAAGTCGTTGAATTGCCGGTGGTAACTTTCGCGCCGCCCGAGGACTCGTCTGGCGTGGACCAGGCGATTGCCGCCCTGGACCGCTACGACTGGTTGGTCTTCACATCGGCGAACGGGGTGCGGTTCTTCCTGGAGCGGGCGAAACTGGCCGGCGCACCCGTTGGGACGCTCCGCGCGAAGATCTGCGCGGTCGGACCCGCCACTGCGGCGGCGGTCGAAAACCACGGACTGGCGGTCCACCTGATGCCTGACGACTACGTAGGCGAGGCGTTGGTGGAGGCGTTGGCCGTACAGGACATCGCGGGTAAGCGGGTGCTATGGGCGCGCGCCAGTGCAGCCCGCGAGACGGTAGTCGACGCACTGCGGAGGGCCGGCGCCGAGGTCGATGCGGTGGCGGTCTACCGGACCATTGCACCCCCGGGACTCGGACAGCAAGCACGCCAGATCTTCGGCTCGGCGAAGCCCGATTGGGTGACGTTCACCAGCGGATCGACGGTCAAGAACCTGCTGGCGGTGGTGGGCATCGAGGCGCTTGCCGGAGTGCACTGCGCCTCCATCGGGCCGGTCACCACCGAGGCCGCGCTGCGGCACGGACTATCCGTCGCGGCCGAGGCCAACCCGTCCACCGCCGAAGGCTTGGCGGACGCGATCGCCCGCGCGGAAATCTGAAGTTGCAAACATGCGCTGCGGATCTTGAGGATTAGCGACCCGCCTGCAATGCCGGGCCGTCGCGGGATGGGGTGACCGGGGTCTCGGCGAGCACGCCGAGCGCAATCGCGCATTGACCAAGGTAGTAGGTTATCCAGATTAGAGATCCGCTCCCGGGGATTTGCAGCTTGAACCTGCCGGTGCCGAGCAGAGAGTCGGATGCTAGAAACAGCAGCGCGCCGAGGAAGACCCAGCGACTGCGGTAGTTCGCCCGGCTGGAAGTTGCCACCATCGCGACCAGCGCAGCGATGTAGCAGAATACCGGTACGCGCAGCTCCCCCAGCGACGGCGTGAGCCAAATCCCAAAGCCGACGCCGTAGCAGGCCAACAGGGCGGGCCACACCAGTTGTCGAGACGCAGGGCTCAGTTCCGCCCGGTGACGCACGAACAGCGTGGTGTAAAGCAGATGCGAAGTGAGGAACGCCGCAAGGCCAAGTAGGAAGTACGAACGGTCGAGTTCGAGCAGCACGTCCCCAACCGAAGAAAGCAACAGGGCGGCGGCCAGGAAAGCTCTGCTGGCACGCAATGCGACGACACCGAGCAATGTTACGGAGAGGCCCTTCAGGATGACATCCGCCGGAAGCACAGGACTGCCGGACCGCAACAGGTAGGCAAGGCTCGCCGCGACGGACATCCCCAACGCGAGGACTCGCACATTCAATCGCATGTATCCCGGTAAGGACAAGTAAGTAGCGTGAAACTGCTGCTCCTGCCTCCGCGCAAGCAGCACGCCGTCCACCGATCCGGAGGACACGCCCGGCCGGCATCCCGGCAGGGATTCACTGCGCGGTGCGACGCCGGACTTCAACCCGTCGAAGTGCGGCGCCGCTGCAGGCCCGACAGGGTTAGCGCTTGCGCTCGGCTTCCGCCCGGATATTGTGGGCGTTGGTCCAGGCTTGCTGGGCCACGGGCGATTTCAACTTCGCAGCCTGATCGCAATAGTTCGCGCCTTCCAGCATCTGCGCTTTGTTCAGGCCTTGGCGGCCGAGGTTGTAGTCCGAAACGCACATGCAGTAGAGCACGGTCGCGAGGGTGCCCTCGTCCCCACCCTTCAGGAACGGGATGCTCGGACGCAGGTTCTTCTCGGCGTTGAAGTAGTCGTTCTGCTGGAAGTAGGACAAGCCGGCGATGCGGTACGCATAACCGGAGGTCAAGGATTTCTTCTTGTCCCAATCAGCGGCCGGCATGCCCTCGGGTTTCGCTTTCTTAGCTATGGCGGCGGCCAGGCGGGCGCCAAAGGCGGCAGCGCGATCAAATCGCTTTCCCGCGTAGGCAGCATCGGCTAAAACGTACAGAATATCCGGATTGGAAGGAAAATTCGCGAGCGCTTTCTCGGCCACGGCAGGTACCTTGGCGGCAGCGCCGGATTTCGTCAAAGCCACGAAATAGGCCGCATAGGCATCGTCCAAATACTTGCTCTTCGGGTTCTGATGCTCTAGCGTGGCAATCAAATCGACGAGTACCGCGGGTTCGGATTGAAGTGCGGTCGCTGACAGGGCGTACTCGGTGTAGAGATCGATCTCCTTCGCCCGGGCGACTTTCGACTGCCAGGCTTCCTTGTCTGCCGCCGCGGCCGGAGCGGCTTCCGCCGCCTCCTCGCGAGCCTGGGCACTGATCTCCGTGGCGAGCTTCTTAACCTCCACGGAATCCTTCTTCTCCACCAGCGTCTTCAGCTCGGCCAGCGACCCCTCAATATCCAGGGGCACCGCCAGAAGCGAGCCTGCGCATAGAATAGCTGCACAAGTAAGTGTATGTAGTTTCACGACAAACAACCTCAATCGGCCCTATTCTATGCCCGTCGGGAGTGCAGTGGTAGTAGGAACCTGCCTTTTGCGGACAAAATGTTCTAGGGGTATCGCCGCGGCGCGCTCCTGGTGGGGCGGCTTGGAGAGCCGCCCTACACAGCCCACAGCGGTCGTCAGATCTTCAGGAACAGCTTGCGCCGGTACATCCAGAAAAGGATCAACCAGTAGGTCAACAGGATCGCCGCGCCCTGCAGAGTGGGTGCAAAACCGTCACCCAGAACCCGGAAGATGTTCATCCCGATGTGGATTTGGAACGAACGGTGGATATAACTGCCGACCATGTCCGCAGTCAGGTAAGCGGCGATGGAGTTCATCCCGATTACGAGCAGCGGGAAGGCCCACTTGCGATAGCCCTTCACGTCGATCACAAACGAGAAAGCCGACAGGAACAGGAAGCAAACGCCACCGCTGAACAGTGTCCAGGCGGGCGTCCAGATGCGTTTCACCACAGGGCAGATGCCGCTGAAATGGAGCAGCAGTCCAGCGGCGAGGCATATCGCCGCTGCGATCAGCAGGCGTTTGAACGGAATGCGCGGGGCCGCGGCGCGCAGCCAGCGCCCGGCGCAAAGGCCCAGAATCATGGTTCCCAGAGTTGGAATGAAGCTCAGCGTCAGGTATCCGCCGCCGTTGTATAGGAACGGCTTCACGCGTGGGAACAGATTCAGGAACCAGACGTCGAAGGCCTGGCCGAGGTTGGTGTTCTTATTCCAATGCGCCAGGAACCCGGTGTAGAGATGGGGCCAGTTCGCCGGCACGCCCACCGCCTCATAATTGAAGCCCGGGCCGGGCACCGGGTACAGCGCCCAGGCCAGCCAGTAGCCGAACAGCAGCACCCCTAGTCCGCTCCACTGCCACTTCGGTTTGGCGAAACCCAACAGGAACAGGAACGGGTAACCCAGGCCGATTTGGGTGAGCGTGTCTTCGAAGGTGAAATTCGTGACGGGGCCGGATTGGGAGCGCAGGAAGATTCCCAGCGCGGCAAGCAGGAACGAGCGCCACAGCGCGTGCAGAAACAGCTTGCCCATCGTTCCGCCTTTGGCCATGCGGCTGGCGATAGAGTACGGCAAAGCCACTCCCACCAGGAACGAGAACGAGGGCTGAATCATGTCGTGCAGAGAGCACCCCGCCCACGGCACGTGGTCCTGGTTGAAGGCCAGGACGGAGAAGAACCAGTTGCCGGGGAAGTTCTGCGAAAGCGTGCCGAAACGCAGCACTTCGCCCATCATCAGCAACATCACGAATCCGCGGTAGGCATCGACGGCGATGTTGCGCGGAGGCGGTTGAACCGCAGTCTTTGCGCCCGCTAGAGGCTGAGCTGGATTGGTCGGCAAGCTAACTCCAATTCGGTCGTGTAGTCAGGAAAGCGTCTGCCGCGGCGCGCTGCCGGGCACGCGGAACAATCAATTCTACACGCCTTTGACTCCGCTTGTGCCCGCAGGTGCAAGGACGAACGGCGCGCGCGAGGAACCCGTGTTCGCCGGGCGTAACCTGCCGGGAGCGTCAGTTGGAAGTTCGTCCCTATTTCTCGGGCAACGTGCCCGCCAGGAGGAACACCAGCGGTGCGTTCCAGTTGATCGCCACCTCATTGCTTGCGTAGGAGGCTTCGTCATCCAGATACATCTTGGCCGGAGGCAGGTTGGGGAGCTTCTGCATGGCCGGATCTTGCCTGGCGTGATTTGGCCCGCCGGAGAGCAATCCGGGCCAGGGCTCTTCGAGATTGTCAGACGCGCTCGGGCGATGATGCGGATGACGGAAGGGGTGGTCGCCGACCTGCGTCACGAACGAGAGCGAATGCGTGTTGCGGCCGAGCAGGTAGTGCAGATTGTCGAGGGCCGTCTCGACGTAGCGCTGGTTTGGATTGACCACGTTCGCCACCAGAAGTTGGACGCCATAGTTCGCCACCACGGCGTTCGAGCCCCAGATGTATTCCTTCGAAGTCAGGCTCACGCGGTAGCCGTTCTTCGCGGTGCGAGCCACCAGTTCGTCGGCGGCGGCGATCATCTGTTTGCGGATAGCCCCGGCCGCCGCAGCGTCGCTGCCTGACCCCAGAACATAGCTCCACAAAGCCAATGCACCCACTCCGCCCCAACTCGGCGGATCGTCAGAGCGGAGCGATTTCATGAATTCCGCGTGGTGTTCGACGAAGTACTTGTCATAGGCGGCATCGTGCGTCGTGCGCGCCAGCTCGGACGCCGCCCAAAGGCGCTCATCCGAGCAGTTGCCGTCGCCATACTCTCCCGTCGAGACGCCAGCGGGATTGCGGAATAGGACGGTCGGATGCTTGTCGAGCCAAGCCCAGGCCAGAACCGCAGCCTGCTTACACTTCTCCGCGTACCCGGCATCGACGGATTTGTAAACGCGGGCCGCGATGGCCATTACCGCGGCGAAATCGGCCGTCGCGCACGAACTCTTGAAGGGGTCCTTGCCCGTGCCGATGACGTAGCTGGTAGTCGTATCCTTCTGCGGCATCACGAAGCCGCAGAACTTCTCGCTGGTCTGCTTGTGCCAAACGCCGCCGTCGGAATCCTGCATCGAGAGCATCCAGTCGAGGTTCCACTTGATCTCGTTCAGGATGTCGGGCTTGCCGTCGGCCGATTCCGGAATGCGAAGGCCGATCTTGCCAACCCGCGAGCCGAAAATCTCGTAGGTCCACAGCAAAGTCGCGGTGCTGATACCCGAATTCACCACGTAGCGGCCGTAGTCGCCGGCGTCGTGCCAGCCGCCCGAGGGAGGTTTGGTCCCGCTCTTGCCGGACGACGTGTGATAGGCCCCTTCGAGATGGCATGCGTCGTACTTATAACCGGGGAACTCCGGTCCCAGATCGACCGCTATGCCGCAACGCTGGCCATAGAACGAACGCATGGCGAGATACCACGCCCGCGAGTAGGCGTCCTTGGCGATGCTGAAGCCCCAGCTTCTGCCCACGCCCGGCACCTGCAGGTAGTACGATCCGGGCTTCCTCAGCTTGCTGAAGTCGGCCGATTGGACCAGATCGCCGGAATCGGCGTCGGCGGACGCCGCGCTCAGTTGGCCCTTGAAGACGACCTTGTCGTCAGTGGTGCGCTTCACGATAAACGTGGCAGCAGGCGCTTTCGCGGCCACGAATGCGATCTTCGAAGCGGTGGGCAGGTACCCCGCCTGATCGAGCTTGATGTCGGTAACCGGCGGATCGGCGAACAACGCTGCCGCACAAGTGAGAAGGAGTAAAAGCGGTCTCATAGTCCCCTCAATCATATGGGGTACCCGCGCGTGTGGCAACGCAGGCTATAGATGCTTGCGGCGCGCCACTCCAGAAGCGAACCCGAGCAGGCACATGCAGGTCGCGTAAACGGTCACGCTGGCCAAGTCGCGGTCAGGATCGACCTCCACGAGGTCGGCGATACGCACCTTAGAATTCTCGCCGCACAGCCGCGCCGCGGAGCGCAGTTCGGCCGGCGTGATTCCACCGGGACGGGCGCCTGGGCAGCCGGGGGCGAAGGCGCGGTCGAGCACGTCGATGTCGAAGTCAACGTAGATCGCCTCGCAGTGGTGCGAGAGTTGCGCGAGCGAACGCTCAACCACCGCTTCCAGGCCAAGCCGCTGGCATTCCCCACGGCTACAAACCGTGATGCCCGCATCGAGGGCGACCTCGTGATACTGGCGCGAGTTGGCGAAGGGCTGCAGCCCCACCTGCACGATATTGCGTCCCGGCAAACCGTCGCGCAAGAGCGCCCGCACGGGATTGCCGTTGGTGAGCCCGCGGTTCAGATCGCGCAGGTCGAGGTGCGCGTCCAGGGTGAGCAGACCGCACTTGCTCAGATCAAGGCCCAGGCCGTGCACACCGGCGCGCGTGATGCTGTTGTCGCCGCCAAGCAGGACGAGCGCGTCGGCTGCCTTCGAGGCGTCCTGAACGCCTTCGACGATGGGCTGAAACGCCTCGGCGACGCCCACTCTCGCTACGTCCAAATCGCCGCGGTCATAGGCGGCAATCGATGCCAGGTCATCGCCGAACTCGATGTCGTAGGTGCTGAAGCGATACAGGGATTCGCGCACCGCGGCCGGCGCGAGGTCGCAGCGTCCCGGCGTAATGGAGCCCGTGTTGGAGGGAACTCCCAGAACGGACAGTTTCCTCTGGGCGAAGGGTGCGTGCCACCCGCCCAGCCACTCACTGGCTCGGGGCCATGAGGGGTCGCCGGGCACTGAAGCGCTGCTAAAGTCGTCGTCCATCGCCGTCCTCCAGATCTGAAACGAACCCGCGCTGATAAATCACCCGCCCTCGTTTGATCGTCGTCAGGACCGGGTTCATTCCGAACCAGTAGGCCAGTTCGCGATAGTCTTCGACGTCAAGCAAAACGAGGTCGGCGTCCTTGCCGGCTTCGAGAGTGCCAGTCCGGCCGCCCAGCCCCAGCGAGTACGCGCCATTTGCGGTCGAAGCCACGATGGCCTGCCCCGCGGTCATGCCCATTCTGCGGCAGGCGAGCGCGATCACCATGGGCATGCTGACGGTCGGACTGGTGCCTGGATTGAAGTCGGTCGCTAGCGCCACCGCAGCGCCCGCTTCGATCAGCATTCGCGCGGGCGCATAGCGTTCGAGCGACAGGTGAAAAACCGAGCCGGGCAGCAGCGTCGCCACGGTCGAGGATTTCCCGAGTGCATCGGCATCCGCTTCCGTCGCCTGCTCCAGGTGATCGACGCTGGCCGCGCCCAACTCGCAGGCGAGGCGAGCTGCGCCCGTATTCGCGAACTGCTCCGCATGTACGCGCACGCCGAAGCCCAAGGCGCACGCCGCTTCCAGATACCGGCGAGCCTGCTGGAGCGTGAAGGCGCCCCGGTCGCAATACACGTCCACAAAGCGCGCCAACCGCTGCTCGCTCAGCAGCGGCAGCATGCGGCGAATGATCCAGTCGATGTAGTTGTCGCATCGCGCGTCGAATTCCGGAGGCGTGACGTGCGCGCCCAGGTAGGTTGGAACGATGTCGAGGGGCTTGCCGTCCAGATCGCGCAGCAGTTCCAAAACCTTGCACTCGTTGGATTCATCCAGCGCATAACCCGACTTGGCTTCGAGCGTCGTAGTTCCACAGCGAGCGAACTCCGCGAGATGGCGACGGGCCTGCAGTGCGAGTCGATCTGCGGAGAGAGCGCGCACGGCGCTCATGCTCGCACGGATTCCCCCGCCGGCCGCGGCGATGGCGTGATAATCCGCGCCCTCGAGCCGCATTTCGAAGTCCATCAGGCGCGGCGGGCCGAAGACAAGGTGCGTGTGGCTATCGACGAATCCGGGCATGACGATCCGGCCCTGGACGTCGATTTCGCGGGCACTCCGCGAGGCCGCAAGAGACTCGACTTCAGCAGCCGGGCCAGCGCTCGCAATCTTCCCCTCGCAAGTGAGCACAGCTCCGTTCCGCACGATGCCCAGTTCGCTCAAGTGCGCGCCCCGGCGAGGCCCGGCAGGCCCACGCAGCGTCAGCAGTTGACCGATGTTGCGGATCAGCAGCGAGGAGTTCATTCCGGTTTAGCTGGCGGCGTTCGCATCGGTGCGCGTAGGCCGGCCTGCTCCGCAAACTCAATCGCCGGCGCGTAGCCCGCATCGACGTGGCGCAGCACGCCAGTGCCGGGATCGCAGGTCAGGACGCGCTCGACGCAGCGTCCGCCGGACTTGGTCCCATCCGCGACGGTGACCTGGCCGGCGTGCATCGAGTAGCCGATCCCCACGCCTCCGCCGTTGTGCACCGAGACCCAACTCGCGCCCGCCGCAGTATTCAGCAGGGCATTGAGAATGGGCCAGTCGGCAACGGCGTCGCTGCCGTCGGGCATGGCCTCGGTCTCACGATACGGTGATGCGACCGAACCACAGTCCAGGTGGTCCCTGCCGATCACGATGGGCGCCTTCAATCGCCCATCGGCCACCATGCGGTTCATTTCCACGCCAAAGCGGGCGCGTTCGCCGTAACCCAGCCAGCAGATGCGCGAGGGCAATCCCTGGAACTGGACCCGTTCGCGGGCCAGGTGGATCCAGCGCACCATGCTTTCGTTTTCCGGGAACAGCTTCAGGGCCAATTCATCCGTCGCCGCAATGTCGGCGGGATCGCCCGACAGCGCGACCCAACGGAAAGGCCCCTTGCCTTGAGCGAATAGCGGGCGAATATACTCGGGAATGAAACCGGGAATCTCAAATGCGTCGGCTACGCCTCGGTCTGCGGCCATGCGGCGAATGTTATTGCCATAGTCGAACGTCACCGCGCCCGCGCGCTTCAACGCAAGCATGGCGTTGACGTGAGCGGCAATCGAATCCATGGCCCGGTCGACATACGCCGCCGGATCGACTGCGCGCAGTTTCAGCGCCTCTGCGAGCGGCAGGCCCGCTGGCACGTAGCCGTTCAACGGGTCGTGCGCGCTGGTCTGGTCGGTCACGATGTCGGGCACGCTGCCGCGCCGCACCAACTCCGGGAGCACCTCGGCGCAGTTGCCCACCAGGCCCACGGAAAGGGCCTGCCGCGCCGTTCGCGCCGCACCCACCCAGTGCAGGGCTTCATCGAGATCGCCCGTGATGCGGTCGCAATAGCCCTTTTCGATGCGGCGCTCGATGCGGGTCGGGTCCACCTCGACGCACAGCAGCGCAGCGCCGTTCATCGTGGCTGCCAGCGGTTGCGCGCCGCCCATCCCGCCCATGCCGCCCGTCAGCACGAAGCGCCCGGCGAGCGTGCCGCCAAAATGCCTCCGCGAGGCTTCGGCGAACGTCTCAAAGGTACCTTGCAGGATGCCCTGCGTGCCGATGTAGATCCAACTGCCGGCCGTCATCTGGCCGTACATCATCAGGCCCGCACGCTCGAGTTTGCGAAAACACTCCCAGCTCGACCAGTGACCGACAAGATTCGAGTTGGCGATCAGTACGCGCGGCGCCTCCTCGTGGGTGCGATAAACGCCCACGGGCCGGCCGGATTGCACCAGCAGCGTCTCGTCGTTGCCGAGTTGTTCCAACTCGCGCACAATCGCGTGATACGACGGCCAGTCGCGAGCGGCCTTGCCCGAACCACCGTAAACCACCAGATCCTGGGGCCGCTCCGCCACCTCGGGATCGAGGTTGTTCATCAACATCCGCAGCGCCGCTTCCTGCTTCCAGCCCTTGCAGCGCAATGTTGTTCCGCGCGGCGCGCGGACTACTTCCGGTCGATTTGTGGTCAAGCTGGCCATGGGCAACTCCGCCTTCACGATATGGGTCTCAATGCTCCCTTCGCAAGGGGTGCGGACGAACCCGGCAGCGGCGCGATTCCCATTCGCCGCCCGGCTTGGGCGAGAATACCAGAGTCACGATTCCAGATTCGGGAGCAAATTCGATGGACCTAGACCCTTCCGTGCAACTCCTACGGCACACGTTGGCCACACTCGCCTATCGCGGCGGCAAGACGCTCCGCGGCGCCCCGGAGGACTTCGCCGGCTTCCGGGCTTCGGAGAAGACGCGCACCCCCGCGGAAATTCTCGCGCACATCGGCGATCTCTTCGACTGGGCCATCGCCATTGCCGACGGCCGCATGGAGTGGCACGATTCCACACCGCTGCCGTGGCCGGACGAAACCGCGCGCTTCTTTGACACACTCCGTCGATTTGACGCGCGTTTGGCGACCGGCGAGCCGCTTGGCATGTCCGTGGAGAAATTGTTCCAGGGACCCGTGGCCGATGCCTTCACGCACTTCGGGCAAATTGCAATGCTGCGCAGAATGGCCGGAGCGCCCGTGCGCGGCGAAAACTACTTCCGAGCCGCTGTCGTCGTGGGACGAGTCGGTCCGGACCAGGCTGAACCCAAACGCGAATTCGACTGATGACGGGTGATTTACCGGCGTCCAGCGCACACCGGCAGGGTTCGAGGGATTACCCCAGCCTCTGGCTGTGATATGTTTTTGTCACCATGGTAAGAGAATCCTATTCCCGCAGGTCGTTCCTTGCGACAAGCCTCTCGACGGGCCTCGCCGCTTCGGCCGTATCCTCTTTGTCCTTGTCCGCGAAGGGCAAGCATATCCCAATCGGGCTGGAGCTTTACTCGGTCCGCGACGTCCTTCCCAAAGACCTGCCCGGTACCGTAACGGCGGTTGCCAAGCAGGGCTATGAAGTGGTCGAGTTTTACAGCGCTTACTTCTCCTGGACGCCCGAATACGCGAAGGAAGTCCGCAAACTGCTCGACGGTGTCGGCCTGAAGTGCTCGTCCACGCACAACGGCGGAGAGAGCTTCCACGGCGATGGCATCCAGAAGGCGCTGGACCTGAATTCCATCCTCGGAAGCAAGTACATTGTGATGGCGCACCCGGGCAAAGAGATCACGACGGCCGACGGTTGGAAAGAAGTGGCCGAGACGTTGAATACGACCGGTGACAAGTTCAAGTCGGCCGGCATCAAAGCGGGATATCACAACCACGACGCCGAGTGGAAACCGATCGGCGGCGTGAAGCCGATCGAGGTCCTGGCCAAGAACACGGGCAAGGACGTGATGCTGCAACTCGACGTCGGCACCTGCGTCGAGACGGGCAACGACCCGGTTGCGTGGATCAAAGCGAACCCCGGCCGCATCCGCTCGCTGCACCTGAAGGAATGGTCTCCCGACAAGGGCTACAAAGTCCTGTTCGGCGAAGGCAAAGCGCCGTGGAAAGAGATCTTCAAGGAAGCGGAAAAGGTTGGCGGCGTCGAGTTCTACCTGATCGAGCAGGAGGGCTACGATACGCCTTCGCTGCAAACCGTCGAGACTTGCCTGGCGAATTTCAAGAAGATCCACGGCTAAGCATCGCGGTTGGCGCAGAGTTAGGCCGGTTTCACCTTTCCTATGAACCGCCGCCAGTTCGCACTTATTCATAGTCAGCACGGAGCTGCAAACGTCAGAGAGGGACCCTTGCGCGGTGCGACGATTGGCCGCTCTCTGACGTTCGCGGCTCTCTGCTGACTGCGACGCTTCGGGCGCGGGATCATCGGGCTACGGAAAAGGTGAAACGGGTCTAGCGCGAGGATTGCATCGGACCGGCTCCGGCAGGCGCATCGTCTCCTGTTCAACACTGGCGGGCGAGTGCGATAGCCGGTCCGATTTTGTGTTTTGGTGCGGTTGAGAAGGAGACAAACCCATGTCCGGAATCACCAGACGCGATTGCCTGCAGACGAGCGTGAAAGCTCTGGGCGGAACGGCCCTCGTTGCGGCGACGGCCAGCAACTCTCTGGCCTATCCCGACCGCCACGCATCCACCCAGAAGCCCGGTATTCACTTCGCCCACGTCGCTGGACCGGGCCAGACCTCGCGCCTGCGTCTGATGAAACAGATCGGTGTCAACTACGCCATCGCGGGTGTCAGCGGCGAGTTGAGCAAGGTCCGGCGCGAGCAGTACCTGCCGACTCTGCGCCGGATCAAGGCCGATTTTTTGGAACAGGGAATCTCGATTGCCGGAGTGGAAAGCCACCCGGTGCCGGCCGAGAAGATCAAGCTCGGCCTGGAAGGACGCGACGAGGAGATCGAGAATTACAAGGCGGCTATCGACGCCCTAGGCAAGGCTGAGATCCCGGTGCTCTGCTACAACTGGATGGCCGGCCTCGGCTGGTATCGCACCAAGAGCGACCAGCACGAACGCGGCGGTGCGCTGACCACGGAATTCGATGCGGAAGCCGCTCGTGCGCAGGGTCCGACGGAATTCGGAGAAGTTTCCGAAGAGAAGGTCTGGGCGAACCTCGAATACTTCCTGAAAGCGGTAATGCCGGTGGCCGAGAAGGCAGGCATCAAGATGGCATTGCACCCCGACGATCCGCCGATTTCCCCGTTACGCGGCATCGGACGCATTCTGACCAGCGCGAAGAACTACCGGCGCGTGCTCGACATCGTGCCCAGTCCGCTCAACGGAATCACATTCTGCCAGGCGAATTTCAAAGCGATGGGCGAGGACATCGAGGCGCTGGCCAAAGAGTGGTGCCGCCAGAAGAAGATCTTTTTCGTCCACTTCAGGGATATCAAGGGTACGCGCGAGCACTTCGTCGAGACGTTCCACGACAACGGCCCCACGGACATGGCGCGGATGCTGCAGGTGTATCACGAGAACGGTTTCGTCGGGCCCCTGCGTCCCGATCACGCGCCGACGCTTGAAGGCGAAGCGAACGACCATCCGGGCTATGCCTTTATGGGCCAATTGCTGGCCTTCGGTTACATGAAGGGCATCATGGACGGGCTCAAGCTGCCCTACGCTTAGAAGCGTCCCCCCTGCTTAGTGAGGAAGCTGGCTCAACAGCCAGGCGTATTCGAAAGCCTGGTCTTTCACTCGGTCATACCGGCCCGAGGCGCCGCCGTGGCCGGCCGGGTCCATCTTGCATTTCAGCAGCAGCGCGTTCGAATCCGTCTTCAAAGTGCGCAGGCGCGCGACATACTTGGCCGGCTCCCAATACATCACCTGGCTGTCGTGGAAGCTGGTAGTCACCAGCATGGCGGGGTAGGCGCGTTTCTCCAGATTGTCGTACGGGCTGTAGGACTTCATATAGTCGTAAGCCTCCTTCTCGTTCGGATTGCCCCATTCGAGGTACTCGCCCACCGTGAGGGGCAGAGACGCGTCCATCATCGTGTTCATCACGTCCACGAACGGCACTGCCGCGTGGACGGCGCGGAACAGATCGGGCCGCAAATTGACGACTGCGCCCATCAGCAACCCGCCCGCGCTGCCGCCTTCAATCACCAGGCGGTCCGACGACGTCCACTTCTCCTTGACCAGCCATTCGGCGCTGTCCACGAAATCGAAGAAGGTGTTCTTCTTCTTCATCAACATGCCGTCGTCGTGCCACTTCTCGCCCAGCTCGTTCCCGCCCCGGATATGCGCGATGACATAGATCATCCCGCGGTCGAGCAAGCTGAGACGCGAGCTGGAGAAAGTCGCCGCCGTCCCGTAGCCGTAAGATCCGTAGGCATACAGGAACAGCGGCGCCTTGCCATCCCGCTGCACGCCTTTCTTGTACACGATGGAGAGCGGGACTTTCACGCCGTCGCGCGCAACCGCCCATTGCCGCTCGGAAACGTACTGCGCCGGATCGTAACCGCCCAGAACTTCCTGCCGCTTCAGCAGCAGCGACATGTGCACGCCAGTGTTGTATTCATAAACACTGGGCGGGGTCACCAGACTCTGGTAATTGAAGCGGTAAGTCGTCGATTCGTAATCCGGCGTGTCACCGGGGGAGACGGCGTAGACAGGTTCCGGAAACGTAATATTGAACCAGCCGTGTTTGGTGAAGTCAAAGAGGCGCAGCTCGGTCAGCGCCTCCGACTTAACCACCGCGACGGCAAAGTTGTGGAACAGGTCGAGCCCCTGGATGAGATCGCCTTCCTTATGCGCCAGGAATACTTTCCACTTCTTGGGAGTCGCTAGCGTGGCTTCCGTCGAAGTCAGGACCTTGAAGTCCTTGGCATTGTCATTTGTGCGGATGTAGAACAGTGCCTCACGGTGATCCAGGTAGTAGCGCACCTTCTTCTCGCGCACCTGAAACACCTTGAACTCTTCATCTGTCTTGTCCGTCGCCAGATAGCGGACCTCACTCGTGTCCGTGCTGCCGATGTTGAGCATGAGGTACTTCAGATCCCGCGTCTTCTCCAGGTGAATGCTATATAGAGCGTCCTTTTCCTCGTACACCTTGTCGAACTTCTCAGTACCGAGGGCGTGCCGCCAAAGCGTGTCCGAGCGCTTCGTCGTGGCGTCTTCGGTGACCAGGAACAGCGTCTTGTTATCCGCGGCCCATTCGACGGAATCCACGCGTTCGTAAGTGTCCGCAAACGTCTTGCCCGAACGCAGGTCCTTCACATTCAACTGGTACTGCCGGAAGCCGACGAAGTCCGTCGTATAGGCCATCAGGTTCTGGTCGTCGCTATAGGCGATGGCTCCGATGGAGACGAACTTCTTGCCTTCGCCGAGCTCGTTCGGGTCCAGCAGAACCTCCTCGTGACCGTCCGGGCCATGCTTGCGGCAATAGATCGGATACTGCTTCCCTTCCTCGGTACGCGTGTAGTACAGGAAATCGCCGCGGTGGGCGGGCACGGCCATGTCGGTCTGCTTGACGCGTCCCAGCATCTCTTTGTACAGCGTGTCCTGAAGAGGCTTCAAGTCCCGCGTCAT
Organism: uncultured Acidobacteriia bacterium; assembly: GCA_903909435.1. Lineage (GTDB taxonomy): Bacteria > Acidobacteriota > Terriglobia > Bryobacterales > Bryobacteraceae > CAIVVT01. Next base: position 36,077 of record CAIVVT010000051.1, on the reverse strand, counting down.
CGCCTCGGTGTAGGCGTTCTCCGCCTCAAGGTAATTGACCACATCCGGGTTCGTTTTCTCGCGCAGCCAGAAGTAATTGTCCGTGAGGGTAGCCCCGTGCCGGACTTCCTCGTGCGGGACGCGCTTAGCAACGGGCGGGGTCGGCTGTGCCACGAGCAGAAGACTGGAGACGAGGAACAGGCCGGTGGAAAGAAAACGCATGGAGAGCATAGGGATTAGCAATCTTGATGGTAAGCCCATCAGGATTCAAAATACAGGAATCGCGGTTGTAGCGGGTCTCGGAAGTACCAGTCCGCACGGTCTGCCTGCCTCAAACCCGGGGTGTCCCGCCGCCCCCGGGCCTACATGTATTCCGGCGCCGGTATCCCTAGAATCCCCAGCGTGGACTCCAACTGCTTGCGGAAATAGTCGGTCATCCACAGCAGGAAGGCGCGCTTCTCCGGGTCCGCTTCCGTCAGCACCTGATAGTCGTGGTAAAACACGTTGAACGACTGGGCCAGCGTGAATGCGTACTTCGCCACAGCGGCGGGTTCGCCACTCGCAAGCGCGCTTTCGATCGCCTTGAACGCCTTCGACGCCGCCACCAGCAATTGCCAGCAGTTCTCGTCCGCCAACTGGCGTCCCATGGCCGCCGCGTCGAGCACCGTCGCGAAATCGGGCAGCGTCAAGCCGCGTTCCGCGAATTTCCGGAAGATGTTCCGCGCACGCACGGCCGCGTATTGGACGTATGGTCCCGTCTCGCCTTCAAAGCTGAGCGCCTCCTGCAGGTCGAACGCGATCACGGTGTTGCGAGTGAACTTCAGCAGGAAATAGCGCAGTGCCCCGACCGCGATATCGCGGGCCACGGCGGCCCGGTCCGCAGCGCTTTTTTCGGCGTGGCGCGAGTCCACCTCGTAGCGCGCTTTCTCGGTCAGTTTGTCGATCAGGTCGTCCGCCTTCACGCCGAGTCCGAGACGGCCGGAAACCAGCACGTAGGGCTTCTGCTTGTCTTCCTCACTGACGGGAATCTCCAACTCGACGCACGTGCGCGGAGTCAGGGCGACCATCTCGTAGCCGAAGTGAACGGACTTCTCCGCCTGATCGGGGAACCCTAGCGCGCGCAGCCCCGCCACGACCACGTCCTGCAAGTAAGACTGGCGCGAGTCGATAACGTTGTAGACCTCGGTCCCGTGACCAAATTGCGGCGACACACCGTCGTACGGCTCGCTCGTGGCGACCCAGGCGACATGCCCGTCGTCGTAAGTCCGCAGCGGTTTGTAGTGGAAGTCCTTGCCCAGAATGCCGAACTTCCACATCTGATACGCGATGTCTTTGCCGACGTAGGTGACGGTCCCGTTCGAGCGTACGATCACCTTGGAATCCTCGTCACCCGCGTTCTCGCGGAAGTGCGAGCCCGCCATGACGTAACAGCCCGCGTTCTTGCCTTCCGTTTCGAGGTAGATCGCGCCGCGCTCCTTCAGCAGTTCGAAGGCGGTGGCCCAGAACTGCAGGTGCAGAATCTCACTCTCGCGCGGCAGCACGTCGTAGGTGATGCCCAGGCGCAGCATCGTGGTCAGATGGCATTCGACAATCGCGTCGGCAATCAGATGTCCTAGTTCGGCCACCACGCCTGCGCCGCTCTCGATGTCGTGCAGGGCGTCGCGCTGCAATTGTTTCGCCTCGGAATGGGACTTGTAATACAGCGACGTGGCGGCGTAGAGATCCCAGCAATAGTAATCGAACCGGCCGGCCGCGATGAGCGCGCGGACATCGTCCGGCGTCTTGCGTTCCAGTTGGTGGAATCCCACAACCACATCGGCGACTTGAACGCCGGTGTTGTCGATGTAGTTTTGAACCTCGACCTTGCGGCCGCAGGCGCGCAACATGCGGACAAAAGTGTCTCCCAGAACCGCGTTGCGCAGGTGGCCGATGTGCGCCGCTTTGTTCGGATTGATGTTAGTGTGCTCGACGATCACCTTGCCCGGAACGATCACGGAGGGAACGTCCTCGCCGCGCAGCAGGCCTTCGGCGTAGGCGCCGCGGTCCAGGCGCAGATTAAGAAATCCGCCGCCGGCGATCTCGATGGAAGCGACTCCCGCGATGGGCGGCAATCCGGCCGCGATCTCCGCGGCAATGGCGCGCGGCGCTTTGCGTAACTGGCGCGCCAGACTGAAAGCGACCGGCAAGGCAAACTCGCCAAACGACGATTCTTTGGGCTGCTCTACGGCAATCGGCGGCAACTCCGCGACCTGTCCCGACAGGTATGCGGTAACGCCTTCGCGGATTCTACGTTCAATGACTGCAAACACAATATTCATCGTATCAGGCAGCTTGCGGGAACTTGCCCGCCGCACATGGGTTTAGAATGTATCTGGCCTGTCGCGCGACCTCTATGCAATCCCACAGCGATGACGTTCCGCTCTGCGTGGACCTCGACGGCACGCTGGTCGCAACCGACACGCTGCACGAAGCGTTGATTATCGCGGTCAAGCGCAACCCTCCGCTCCTGTTTCGACTCCCCTTCTGGCTCGCTCGCGGCAAGGCCGGGTTTAAGCGCCGTCTGACCGCCGAGGCCGCCATCGACTGTTCCCTGCTCCCGTACAGGTCCGAGTTCATGGATTGGCTGCGCGATCAGAAATCCGCCGGGCGCAAGCTATGCCTGGTCACGGCTTCCGACCAGCGCGTGGCGGATGCCGTTTCGTCCCACCTGGGCCCGCTGTTCGACGAAGCGTGGGGCAGCGACGGGAATCGCAACCTCTCCGGCAGCCGCAAGCAGCGCTTTCTGGTGGAGCGTTTCGGAGAAAAGGGCTTCGACTACGCGGGCGACGGCGTCATCGACATGCCTGTTTGGAGCAGTGCGCGCCGCCCGATCGTGGCCGGCGCATCGCGGGAGTTGGAGGCCCAGGTCGAGGTGGAATTCCCGACCGCCCTGGTCTTCCCGTCCCTGCCCTTCAGCCTCCGCACCATCGCCCGGGCCATGCGCGTCCAGCAATGGGTCAAGAACGTCCTAGTGCTCACCGTCCTGTTGACCTCTCACCGGCTGTTTGACTCGAGCCTGTGGCTGTCGGCGCTGCTGGCTTTCTTCGCGCTCAGCTTCTGCGCCTCGTCGATCTACATCATCAACGACCTGCTGGATTTGGAATCGGACCGCAAGCATCCCAGGAAGCGGAAACGCCCTTTCGCCAGCGGCGCTCTACCGGTCGCGGCCGGCGTGGCGATTGTCCCGTTCCTGCTGGCGGCCGCGCTCGTGCTCGCGTTCTGGCTGCCCCCGCCCGCCCGCCTGATCCTGTCCGTTTACCCGGTCATTTCGGTGACCTATAGCTTTTACCTGAAGCGCAAGCCTTTGGTGGACGTTTTCACGCTCTCGGGCCTCTACACCATTCGCGTCCTGCTGGGCGCGGCGGCCACCGGAGTCCTGTGTTCGCAGTGGCTGATGGGCTTCTGCACCTTCCTGTTCCTAAGCCTGGCCTTCAGCAAACGCGCGTCGGAATTGATCGGCCTGCAGCAGCGCCACGCTACGGCCGTCTCGGGCCGGGCCTACTTCGTTTGGGACCTGGCCGCGGTCCAATCCTCCGGTATCGCCAGCTGCTTCACCGCGGGCATCATTCTCACGCTCTATATCCAAAGCAAGGAAGTGCACAACCTGTATCGCGAACCGCAATGGCTGTGGGTCGTGGTCCTGGGGGTGATCTTCTGGCTGCTGCGCGTGTGGCTGGTCGCCTCGCGTGGCCAACTCGATGAGGACCCCGTGCTATTCGCGGTGCGCGACCCAATGAGTTACGCCCTCGCCGCGTTCCTGGGCGGGGCCGTGCTGTTGGCCCGCTCCGGGTGGATCGCCATGCCCGGCATCGAGTAGCGCCACCATCTCAAACCGGCCGCTTTTGACACGAACACTACAATGGAGAAGATGCCACACGGAATCAGCCGCGCCGCCGAGTTTAGAGAACTGCTGGGGAAACGGGCTATCGTCGCCGACGGCGCCATGGGCACCGTCCTCTACTCCAAGGGCGTCTTCATCAACCGCTGCTACGACGAACTGAACATCACCAGTCCGGCTCTGGTCCTCGATATTCATAAGGATTACGTGCGCAACGGCGCAGAGATTCTGGAGTCCAACACCTTTGGCGCGAACCGGCTGCGCCTCGCCAACTTCGGCATCGCCAACAAGACCGTCGAGATCAATCAGGCCGGCGTCCGTCTGGCTCGCGAGGCGGCGCAGGAGCGCTCCGACGTGTTCGTGGCGGGCGCCCTCGGTCCACTGGGTGTGCTGTTGGAACCGCTCGGTCCGACTTCGCTGGCGGAGGCGCGTGCGGTCTTCCAGGAGCAGATCCAGGCCTTAGTGGAAGAGGGCGTGGACCTGCTCGTTCTCGAAACCTTCCAGCATCTCAACGAACTGCGCGAAGCCCTGGCCGCCGCCCGCGAGGTCGCTGGCCCTGAAACTGTCCTGGTGGCGCAGGTCACCATCGACGACGAGGGTAACCTGCACGACGGTACGAAGACGGCGACCTTCGCGAAGTTCCTGGAAGAATCGCCCGCCGACGTGGTCGGAATCAATTGTTCCGTCGGCCCGAAGGCCACGCTCGAAACGCTGGAACGCGTGATGCAGTTCACCGGCAAGCCCACCAGCGCGATGCCGAACGCGGGGCACCCTGCCCTGGTGGACGGCCGCAACCTGTACCTGTGCTCGCCGGAGTATATGGCGCAGTACGCCCGCCGCATGCTGTGGGCTGGAGTGCGCATCGTGGGCGGCTGCTGCGGCACCACGCCCGAACACATCAAAGCGATTCGCAGTGAGATTCGCTCGCTGCAGCCGGGTCAAAGCGCCGTCCAGGCCAGCGTCGAGGAGAAGAAAGACGCCGTCCAGGCCATGCCGAAGGTCGCCGTGGCGGCGAAGTCCTCCGTCGGCGCTAAGCTCGCGGCGGGCAAGTTCGTGGCATTCGTGGAGATCCTGCCGCCGCGCGGGGTGAATGCCAGCAAGGAAATCGAGGGCGCGCGGCTGTGCAAGCAACACGGCATCGACGCCATCAATGTGCCCGATGGGCCGCGCGCCAGCGCCCGCATGAGCGCGCAGGTCACCTGCCAGTTGATCGAGCGCGAGGCTGGCATCGAGTCCGTGCTCCACTTCTGCTGCCGCGATCGCAACATTCTCGGCATCCAGAGTGAGTTGTTGGGCGCTCACGCCGCCGGCATCCGCAACCTGATCTGCATCACCGGCGACCCGCCCCGCATGGGCAGTTACCCGGACGCGACGGCGGTCTTCGATGTGGACTCCATCGGTCTCGCCAACATCGTCAACGGCCTCAACCAGGGGCTCGACATCGGGGGCAACCCGATCGGTTCGCAAACCGCGCTGCTGCTCGGCGTCGGCGCCAACCCGGGCGCGTTGAACATGGACGTGGAGATCCGCCGCACCGAGTGGAAGATCCAGGCGGGAGCCGAGTATATCGTCACTCAACCCGTTTTCGACGTCCACCAGCTGGAGGAATTCGTCAGGCGCATCGCGGGCTTCCGCGTCCCGGTGCTCGCCGGGATCTGGCCCCTGACCAGCTTCCGCAACGCCGAGTTCATGGTGAACGAGCTGCGCGTGCCCGTGCCGGCTGAGTTCATGGAGCGCCTGAAATCCGCCGATAGCCCGGAAAAGGCCCGCGCCGAGGGCGTCGCAATCGCCCAGGAGATGGTCCGCCGGGTCCGGCCCTTGGTGGACGGGGTTCAGCTGAGTGCCCCGTTTGGCCGGTACAACCTCGCGGTCGAGGTTGCCGCTGCGATTGGCCCGCGCTAGACTTGCAAGTTGACCTGCACGCTCCTTCGGATGAAGCGTGCGTTCAATAACTTACGTGACGCCAACCGACCTGCTCGAAATCGACCAGCATGATCCTGCTCCCGAGGCTATCGCCCGGGCGGCCGCGCTCATCAGGAAGGGTGGCATCGTCGCCATTCCGACAGACGCGCTCTACACGATCGTCTCTGACCCTTTCAACTTGCAGGCCGTGCGGGCGGTCTTCGCCGCCAAGGGTCGCGAGTCGCTCTATTCGCTGCCCTTGCTGGTGACGGATTTCATGATGGCGGAGGAGTTGGTGACGGACCCGCCAGTCCGCTTCAACCTGCTGGCGCGCCGCTTCTGGCCGGGCCCGCTGACCATCATCGTGCCGGCCTCGGCCAAAGTGCCCTTGCGCGTCACCGGCAACACGGGCCGCCTGGGCCTGCGCCAGTCCCGGTCCAAGGTAGCCGGCGCGCTGCTCGAATTAATGGGCCAGCCGCTGGTCGCCACCAGCGCCAACTTCACCGGCTCGCCGACCTGTGCCAGCGGCATCGAAGTCTTCGGCGTGTTAGACGGCCGGATCGACCTGGTCCTGGACGGCGGTCACTGCGCGGGCATGGGCGCGACCACGGTGGATATCACGGAGCCTTACTGGCGTCTGATCAAAGAGGGCGCCATCCCCGAACGCGACATCGCCGACTGCCTCAAGCACGCCTGAAGTCCACTCACAGGTCTGGCGGGGCATGGCATCCCCCCACCAGCAAACGGTCAATCAGGTCGTCTCGATAGCCACACTCGCCGCCGTCAGCCCCACAGCCTCCGCGCGCAGCGTGACGGCTCCAGGACCGCCCACGGGCCGCACCACGGCCAGACACCTGCCTCTGAAGGTCGTGCGCCGGGGTTGGCGGAAACTGGCCATGTCGCGCGGGTTCGCATTCCCCACACCGGCCAATTCCGCGGGGCCTTTCAGGCTGAAGTTGACCGCAACCGCCGCGTCCGGCACGACGTTGCCCTCCTGGTCGAGTACCTCGACGGTGACGTAGGACAGCGCATTGCGATTCGCGCGGATCTGTACCCGGTCGGCTCTGAGTGCGAGTCTCGCCGGTTTCCCCGCGGTTTTGAACGCCAAAACGGCGATTTCCTTGCCGTTCTTCATGGCAATCGCCTTCAACTCGCCCGGCGCGTAGGCAACCTCAAACTCGGCGCGCAGCTTCGTTTCGGCCGACACCGGGCTCTTCGCAATGCGGGTGCCGTTCAACTCGAGATGGACCTCGTCCCCCGAGCTATAGACCCGCACTTTCAGCTTCTTGCCTTCTGCGCCGGGCCAGGTCCAACTCCGCAGTTCGTCGGACCAGCCCCACCTGCTGAGCACTTCGGTCTGCCCCGCGGGGATGGGCTTTTGCACCGCCATCTCGAGCTTGCTGTTGCCCCAGACCACGTCGCGATAGTACGACTGCGGCTTCTTGCCTCCGGTCACATCCAGGTCGCCGCACCAGGCGTTGAACCACGGGAACGGCATCGAATCGGTATTCTTGCTGCCGCTGAGCGAGGAATTTCCGAGGCCGCTTTCGCCCAGGTAGTCCATGCCCGTCCAGACGAAATCGCCAATCACATACGGGTGCTTCTGCACCGCCTGCCAGTTCTCGAAGGCCTCCACCGGAAACGACTCCGTGCCCATCATCATGCGCTGCGGGAACAACTCGTGGTCCGGCTCGTAGTGTTTCCACTCGTAGTTGTAGCCACCCACGTCGAGGTGCTCGAAGGCTGGAGCGGACTCGGCCCAGTCCCGCCCGGGCTTCTCCCAGAACCCGCAAATCGCGGCCGTGACCAGCCTGCCTGGGTCGAGGCGTTTGGCCGCTTCCGAGAGCCTTTCCGCGATCGCCACGCCCTCCGGATCGGCCCGCTCCGGGATCTCGTTGCCGATGCTCCAGAACAGGACGCTGGGATGGTTGCGGTCGCGCAGCACCATACTCTCGAAGTCGCGATCGCCCCATTTGGCAAAATAGTTGTGGTAATCATCGGGGTTCTTGGCGACTGTCCACATGTCGAAAGCCTCGTCGATCACCACCATCCCCAGCCGGTCGCAGGCATTCAGAAACGCGGGCGACGGCGGGTTGTGGCTGGTGCGGATGGCGTTGAACCCGTTGCGCTTCATCAACTCCACGCGCCGCTCTTCCGCCCGGTCGATGGCCGCCGCTCCCAGCACCCCGTTGTCGTGGTGCATGCAGGCGCCCTTCAGCTTGAAGCTCTCACCATTGATGCGCAGTCCGTGGAAGGGGTCAACATCGACCGAGCGGATGCCAATGGGCAGGCTGTAACGGTCCAGTACGATGTCGCCGGATGCAACCTCGATCGCAACCCGGTAGAGCCGGGGGGTCCTGGGCGACCAGAGTTTCGGCTCCAGCACCGCCATTGCCAGAACCACTTCGCCCTGATCTTCCTTTTCGATCGATTCCACACCCTCCCGCACGCCCACTTCGTTCCCTTCCGGATCCAGCAGGCGGAAACGCACGATCACGTTCTCGGACACCGTGCCGAGGTTCTCCAGTCGCGTGACCACTTTCACCATGGCGCTCTCCCGGCTGACATCCGGCGTTGTCACCTGGATGCCCCACTGCGGGATGCGGACGCGGCGCGTAACGACCAGACGGACGTGCCGGTAGATGCCGGAGCCCGAATACCAGCGGCTGTTCTTGCCTTCGTTGCGCACGCGCACGGCGATCACGTTGTCACCGTCTCGTTTCAGGTGCGGCGTCAGGTCAAACGCAAAACCCATGTAACCGTAAGGGTGCTGGCCCAGCAGTTCCCCATTCAGCCAGACCTCGGCATTCATGTAGACGCCGTCGAAGTCGAGCTCAACGTGGGCCTGGGATGGCAGTTTGTCGGCTGAGAAATGCTTGCGGTACCAGCCCGTCCCGCCGACCACCCAGCCGGTCGCGCCCTGGCCCTGGCTCAACTCGGCGTCGAACGGTCCGACCTGAATTGGATTCGTCGTCCCAGGCACCGTCTTCCCGGCGGCTCCAGGCCGCACCGGCAGATCTTCAATGCTCCAGTCATGCGGAAGGTCCAGCGTGCGCCACTCCGCATCGACGAAACCGGGCTTTTCGGCCCCGGCCGCGTCCCCCCGGAAGAACAGCCAACCGTCATCGAGGGGTTGGTTGCGAGGAGTCAGTGTAACCGCCGTCCCGGACGGTGCAACCTTGGCCGGTGTTTCGGGGGCAGCGGATGGCCCCTGGGCCGCCTCCGCGGAGAGCGTGGCGAGGGTGAACCCGGCGAGGCCCGCCAGCACCTGCCTGCGTCCCGGATCAGCGACCGGAGTCGCCCCAGCAGCCTCCACGCCAGCCGGTTTGCCGATTGTGCTCATAGACTTACTCCTCAATACTCGCCCCTGCGTGGTTGGCCCGGAGGGCGCCGCCCACCAAGGCCCATGCCATCCATTATGCCGATTGCTGCCGAGCGATGCTCCAAGTGCATAGAATGGTTCGCATGGCATCTTCCCGGCGACATTTCCTGCAGGCCGGCGGCGCGGCGGGCCTCGGGCTCCCCGCGATCCTCTCGTCGCAGGCTTTGGCCCAGACACCGGCCAACGACAAGATTCAATTTGCGACCATCGGCTGCGGCATTATGGGCTCCGGCGACACCTCCACTGCGCTGAGCGTGCCCGGCACGAAACTGGTCGCCGTGTGCGACGTTTACGAGGGCCGGTTGATCCGCGCCAAGGAGCAGTGGGGCAACGACGTCTTCACCACGCGAGACTACCGCGAAGTGCTCTCGCGCAAGGACATCGACGCCGTCATCATCGCCACACCCGACCACTGGCACGCCCAGATCACACAGGACGCGCTGGCAGCGGGCAAGGACGTCTACTGCCAGAAACCCATGGTTAAGCAATGGCAGGACGGCCACAAAGTGATCGACGCCGCCAGGAAGTACAACCGCATTCTGCAGGTGGGCAGCCAGTGCGCCAGCTCCGTAGTGTACAAGAAGGCGCAGGAGCTGTTCCGCTCCGGCGCGATCGGTCAGCTCAGCACCGTCGAGGCCTGGATCGACCGCAACTCCGCCCTCGGCGCCTGGCGCTATTCGATTCCGCCCGACGCCAGTCCCGCCACGCTCGATTGGGATCGCTTTCTGGGCAGCGCACCCAAACGTCCTTTCGACGCGCAGCGTGCTTTCCAGTGGCGCAATTGGAGCGATTACGGCACTGGCGTCGCGGGCGACCTGTTCGTTCACCTGTTTACCGGAATCCACTTCATCACCAGTTCCATGGGACCGGTGCGGGTGTTCGCCTCCGGCGGGCTGTACTTCTGGAAGGGCGATCGCGACGCCCCGGACATCGTGGTGGGCCTGTTCGACTACGAGAAGACCGAGAATCACCCGGCCTTCAATCTCGCTTTGCGCGTGAACTTCGTCTGCGGCGGTGGCGAGACCTCGGGCTTCAAGTTCACCGGCAGCGAGGGTGTGATGCGGGTGGCCCACGGCGTCACGGTGACCAAGCCCCCCAAGCCCAGCGAACCGGGGATGACTCCCGGACAGTTTTCGAGCGCTACGGCGAAGAACATCATCGCCGAGTACCGCGCGAAGTATCCCGAGAAGGTGGTCAACGCCGATAACCTCGAACTCTCGGAAGAAGAGACCTTCCTGCCGCCGCACGGCTACTCCAACGATTTCGCGCACCATACGAATTTCTTCAACTCCGTGCGTTCGCGCCAACCCGTGGTCGAGGACGCCACCTTCGGCCTGCGCGCCGCAGGGCCGGCCCTGCTGGCCAACATGAGTTACTACGAGAACCGCCTGAAGCAATGGGATCCCGTCAATATGCGGGTTGTGGAAGTGTAAACGGGAGGACGAAGCATTATGATGGCCAACGATAATCTCCGGATCGCACTGCTCGGCTCGGGCGGCATGGGACAGGGCGACGTTAAAGACGCATTGAAGGTTGAGGGTGTCGAAATCGGGGCGGCCGCGGACGTCTACGATTCCCGTCTGGACCGCATGAAGGAACTCTACCCCGGGATCGTGACCTCCCGCGATTACCGCGAGATCCTGGCGCGCCCGGACATCGACGCCGTGATCGTAGCGACGCCCGATCACTGGCACGCGCAGATCACCATCGACGCTCTGGCGGCGGGCAAAGACGTCTACTGCGAAAAGCCGATGGTGCAGAAGATGGAAGACGGCAAACGCGTTATCGCGGCCGCCAAAAAGAGCGGCAAGATCTTCCAGATGGGCAGCCAGTACGCCAGCGCCCACGCCTTCCAGAAGATCCGCACGCTGCTCGCCTCCGGGGCGATCGGCGAGTTGAACATGGTGGAGGCCTGGCTCGACCGCAACACCGCGCTGGGCGCCTGGCAATATTCAATTCCTTCCGATGCAACGCCGCAAAACGTGGACTGGGACCGCTTTCTGGGCAACGCGCCGAAGCGTCCGTTCGAGCCCATCCGGCTGTTCCGCTGGCGCAACTATCGCGACTACGGCACCGCCGTGGCCGGCGATCTCTACGTCCACCTGTTCACTGGATTGCACACCGCGACGGGCGCACTCGGACCGAAACGCATTTATTCCACCGGCGGACTCCGCTATTGGAACGACGGCCGCGACGTTCCCGACACGCAGATCGGCGTGATCGACTACGACAAGAGCGAACACCATCCTCAGTTCCAGTTCATGCTGCGGGTGAACTTCAAGAGTTCCAAGCCCGACGAGGACTTCGGCTACCGCTTCATCGGCAGCGAAGGCACCATCACGACCGATGTCTCCTCGCATGTCACCGTGAACCGCACGCCGCGCGAGCAGGAACCCGGCAACACCGCCGACACGTTCTCGAAGCAAATCGAAGCGCAGGTGCTGCGCGAATACGCCGCAAAATATCCGAAACAGACGCCTACCCCGGCTTCGCTCGGCGGCCCTTCGGAGCAGCGCTTCACCGTGGTGAAGGATGCGCACATGATTCACATGCGCAATTTCATCGACGCGGTCCGGAGCCGGAAACCGTTCTTCGAAGACGCCGAATTCGGCTTTCGGGCGACCGGTCCGGCCCTGCTCTGCAACACCAGCTACTTCGAAAAACGCGTCTGCTTCTGGGACGCCGCGACCATGACGGCCTCCTGATCGGGAGCCGTCTCAAATCCGCGAGTCCGGTCCCGTTTGGTCGGCATCAAGACCTGTCAAAGCCATGGCTCAAACGGACTCCATCACGGCTTCGAGAGCAACTGGCAATACGGGGTTGAGATGGCGTGTGCCGTTGGCCTTGATCGCGGTCCCGTTTTTCGTACCCGCCGTGATGACATTGGTCATAGCGCGCTCAGACGGTTCTAGTCCCGATCTGAACGACTACTTGGGCAACTTGATGCTGTACGGCACCTTCACCTTCTTCGCGATGGTGATCCTCGGCTTGCCCCTGCTATGGCTTTACCTTCGCCTGAACCAGAGGTCCTTTCTGGCATTCGCGTTCGGCGGCGGGTTGTGCGCCATTCCCCCAGCTCTAGTCGGGTCTGGACGGCCTACGCAGTTGTCCACGCTAATGTTCTATTTTGTCATCGGCGTAATTGCCGGCCTGACGTTCCGGCTGATTTTGTTCGGCGTGCGGCGTGACGCACCGGACCGGGAAGTTTGAGCTCTCGATTTACCTGCGGTCCCCGTCATGGTCAGCGTCCACATGCGCCTGAGCCTCAGCGCTGAGTTTCACGATGTCCGGCTTGCGCGCCGGTACGGGGGGAGTTGCTTCCCGGCTCTTCCTGCTGTTGGCCGCCGCCACACCCTCTTGCGAGCCCGCCTGGACCGGCTGAACGGGAGCCGTGTGCTGCGTTCCGATCGTCATGGCCTGTATCTCCTTATATTCCGCCTATCGGCGGTCGCTGACCGACCATGAGGAATTAATCCTTGTCAAGCGTCGAAGCAACCCTGGCGCGCGTGGATTGTCAGACGTAAACTGTTGAAACCCGGCCCATAAGAGGCTTGACGCAGCCATTGGGTGTCGCGCACCATGGGGGGATGAAGAGAACATTTTTGGGTTTGTTTGTTCTCGCTGGCCTGGCCGTTCCCGTGCAGGCCCAACTGCCGATCGGCTTCGGGCTGAAGGGCGGCGCGCGCCTGACGGACTTCACGCAGGATTTCAGCGGGGTCATTGGACAGACCACCAAGCAGGACCACGTTTACACCCTGGGCCCATACGCTGAATTGAATCTGCCCATCGGGTTCTCGCTCGAAGCGGATCTGCTCTACAAAAAGTCCGGGGCGACATTCGCGCAGGCGTTCTCGCCCAGTCTCGCCACCCGTCAGTTCAACTTCGACTCCTTTGATATCCCGATCCTGGTCAAGAAGCGCTTCGGTGAAAAAGGCATCTTCTTCCGGCCCTTTGTGGATGGCGGTATCGCGAATCGCTATTCCACGGGTTTGCCCGGAACGGCCTCTCTCACCAACCCGCTGGGCACAGGCACGCATGGCGGCTGGCAGGAAGGGCTGGTCCTCGGCGGCGGCGTGGAGTTCAAAGTCCTGATCGTGAAGATTTCCGGTGAGCTGCGCTGGACGCGCTACGGCAACATCTCGGCCTCCACGCTACCCAAGCTCAACGCCAATCAGGCCGAACTGCTGATCGGCGTCGGCTTTTAAGCGCAGACTCGCATCGAAACCTGTCGCGCGCGCCCGGCCTCCCGCACGCTACAATCGCAGCAATTATGCAGAGACTGCTGGGACGGCTCGCCTGGGTGTTGGTGTCGGCGCTGGGAGCCTTATGTCTGGGCGGCATCGCCATCCATCGCGGCGAACCCATCAACAGCATCTGGTTGGTTCTCGCCGGTGCCTGTACCTTCCTGGTCGGCTATCGTTTTTACGCCGGTTTCATCGCCGCCAAAGTGCTGTGCCTGGACGACCGGCGCGCCACACCCGCCGAGCGTCTGCGCGACGGGCACGATTTTGAACCGACCAACAAGTGGATCCTGTTCGGTCATCATTTTGCCGCCATTGCCGGGCCCGGACCGCTAGTGGGACCGACGCTGGCCGCGCAGTTCGGCTACCTGCCCGGCACGCTCTGGATCATCCTGGGGGCCGTGATTTGCGGGGCGGTGCAGGATTTCGTCGTGCTGTTCTGCTCCATGCGGCGCAACGGCAAGTCGCTGGGCCAGATGGCCCGGGAGGAACTCGGGCGGACCGGCGGTGTCGTCGCGATGATTGCGGTTCTCGCGATCATGGTGATCCTGCTCGCAGTGGTCGCACTGGTGGTCGTCAACGCTCTCAAGGACAGCCCCTGGGGCGCCTTCACCATCGCCGCCACCATGCCGATCGCCGTGCTGATGGGCCTGATGCTGCGCTATTGGAGACCGGGAAAAGTGCTCGAAGTCTCGCTGGTCGGCTTCGTGCTGGTCGTGGCCGGCGTCTTTGGCGGACAGTGGGTTAGCCGCTCGGCGCAGTTCGCCCCGTGGTTCACCTTCGGCGCACTCACCCTCGCCGCCTGCATCGTGGTTTACGGCTTTGTGGCCAGCGCCCTGCCCGTGTGGCTGCTGCTCGCGCCGCGCGACTACCTGAGCACGTTCGTGAAGCTCGGCGTCGTGATGTTGCTCGCCGTGGGCATCCTGGCCGTGCGGCCGCAGCTCCAGATGGCCCCGCTGACGCGCTTCATCGACGGCACCGGCCCCATCTTCGCGGGCAAGATCTTCCCGTTCTGTTTCATCACCATCGCCTGCGGAGCCATCTCGGGATTCCACTCGCTGATCTCGTCCGGCACGTCGCCGAAGATGATCGCCCGCGAAAGCCACGCCCTGCCGGTCGGCTACGGGTCGATGCTGCTGGAGGGCTTTGTCGCGCTGATGGCGATGATCGCCGCGTGTGTCCTGGAACCGGGCGTGTTTTTCGCCGTCAACTCGCCGGCGGGCATCGTTGGCGCCAGCCCGCAGGCGGCCGTCGCAACCATCACCGCCTGGGGCTTTCCCGTGACCGCCGATCAGATGGCTCATCTCGCGCGGCACGTCGGCGAGCAGACTCTGTTTGCCCGCACCGGCGGAGCGCCCTCGCTCGCCCTCGGCATGGCGCACATCTTCGCGCGCGGAGTCGGCGGAGACGCCATCCTGGGCTTCTGGTACCACTTCGCGATCATGTTCGAAGCGCTCTTCATCCTGACGATTCTGGATGCCGGCACGCGCGTCGGCCGGTTCATGCTGCAGGACTTGCTGGGGCACGTCTACGCACCCTTCCACCGCATCGGCTGGATGCCCGGCGTGATCCTAGCCAGCGCGGCCATGGTCCTGGCCTGGGGCTACTTCCTGTTTCAGGGCGTGCAGGATCCGCTGGGCGGCATCAACTCGCTGTGGCCCCTGTTCGGCATCGCCAACCAACTGCTGGCCACCATCGCGCTTTGCCTGTGTACCACCATCCTGATCAAGCTGCATCGCGCCCGCTACATGGGTATTACTTTGGTACCACTGGCCTGGCTGGTCGCGGCCACCTTCGCCGCCAGTTGGCAGAAGATCTTCTCCGCCGTTCCCCGCATCGGCTTCCTGGCCCAGGCGAGCCAGTTGCAGGCCAGGCTCGACGCCGGACTCGTGGTTGCGGCGAAGATCGGCGAGACCCGTACGCTGATCTTCAACGCCCGCCTCGACGCCGTGATGTGCGGCCTGTTCCTGGTGATGTCGGCCGTGGTGCTGGCCGACTCCATTCGACTTTGGGCCGGCATTCTCGCGGGCAGCCGCGACGCCCGCACGAGCGAAGCGCCCTTCGTGCTGTCGCAGTGGAACGCGGAGGAGATCTGATGCGCCGCCTATTCGCTTTCGTGCTCTGCCTGCTGCGCGAGATCGGCGACGAGAACGCTTACCGGCGCCATCTTGCGGCCCACGGATTGGCTCACTCGGCCGAGCATTGGCGCAGCTTCTTCGACGCGAAAGCGCGAGCCCGCTACCAGCGCGCCAAGTGCTGTTGAATGCGCGGCCAGTCGCCGGCCTCAGCCCAGTTTCTCTTCCACGCTGCGGATCTTGTCGTCCATCGTCTGCTCGCGATCGGTGCGTGTGCCGAAGCGCATGCTGCTCGAAATGCGCACGACGCCCATGGCGTGCAGCGTCTCGTGGCAGCGTTTGATGGCGGCGAATACGTCATCCCACTCCCCTTCGAGATTGGTGCCGTAGGCGTGCAGCTTCGTCTTGAGTCCGGCCTCCGCGAAGATGCGCTCGCAGACGCTGACTTCCTTCGAAACGGACAGGCCGGCGCCCATCGGGATCACGCAAATATCGGCGATGACTTTCATAAACTTCCTTCCAAATCGGCGATCGCACCTTGGGCTCCCGGCCTCGCGCAGATCACTCGCCGCTCGCCTTCACTCTGAACTCGAACTTGTAGCCGAAGCGTTTCGAATTGTCGAGGTAGCGGACCCACTGCGGCTGCAAACGGTATAGGCGGCTGCGCGCAATCGCCGTCTGAAAGCTCGCGCCCAGTTGGAATCGGTCACAGTATGCCGCGACGATTTCGCCGCGCCCGGAACGCGCGGATACAACCACGACCGAGCCCCGCATCTGCACGCCGCGGATCTGCTTCCAGTCGTCGGTCGGAGCGTACATTGAGACCGCCGCCTCGGGCCGGTGCCTGAGGTTCCGGCTGTGCCGGGACGAAGCCGACGAGAGCCAGTACAGCCGCAGTTGCTCATCGGCGAAGTAGAACAGCGGCGCGGCGTGCGGCGTCCCGTCTGCGGCCGTCGTCGCGAGCGAGAGCGTGCTCTGGCTCTTGAGAAACGCCGCGACCTGCTCCCTGTGCGTCACATCCATCAGCTTAACCGTCCGTTTGCGTTGGCGTTAGCTCCAAAGCGATGCCGCGAGCACGCTGACTCGCTCATGAGTCTGCGACTGGGTACCAGTCCAGGCCCGCACGAAAGCGCGCAGATTCCCGCCAGGATGCCGATGAGCGATGGTATGGCCAGCACTCTCGCCGCACTTCCCTCCCCCGGTTCGCCGTCTTCGTGCTCGGTGTGCAGGCGCTTGCCGCTGGCCGCGCTCGCACTGCTTATGGCACTGTTCCCTCTCGCCTCCCCGGGAGCCGCCGTCCAAGACCGGGCCGGTGCGAAACAAACGACAATTCCGCCGCCTGACCTGGTCGGCGTGTGGCAGGGTCAGGGCCGTGTCGTGAACGGCTGGACCTCGATCCAGAGACTGCCCCTGAGTTTGACCATCCTCGAGGACGGCACCGTCACGGGCCGCATCGGCATCGCCAGCGTCGCGGGCGGAAGCTTCACGCAGATTACGAAAAAGAAGAACTCGGCCTACGTGCTAAGCGTGAACCTGGACGGCGCCTTGACGGAGGACGGAGTGATTCGAAGGACCTTCCGCCTCAGCCTCCGTCCGGAGGGGGACCGCCTTTCGGGCTCCGGCGCGAGCGACGGTTCAAAGCTCTTCCCAGGCGCCAGCCGAGAGACGATGCGCCGCTCCATGCGGCTGCAAGTGACGTCGGTCAGCCTGACGAAGCGCGCAGCGCAAGAGCCCGGCAACGTAGCCCGGCTTGCCAGGACAAAACTACCCGCATAGCGGTTGTAGAATCAGTGTGGCCCGCACGCTCACCGGCGAACGTCGCGCAGGCCGCCGGACACAACCATGCTGCAAACCTCGAACGAAGAACTCTACGCCGCGCGCCTCAACCGCTATGTCTCGGCCATGCACCTGGGGCAGCCCGACCGCGTGCCGCTGCGCCCCTTCGCGGCGGAGGTCACGGCACGCCACGCCGGCTTTACCTGCCAGGAAGTCACGCACGATTACCGCAAAGCGTTCGAGGCCGTCATCCGCTGCTGCCACGACTACGACTGGGATGCGACCGTCCCGAACATGGTCTACGTGTGGACCGGCCTGACCCAGGCGGCGGGCCTGAAATACTACGGCGTGCCGGGCATCGACGTACCCGCCGACGTCTGCTTCCAATACCGCGAGCCGGCCGACCAGACTTCGTTTATGAAGCGCGAGGAGTACGACGACCTGATCGCCGATCCCGTGCGCTTCCTCTACGAAACATGGCTCCCGCGCGTCTCGTCCGACTTCTGCGAGCGCGGGCAGGCCGTGACCTTCCGCAACAATCTCGCCTTCGTCAAGAGCAGCATGGCGATGATGGACTACTTCACCGCGTTCGGTCCCCAGGTGGAGCGGATGCGGCGCGAGTGCGGCACCGTCTCGGCGATTTGCGGCATGTTGAAAGCGCCGCTCGACATCCTGGGCGACAAGTTCCGCGGCTATGTCGGACTGGCCTTCGACTTGATGGAGATCCCGGAGAAGGTCCAGCAGGCGTGCGAAGCCTTGATGCCGCACCTGGGCTATCTGGCCCTGACCGGAGCCGACCCGCAGCGGCAGGTGCCCATCCCCATCTGGATGCACCGCGGCTGCACGCCCTTCATCTCCAAGCAGCATTTCAAGAGCATCTACTGGCCCACCTTGAAGCCCATCGTGGAGGCACTCTGGGCGCAGGGCAACCAGACGCTGTTCTACGCCGAAGGCAAGTGGGACGCGCATCTCGAGGACTTTGCCGCCCTGCCCGAGCACAGCATCGTGTACCATCTGGATCGCACTTCTCCGGAGAAGGCGCACGCCATTCTGGGCCGGAAGTTCTGCCTCAGCGGCGGCGTGCCAAACGTGAATCTGGCCTTCTCGAAACCCGAAGAGATCCGCGCCATCTGCCGGCGGCTGATCGAGACCATCGGCGCCGAGGGCGGCTACGTGATGGACTCGAGCGCGATCATGCAGAACGACGCCACGCTCGAAAACCTGAAGGCGATGACCGACGCCGCGCGCGAGTTCGGCGTATACCGCTCGGAGTCGTCGCCATCGCCCGCCGTGCCGTCCGCGCCGTCCGCGACCGCGGGCCTGCCTGACTGGATCACGCGGGCAGTGCCGCGCCCCGGCGTGTGCTGCCCGTGGGCCGAGAAGCTCCTCGAACTGCCCCCGATTCAGGGCGACGAGGGTCTGGCCAGGAAGGTCTGGGAGGACATCGAGGGCCTGGGCTATCTGTACATCTGGCACCTGCTGCTCAGCTTCTGAGGGGCCTGCCCGTCCTATAATCGAGGACATCCGGCCTCATCGGACGCCCCTCTACAATGCCACTGGTCCCACTCGCGATCGAACAACTCCGCCCCTACGAAGCCGGGCTCAGCGCCGAGGCGGTCCGCGAGCGCTATGGGCTCGCGCGCATCGACAAACTTGCCTCCAACGAGAATCCGCTGGGGCCGTCTCCACTCGCCGTGGAGGCGATGCGGCGCTCCCTGGACCGCACGCACCTTTACCCGACCGGCGGACTGAAGCTGCGCGAACGCTTGGCGGGCATGTTCGATTTGAAAGTGCAGAACGTCATCGCCGGCAGCGGCTCGGAAGGCATCATGGCGGGCATCATCCGCGCCTTCCTGTGCGACGACGACGAGGTGCTGACCACCGATAACGCGTTCATCGGATTCCAGGTGCTCGCCAAGTCGCGCGGCGTGCGTTACCGGACGGTTCCCTACACGGACTGGCGCTACGACCTGCAGGCGCTGGCCGGCGCGATCAACGACAAAACCAAGATCATCTACCTCGCCAACCCGAACAATCCCACCGGCACTATCTTCTCCCGCGCCGAGTTCGACGCATTCTACGAGCACGTCCCACAGCGCGCGCTGATCCTGCTCGACGAGGCCTACTTCGAGTACGCCCGGCAATCGCCGCGCTACCCCGACTCGATGCATTACCGTTACGACAACGTGATCACGCTGCGGACGTTTTCGAAGGTCTACGGGTTGGCCGGGGTGCGCATCGGCTACGGCTTCGCGCACGAGGAACTGATCGGGAACCTACTCAAGATCAAGCTGCCTTTCGAGCCGAGTTCGGTGGCGGAAGCGGCGGGACTGGCGGCACTCGATGACGTGGAGTATCTGCACCGGACGCTGGAGTTGAATGCGCGCGGAATGCGGCTGTACCGCGAGGCGTTTGCAGCGCTGGGCCTGGAAGTGGTGGCGAGCGACGCGAACTTCGTCATGCTGCCCATGGCCAGCGCCGCGGTTGCAAAGACGGTGTTCGAAACCCTGCTCCGTGAGGGCGTCATCATCCGGCCGCTCGGGGCTTTCGGCCTGCCGCATTGCCTGCGCATCTCGACGGGGACGATGGAGCAAAACGAGCGCTGCTTGGACGCCGTTAGCAGGGCGCTGGCACACCCGCACGACCACGGTTCGGAACGCTAGCGGGCCAGTCGCGACTACGGCGCAATCCATGATCCCGGCTGATTTCCAGCAGTGAATCTTAGGGCTGGAATTGGCAAGCCGCTAATTTTAGCGGTTGCGGCTCGCAAGCTATTGATTCTTAAGGGGCGATTTCGCCAGACCGCTAAAGACTAGCGGTTTTTGTCCCTCGCCTCTAATTCGCCTTCACCGGAATCGTCACCGATCCGACCGTGCTGGACCCCTGATCGAGCACCAGCACGCGCACCTTCTGCACGCCCGCCGGAAGCGGATGATCCTGAGCCACGGGCACGCCGTTCTTCAGCGCCGCGTCGCGCTGCTCGCGCGTCATGTGGATGTTGAAGTTCGCCATGCTGGGCGTCCCGATCGGCCCGGCCGCGCCGAGGTCGGCCACCACGATGGTCAGCTGGTCTTCGAAGCTCCCGCCCTGCTCTTTCAACAGCAGGTCCGAGGCATTCGCGCGGAGCTGCAAGTGCGCGGGTTGTCCGGCGGGGCCCGCGACCAGACTCGCGTTGAGCCCGAGGTCGGGGGTATCGAACGGGCTCTGAAACGCCGCGACGAGCGCCGCCTGCTGACGCGCCGCAAGCGGGCGGGAATCGGGCAGGGCGTAGTAATACTGCTTGGCTTGCAGCTTCACGCCTTTGCGCTCGCACGTAACCTTCAACTTGTGAAATTTGTTGTCCAACTTCTCCGGCTGCGTTTCGTACACCAGCGTGTAGCTGCTGGCGGAATCGCTGGCCACGTGCGCCACGATCTTGGTGATCTCTTCCGCGTAGTAGGGCCGCGCCCCGGTCAGGGCCGACATCAGATCGGCGTCGCGATTGAGGTACGCATTCGGGCTGCTGGTGTAGGAGACGGGATTCACCTGGACCCGTGCCTTGTCCAGCGTGAAGCTCAGGTGCGGAACATACAGCGCGCACTCGATCCACTCGCCGTTGCAGGGCGTGTCGGGCTTCCAGATGTTGGGCACGCCGTTGGTGATCCACAGGATGTCGCGGCGTCCGGGCAGCGTCGCCAGTTGGTTGCCGACCGTCTCCAGCGCCACGTAGGTCTTCTTGACCACCTCTTCGTCGCTCATGCCCGCCGGGCGGACCGTGCGCGAGCCTTTCATCGTCTTGTCCAGCAGTTTGCCGAAGTCCTGGTGCCAGGTCTTGTCGTCGCCCGCGCCGCCGCCAATGGCGTGCAGCGGAGTGAGCGTTCCCTCCACCGTCAACAGATAGAAGTAGACCGACTCGCCGGACTCCATCTGCGGCACCCACTTGGCGAGGTTGTGCCACACGCTGTTGATGTCGATCATGTTCTTCACGTTCAACAGATCGAACAGAATCGCAGTCGCATGGGGCACCGCGCCGGAGGGGCGATTGGACGACTCGCCCGCTTGCGCGGCCAGCCCGGCGGCGCCGTTGTTGTGGAGGAAGAGTATGCGCTGCGCCGCCCCCTGGTCGACCACCTTGAAGTCGTCGGCGGTCAGGTCCGCGACCGGCTTGCCGTCACCGTCCACAGCGACAACGTTCAATTGAACGAGCGGGCCGCCTCCGGCCGCCGGCGCCTGGGCCCAGGTGCATGCAGCGCACGCGGCCAGCGCCAGAACGGTGATCAGCTTACGAGCCATTTTCGACATCCCTTTCCAAACCCGCGGCTCGGCTTCAGCGGCGCTTCACGGGTCCACAACCACATCCAAGACAATCATCTCCCGATTGCCTTCAATTCGTCTAGCCGCCAGGCTGTGGGTCAGGATGGTATCCTGCAGGCGGGTTGGTAACCCGCCTGCTTAGACTTCCAATAGGCCTTCCAGCGCCGGTCAACAACCAGCGCGCAGGCTGCCCTCCGGCCCAACTGCCTTAGCTCAGCGTCGCTGCTTTACGTCGGCCTTATGCCTTCTTTATGCCTTCCTGATACTTGCCCGATAGGCTTGGGTATTGAGGATGCGCAGGTCCCGTTGCCTGCCCCGAAACGCGTCCCTGGAACAGGGGACCAACCGGTTCCGGGGCTGGAGCGAATCAACAATTGTGATGATCTTCATAAAATGTCTCGATTGTTCTTTCACGGGGAACTCCCGCATACTCGTAAAAACAACCGATTGCTTCCACGTCGGCGAAGCCACCATCTGCCCCTCGCCATCAATCGGTGTGATCGCGTTCCTTCCTCCCTGCCGAGGAGTGAGGCGCGGCCGGGCTCAATCAGAAAATACAGTAGTAAGGATTTGGCTATGAAGCTATCACTTGTCCTCTGCGGCGCCTTGATTTCAGTGTGCGCCAGCGCACAGACTCCGGCAGCTGGCAGCACTGCCCCAGCCGCCCCGGCCCAGGCTGCCGCAGCGGCGGCGCCTGCCACGCCTGCCCCTGATCCTCCGAAATATGATGGTTGGGTCTTCTCAGGGTTGGCGGATGGGTATATCACGCTCAATTCCAACCACCCGGCATCCAACTCCAACCAGCTCCAGAACTTCGACATCAACTACGGCCAGCCTGAGATGAGTTTGGCCAAGTTCACCATCGACAAGTCGGACAAGATCCTGGGCGTGCACCTCGATGCGGGCTTCGGTGAGACGCTTCGGCTGGTCCACGCCGGCGATCCGCAGCCGAAGGGCTTCCGCTACATCGAGCAGATGTACGTGATCTTGAAGCCCACTCATATGCATGGCGCTGAATTCGACTTCGGCGAGTTCGTCACCTCGGCCGGCGCGGAAGTAATCGAGAGTTCCTCCAACTGGAACTACACTCGTTCGCTGCTCTTCGCCTGGGCCATTCCGTACTACCACTTCGGTCTCCGCTCCAGCGTGCCTGTGACCAAGGAACTGACCGTCGGTGTCCAGGTCGTGAACGCCTGGAACAACCTGTGGGGCAACAACAACATGAAGAACGTCGGCATCACCGCCGCCTACACCAAGCCGAAGTACACCTGGAGCACCAATTACTATGTCGGCCCGAACCATTTGGGAACGACCCAGGGCAAACGGAATCTCTTCGACACCACCCTGCTGGTCAACCCGACGGCCAAGGCCAGCTTCTACGTCAATTACGACTACGGGCGGGACAACGCCGTGTTCGGCCCCGCATCCAGTTGGCAAGGCATCGCCGGCGCGTTCCGCTATCAGTTGACCAAGCGCATCGCAATTTCACCGCGCGCTGAATTCTTCAACGACGCCAACGGCTTTTCGACCGGTACCATTCAGAAGATTAAGGAGGGCACGATTACTGGAGAATACAAATACAACGATCACCTCGTGGCTCGCCTGGAGTTCCGCCACGATGCATCGGATAAAGCCTTTTTCGATCGCGGCGCGCAGTTGGCCGCAGCGAAAGGCATGAATACCGCAACGCTTGGCCTGGTCTATTTGCTTGGCCCGCTGAAGTAAACAGACCGGACCGAATCGATCCCCGGGCTCGCACTTTCCAGTGCGGGCCCGCTTTTTTTGCATTCGCCCCCGGCGGCGAGTGCTCTTGGCCAGGACGGGCTGCGCATCCTGCCGCGCGCTGGCGAATATAATGGGGACCGGATCGACGGCTACCCTATGACTAAATTGTCCATTTTCTCCTCTGCCCTGGCGCTCGCTCTCGGCATGACCGCTCAGGCGCAGGATGCGCGGACCCCACACCTGCAAAAGCAAGGCAGCGCGACACAATTGATCGTGGCTGGCAAGCCGTTCCTGATTCTCGGCGGCGAATTGCACAACTCCAGTTCATCGAACATCGACTACATGCGCCCCGTCTGGCGGCGCATGACGGCCATGAACTTCAACACCGTCCTGGCGGGCGTCTCCTGGGAGTTGGTCGAGCCCGAGGAGGGCAAGTATGATTTCCGGCTGGTGGACGGGCTGATCGAAAGTGCGCGCCGCACGAATCTGAAGCTGGTGTTCCTCTGGTTCGGCAGCTGGAAGAACGGCATGTCCAGCTACATCCCGGTATGGGTGAAGAAGGATTACAAGCGCTTCCCGCGCGTCCGCCTGCACGACGGAAGTACGCCCGAGGTTTTGTCCCCACTCGGCCCCGCCAGTTGGGCCGCCGACGCCAAAGCGTTCGGCGCGCTGCTGCGCCACATCAAGCAATTCGACGCCACCGAGAATACCGTCCTGATGATTCAGGTGGAGAACGAAGTCGGCGTGCTGGGCGATTCGCGCGACCGCTCCGATCCGGCCAATGCCGCGTTCGCCAAAGAAGTTCCCAAGCCTCTGCTGGAGAACCTGGCGCAGCACAAAGCCGCACTCTACCCGGACCTGAAAGCGCGCTGGGAAGCCGCGGGAGCGAAGACCTCGGGCACCTGGGAGCAGGTGTTTGGCGCGAGCCCCGAGACCGACGAGATTTTCATGGCCTGGAATTACGCCTTGTACCTCGACAAGGTGGCCGCCGCGGGCAAAGCCGATTACGCGCTGCCGATGTTTGCGAACACCTGGCTGAGCAATCCGGACAACAAGCCGGGCAACTGGCCCAGCGGCGGACCGCAGCCTCAGGTTCTGGACATCTGGCGCGCCGCCGCGCCGCATCTGGACTTCCTGTCGCCCGACATCTACCAGCCGAATTTCGAGGAATGGTGCCGCCGCTACACGCACGCCGGCAACCCGTTGTTCATCCCCGAGATGCGGCGCGAAGCGGATGGTGCGCGCAACGTGTTCTACGCCATCGGCCAGCGCGACGCCATCGGCACGTCGCCCTTCGCGGTGGACTCCATGGAGGACGTCAAGCAGGCTCCGCTCGGGAAGAGTTACGAGGTGCTGGCGCAGCTGGCCCCCGTGATTCTCAAGCATCAGGGCAAGGGCGAAATGGCGGGCTTCCTGCTCGATAAGGCGCACCCCTCGGTCAAGACCCAGCTCGGCGGGTACGAACTCGAGATCAGCCTCGATAGCATCTTCGGCTCCAACTCGGAGCTCGGCTACGGCCTGATTATCGCCACCGGGCCGGACGAATTCACCGGTGCGGGTAGCGGATTCCGCGTGGCCTTTACCGCCAAAACGCCGGGGCCCAGGCTGGTGGGGATCGGCACGATCGACGAAGCATCGTACTTCAATGGGGCGTGGGTTCCGGGGCGGCGTCTGAATGGCGACGAGAACGACCAGGGCCAGCACTGGCGCTTCTCGCCCCGCGACCTCGGCATCGAGCGCTGCACGGTCTATCGCTACGAATAGGCGTCCATGCCTTGTTCCTGACAGTGAACTAATCCGGAGGGAAGACCTGCATGAGTGAGTGCAAGACAGCTCTCGTAACGGGCGCGGGCTCGGGAATCGGCGCCGCCATCGCGGAGCGATTCGTCGCGGCCGGCTACCGCGTCGCGCTGTTCGATATCAACGCAGTTACCGTCCGGGAGACCTCGGCGCGGATTGGCGGGCCCGGGAAGACCATCGCGGTGGACGGCGACGTGTCCAACGAGGAGCACGTGCAGCGGGCGGTCTGGCGGACCGTGGAAGAACTCGGCTCGCTCGACGTGCTGGTGAACAACGCCGGCATCGAGATCTACGGGACCGTGGTGGAGCTGACCGAGGAGCAGTGGGACCGCCAGATTGGCGTCAACCTGAAAGGCGCCTACCTGTGCTCGAAACACGCCATTCCGCAGATGCGGAACGGCGGTGCAATCATCCACATTTCGTCGGCGCACGCGCACGTGTCCTGGCCCCGCTGCCCGTCCTACGACGCGTCCAAGGCCGGCATGATCGGGCTGACCCGCGCCATGGCGCTCGATCACGGGCCGCAGGGGATCCGGGTGAACGCCATCTGCCCGGGCTACATCTCGACCCCTCTGCTGGAAAAGGCCTTCGCGATTGGGGAAGCCGATCGCGAAGCCGTGCTCAAGTTCCACCCTCTGGGCCGCATCGGCACGCCGCTGGACGTCGCCGAAGCGACGCTTTTCCTGGCCTCCGGCGCAGCGGCATTCATCTCTGGCGCAGTGCTGAACGTGGACGGCTGCCTGACCGCGCAGGGTCTGTAAACCCAAACACCGCAATTGCGGCTGCCCTGCGCGGGTAGCGGAAACCCGCTCTTAGAAACAGTAAGTCACTACTGATCAGCGACTTGTACTGCATTCCATCACCCAGCACTTGAAGCCAGCCGCGGGAGAGAACATTGTATCTCCGACCAAAACAGTCTAAGATGGTGCAGATTTAGCGGACGAGTGCTGCCAGTCCCGGATCACCCGTCTGCTGATCTTTCAGAGGCTCTAAGGAGATCGCATGAAAAAACTCGCGCTCACATTTGTTCTAGTTACCGCCGCTGCTCTAGCCAGCGACTGGACCGGGTATATTTCGGAGACGAAGTGCGGCGCCAAGCACGCCGACGCCTCGGCGGGCTCGGTTGGCTGCGTCAAGGGCTGCATCAAGGGCGGCGCCAAACCGGTGCTCGTCGTGGATGGCAAAGTCGTCGCCATCTCGAACCCCGGCAAGGTGCCCGAGGCCCTGTACGGTCAAAAGGTTACGGTGACCGGCGAACTCAAGGACGACGCCGTCGAGATCGCGTCCATCGAGGCCGCCAAGTAGAATCGTCCCAACTCTTCAGCCGGATCAGGCCCAGCCCGCTGCGCCAGTCTTGACTTTCTTGTATTGTGGGAAAACGCATACTGGACAATCACGGAAAAGCAGGCTTGAATATCTTCCAGGGGTTCGAGCACTCTGCTCGACCGTAAAGGGAGCAACATGCCTGACCGGCTGAAGATTACCGATGAGCGAACCGGATTGCAGTACGAGGCGCCAATCAAGGATGAGACCATCCGCGCCATCGATCTGCGACAGATCAAAACGGGAGAGAAAGACTTCGGCCTGCTCTCCTACGACCCCGCTTTTTTGAACACCGCTTCGTGTCGAAGCGCCATCACCTACATCGACGGAGACGCCGGCATCCTGCGGTATCGCGGTTTTGCCATCGACGAGCTGGCCGAAAGGTGCTCGTTCCTGGAAGTCGCCTGGCTGCTGCTGAACGGCGAGCTTCCCACCGAGCAGGAACTGACGGTCTGGCAGTCGCAGGTGAAGCGGCACACCATGCTGCACGAGACCACCAAGAAGTTCCTGGAGGGGTTCCGCTACGACGCCCACCCCATGGGCATGCTCATCTCGACCGTGGCTGCGCTGTCCACCGTTTACCCCGAGGCGCGCAACATTTTCGACGCCAAAAACCGCCACTTGCAGATCGCCCGGCTGGTGGCGAAGATGCCCACCATCTGCGCCTACTGCTACCGCCATCACTTCGGCCTGCCCTACATCTACCCGGACAACGAGCTGAGCTTCACCGGGAATTTCATGAACATGATGTGGAAGATGTTCGAGCCGAAGTACGTGGCCAACCCGATCCTGGAGCGGGCCCTCGACGTCCTGTTCATCCTGCACGCCGACCACGAGCAGAACTGTTCCACCAACATCATGCGCGGCGTCGGCAGCGCCCAGACCGATCCCTACCTGTGCGTCGCCGCGGCCGCCTCGGCGCTGGCCGGGGCCTTGCATGGCGGGGCGAACGAAGAGGTTCTGCGGATGCTCGAAGAGATCGGGACCAAAGACCGCATCCCGAGCTACATTGAGGCCGTGAAGTCGGGCAAGTACAAGCTGATGGGCTTCGGCCACCGCGTTTACAAGAATTACGACCCGCGGGCGCGCATCATCAAGCGCACCGCCGACCAGGTGTTCACCGTCACCGGCGAGAACCACAAGATCGAGATCGCGCGGGAACTCGAGCGCATCGCCCTGGAAGACGACTACTTCGTCCAGCGCAAACTGTATCCGAACGTCGATTTCTACTCGGGCATCATCTACGAGGCGATGGGCTTCCGCCCCGATCTGTTCACCGTCCTCTTCGCGATTCCGCGCGTCGTCGGATGGCTGGCACAGTGGGAGGAGATGCTGCTGGATCCGGAGCAGAAGATCGCCCGCCCGCGGCAGGTTTACACCGGGTATGGCTTGCGGGACATCGTCCCGATGCACCGTCGCGGCAAGGACGCCGACTCACCGGGTCAGCGCGACCCGCAGGTCGCCGTTTAGCCGCGGCGCGTCCAGCGCCGGGGGCGCTGCGAGCCCCTACTGTTTCGCGGTGTTCGGCAGATCGGCATGCCCGATCAGTTGAATGCCCCGCCGCTTCACTGCGTCAAGCACCCGAGGCGAGGTCCAGGCCTCCACGACGGCCGAGCGATCGGCGGCCACGTAGTTGTAGCCCCTATGCCCGAGCGCCTGCATCTCCGGATCGTTCGTGCCGCAGTGCTCCACCATGACGTAGGTCCCGGCCTGGAGCTTTTCCAGCCGGGCCGCCAGCTTCGCCGCGCGCAGCGGTCCCTGGTCGAAGTTGGCGCCCGCTCCCGCGCGCCACACGCCGCTGAGATAGTTCACGCCGGTCTGCGATTCCATCAGCGGAATCCCCGTCGCGGAGGCGATACGCTTCACCAGTTCCTGCCATTCCGGCTTGAGCGCCGGGAACCCCATGTGCGCGGACAGGTACGAAATCCTGGGGAGGTACTTGCGCGCGACTTCGATTTGACGGCGCAGTTCACTCTCCACTTCCTCGATCCTGGGGCTGGCTTCCTTCAGACTGGCGCCAGCCGGGAAATCCTTGCGCGGCCAGACCATCGGGAAGAAGTAGCCGTCGGCATCCACCAGGCTGGGCGCAGCCGTCAGCGGTCGCCATTTCACCCGTTCCCATTCGCTGGTCAGGCACAGGTGCACGCCCACGTCGAGACCTGGATTCTCGTTCAGCAGTTGCACGGCTTCCAGGAACCAGGGGCCCGGCACGATCACGTTCGTGGAGCGCAGGATGCCCTCCTTGTAGGCCCGGATGGTCGCCGTATTGATCCCGTGGGCGGCCCCCATGTCGTCCCCCTGGATGATCAGACGGACCGTCCCGGTGCGCGTTTGCCCGTGCATTGCCGCCCCTGCAAGCAAGACCGCGGCGGGCATGATCGATCGAAGGCTGGCGCGAAGACTCATGTTCAAAAAGCTATCAGGATCGGGGTGTCCCGTGCCGGTATACTGCAGGTAGACGCCGCCCTCCCCGATGAGCCTTTACTGCGCAGCAGGATCCCGCACCACCGAGTTCACGCCCAGCGAACTGCGGCAGTTGCTGTTCGGCATCTTCGACGCCCTTGGGGCGCGCAGCAAGGTTCTCTGCATCCCCCCCGATTTCACGCGCTTTCACTCGCGGGCCGGAGAGCTCACGCAGTTGGCCTACGAGTACTACGGCGAGCGGCTGGCGGCGGTGCTGCCCGCCCTGGGCACGCACTCGGCGATGACCGCGACGCAAATTGAAACGATGTTCGGCGACATGCCGCGCGATTTGTTCCGGGTCCACGACTGGCGGCACGGCCTGGCCACGCTGGGCGAAGTCCCCGCTTCGTTCATCCGGGAACAGTCGGAGGGCAAGCTCGATTTCGCCTGGCCCGCGCAAGTGGACCGGCTGCTGGTCGAGGGCGGCTTCGACCTGATCCTGTCGCTGGGCCAGGTGGTGCCCCACGAGGTCATCGGCATGGCGAACTACAACAAAAACGTGTTCGTCGGCACGGGCGGCAGCGAGGGCATCAACAAGAGCCACTACCTCGGCGCGGTGTACGGAATGGAGCGGATCATGGGGCGGGCCGACACTCCCGTACGCCGCGTTCTGAACTACGCCTCCGAGCAGTTTGCGCGCCACCTGCCGATCGTGTACCTGCAGACCGTGATCTCGCGCAACGCGAGCGGCGAACTGGCCTTGCGCGGCCTATTTGCAGGAGACGACGCGGAGTGCTTTTACCGCGCCTCGGAACTCAGCCTCGAAGTCAATTTCGAGATGCTGGACGAGCCGATCCGCAAGGCGGTGGTGTGGCTCGATCCCGGCGAGTTCAAGAGCACCTGGCTGGGCAACAAGAGCGTCTACCGAACGCGCATGGCGCTGGCCGACGGGGGCGAGTTGATCGTGCTGGCCCCGGGAGTGCGCGAGTTTGGCGAGGATGCCGCCATCGACGCGCTGATCCGCAAGTACGGCTACCACGGGACTCCCGCAACGCTGCGCATGGTCGAGGAAAATGAAGACCTTGCGGCCAGCCTGGGAGCCGCCGCGCACCTGATTCACGGCTCTTCCGAGGGCCGCTTCACGATCACCTATTGCCCCGGGCACCTGACGCGTCAGGAAGTGGAGGGGGCCGGCTTCCAGTACGCTCCGTTCGAGCAGACGGCCGCACGGTACAATCCCGCAAAACTGTATGATGGGATCAACGAGTTGGACGGTGAAAAGGTCTTTTTCGTCTCCAACCCGGCCCTCGGCCTGTGGGCGCACCGGGACCGGTTCGAGCCTCAGGGCTAGACCGCCCGGAGAGGTAGTAACCTATCTATTGACAGGCTGAGCATTGCCTGATAGCGTTCGCATAGATTCTCGAATCGCAGCGCCTGAATCGGTCAGATTAACCACCATGAGCGTTTCCACCACGAACACCAGCCTTCAAACCCTTTCGGAGAAGATACGCACCAAGACCGCCCGCGTGGGCGTCGTAGGCCTGGGCTACGTCGGCCTGCCTCTGGCCGTCGAATTCGCCAAGGCGGGCTTCCACGTCACCGGGATCGACGTCACCGCCGGCAAGGTGGACCTGATCAATCAGGGCATCAGCTACATCCAGGACGTGCCAACCGCCGAGGTGGCGGAACTGGTTGAAAAAGGGCTGCTCAAAGCAACCACGGATTTCGCGGTCGTGGGCGAGTTGGACACCATCAACATCGCGGTGCCGACGCCGCTGCGCAAGACCAAGGACCCCGACATGAGCTTCGTGGTCTCGGCCTCGCAAGCGGTGGCCAACCACGCCCATCCCGGGCTGCTGGTGATTCTGGAGTCGACCACCTATCCGGGCACCACGGACGAACTTCTGCTGCCCATGTTCGAGAATTCGAACCTGAAGGTGGGAGAGGATTTCTTCCTGTGCTTCTCGCCGGAGCGCGTGGACCCCGGCAACCCCAAGTATCAGACCAAGAATATCCCCAAGGTGGTGGGCGGCATCACCGCGAATTGCACCCAGGTGGGAGCGCTGTTCTATTCGCAGGCGCTCGAGCACGTCGTGCCGGTGAGTTCCACCCGCGTCGCCGAGATGGTCAAGCTGCTCGAAAACACCTTCCGCATGATCAACATCGGGCTGGTGAACGAGTTGGCGATGATGTGCGACCGCATGGACATCAACGTCTGGGAGATCATCGACGCCGCCGCCACCAAGCCCTTCGGCTTCATGCCGTTTTACCCCGGCCCCGGCCTGGGCGGGCACTGCATCCCGATCGACCCGTTCTACCTGTCCTGGAAGACCAAGCAGTCCGGCATGGAGGCGCGCTTCATCGAACTCGCGGGCTACATCAACTCCAACATGCCGCACTTCGTGGTGGACAAGGTGCAAAACGCGCTGAACGACGTGCGCAAGGCGCTGAACGGCTCGCACGTGCACGTGCTGGGAGTCGCCTATAAGCGCGACATCGACGACGTCCGCGAGTCGCCTGCCCTGGACGTGATCCACTTGCTGAACAAGCGCGGGGCAGTGGTCACCTATAGCGACCCGTACGTGCCGAAACTCAAGGTCGAGCAGATTGCCTACACGGCGGACAATTCGCCTGAAGCGGTTGCAACGGCCGACTGCGTTGTGATCATCACCGACCACAAGGCCACCGACTACGCCGAACTGGTCGAGAAGGCGCAATTGGTGGTCGATACCAGGAACGCGCTCAAAGGGCTGAATTCGCCGAAAATAGTCCGGCTCTGACCGGGCGCCCGGCAGGGTGCGAAAAGCCAAACCGCTAATCTTAGCGGATTGTGTTCTCAAGTGCTTGATTCGAAAGGGGCGGATTTCGCAAACCGCTAAATTAAGCGGCTTGCGATTTCTACGCCTCTAGCGTGCGATACCAACAGACGAAAAATGGCCCCTCTTGCGAGGGGCCATTTTCGTCTTCGAAAGCCCTGCCAACGCCGGTCTATTCGGCGGGGACGGAGGGCAGCCCGGCCAGCGCCAAGGCCACTTCGTCCTCTGCGTACTCCAGGTCCAGCAGGTTGCCTGCCTGGTAGTCGATGTAGGCTTGCATGTCGAAATGGCCGTGCCCGGAGAGGTTGAACAGGATGCTCCGGCTGACGCCCTCTTCCTTGCAGCGCAGCGCCTCGTCGATAGCGGCGCGGACGGCGTGGTTGCTCTCGGGCGCGGGGACGATTCCCTCCGCGCGTGCGAACTGGACACCGGCCTCGAAGCAGGGCGTCTGGTGATAGGCCCGGGCTTCGATCAGGCCCAATTCCTTCACCAGGCTGACCAGCGGTCCCATGCCGTGGTAGCGCAGGCCGCCGGCGTGGAATCCGGGCGGCGTAAACGACGAGCCGAGCGTGTGCATTTTGGTCAGCGGCGTCAGATGCGCGGTATCGCCGAAATCGTAGGCGTAGGCGCCTTTGGTGAGGCTGGGGCAGGCCGACGGCTCCACCGCAATCACTCGGACGTGCTTGCCGCCGCGCAGTTGCGCGCCCAGGAACGGGAAGGCGATGCCGGCGAAATTCGAACCGCCGCCGGTGCACGCGATGACCACGTCGGGATAGTCGTTGGCCAGCTCAAACTGTGCCATCGCCTCCTGGCCGATCACCGTCTGGTGCAGCATGACGTGGTTCAGCACCGAGCCCAGCGCGTACTTGGTGTCGTCGCGCTGCGCCGCCAGTTCCACCGCCTCGGAGATCGCGATGCCCAAGCTGCCGGGATGGTTGGGGTTCTTCGCGAGAATGGCCCGGCCCGAAGCGGTTTCGTTCGACGGCGAGGCCACGCAGCGAGCCCCGTAGGTCTCCATCAACGCGCGCCGGTACGGTTTCTGGTTGTAGGAAACCCGCACCATGTAGACATCGATCTCGATGCCGAAGACGGCGCCGGCGAAGGCCAGCGAGGAACCCCACTGCCCGGCTCCCGTTTCGGTGGTGATATGGCGGATGCCCGCTTCCCGGTTGTAAAAGGCCTGCGCTACGGCCGTGTTCGGCTTGTGGCTCCCGGCAGGGCTAACCCCTTCATTTTTGAAATAGATGCGTGCCGGAGTATCAAGTGCTTTCTCAAGTCTGCGGGCACGGTGCAGGGGCGAAGGACGCCACTGCCGGTAGACTTCCCGGACCGGCTGCGGGATCTCGATCTCGCGCTCCGTCGAGACCTCCTGGGCGATCAGCGCCATCGGGAACAGCGGCGCCAGGTCGTCCGGGCCGACCGGTTTCAGTGTGCCCGGATGCAAAACCGGGGGCGGCGGCACGGGCAGGTCGGCGGTCAGGTTGTACCAGAATTTGGGGATGCGTTCTTCGGAGAGAACGTACTTTACTGTGTCGTTCATGGGAAAACACAGAGTCTATCACTGCGGACCGGTTTTTTGTGCTGGCGCGGTCACCTTGCGGCGCAAAATGCCGCGTTGGTTGACCTCAGTCAATCCCCATCGAAGATTATGGGGCGACAATCCGGCTAAGCCACAGCCGGAACGGCCTTTCCGGAGAGGTAAAGTGTTCGAATTGTAATGTTACAAACAGTTGACAATCCAGCAACAGCGGCATTACATTCAAACTTGATAGGGTGGTTCGGGAAGGGCGGCGTTCGTCCTTCAACCGGGATGACCCACAGAAAGGAAACGACTTATGGCTAGCAGAGTAGCGGCAGTTTGGCATTTCCATCACTCGGCTGCAGATGCGGAGCAGCGGCACGAAGTCGTTTTCCGTTACAGCCTGAAATCCTTGCAGGCTGTGGGCAGGTTCGTGCGCGCCTTCCTGGAAGTCGAACCGATCTTCCTGAAGCGCTTCTAGCAAGACCCGCTCAGTCCCGGCTCCCCGCCGCGCACAACGCATCTATATCGCCCGACACGATCAGCGGCAACAGGCGCGTCACTTTCTCGACCGGCCAATCCCACCAGGCTAACGCCTCCAGCCGTTGCACGACGTCCGGGGCGAAGCGCGCCTTCATCGACTTTGCCGGGTTGCCGCCCACGATGGAGTAGGGAGCTACGTCGGTGGCCACCACGGACCGGGCGGCGACGATCGCGCCGTTGCCGATCTTCACCCCGGGCATGATCAGCGCCTCGTACCCGAGCCAGACGTCGTTGCCGATGAGGGTGTCGCCCTTGTAGGGCAGATCGCCTGGAGCCGGCGCGGCCTGCTCCCAGCCGTGCCCGAAGATGTAAAACGGATAGGTCGAACAACCGGACAGCTTGTGGTTGGCGCCGTTCATGATGAACTTGACGCCGCGGGCCAGGGCACAGAATTTGCCGATCACGAGTTTGTCGCCGATGAACGGGAAGTGATAGAGCACGTTGCGCTCGAAATTCTCCGAGTCCTCGGGGTCGTCGGAGTAGGTGTAGTCCCCGATCAGGATATTGGGGTTGTTCACGACGTTCCTGACGAAGCATATCTGCGGAAATCCATCCATTGGGTGCTTGTTCTGCGGGCTGGGGCCGTTCATACCTTCTCCTGCGAGACTGGCGCATCCGAACCGCCGCGCCCCGCGGGGCGGGCCGACTGACGGATGGCCGCTCAGTTCCTGTTTTGAATCAGGCGCGATCTTCGTTCAGCCCGGGTTGAATGGGACTACCATTGAGGCGGGCGTCGTTATTTGGAAAGTGGCCGTTCCGGAGTTGGAGCAGACCGACTCCCCTACGCACTTCCGAGAGCCTGGAGGCCAGCCGCGGATGCGCCGCTGGCACGCTCTGAATTGTCTCGATTCAGTGGCTTATTCTACGACGCCGGGGGACAGCCTGTCCCCGTCAGCCAGAGGAAGGATCAACACTCAATGCCAGACAAGCCAAACGTGAACAGCGACGTGCTGCAGTCGCACCAACACAGCGCCCTTTCGGCGGAAGCAATCGCCAAGGCGCTCGCCCGTCACAACCGGGAACACAAGGGCGACCAGCAACAGGCACAGCAGGCGCAGGCCAAGGCCAAAAAGACCGGCAAGAAATAGCCGCGACGGTCTGGTTTCTTACTTCCGGCCGGCGCGCCGGCCGGTGCGGGGGCTTCCGGGCCCCCTCGTCAATCCGTGGCAAGGAAGCGTAGCGGCAGGTCGATGGACTTGCGAATGCCGATGCGCGGCGTGGCAACGATCCCGGCAGGGGACCGTCCGCGCCGGATGGTCAGCGGCCCTTGCGTCAAGTCGCAGCCGTTCAATTCGAGCGTGATGCCCAGCGCCCGGGTCAATTTGCCGGGACCGTTGCCGATTCCCTCCACGGCCCGGATCAGGACGCAGCCGGCTCGCCCGTCGGGCTCCGCCACCACGTTCAGGCAGTAGTGAATCCCGTAGTTCAGGTAAACGTAGGCGTGGCCCGGCGGGCCGAAGATCACGCGGGTTCTGGGGGTTATGCCCCGATGCGTGTGCGCCGCTTCGTCCCCCTCGCCGAGGTAGGCTTCCACCTCCAGAATGCGTCCACCCCGCCCGTTGAACTCCAGCACGCAGCCAAGCAACCGGCGCGCCACCTGAACGGCCGGAGCGGAGTAGAATTCACGGGTGAGCAACTCAGGAGTCATCTCGCGTTACCATAAGCAACGTAACAAATGAATCAGGACGGGAACAGGACTGGGCACTGAACGTTGATGAGGCTGTTTGTCGGACTCGATCTGCCGTACGAGATGCGGCGCAATCTGGAACTGCTGCTGCATCTGTTGAAGCCCAAGGCGCGGCTGCAATGGAGTCCCGTTGCGAACCTGCATGTGACTACCAAGTTCATCGGCGATTTCCCGGAAGCGCGCCTCGACGAATTGAAGACCGCACTCGACGCCGTGCCGAAGCCGGGCCCGCTCAGGATCGCCATACGCGGACTGAACTGGTTGCCCAACGCGGACCGTCCGCGCGTGCTGGTGGCGGGCATTGAAGCGCCGTCCAGTCTCACGACGCTCGCACGGGACACCGACGCAGCGTGCGTGCGGCTGGACATAGCGACCGAGAAGAAGGCCTTTCACCCGCACCTGACTCTGGCGAGACTGCGCGCCGATGAACCGCTGGTTGAGTTGAAGAGGACCATTTCAGAGCTTCCGAGCCTGGATTTCGGGGCCTTCCCCGCGGAACGCTTCCACCTCTATCAGAGCCAGTTGACCCCCGGCGGCTCAATCTACACCAAGCTGGCCTCCTTCCCCCTAACAGCATGATGCTTCAAATTGGACTCCTACTCCTGGCCAACCTCCTCGGCGGCATTCCGTTCGGCTACCTTTTGGTCTGGCTGAAAACGGGCAAAGACGTGCGCGCGATGGGTAGCGGAAACATCGGTGCGACGAACGTATTACGAACCTCCGGCAAGGGCATCGG
>CAIVVT010000050.1 GCA_903909435.1 uncultured Acidobacteriia bacterium | reverse complement strand
GACAGCATTGAGAGTCTCAGAGCATGGCGAGCGACAGAACCGCCATCGAAGACGCAGTGATTCTATCCTAAGCGAGACCCTCGCGAAGCGGCGCACACATGGGGGGAGTATCAACGCGATGACTCAGCGAGTGAGAAACCGCATTCCCGGTAACTTGCCAAGGCCCCAAAACCAAAAACCGTAACTTCTTACGGTTCCTGTTTTCAAGTTATTGATTCTAAGTGGGTTATTTAAGAAAACCGTAAGACCTTACGGTTTTGGTTTTTGGCGTAAGGTCGTTGAGCCACGCCTCACGCCACGATCAGCGTCAAAGAGAGTGCGGCGGTACCTCGACTGGCCCGAGAGATATGGGGTTCCTTGGACCTGTCCATCCGCCGCTCGACAGACCGTCGAGCGTGCGGTCGCAATTCCACGAATTGTCACCCCGCCCGTGCGCCCCAACTGGTTAGCGGTTCCCTGCGACGGCGCTAGTGCGCGGAGATGTCGGCCGCTCCGGCGCGGCCCGGCCGCTTCATAAAGAAGATCAGCGGGATGATGGCCAGGAACATGACTGCCAGAATCTGGAAGACGTTCAGGAACGAGAGCATCACGGCCTGGCGTTGCACCATCCCGAACATTGCGGCGAAGGACTGGTGAGAAGCGGTGACCGGGTCGGAGCCGCCGGCTTGAAACGCTGCGGTCAAGCCACGGTTCATGGCCCGTGCCTGCGTCGAGTAAGGCGTAACGTGCGAGCCCAGCGTGTTGATGAAGGTCTGCTGCCGCCGGGCAAACATGGTGACCACACCGGCGATGCCGACGCTGCCGCCGATGTTGCGCAGCAGGTTGAACAGGCTGGTCGCGTTGCCCATGTTCTCTTTCGAGATCCGGTTCATGGTGATGGTAGTGAGCGGAACGAAGAGCAGCGAAAGCGAAATGCCCTGAATGAACTGCGGCCAGAAGAGGTCCCAATAGCCGATGTTGGCGCTGAGCTGAGAGAAGCGGAACAGCGTCAGGGAGGCGACGAACAGACCCACGGCGAGGAACTTGCGGGCGTCGTAGCGGCCGATCAACATACCCACGAACGGCATGCCCAGCATGGAGCCGAGTCCGCGCGGGCTCATCGTGATACCGGCGAGCAGGGCCGGGTAGCCGAGCAGCGTCTGCAGCCAGACGGGCAACAGCACCAGGCTGCCGTACAGCACGAAGCCCAGCACGGTCATCAGGAAGACCCCGGTGGCGTAGGTGCGCTCCTTGAACACGCGCAGGTTCACGATCGGGTTTTTGATGTGCAGCGAGCGGATGATGAAGGCGGCCAGACTCACTACGCTGATCGCGGCCAGCCAGACGATAAAGGGCGACCCGAACCAGTCGTCCTGCTGGCCCTTGTCGAGCAGCAGTTGCAGCGATCCGATGCCGAGTGCGAGCATGCCGATGCCCCAGGCATCGATTCCGGTGGCCTTACGTTTCATGTAGGGCGGATCGAAGATGTACATCTTGGCCATGATGACCGACAGGATGCCGATCGGGATGTTGATGTAGAAGATCCAGCGCCAACTGTAACTGTCGGTGAGCCAGCCGCCCAGCACCGGGCCGAGTACCGGCGCGACGACGATGCCCAGGCCCCAGAAGCCCATGGCCTTGCCCCGGTCTTCCGGCTTGAAAGACTCGAGCAGAATGGCCTGGGAGAGTGGCTGCAGCGGACCGCCGCACAGACCCTGCATGATGCGGAACAGGATCAGCAGCGGCAGGTTTGGAGCGAAGCCGCACAGCGCAGACGAAATCGTGAAACCGATGGTCGAGGCCAGCAGCAGGCGTTTGCGGCCGAAGTATTGGGCCAGCCAGCCGGCCATGGGCAGGATGATCGCGTTGGCCACCAGGTAGGACGTGAGGGCCCAGGTGGCCTCGTCCTCCGTGGCCGAGACGCTGCCCGCGATGTGGGGCAAAGCCACGTTCACCACGGTGGTGTCGAGCACTTCCATGAACGTGCTCAACATCACGGCCATGGCGATGATCCACGGGTTGATGAGGGGGGCAGTGCCCGGCTGAGTGTTGTCTGCGCTCAAGCGTTACTCTCCAAAGCCCATTTCGAACAGCACGACGCGTGTGGCCATCTGAATGCCGCGACGCGTGTTCAACATCAGGTCGTAGAGGTGGCGGTCGTACATGTCGCGGTCGTAGTGGAGCCGGATGTAGTCGGCACGCTGGTGGTCGGTAGTCTCCATGGCTTGCTCCAGGTCGGGCCGGTCGCCCAGACGCTCGCGCAGCAGCTTGAGACGAAAGGCGTGGGGCGCATGGACGAAGATGTGGAACGCTCGCGGATGGTTCGCCAGCAGGCACTGCCCGCCGCGGCCGACGATGACGCACCCGCCCAACTCGGCGGCCTCTTCAATCACGCGGCGCGTCAGAACGGCCATGGTCTGGGCGTCGAAAACGTCGTTGTCGCTCAACTCGGCGACACTCTCGAAAGCGCCATGCCAGAGCGCCTTGCGGCTGACGCGATGTAGCCAGGGGTCGATCTTCTCGTCGTAACGACGGGCTACCGCCGGGTCGATGTTGGCCTTCTCGACGATCGCTTCGATCAGCGCGGAATCGAGCAGCTTCCAACCCAGATTTTCCGCGATCCGGCGGGCGATCAGGATGCCGCCGCTACCGTATTCACGCGAAACTGTGAGGACCCGATACATGGGCAAACTCCTATCTGGTAAACACCGAGGGCTCCACGGAAAGGCCCGGGCGCAGGCGGTGCTCTTTGTCCTGGTCCGGCTCGAACACGATCTTCACGGGTACGCGCTGGATGACTTTCACGAAATTGCCCGTAGCGTTCTCCGGCGGCAGCAGACTGAAGCGCGCGCCGGTTGCGCCGGCAATGCTGTCAACATGGCCATCATATTCCCGCCCGTCTGAGTCCACCGCAATGGTCACTTTCTGCCCCGGCTTCATCGAGCGCAGCTGAGT
Organism: uncultured Acidobacteriia bacterium; assembly: GCA_903909435.1. Classification (GTDB taxonomy): domain Bacteria; phylum Acidobacteriota; class Terriglobia; order Bryobacterales; family Bryobacteraceae; genus CAIVVT01. The sequence continues at coordinate 173,505 of CAIVVT010000050.1, read as the reverse complement.
TTCCTTGAAATTGGCGATGACCCAAATATCATTAGTTGGGATGACGGCCAACAGCGGCTGTCCGGGTGCAACAATCTGGCCCAGCTCGACGCTTCGATTGCTGACCAGGCCGGCGACGGGCGCCTTGATGGTGGTGTACTGCAGATTCAGCTCGGCCTGAGCGACGGCGGCTTTGGCCATGGCGACCCGCGCCTCCGCCGATTTCGTGCGCGCCACGGCGGCGGCCACCTGCTGCGGCCCGGTGTGCGCCCGGCGTTCGGCGGCAATCGACTGGTTCAATCTGGCCTGATCGCGGTTGAGTGCGCTCTCCTGCGTGCGGACACTGGCCTCCGCCTCGGTGACTTGTGCGTTCGCGGCGGCGAGTCCGGCCTTGAGGGCGTCGGCCTGAGCGACGGCGGCGTCGAAGTACTGCTGGGCGATCTCCTCCTTGGCTACCAGCGGCCGGAAGCGCTCGACATCCTTCGCCGCGCGGTCGTAGTTCGCCTGGATCTGGCGGACGGTGGCGCGGGCGGATTCCAGCCGTGCCTTTGCCGTGGCGATGGTGCTGCCGGTGGTGGTCATCGAGGCTTGCGCCTCGGCGACTCCGGCGGCGGACTGAGTGAGCGCGCTGCTGGTGTCGGTGGTGGTGATGGGGACCCCGGTGCGGCTGCCGGCAAGCGTGGCTTCGGCCTCCGCCAGATCGGCCTTCGCGCGATCCAGGGCGACCTGGTAATCGTTAGGATCGAGCTGTGCGAGCACCGTGCCCGCCTCGACCCACTGGTTGTCCTTCACGGCCACGTTGATAACCGTACCGCCCACGCGAGCGGCCATGGGGTGCACGTGGCCCTCGATCTGGGCGTCGTCGGTGGACTCGCGCACGGAGAAGTACTTCCACGCGAAATATCCGCCGATGGCGGCCAGGATCAGTATGACGATCAGGATCGACCGCAGGCGCGACGGTCGTGGCACATCCGCCGCGTCGTTGAGTACGTCGCTGCGCAGGTCGTTTGAAAGGTCGCCGCCCTTAGAGGCAATTGCATCACTCATAAATGTCCACTCCGTTTTCCGCGCTTGCTGCCCACCGCTCACTTGCCGCCGAGCACGAACAGGCGGAACAGCTGCTCCGCTTGTCCGGCCGTGCGCGCTAAAGAACCCTTGGCCAGGTTGTAATTAAAGAGGCTCGAGATGTAGTTGTCGCTGGCGACCGCCAGGGCCTGCTGGGCCTGCACCACTTCCAGGCTGGTGGCTACCCCGGCCGCGAACCGGTCGCGCGCCTGCAGCATCTGCGACTCAGCCAGCGACTTGGCGTTGCCCGCCAGTTTGACTTGATCGAGCGTCGATTTCAGGTCCAAAAAGACGGTCCGCACTTCGAATTCGATCCGGCTGCGCAGGGCGTCGCGCTCGGCTTCGCGCTGCTTCAGCACGGCGTCGGCTTCGGTGACTTTCGCCTCCGTCCGTCCACCTTCGTAAATCGGGATGTTCACGCCGATCACCGCGCTGAACGTGCCGTGATTCTGCGTCACGCTCTGGCCGATGGTGCCGTAATCGAAGCTGGCTGCCACCGTGGGATAGCGCTCCGCGACGGCCGAGCGGCGGGCGAATTCAGCGGCCTTCACCAGCGACTGCAGGCTGCGATAGTCCGAGCGATTGTCGTAGGCCTTGTCCAGCGCCTGTTCCAGCGTGACCGCCGGGGCCGACTCCGGCGAAAGACCGTCGGTCAAGCGGAACTGCTGGGCCAAGGGCAAGCCGATGGCCTGCGCCAGACTCAACTTCATCTTTTCAAAGTCGTTTTCGGCGGAGGCCAAACGCTGTCGGCCCGCTTCGAGTTCAACCTGTGCCCGCAGCACGTCGATGGCGGGGATCAAACCGGATTGCTTGTAATCCACCGCCTGCCGGTAGACTGCCTCTGCCGTTTCCACCTGCGTTCGCTGGGACTTCACCCGGCTCTCGCCCGCCAGGGTCTGCAAGTAGAGACCGCCCACCACCAGCGCGACGGTGTCACGGCTGTTCTGGTAATTCTGCTCGCTGGCTTTCACGATCTGGCCGCTCGCCTGGGTGGCCCGGATGGTCCTGAAGTCGAGCACGCGCTGCGTCAGGTAACCGCGCAGATCGACGATCCCGAAAGGGCCGACGATAGAAGCGATGCCGGGGAAATTGCTGAAGCCGAAAGCCGCCAGGTTGATTTGCTGTTCAGAAGCTTGGGCGCGTGCCGAAAGGTTGGGGAGCAGGTCGGCCAGCGTTCTTAAGCGCGCTGCCTCGCTGCGCCTCCGGTCCTGGTCGCCGACCAGCGTGCCCAGGTTGTTTTTCAAGCCGCGCGCGATGGCGTCGTCGAGCGAGAGCGACAACTCGTCGGTGGTTGCCAAGCCCTGCGTGACACCGCCCAGGAACTGCCCCTGGGCCTGCGACGGGTCGATACCCATAGGACGCGGAGTGCCGGGCACGGGCTGAACGAACGCGCCTGCGCCGCCGTTCTGCGCGGGCAGAGGCACCGTGGTGAACAGACCGGACAAAATAATCAGTACTGCGGGAATGATTGCTCTCATGCGGCAATTCCTCTCCAGATCACGTCAATCAGGTGGCGAATGTCGTCCTGCAACTCCGCCTTGGACCAGCCCAGCATGCGTTGCATGATCACTCCGCGCGTCAGGTCGCAGACCGCGAATGCCGTCGCGTCGGGCCGCAGGTCACGAATCTCGCCCTTGTCCGCCGCCGTCCGCAGGATCTGTTCGAGCATGTGGGCCTGCTGCAGATACAACTCGACGATTTCCCCGCTCTGCTTGCCTGGGTGAGGCAGCAAGTTGCCGATTTCAGAGTGGTAGATCAGGAAGAACTCACGATTTTGCTCGAAATATTCGATGCGCGTGGTGACGAAGATACGGAGCTGGTTTTGCACCCCGGCCGCGCCCGCGACTTTGCGGTTCGTATCATCGTTGAGCAGCCGAATGCCCTGGCGCAAGGCAGCCAGGTAGATATCCCGCTTCGACGGAAAGTACAGGTACAAAGTACCTTTGGCGATGTGCGCCTGCTCGGCGATCGCCTCCATAGTCGTGTCGCTGAAACCTTGAGCGGCAAAGATCTTTCGCGCCGCGTCGAGGATCTCGGCGCAACGGAATTCTGTGACAACGTCTTGCTTGGTGCGGCTCAAAGTCTTCGCCCAGTCTCACGGAATGACCACTCAGTCATTTTACTAGATGCAGAATCCAACCATTCCGATCCAGATTTTCGCGTCTTCCGAATGCGGAGATTCACTTGATTTGCAGGGGGGCCGGAGGGCGTTGCGCCGGTTCCCGGGTTCGGAGCTTAAACCCTTACTAAAACAGCCGAAATCAGTATTGGGGGCGGCATTGGCCGCGTTTCATCCAGACCCTTTTGCCGACAAGGGGCAACGCCCGGTTGTAAGCTGTTGGCTGAGGCTTCGCCTCGTTCTAACCTAATTGGGGGACGCATGAAGATCCTGGTTGCGATCAAGCAGGTTCCGGCACACGACTCGCGACTGTTCATCGAACCGACAGGTGAGTGGATTGAAGAGAACGATCTCGGCTACGAAGTGAACGAGCCCGACGCCTACGCTCTGGAAGCCGCCCTGCAACTCAGAGAGCAGCACGGCGGGGAAGTCATTGTAATGTGCGCCGGTCCCGCGCGGGTCTCCTCGACCATTCGTGAGGCCCTGGCCAAGGGCGCCGACCGGGCGCTCCACATCGAAGAAGACGATCTGCGGCACTGGGACAACCTGAGCGTGGCGCAGCTGCTGGCCAAGGCGGCGCAAACGGAACAGCCGGACCTGGTGCTGACCGGTTTGCAGTCCGACGACTTGGGATTTGGGCAGACGGGTGTCATCATGGCCGAACTGATGGGACTGCCGCACGCCACGCTGGCGATGAGCGTCGAGGTGGTGGACGGCAGGCTGCGGGTCAAGTGCGAACTGGAGGGCGGCTGGTTCCAATATGTGAGCATGCCCTTGCCGGCTCTGGTGACCATCCAAAGCGGGATTTTGCGGCTACGCTACGCAACCCTGATGGGGATCAAGCGGGCCAAGACGAAGGAAGTCCGCAAGATAACCCCTGCGGAACTGGGCGCGGCGGGCGAGCCTGGCATCACCTTGCGCCGGATTTATGCGCCGCATAGCCTGAAGCAGACGCAGATGTTAGCGGGCAGCGTGCAGGAACAAGCGGCGCAATTGGTGGAGAAGTTGAAGCACGAGGTGCGGGTGATATGAGCGGCATTCTCGTTGTCACCGAACAGACTGCGGGTGTCTGGAACCGTATGTCTTTCGAGACGCTGGCCGCGGGTCAGCAACTCGCCCGGACCTTGGGCAAGAGCGCCTCCGCCGTCGTTTTTGGCAGTGAAACCGGCCCTTTGGCGGCGGAACTGGCGGGCTACCAATTGGAACGCGTGATCGCGCTGGAGCACGAGTTGCTGGGCAGTTATACGGCGGACGCGGCCACCGGTGCGCTGTCCTGGCTGATCGCGAAGCTTGAGCCCGATGTCGTGCTGTTTCCGCACACCTACCGGGTGCGCGACTTTGCTCCGTGCATCGCGGCACGCGCCGGCCATGCGCTGGTGAGCGATGTCACCGGCTTTCACGTTGAATCGGGTGTCCTGGTGCTCGAGCGGTTGCTCTTCCAGGGCAAATTGAACGCGGACTACACCTCCTCCGTATTGGGAACCGTGTTTGCCTCGGTTCAAGCGAGTGCCTTTCGCGCGGACACGCTAGAACCGGGAACGGCGGCGGTGGAGTCGCTGACGCCCCCGCTGGTTGCGGCCAGCATCCGGCAACAGCCGGAGCCGCCCTTCCGCGAGTCGGCAAGAGCGGTGGATCTGACGGCTGCGGAGCTAATCGTCGCGGTCGGGCGCGGGATTCACGAGGAAGGGAACATCGCCTTAGTGGCTGAGTTGGCGGAGGCACTGGGGGCCGAATTGGCGGCCTCCCGCCCCATTTGCGACAGCGGTTGGTTACCGATGGAGCGTCAGGTGGGCAGTTCCGGGCAACTCGTGTCCCCGAAGTTGTATCTGGCGGTGGGCATCTCCGGGGCAATTCAGCATCTGGTGGGAATGAAGGGCTCGCGCACGATTGTCGCTATCAACAAAGACGCCAGTGCGCCCATTTTCGAAGTCGCCGACTACGGCATTGTTGGCGATCTGTTCGACTTCGTGCCGGCGCTGATCGAGCAGGTCCGGAAAGCCAAGAACGGCTAGGTCAGGACTCAGACCGGTCCTCTTTGTGACGAGTCCCGGATGCCGACAGGAGTGTCGGCACGGCACGCTAAAGCGTGCGCCACAACCAACTGCTATCGCTTCAGCGAGTGGAACTCCAGGCCTAACGGGCGGGACTCAGGCCGCTTGCCGCTCGGCAACGACGCGTTCCGTTGCGAGTGTCGTGGCCTTGACCGACTTGGCAATCCCAAGCGCCTTCAGCAGGCTGATCGTGTACCAGGTGATGTCGAGTTCGTACCAAGCCAGGCCGTGACGGGCGGAGACGGGGTGCGCGTGATGGTTGTTGTGCCAGCCTTCGCCGAAGCTGAGTAGCGCGACGAACCAGTTGTTGCGGGAATCGTCCCGGGTTTCAAACCGCCGGCTGCCCCAGATGTGGGTGATGGAATTGACCATCCAGGTCACGTGCTGGCCGAGGGTCACGCGGAAGAAGATGCCCCAAAGGACAAACGGAATGCCGCCGAAGGCGAGCAGGAGTAAACCCACTACAGTGAGCGGCACCCAGTGCCACTTGGTCAGCTGGACGTAAAAACGGTCCTTGGCGAGATCCGGAGCGTATTTTGCCGTGGTCACCGCGTCGCAATGCAGCGCATCGCCCACCATCATCCACACGATGTGTGCCCACCAAGCGCCGTCGCGGGGCGTGTGCGGGTCGCCTTCATGGTCGGAGAACTGGTGATGGATGCGATGCGTCGCCACCCAGGAGATCGGCCCACCCTCCAGCGCCAGCGTGCCGCAAACGGCCAGAAAGTACTCAAGCGGCTTGGGGACTTTGTAACCGCGATGGGTATGGAGCCGGTGGTAGCCCATCCCGATCCCAAAACTGAGGGAGATCCAATACAGAATGGCGGCCGTGATCACGGCTGGCCAACTGAAGAAGAAAAGGGCCACGACGGACAGGATGTGGAAAACGACGAATGCGACCGACGAAACCCAGTTGATACCCTTCCGGTTCACCGCGGGCGGATTGGTGATGAGCATGTACTCCTCAGGCGTTGTGAGATCGAGTGGCGGCTCCTCCGAGAGAAACCTTACTACTTAAGACAGTAACAATAGCCCAGTCAAGTGCTTGTAAGACTTGTGTAATAGCTCTTTTGGCGCCGTGCCGAGGGTTGCAGGCAAGGCAGCCATAGCCAGCGCCGGCCCACACCTCCGATGCCCTCGCTTGCTACAATCCGTAAGCGTAGGCGGCCATGCCCAACAAGTGTCCACATTGCGGCGATACGGGTTACGTGCTGATCGAACGCGACGGGATGACCTCGGCCAGGCGTTGCGAGTGCCGGGCTGAGACGCGTTCGGCGAATATCTGGCAGACGGCCGGCGTTCCGCCCAATTTTCAGAACGACTCATTCGACAATTTCCGTGTGCCGTCCGAGCGGGAGCACCCGATTGCACACAGCATTTTGTCTCAGGCGATGACCATAGCCGCGGGCTTTGCCATGGAGTTCCCACTGGCTCCCAAGCCGGGACTGCTCTTTGCCGGCGACGCCGGCTGCGGCAAGACGCACCTCGCGGTGGCGACGGTCCGGCGGTTGATCGAGAAGGGCTTTGACACGGTGTTTTGGGATTACCAGACGCTGATCGAACAGATCCGCGCGAGCTACGATCCCGAAACGCGCGGATCGAACAAGGACGCATACCAGTCGGCCCTCGATGCCGAGGTGCTGATGCTGGACGACCTGGGCGCTTACCGCTCGAGCGACTGGGTCGAGGACGTGGTGACGGGCATCATCACGCATCGCTGCAACCATCGCAAGCCGCTGATCGCCACCACTAATCTGCCGGACGTAGAGATGGGCGGTAAGGACGTCACGCGAATGACCGAAAGCGCGGCCAAGTACGACCTGCGCAAGACGCTGACCGAGCAGATCGGCATGCGCGCCCGCTCACGCCTGTTCGAGATGTGCACCATCGTGAAGATGTTCGGCGCGCCCGATTACCGCGTGCAGGCATCGCGTCGTTAGCCCTGCGTCAACTACGGTCGTAGAAGGCCGGCGGAGCGATCCCCAACGCCCGCAGATAGACGTAGCCTTGGCCGCGATGGTGGATCTCGTTGTCGACGACGTACAGGACCAGGTCGTGGACCACGCCGGGCCACTGCCCGAACGCCTTGATAGTCTCCAGGAACTTCTGCGGCGGGATCTGCGGCCACACCTCGTTCATTTGCGATGTGGCTTCGTCCCAGAGTCGGAGCACCTCGGCCTTGGGCTGCGGTTCTCGGTTGTTGGGCATGGTCCACTCACCGCTGGCCAAGCCCTGTACCATTGGCAGGGCCATGGAAACAAGCTCCATCGCCAAAGTGCTGAAGGGCCGCATGCCGCCCAAAGAGAAGGTGAGGAACTGATCCTCCGGAAAGGCGTCGATGACGCGCCGGGTTAGGCGGCGATGGCCCTGCCAATGGGCCAGCAAGGCATCGGGCGTGATGAAAGTCGTTGGTTCGGCCGGCACACGGACCTCCGCCAGACATTATGGCTTAATGTTGACGTAAAAGTCAGACTTTATGTGTCGGGGGAGAAAACGCAAGTTTGCCGAAATGGAGGCTGAGGCGGTACGCGGTTCCCCGTCGCGGCACGGGCGTCTACTAATGAGTGCCCGCCTGCGCCGCGCGGAGTTCTTTCTCGGCCTCCGCGGTCTTCCCCAGTCGCTGGAAGACTAATCCGAGATGGTAATGAGCCTGCCCTGAATTCGGCTGCAGTTGGACGGCCTTCTCAAAGTGCTGGCGCGCCGTCTGAAGCGCGCCCCGCTCAAAGTAGATGCCACCCAATGTGTCGTGGGCTTCGGCGGAATTCGGATCGGCCTCCACGGCCAGCAGCAGGCGCTGCTCGGCCTCCCTCCAGTTCTTCTCCATCGCCGCGAAGACTCCCAGATTGAAGTTCGCGGTGTAGCTGCGGGGATCGATGGACAGGAGGTGACTCAGATGGGCGCGGGCCTGGGCGTAGTCCTGCTTCCGGAGGTAGATCTCGGCGAGAGCGTCGTCGGCCAGCGTGAACCACGGCTCAGCGGCCAGGGCGGCGTTGAATTCGGGGATGGCCTCGTCGAGCCGCTGGAGTTTGAAGTAGCATGATCCGAGTTCGTAATGGGCCTGGGCGTCGTTGGGCGCGAGTTTGACCGCGCGTTTGAATTCCGGCACGGCAGCGGCAAACTCGCCCTGTCGATTGTGGTTCAACCCCAAATTGAGTGCGATCTCGGCGACGTCCGGCAGTTTGTCGCGCAGGTTCTCCAAGATGCGGATGGACTCCGCGCGTCGCCCTCCGGAGGCGAGCGAGACGGCACTGAAGTACCGCTCGAAGTCCCCGATCCGATCTTTCGGATCGATGCCCGACTCGCGGCTTGAAGTCTCCGACCCGGCGAGGTAGCCGAGCGAACGCAGGGCCGTTACGGTTGCTGAGGTCGGCGCGGGCGGCTTGGTGGAATGTTCAATGGAATCGAGCGCACGCAGCGCGGCGATCCGAGCAGCGAGAGCACTGCTCTCCGACGGCTGCTGCGCAATCACGTTTCGCAGTTCCTGCGGATCGTTGGAGAGGTCGTACAACTCCGGCTTCGGCGCCGCGATGTACTTGTAGCGGCCTACCCGCATGCTACGCAAGGTGGAGCAGCCAAAGTGCTTTCGCGCGTAAAGGCTCTCCGAGTAGATTTCGCGCTCGCCGGAGGCAGCGATCAGACTGCGGCCGCGCATCTCGCCCGGAATCTGCAGCCCGAGCGCATTCAGGATGGTTGGCGCGACGTCCAGCAAACTCGCCGCTCCCGGGACGATGCTCTGTTGCACGAGCTTCGCTCCAGCCGGCCATTTGACGATCAGAGGAACATGCAGAGTGCTTTGGTAAGTGAAGAAGCCATGGGTACTCTCGCCATGCTCTCCCAGACCCTCGCCGTGATCGGACGTGAACACGATCAGCGCCTTATCAAGCAGGCCACGCCGGGTTAGAAATGCGACGAAATCTCCCACGACTTTGTCCACGGATGCCAACTCGGCGGAGTAGCCGGTCTCCCCGTGCCGCAGTGCGGGATTCAGCGGCAAATCGTAGGGCATGTGCAGGTCGTACAGATGGAGAAAGAGGAAGAACGGCGCAGTGTCGTTGCGCGCCACCCAGCGCATCGCCGCGCCGGCCACCTGGGCACCCGGCCGTTTGCGGTCGATCTCGCCGGTTGTTTTGCTGCGAACCGGGATGGGACCGTCGTAGACATCGAACCCGCGGTTTAAACCGAAGCGCTGGTCCAGCACGAAGCTGCCGACGAAAGCCCCCGTCCTGTAGCCCGCGCTCTTCAGGACAGTCGCGATAGTAGCCACTTTGGATGTGAGCGGAACGCCGTTGTCCTGCACCCCGTTGGCAAATGGATAGGTGGAGGTGAACAGTGCGACATGCGCCGGCAGGGTTAGCGGAAACGGGCTGCTGACCTGGGAGAAGAGCGTCCCATTCCTGGCCAGACCATCAATGTGCGGCGTGGGCTGGGCGCGCGTTTGGTAGCAACTGAGGTGATCGGCCCTGAGCGTATCCACCGAGATGAGAATCACCGGCGAGGAGCGCTGGGCATAGCCGGTCCGGCATGCCAGTGCGGCTAACGCGAGCAACGCGATACGCGACATTTTTCTGACTGTAGCACGGGAGTTGGAGATGACTTGAAATGCAAGGCGAGAGTGGTGTCCTGACCTTCGGGGGAAGGGATTGGAGCAACAATTGCAGATGCGGGCGGAGCCGAAACTCCGCCCGCAAGCAGTGACTGGCGGTGAGCCACTAGAACGAGATGCGCAGGCCGAACTGGAGACGACGCGACGGAGCGTTGCCTACCAGGATCTGCGCCTTGCCGAAAGAACTGCTGTTGAGGTTGGAGACCACACCATCGAAGTTCGGATGGTTCGCCAGGTTAAGGGCTTCGAAGCGCAGTTGAGCCCGCACGACTTCGGTGACCTTGAAGTTCTTTAGCATCGCGCCATCCAGACCGTTGAACCACGGCCCGACAAACACGTTGCGGCTGAGAGCGCCGTAGCGGATGCCGGTTCCGGGAGGATTGACGAACAGCGTGTTCGGTGTGGAGACGCCGTTGGCGGCGTTGCACTTCGCGATGTTAGTTGAAGCCGCGCCGGCAAAGCCGCAGCCGATCTTATTGTTGTCCGTGAAGATACCATCGGCCGGGCTCCATCCCGAGTAGGCTGCGCTCGCGCTTGACCCGGTGTAGTTGACGAAGTCGTTGGCCAAGGTGTCCAGGTTGTAGTCGCCGCCGATGTTCTCGGGGAAGCCGTTGGCATCCTTCGCGTTGCCGACGTAGCGGGTACGGCTGTTGTAGACGTCGATCGGGTGGCCGGAGTAGCCCTGGTAGAAGCCGGACAACTGCCAGCCGCCCAGGATGCGCCCGATGACGCCGGGTTGGTTCTTGAAGAACGGCAGCTCGTAAGTGACGACGTTCTTGAAGTTCAGAGTGTGGTCAAATGCGCCGCGGCCGTACATCTGCTTTGGATTGGTGTTGGTGACCAGGTAGAACGGCTGGCTGTAGCCGCCCTGTGTCGTCGAGCCGCTGAACAGGTCGGAACCCTCGTCCATCAGCTTCGACCAGGTGAAGCTGAACTGGAACTGGAGGCCGTGGCTCATGCGCTTCTGGACTTCCGTCACAAGCGCCCCGTAATGGGAGTTCAGGTTGTTGGCGCGGTAATTGAAGCCGGTGTAATGCGAGTTTGGACGGCCAGGGTTGGAGGTGCTCAGCGTGGCGTTGTACGCCATGCCGTCGTAACGGTTCAGGTTCATGAGCTGCGACAGGTGGCGTCCCAGGTTGCCCTGGAGGTTCACCCGCACCAGGAAGTCGCGAATGAACTGGCGCTCGATGCCGAGATAGAAGTTCTGCACCGACTGGTCCCGCATATGGACGTCCATGGTGCGGACCGACACGCGCGGCATGCGGCTCGGGGTGAAGTTGGCGACGGACGGCGGGAAGGTGTAGGCGATCTGGTCGCTGGCGGTCGCGTCGAAGTCGATGAGGGCATAGAACGGGGGGTTCCACGCGCCGTTGGACCAGACGTTGTCGAAGATACGGTCATAGGAGATGCCGTAGCCGCCGCGGACGGACATCTTGCCGTCGCCAAGGACGTCGTAGGCAAAACCGATGCGTGGGCCGAAGTCCTTGTTCGGGGTGGTCCACATGCTGGGGACAGGGCCGACACGGGCCGCGGCTATCTGCGCCGGAGAGTAGCCGGCCAGGTTAGTGAACTGCGAGACGATGCCGTGGGCTTCGGTCGGCGCGCCGTACCGCTCCCAGCGCAGTCCGAGGTTCAGCGTCAGGTGTTTTGTCGCCTTCCAGTCGTCATTCACGAAGAAATTCGAGTCCTTCATGATGTAGTGACGGTAGGCATCGGCCACCGCGCCCGTAGTCGGGTTGACCGAGACTTCCTGGTAATACGGATAGTCGTTCTGGAAGTTGCTGGTGTTCACGTCCGCGATGTTCGTGATAAAGCCAGCCCCGTCCACCGATCCAACGCTGCCCGCCGTAACGCCCGTGAAGTTGGAGAACTCGTAATAGCCGGGCGAGCCGAGATCCCAGTTGCGGTACAAGATGCCGTATTGCCAGCCGCCGCCGATCTTGATGGAGTGCTTGCCTTTGGTCCAGCTGAAGTTGTCCTGGATCTGCCAGCGGTCCTGCGTGAAGCTGTTCAAAAGGCTGCCGTCGCTGACGCCGTAGCTGATGCCCTGGCCGAAGTCGTTGCCGTCGATGTTGATGCTCGGCACTTTCTGGGTGCCGTCGCCAGCTGCGTTGATCGAGGCGTGGCGATTGTGGGCGATGGTCACCTCGTTGACCATTGTCGGGCTGAAGACGTGCGTCTCGACAAGTGACAGGTTGTGATACCGCTCGTTGTCGTTGTAAGAGGTGGGAGTCGCTGCCGCCGCACCGTAGCCGTACTTGTCACTGTAGAGATAGTAGGTGAAGTTGGCCGTGGCGCTGATGCGATCCTTCGCCGAGAAGTTGTGGTCGAGCCTGGCGGCGTAGGTGTTCTGACCCGTGGTCTGGGGGTCGGTGTAGAAGAAGCAGCCCAACTGGCCAACGGAATCCGGGGCGTTCTCCGCCTGCGCGGGGCACGGCAATGTCGACGTGAGCGGGTTGTAAAACGCGAGCGCCTTCTGAGCCAGCGGACCAGCCCCAACCTTGATGGAATTCAGCAGGTTCGGGGTGAGGACGTAGGTATTGCCGTTGCCGCCCTGGCGCAGGTCCACACGGTCGTAGGTGAAGGAGAAGAAGGTCTTGTCCTTCCAGACGGGACCGTCAATTTCGCCGCCGTACTGGTTGCGGCTGTACTTTCCTATGGGCTGAGCGGAGCGGTTGGAGAAGAAGTCGTTGGCGTTGTACGCGGCGTTGCGGTTGAACTCATATAACACGCCGTGGAAACTGTTGGTGCCGGACTTCTGGACGGCGCTGACCAGCGCGCCCGCAGCATGCCCGTACTGGGCGCTCATGCTGTTGGTCAGCATCGTGAATTCCGCCACGGACTCAAGCGGCGGCGTCACGTTCGGGTTGCCTTCGCCGAAGTTGTCGTTGTTATCGGCGCCGTTCAGCATGTAGGTGGTGCCCGACTCCCGCGTGCCGCCCGAGGACGGGTTCAGGTTCATTCCCTGAGTCACTGCCGGAGCGGCGAACGACAGATCGAACACGTTGCGCGTCAGCAACGGCATGCTATTGATCGTGCTTTGGGAGACGGTCGTCGTGAGATCGGCGCTCGCCGTCTGAACCAGGGACTCCTGGGTGCTGACGTCAATCGATGTCTGCGCACTCGCTACCGCCATTTCCACCTGAACCGGGACCGTCTTGCTGGCATCGACAACTATGTTCTTGATTTCCCTGGTTGTGAACCCGCCGGCCGTGACCCTTAGGGTGTAGGTACCAGGCGGAACCAATGGGAAGCGGAAGGCGCCGTCAGCGTGGCTCTTGTCGGATTGCGTCACGCGGGTGCCGTCATTGGTCAGCGTGAGTTCGGAATTGACAATTACGGCCCCGGTACTATCTACAACGGAGCCGGTTACCACCCCTTGGACTGTTTGCCCATGCAGCACTCCGGTAAAGCTAAGGACCGCCGCAATTACGAACAAGATCGATGCAGACACGAAAGGTTTCATAGACCTTCTCCCATGTGCACTTGAGACCTCAGTACAACTGTCGATGTAACTTTTGTAACTAACGTGGTTGCGAGACGAAAATGTTACTTCTGTTAATTTACAGGGTTGCTGTAAAAGATCAAGAGTTGCAATCGAAAGATTGATACTTGGGCGCAGGAATATGGGATTGTCTAATCCGTTTCGGTTAGCTCATGGGTTGCGCAAGCTGGCTAACGCAATTCGAAGACAGCTAGTTCGGGTTGTCCGCTGTCACCGGTCCTAGCGATTGGAGGACCGCCGTCGATCCGGCTGCGCGAACTCCCCGGTGGTGAGTTTCCCTATACGATTCGACGGCTACTTCACGCCGCCGGCAATCTCAAGCAGTTCTATCTCGAAAACCAGAGTGGCTCCGCCCGGAATCCCTGGCCGGCCCTGATCTCCGTAGGCAAGGTCTGACGGGCAGATCAGCATCGCCTTGCCGCCCTTCTTCATCTTTTGCAAGCCTTCGGTCCAGCATCCGACAACCGCGTTGAGGGCGAATTGTGCGGGTTCGTTGCGGCGATAGGAACTGTCGAACTCGGTTCCGTCCACAAGGGTGCCGCGGTAGTGTACCTTCACGGTGTCGCTCGCTTTCGGCGAATCTCCAGTACCTGCTCTCAATTCGCGATAGATCAGTCCTGATGGCGCGCGGACCGCACCCGGCTCAGTGGCGGCCTTTTCCAAATAAGCCTTGGACGCGACCTTCTGATGCTCGGCTACGCGCGCCGAACGCTCCTTGGCCAGTGGACCGATTTTCGGCCCCCACTGGATCAGGTCGATGGCGGGCTTGCCAGCGACGGAATCTACTAGAGCGCGCTTTACCAGGTCGAGCTCGTGCGGTGACAAATCGAACTGTCCGAGGGACTTGTACATCGACAGGCCCAGTGCGTAAATGGCTTTCTCGTCGTCGGTTGCCAGCACCACAGGCGCGGCGGTCGCAGGCTTCGCGGCTGGTCTCGGAACTGCAGGTTTTGCCGCCGCAGGGCCTGCGGCAGCAGTTTTAGCAGCCGCAGGGGCGGCCTTCGCCGGAGCGGGTTTGGGAGCCGGAGCCTGGGCCATCAGGAGTACCGGCAGGGTCAGAAGCAGGATGCGCATCTGTATAGACTAGCAGCCCTGGCCGGCCTCCTCCGAGTCGCGTGGCGAGTCCCTGGCTCGTCACCTTCGCTCTGGCCCCGATGCCCGCCGAGGCCGCTAGACGAGTTCCGGCGCCGCCGGCTTCACCACGAGATTGATATGGCGCGTGCCCAGGTAAGGGTGCCTCGCGGTAAGCCGGATGGAGCCCGATGATTCCCTGGTCTTGATCCACAACGCGCCGGCCCCGCCCGCCAGCGAGAATGGGTTCTCGCCGACGATCTCGCCCGGACCCGAAATGGACAATGTGATCGCGGCACTGGCGAACGGCTTGATGTTGCCGAACTCGTCAGTCACCATCAACACGACGCGTGTAGCATCGCGCCCATCGCCGATCAGTTCTGTGTCATCCGGCAGCACCTTCAGGTCGACGTCTTTGCCTGCTCCTGAGAGGATCAGCGTCTTCACCAGCTTGCCTTGGATGTAGCCTTCGATTTTGAGATCGCCCCACGGATTCAATGGGAGACCGCTGATGTTGGCCGTGAAGGGCGGATACTTCAGATGCGGGAACTGCTTGCGGTCGGGATCGAGTTCCTGCGAGAGCTTGCCATCGTAATAGAGCTTGAGGTGATCGCAATTGGAGAGGATGGGCACCGGGCCAACGCCCCCGGCTTCCGATTTGTCGCCTGAGGACCAGAAGAAACCCGCCTCCAGCACGATCTCCTCCTCGGGCTCGCACTGCGACTTGTAGAAGTACGCCGCCGGCTTGGGAATGCGGAAGATGTCGCTGACGCCGTGGTAGCAGATGTGGTCGCCCGAGCCAAAATTGCGGTGGGTGTTGTAGTCGAATGCGCACCACGCGATACCGCCCGCATAACCATCGCTTGAGGCCAGTTGGTCGTGCACGCGCGCATGGCGGACCACATGTTCGGCCACGCGCGAGACATTGTCGAAGCGTTTGGTCGAGAACATGTGACCGTTGAACTCGGTATTTAGGTACAGCGGATGATTCGGGGCCGTCAATGGAAAGCCGAAGTCGTTCCTTGTGAACACGTCTTCCAGGAGTTCCGATTCCGCGAAATCGCGGATGCCGCCCGTCTGGCGCACCTCGTCCAGTTCGTGCGCGAGTTTGTTGGTGCGCGTGTAGAAGTCGTGGTTGTCGCGCGACTCGTTGATGCGTACGCCCCAAAGAATGATGGACGGATGGTTCCAGTCGCGGCGGACCATCTCGCCGACGTTTCGCACGGCGAGGTCCTGCCAGGCCAGGTCTCCGATGTGCTGCCAGCCGGGGATCTCCTCGAGTACGAGCAGACCGAGTTCATCGCACGCGTCGAGGAACGCATTCGACTGCGGGTAGTGCGATGTCCGGACCAGATTGAGATGCAGTTCCTTCCGCAGGATCCAGGCGTCGCGCCTTTGCACTCGCTCCGGCATCGCGCCGCCCAAGTAGGGGAAAGTCTGGTGACGGTTCAGACCGCGCAACTTGACGTGCTGACCGTTGAGCATGAACCCGCCGGGCGTGAATTGCGCTTCCCGGAAACCGATGCGGGTCGTATATTCGTCACGGCTTCCATCTTTCGCCGTCAGCTTCACTACGACCTTGTAGAGCTTGGGATTCTTCAAGTCCCATAACTGCACCGCGCCGATGCCATCCAGGCTCACGTCGTAATGCTCAGCCGCACCCTCGATCGTGGCAGTTGTGCTCTTGACTACCTTGGAGCCATCCTGCAGTTCAACGCTCAAACTGGCCGGCCCGCTCAAAGTGCCGTTGAGGTAGCAGCGCAGAGCAAGTGCGCGGCTGTCCTCGAGCGGCCGCACTTGGGTCACTCGGACGTTTTCGACAAAGGCCTTCGCGACCACCCGCAGCGAGACGTCGCGGTAGATGCCGCCGAATGTGAGGTAGTCGATATTGTCGCCGAAGGGCGGAATTTCTTTGCGCTCGGTGGAGTCGAGTTCGACGGCCAGGACGTTTTCTGCGTCGTACTTGAGAAGTTCCGTGACCTCAAACGAGAACGGCGTGTAACCGCCCTTGTACTCCTGGAAGGCGTGTCCGTTCACGGTCACTTTTGCGGCGGTCATCGCACCGGCAAAATCAACGAAAACACGCTTACCCTTCCATTCTGGAAGCGCCTTGAAGTGGCGGCGATAGGCCGATACGAATTGGAAGTCCTGCTCGTCGAAGCTGTGCCAGGGGAGGGAGACGTTGGCATGTGGAAGCGTGATCTTCGCCCATTTTGAGTCATCGAAGCCGGGTGCTTCGAATCCCTTTTGCGCCTTGCCACCGAAGCGCCAGTCGCGAGACATCGCATAGACTCTCCGGGCATGCGCTCCGGTCGAGGGTGCCGCTTTCTTCGCCGCGTCTTGTGAAGCGGCATCGAGTGCCGTGGATGCGAGCGCGCTGCCGAGAATGAAAGCTCGCCGGCCTAATTGAGATTCTGAATTCTGCATAAAGATAGCCGAAAGCCTAAGTTATCACGTTGGAACAGAGATTGAGCCCATGGCCCGCTGGAAGCCGTAACGGCGGTGTGGACGGTGCGTGATCCACCGGTTCAGCGCCGCGTTGAATCGCGCACGATCAGACTCAGCGGCACTGTTAGTTTGCGGGGCGGAACCTCGGATTTCCCAGACAGCCGGTCGAGGAGCAACTCCGCTGCCCGCTCGCCCATTGAGCCGCTGCCGAGGTCGACGGTCGATAGCGGGACACGCAGGAAATCCGTATACAAGAGGTTGCCTGCACCGATCACCGCAACGTCGTCCGGAACTTTCAGTCCCGCCTCCAAAATTGCTTTCAAGGCCCCGGCGGCAACACCGTCATTGAAGCAGAAAACACCATCCGGGGTTGGACTGAGGTTCAAGAGATTGAGCATCGCGGCGTGCCCCCCGGCCGCGTCATTCGCGGCCTGCACGACAAGCTCCGGCGCTGCGTGTAACCCATTCTGGGCAAGGGCAGCGCGGTAACCCAAGGCACGTGTCGCCGCTGTCGAAATGCGGGCACACGTAATATGAGCCACCCGGCGGCAACCGGTCTCGATCAGATGTGCCGTAGCCATGCGGCCCAGTTCGAAATTGTCGGCACCGATGTAATCGCAGCGGAGGTGCGGAAACCAGCGATCAAGCAGAACCAGAGGCACTTTGCGCTCTTCAATTGCTCGCAGAACCCCGCGATTGTGGGGTGGCTGCGAGGAAGCAAGGATGATGCCGTCCACGCTGCGGGCGAGCAACTGCTCCACTTCCCACCGCTCGAGTTTGGGGTCCTCTTGCGAGTTCGAGAGCACGAGGGTATAGCCTCGCGGGTGCAGCTTGCGAGCGACTCCCAAGGCAATCTCGGCGAAGAACGACTTCAGCAGATCCGGGACCACCAAACCCACCGCCATCGTCTTGCTGGTCACCAGGCTGCGCGCGGCGGAGTTGGGCTGGTAATTCAACTCCGCGCAACGCTTCCGTACCAGTAGCTTCATCTCGCGGCTGATATCCGGGGCGTCGCTCAGCGCCTTCGAGATGGTAGCCACCGAAAGGCCCAGTTCCTTGGCGATGTCCTTCATCCGAACTGGCCGGCCGGCCCGCTCGTTGGCTTTCGAGTTTGCCATGCACGCCTTTCGGCTAACCCTCGATCACCACTACAGTGTGAACCTGAACCGGCGGCATGATGATGCTCGTCCCGTGGGCTGTTCGCTGCAGCGGTAGGTCGCGCAGTTGCGGAAATACCTGCCGGCAGCGGCGAACGCGGAAACAGGATTCGTCGATTTGCAGCGTTCCACCCTCGGCGTCTGGAGCTCTCCCATTCAGTTGATCCACCGCGCGATTCACCTGGTGCACCACGAGCGACGCTTCCTTCTGCTTTTTGTAAAAGGTGGTGCCCAAAGCGGCTTGCCCGTGTTTGAGTTCCACCCGCAGCGGTGGCTGCGGCAGCGCTGACAGCAATACCTCGCGCAGCAAGTCGCCCGGCCAGAGGAACTTTCGATCGGTCATGCCGAACAGGTCGAAAGTGGCGTAGATCACTTGTCCCTTGCCCAGTCTATTTCGCAACACGGCTGGATGGTTCGACGGCTGTCCGGGCGGTGGCGGCTCCCAGTTGACCCAGGCCTGGTCGTCGTGGTCCTTGTCCTCGTGCCACAGGACCGCAGGCAGGATGTGTGTCGCCAGAACCTCAGTCCCGGGGTGCGGCTGCACTTCGATAAACGGAGCCTCCACGACCAGGCTGGTGTCGGGCAGGTTCTTCCAGAGCGGATCGGCGCCGCGCTGCAAATAGCTGCCCCAGCGATTGGCCAGATAGCGGTCTTCGACGGTCACGTAGTCGCAGCCCAGGAGGTTCGCCAACGAGAAGTTTGACAGCTTCACCCCGTCCGCATCGAGTGTGCTCGTCAGTCCGGTGGCAACCAGAAGTCCACCCGAGTGAACCCACTTCTCGATGACGTTGGTCTCGGCTGGTGAGAGGCAAGTCACTTCCGGCAGCACCAGCGCCTGATAGGGGCGCAGCAGGTCGTCAGTCAGTTTGCAGTCGGGGAGAATGTCGCAGGGAAACTGCGATTGAACGCCCGCTTCCATTGCGCCTCGCAAGGCGGATCTGTGGTCGAAGTAGGACGACTGGTCACGAGTCTTCAAGCCCCTGAGGTCCGCTCGGTCGTGGAAACGAGTCTTCTCGCTGTACACGATTGCGACGCACGGCACCGGGTCGCGCTGTCTGAGGTGCGGCTGGATCTCGGCGATATCGTGGAATGCGCGTCCCATCGTCCGGAACCAGAGCGGATCCAAAACGCCGTCCTGGTTCATCGTCTCCGAGTACATAAACGGGCGGCAGTTTTGCGCAGCGATCATCGCCGCCTGCGCCTGAAAGATCGACACCGGCGATGGGTCGTAGACCTTCGCGACGTTGCCCGGACCGATCTGGGGAAGCTTGCCGGTGCCGCGCGCAAACATCGCGGACAGGTAATTGCCGGCAAAGGGCTCGGCGAAGGTGTAGTCGAGCAGGTCCAGCACCTCTTTGCGGAAGTCGATGTGGCCGCCGTTTAGCGTGATGGCCGCCTTGGACCCCATGGACCGTACCAACTGCACGATCTCGCGGATCATGCTCAGTTGAGTCGTCTGATAGAGGAACTCGTCGGTCTCCCGCCACAACCGCACGGCCTCATCGCCCCGCGGGATGGCATGCCCGTAGCGCGCCTGGTAGAGCTTGGCGCACCCTGGGCAATAGCACAGGGGCTGGCCCATGATGTCGAGGAAGAACCCGTCCGGTTTATAGCCCTCCACGATTTCCGCGAGCTGGCCGAGCACGTATTTCCGGTACGGCGTGTTCAGGCAGGTCCAGTGCCACTGCGCGATCGGATGCTCGACGCGGCGCGGCTTTCCGTCTTCGGTGATGTTGGCCCAATCCGGGTGGTGCATTGGCGCCCAATCGTCGAAGCCGATGCAGTAATAAGCATGGAACGCCATACCGCGACGCCTTAATCCATCGGCGGCCGCCTTCACGAAATCGGTCTTCAGCCCCGGCTGCATGTGGCCGGTCCTGGTCGGGTAATAAGCCTCGCCGTGATGGCCTTTACAGAACACCCAGACGTGGTCGAGTTGAGACGTATCGTACATGCGCAGCCACTGCTCGGGATCGAACTTCGCGTACGTGAGCGCGGGAGGGTCGGGCGAGTGGTGGTCCACGATGTAGCCCCGGTACTGGTTGTCGAGAGCCGGCGGCGCAAGGGCTTGCGCTGCGTCGGCAGGAACTGCGAGTGCAGCCGGATTCGCGCTTAGTACACCTCCCAACGGAAGCGAGAGCGCCGTTAATCGCGCTGCGAACTCGCGGCGATTGAGGGCGGATTCAGGTTTGGAATTCATCTCGATGGCCTCCTTTTCTGTGGCTCGCTCACCGGTCCAATCGGAATCGGGAGGCAAGCCGGACCTACGGGTTCGAAGGTCCTGAAATATAGCACTAGCCAAGCTCGACGTTGGCAAGACGGGCGGCCGGGTGCGGCGACCAAGCACGGGTCAGTTGCCGAGGCAATGCGCATCTAGAACCGCCCGAACTGGTTGAAAGCATCCACCGGGTGGACGCCTTCGAGGATCGCTTTGCGCACCTGGTTCTCCGTCGCCACGACTTGCTCAGCCAGGGTGATCACCTCTTCGGCTTCGGCTCGCGGGATCACGATCACACCGTCTTGGTCGCCCAGGATAAAGTCCCCGGGGTTGATGTGGACGGCGCCAATCTTGATTGGCACGTTGTAGTCCACCAACCTCCAGCGGCCGGCAATATCGCGAGGCGTTTTGTAGCGTGCGAACAATGGGAATCCGAGTTTCCGGATGTAATCCGTATCGCGGGCCCCGCCATCAATCACGGCACCTCGAGCGCCGCGGAATTTCGCCGTTTCGCTGGAGAGCTCGCCGAGGTGGGCGGCGGCGCTGTCCCGCGGTTCACTCACGAGTACGTCGCCGGGACGGACGTCCCCCAGCATCCTCAGGAACGGCAGAAAGATCGTCTCCGGATCCATATTCAAGGATGGCTCGCCGAGGATGGTGAGGGCGCGTCCGGCCAGCGTCGTTCCCGGCTCCAGCGATTGGATTTCGGGTGGCAGAACCTGATTGCGAAACCCACGTTCGTCGAGGATATCGCTCAGCGCGCCCGTGTAGGGGATGTTGGCCAGGCGCTGGATCAAATTCAGTTCGTCAGGCGTATTCATCGACGGTTCCTCGCTTACCGGGGCGGTCAATTGAATTGACAGGATTCACGGCCCATGATAATGTCTCAATCGTTTAAGTTCAAGTCTTAATCGTTAACTTGTGTGCTGCTCGAAACGGCCAATTGCTTGATTTAGTCAGGGAAATCGAGGCAGGTAACTTAGTATGCAGTGCGACCGGCGGAGATGGCTGGCAATGGCGGCAGGAGCCGCGGCGTCGAGTGCGTTGAGCGCGGAGGGGACCGTCACCAAAGGTCCTTTCACCCCGGATTGGCCATCCCTCAAGAGATACCGGTGTCCCGACTGGTTTCGTGATGCGAAGCTCGGGATCTGGTCCGTTTGGGGGCCGGAGTGCGTGCCGGAACAAGGGGACTGGTACGCTCGCAACCTCTACATTGAGGGGCACGCCCAGTACAAGCACCACCTGGAAACTTGGGGCCATCCATCGAAGCACGGCTACAAGGACATCGTGCCGCTCTGGAAGGGCGAGAACTGGGACCCGCAGCGCCTCATGCGGCTTTACCAGCAGGCAGGCGCACGCTACTTCTGTGTCATCGCGCAGCACCACGACAATATCGATTGCTGGAACTCGCGCTTCCATCGCTGGAACTCTGTCAACATGGGGCCGAAGAAGGACGTCGTCGGGTTATGGCGCGCCGCCGCCGCTCAGCGCGGATTGCGCTTCGGCGTGACGGAGCATCTGGGGGCGAGTTGGGGTTGGTTCGGAGTTTCCAAAGGTGCCGACATGCTGGGATCTAAAGCCGGCGTACCGTACGACGGAGTGAACCCGGACTTCGCCGAACTCTATCATTCCGGCAACGAGAAAGCGGTGGAGGGTTGGTACGCCGCCAACACTCCCGACGCTTATAAACAGGAGTGGTTCAATCGGATCAAGGACCTGGTAGACAGCTACCAACCCGATCTGCTGTATAGCGACGGCAGCCTGCCTTTCGGTGATTACGGCCGCAAATTGCTCGCACATTTCTACAACTCGGACCAGAGCCGGCACGGGGGTAAACTCGAGGCGGTCTACAACTGTAAGTTCAACCCCAAGTCCGAGATTCCTGGTGGTGGCTGGTATTCCAAGGACGGCGGCGAATTTGCGCCCGGCTCGTGCGTCGAAGACTTGGAGCGGGGAGTCCAGGATGGCATCAAGGCCGAACCGTGGCAGACAGACACGTGCGTAGGCGACTGGTATTACAAGCGGGGCATCGAATACAAGACGACCACGCAGGTGGTTCGACTGCTGGCCGACATCGTCAGCAAGAACGGCAATCTTCTGCTGAATTTCCCGTTGCGCTCCGACGGCACGCTTGACGCACCGCAGGAGAAGATCGCCGCGGAACTGGCGGAGTGGATCCACTTGAACGGGGAAGCAATCTACGGGACTCGTCCGTGGAGAGTGTTTGGGGAAGGCGCGCCACAGATGACTGGTGGACACTTCAATGAGGACAAGCAGCGCTACACGGCCGCCGATATCCGGTTCACGACCCGCGGGCGGGTGCTCTACGCCATTGCTCTGGGCTGGCCGCAGTCGGGCAACTTGACGATTAGGTCGCTGGCCGGAGCGACGGTGAGTTCCGTGCACATGCCGGGCGCGTCCGGGGCATTGACGTTCACCCGGGAGCCAGGCGGGCTGGTGGTCGAGTTACCGCCGACGCGTCCATGCCATCACGCGCACGTTCTGCGCATCGAAGGCGCAATAGGGAACTGATGCGATGAACCTCGCAATCGGCCAGTTGGATCTAGCCATCATCGGGTTGTACCTGGCCGGCGTCGTCGCTTTGGGATGCTATGCCGGTTTCGTGAGCCGTCGCGGGCGCGGGGAAGGGAGCCAGTACTTCCTTGCAGGAAATTCCCTGACATGGCCCATCATCGGGCTCTCCATGTTCGCGGCGAACATCTCCACGGTGCACTTGGTGAGCCTGGCTGAAGCGGCCTATAAATACGGACTGGTGTTCGGCAACTTCGAATGGATGGCCGGGTTCACGCTGATCCTGCTTTCCCTGTTCTTCGCGCCATTGTACCTGCGCTCGCGCGTGCCGACGCTGCCCGACTTCTTGGAGCGGCGGTTCAATCGAAAATGCCGGGACATCCTATCGGTGATCAGCCTGTTTTCAGCTATCGTCATCCACATTGGAATCGCGCTCTACACGGCCGCCTGGGTGCTGCGCGGCATCCTCGGCTTACGCCCGGGAGCGACCATTCTGGGGCTCGACTCGCTGTTGTTCTTTATCATTGCCCTGGGCCTGCTGACCGGCCTCTACACCATGCTGGGCGGCCTGCTCGCGGTGGTATGGACGGAGAGTATCCAGACCGTGCTTTTGCTGGTCGGCGCGGTGGTTATCACGGCTGCCGCCTGGATCAAGATCGGCGGTTGGGGGCAGATGGCGTCCATCCTGGCCACGCATGTCCACCCGCTGGCCGGAACCGCGCCGGATATTCCGGCCTCAACGGCGAACTTCCTGAGTATGAGCCGGGACGCATCGGACCTGTCCGGGCTGCCCTGGTATTCGATCCTGCTCGGCTATCCGGTCATCGGAATCTGGTACTGGTGCGCCGACCAGACCATCGTGCAGCGGGTAATGGCGGCGCGTGACGAGACCCAGGCGCGGCTCGGCCCGCTGTTCTGCTCATTCCTGAAGATCCTGCCTGTGTTCTTCTTCGTGCTCCCGGGCACCATCTGTGTCGCACTGGTGCAGAAGGGCGCTTTCGGCGGCAGCGCCCCGCTTGTCGCGGCCGATACCTACACGTTCATGATTACGCGCCTCCTGCCGGCCGGCTTGAAGGGATTGGTGACCGCCGCCATGCTGGCCGCGGCGATGCAGACCTGCTCTGCGGCTTTGAACTCGACGGCGACCCTGTTTGCCTACGACATCTTCAAACGCTTGCGCCCAGGCACGACAGACCACGGACTGGTCATCGTTGGCAAGATCACCACCGTGGTCGCAACGATGCTGGCGATCCTGTGGTCGCCGTTGTTCAGCCATTACAGTACGATCTACGATGGCTTGGCACGGCTTATCTCCTACATTTCGCCCCCGATCACGGCGGTGTTCCTCCTGGGCGTCTTTTGGAAGCGAGCCTCCGGCCGGGGGGCGTACATCACACTCGTTACGGGTGGATTGCTCGGGGCCACAATGTTCGCGCTCGATTTCTTCGGACGTTCGACGGGCCGCTGGTTGTCTAATCATGGGGTTCCGGGAGCGCGGGAACTGTTCGATGCCATTTATCGCATCGCGGTGAAGGACTTCATGCTTACAGCATTCTGTCTGCTGCTGGTGTGCTGTGCCGTTCTTGTCGCCGCCTCCCTGCGTTATCCCGAGCCCTTAAAGGACGAAGCCCGGGAACTTGTTTGGGATGATTGGCGTGCACCCCTGCGCGCCGCCGGCAGCTACCGGATGGTTGCCGCCGCGGTTGCTGCAACTTTGGTCATATTGTACGTCGTGTTCTCGTGAGGTTATATCCATGCGCCGGCTGCTGTTGATTGCCGCTTTGCTTTTCACGCTGACTTCCTGCTCGACTCCGCCCCGCCACGCGCAGCGCTTCGGCAGCATCATTAGCCTGCGGAACGAGAAAGAAGCCGAGTACAGGCGCCTGCATAAGGCCGTGTGGCCCGAGGTGGCAAAGGCCGTCCACAACGCCAACATCCGCAATTACTCCATCTATCTGCGAAGGCTGCCGGACGGCAATCTGTATCTGTTCAGCTATCTCGAATACGCCGGCCAGGACTACTCGTCTGACATGCGCAAGCTAGCCGAAAACCCGAAAGTGAAGGAGTGGTGGAAACTCACCGATCCCTGCCAGCAACCTCTGCCCGACCGCAAACCGGGCGAATGGTGGGCTCCAATGGAAGAGGTTTTCCACCAGGACTGATATGCTGCACGACCCAAGTCATCGCTCGCCCAGGCCCGTCGCCGAGGAGATTGATCTCAGCGGCGGTGATCGCGAGATCCTGCGCACGCTTGCATCGGAGCTAGCCGAGGTGGCTGCCCTGCCGGTGCACGCCGGGAAGGCGCGCCTGTGGCAGAAACTCAACGACCTGCAGTCCGAACGCCCCATGGTGTGGATCAACGAGATCTGCTGGCATGAGTTGGACGGCGACGGCGAACTGACGCTCCACGCGCAACATCCGTGGGGCAGAGAGCAGGAGTCCGAACTGCGCCGGAAGCTTTATCAATGGCGCCACCTCCCCGGAGATATGGTTGTCAACAATTGGCTGGATTGCCCTTTGGCGATTCACAGTACGGATTTCGGGATCATCGAAGACGTCGATACCGTCGCCACCGACCAGGCCAGCGACATTGTCTCGCGGCACTTTCACGTTCAGATCCGCAACTTCGAGGATCTGGAAAAGATCAGGATGCCGGTGGTGACCCACAACCAGCATGCCACCGAGTTGCACTTCCAAGCCATGAGCGACGTCTACGCGGGCATAATGCCCGTGCGGAAAACCGGCCAGACCCATATCTGGTATACGCCTTGGGACTACCTGATTCGCTGGTGGGGCATCGAAGAAGCGATGATCGACTTGCACGAGCGGCCGGCCCTGGTGCACGCCGCGGTGGACCGCATGGTCGATGCCTGGATGACGGAACTGGATCAGTTCGTTGAACAGAATCTGCTGTCTCTGGACAGCAACAACACTCGTATCGGTTCAGGTGGCTACGGGTACACCAGCGCGTTGCCGGGAACGGACTTCAACCCGGGCTACGTCAAGCCTCACAACATGTGGGGCTGTTCCAACGCCCAAATCTTCTCTGAGGTTTCCCCGTCCATGCACTGGGAATTCGCGGTGGAGCATGATCTGCGCTGGCTGGCCCGTTGGGGCCTCGTTTACTACGGCTGTTGCGAACCGCTGGACCGCAAGATGGAAATCCTGCGCCGCATTCCCAACCTACGCAAGATCTCTGCCAGTCCGTGGTGCAGGACGCCGCGACTGGTGGACAAGGTCGGCGCCGATTACGTGATCAGCCGCAAACCCAACCCAGCCGTGTTCGCCGATGACAACTGGTACCCCGAGCGTGCCCGCGAGGACCTGCGTCAGTTCCTGGAAGCGGCACAAGGCTGCCACGTGGAGCTGATCATGAAAGACATCTCTACAGTCCGGTACCACCCGCAGCGGCTGTGGGAGTGGGCTCGCATCGCCATGGAAGTAGCCGAGGAATTCGCGGCCTGAAACCGCAAAGGCGCGACCCGCCCGAGGTTCAAACCGGATGCGGCCTCACGCGCTGCACCCGTCACCTACTGCCTGATTCTAAGGCGGACCAAGCCGAGTCCGTCGAGAATACGGGCATTACGGTTCCGGGCAAGTCCCCAGCGAGCAAGCGCCACCGACTGCCGCAAGCAACACCAGTAACCGACAGTTAGACGCCGAAGTCTCCAACAGATGGGCCAGGAGTAATGGCTCCCATGCATTGACTGCGGAAAAACGTCTAATCGTCGGCACAATTGGTACTAATGCTCAATTGACTAACATCACTACTTGCAATATCGTATATTTGCTCGAATTCTCAGGTTGTAGTGCTAAGGTATTATGCACAAACTTGTATGATATCGATTTCGGTCGCGAGATCCCGAGATTGACGAGCAATGTCAGAACACTTGGAGGAAACATTGTGAGAATCTTTACTCTGGCGGCATGCTTGCTAATGCTTGCATTTACCGCATCCGCAGGGGTGTTAGGAGTGGACTTTGCCTCTCCATCAACCGATAGTACGAATGGTGAGTGGAGCTTAGGCTACCAATTCACTACCAACCAGGCTGTTCAGGTGACAGGATTGTCGTTCTACGACGACCAGAAGAACGGACTGACAGGGTCCCACGACGTGGGAATCTACGACAGTGCGGGGACCCTGTTGGCATCTACGACCGTGACCAATGCCGATCCTTTGATTAGCTGGTTCCGCGTTCACGACCTGGGTACTCCGTTGAGTTTGGCCGCAGGCCAGACCTACTATGTTGTCGCTGAAACTGGTTCGGAGAACTACACCTGGAACCCGAACGGCTTCACTGTGAACCCTGCCATTAACTTCGTCGCTGACGCTTATGTTAGCTCCGCGGTTCTTGCCTTCCCCACTTCTGCCACTGGCGGCGGCACCATTGGGTGGTTCGGCGCCAACGTGGTCCTTGCATCAATTCCAGAGCCAGCCACGTTCGCGCTGCTTGCCGTAGGCCTGGTCGGGTTAGGCCTACTTCGTCGCAGACGAGCATGAATTCGATTTGACGAGTCCTTGACTGGCAATGCCAGTCAAGGCTTGTGCACCGTTCACCTCAGCGGCCCACTCCTGGGTTACTCTGAACATCCAGGGGTGGTGCCCGCGACGTCCGGACCTGCTACACGTCCATCCATAGCCATCATCCTGCTGTCCAAGTAGCTCCCCGATCTGCCACGCACCTGAGCGATTGCCCTCTTCGGATTGTTAGCCAGCAGTCCGAATCCGCTGCCACATTACCTGAAGACTCCGCGTTTTAGCCGGGACTGAGTTTGCGGATGCAGCAAACTCAAAGGTGTGACCTTATCGATTGAGTTTGATGTGGAAAATCCACCTGCTCCCGCAACTCAATGATGGGTCACGGTGCAAACATCAAGCGCGGGACGGCATAGGTGACCGCCCCGCGCTTGCATGAATTGCGACTCCGAATCCAGCGCCTAACTATGCGGAGAAGTTCGCTTTCGCGTACCTGTAGCAGCCGTCGGCAACGGCATTCAGCGGATCGCTCGCGAGACGGTAACCCGAGATCTTGAGCGGGAAACTCGACGCCATTAATGCCTGGGAGAATTGCTCGGCAAAGCCCGCGGGCATGGCGGTTCCACCCGCCAGGACCACTGGCACCGGTTCCTCCAGCACGGGCAGTTCGTCATGATTACTGAAGACCGTACACATCTCTTGTACGACTTCCTCAATCAGTTGGCGATAGAACAAGTTCAGCGATTGGTTTACGAAGGTGCCGCCGTCTTGCCGCAGGGAGAAGCCCCGCTCCTTAATCACGCGAACGCGCGTCGTTTTCTCATTGACGATTGCCGCCGCGCTCGCATCGATCCAATCCCCACCACGGGCCAGGTGGAAATCGATGATTGGCACGGAGAGGTAGGTGAAAGAGATATTGCAGAGTCCGGCTCCGAAGCTGATGCCGATGCCTGTGTAATTCTCTTCGGCGAGCTCGGAATAAACCACGGCTTCCCCTTCATGCAGGGGGACGGCCCGGTAGCCCAGTCGGGTGAACAACTGCTGCAGGAAAGTCTGATGAAACGCCAAGTCCGCGCGCCCCGGACGGGAACCGTCAACCCCCTGACTGGGGACGCTGAATACGAGTGGGGATCCGGGCGAAACTTGCTTGCCGAGGAGATCAGTCAGCAGTGCCTCAAGCATGTACGTCGATCGTTCGTCCCTGCCATTCACGCAGCCTTCGCTCATGGGCCGGCACACTTCGGAATGGAAAAGCTCCGCGAAGGTGGTACTCCACTTGCCAAATGCAAGTACCCGGCCATCTTCGGTTCGGCACGGAACTTTTCTGCTCCGGAGGCTGGTCAGTACAGCCGGCGTATTGGGCAATTCGATGTAGGCGTTGAGTTCCGTATGCTGGGTCGGTGGTTGATCGAGCAGCGACCGCTGAACGACGATCCGGCTGGTACCGACGTCCACTCCAACGAATTGGGCTGGGCTACTATCTGGCATGAACGGTTTCCTTCTTTCGGATTCTAAATGCTGGCAAATGAACCTGCGTGATTACCATGTTAACCCGAGCCTACACCGGTCTAGCATGGACTAGTGCAATCGAACGGGACAATCGCTGCCACGCAAACCAGGGGGAGAAAACCCACTCTGCGGTGGATACGCGCCGGGCTTGGAGAGTGGTGGCGCGCTCAGGTAGCTCCGTATCCGGTTCAACCCCGGTCAGACTAGGCAGTCCGCTGTCCGGAATGGCGCGCAGATCTGCCATCCGAAGCATCCGATCCAGGCATTTGAGATCGAATGTAGTGCGCTGATTGGGCATCGAAAAGCCAGTCCACTTGTGTCCCAGGATAATCCTTCTCCAGGGCTTTGAATCGAAGACGGCAATACAGACTGATCCGGAAGGCGTCAGGAACGAGCGGATGCGCGTCAGTGCTCTGACTGGTTGCTCCTCGCACTCCAGCGTCAAGGGCAGAACGACTAAGTCGTATTGTTCGCGCGGCAAGTCGTTCGAGTTGGGAACCCACACCACATTTCGCTTGGAGAACCACTTCTTGCTTAGCGCAAGGTCGGGCTCGGCACCGATGACAGCCGAAAGGGAGTTTGTCGATAGCCGTGCAGCCAGGGGGCGAACCACATTTCGGAGAATTGCTTTCTGCATCATGGCGGTACGCTGCTGCTGCGCAATATCCACTTTTGACCCGTAGATGAACGTAAGGCCGCACGACTTGCAGACTGACCAACGCGTTTCCGACTTTTCCAGATGTTCGCCGGCCCACACGATTTCCTTGAGTTTGTCGAACCCGCAGACTGGGCAGGAACACGCTTTAGGGGTCCGATGCACCCCATTTGTGTGACCATTGCTGAGGGGGGAGACGGTCTGTACTGGCTTCGTTGGTACGGGTACTACGGTAACTTGAGGTGACGCCTGCGGCGCTGGAGTTGCGGCAGGAACTTCGGCTTGCTGCGGCTTTGAAGAACCCTTGCCGGATTCGTCACTCTCCTGGGGGAAAATCAACGCCGATAGTTCACCCTCAAGCAGGTTCAGGATACGACGTTCTTGCGTCGCAGCCGCTTCAAAGCCAGCTTCCGATTGGCCGAGCAAATCATCGAGTACTTCGTCGCGACCGGCAGGGCGCACAATCTCAGCCTCCACCTGAGGAGTTTCGGCTTCGCCGTTCTTGTCCGCAGCAGATGGTGACGCCCCGGGATTGTTTCGATTTGAATCCCAGGACGGCCAGGCTGATCTTGCCGGCATACGTTTCATAATCGTTCAGTCCGAAGGCTGGCAAGGCCTATCCATGAAACTTGGCGGCGCTTCACTTCAGCGAATCGTCGAGGTTGACTACTGGATTCCTGCGTAAGCACGACAAAACTCCACCCACACTTCGGGTGGAGTCGTTGCCACAAGGAGCGTAACCTCAACTGAGTCTTAGCCTCCATCCCTCCTCCTAAGCAGATGGATCGATCCTCAGGCGGCGGATGCCGTTGGGCCGGGGAAGTGCGCCGAAAGGCTCTCACTTTGCAGGCCACCGAACAACAATCTAAGGTACCAACTGGTCCTAGCCGCCGCAAACCCAGCTTCGCGTTCAGCTACACCTTACCTAGAGGGGTAGTATACCATTTCTACCGATTCTCGGATTAGTTTCAGTGGCAACTTCTGCCCCCGAGCTTTGAGTCGCACACCGCGCCAGTTGGGGAAAAACCAGGTTGATGGTTGGTCCAAAGGACACGGCCAGCCCCTCCCCCAACACAACGACTCTGTGCGAAGAACCGGGCAAGCATGTGCCATACACCAAAGAGCGGGACGCCTGCGCGTCCCGCTGCCTGACTCACCGTTTGTCACCGGCGGTGAGCGCCTGCGCCCCCGCTCGTATGAGAAGATCCGCCGCCCCCACCGCCGCCGGAATGAGAGACTGACCCTCCGCCTCCGCCGCGATACCCACCGCCACCGCCGGAAGACGAAGTGCCAGGGTGATCGCTGGAGCTTGCCCGGCCTCCACCGTAACCACTAGAGTATGAAGGGCTTGGGCGATATCCGCCGCCTGCGCCGTAGGCTGGTCTGCTGGTGCGGTAACTGGGTGCCGCGGACCGGCCTGCGTAACCGCCTGAATAGCCGGGATTCGACCGGTACCCGCCATTGGTGCTGTAGGCCGGGGCGCCAGAGCCATATGTGGAGGTTGCGCCGCGTCCACCATAGCTATTCGAGCCGCCGGAGAAGCCTGGACTCGACCGATACCCGCTGTTGGTGCCATAAGATGAGCTGCTTGAGCGCGTGTTTGACACGGTGCTCCAACCGGTGCGACCGGTAGAGTTTGCCGCCTGATTCGTCCCCTGCCCAGTTCCACCGAAACGCTGCCAACCCTGCGCGCTATTGGACTTTTGTGCTGAGCCGCGCTGCGACGCGCCGCCATTGAAGGTGCCCCGTGTGGCGGTGCCTGGTTGAGGCTGAGTGCTACCCTGCTGCGAATACGCTCTCGGTGACCCAGCGCCGACGCCCGCGTTGCCGCGATTTCCACCGCGAGTTCCCACCAGGCTGCCGCCGGAGCCCATCCCGCCGACCGGCGCTTGCCGTGAGCCGGCATAACCCTGCCCGCCGGTCCGTCCACCAAACCCCGAACGGCTCCCGGATCCCCCGTAATAGCGACCGGACACAGCGCTATTGGAGTAGGGAACGCCCATCCGGTGACCTGGATCATGGGACCAGCCGGCACGGCCTTCGAAGGAACGGCCGCCGCGGAATCCGCCGTACCCGCCCCCGTAGCCACCGTGGCGATAACCGTAGTGACTGAAAAAGTAGTTGTTGACGTAGACTGAGTGGCCAAACCAACTTGGTCCCCAGCCCCAACCGCCCCAGCCCAAGCCGCCAAAGAACCCTCCGATGAAGATGCCGAATCCGAATCCGCAACCGTAAGCAATCGGCGGATAGTACAGCGGCGGGTAATAGCCGTACACTGGCGGCCCCCAGATGTACTCGGGATTGTAGGTCGGCACGTACACTACCTGCGGGTCCGCGGGCTGAATCACAATCACTGACCGCCCGTCTTGAGTCTGAGTTGCAACCGTCTCTTGCGGAGTCGAATTCAATCTTCCCGCCTCCCTGGCCTGAGCGCGCAGGCTCTGAACGGCATTCATCATGTCGCCCTGCTGTGCCAGGAACGCGTTTCCGAGATCGGTGGTCCAGCGAACGTTCGAGCTCAAT
The DNA here is from genome assembly GCA_903909435.1 of uncultured Acidobacteriia bacterium. Classification (GTDB taxonomy): domain Bacteria; phylum Acidobacteriota; class Terriglobia; order Bryobacterales; family Bryobacteraceae; genus CAIVVT01. The sequence goes on along the minus strand of CAIVVT010000050.1, from coordinate 141,593 downwards.
TGCCTAAGCACGGACGGGAACACTACCAGCGCCTGAACGCTCGCATCCCAATTCTGCTCCTTCGCGGCTTCCACGAGTTGCGCGCCCCGGAGGTTGCCATTCTGTTGCAGCCACTGTCCGGCCTCGACTACCTCCAGAGGGTAGGTTGAGGCAACCAGGATCTGGCTAAGCAGCGAATCGGGGTACAAGGCGATAGGTGCCACGAGATTCGACAACTGCTCCTGGGATAGCGCTTGCTCGCGCGGCCCGATCTGGTCCGACGGTGCCGGTGGGAGCGGTGCCGGAAGTTCTTGCGCGACCACGAGGCCGCCGGTTTGCAGCACGAGCATGGCGCAAGTCAAGCTCAGCGCCTTCCTCAGAACTATTCGCGCTTCCGTCTTCAACATCTTCCCTACCTCCGTCTGCGATCGATCCGTTGGGACATGCGCCATCAGCCCAAGGCTTCGATGGTGTATGTTGTCCGTTCGCACCATGGATGACGTGCACTTGCCGGGCCAAAGTCCAACAGATTGATTAATGGCAGTTTGCCCGTCCCCCCCGATTCGCGGGGTGGTTGAAAAACACCACATCTGCTGATTCGCACCACCGCTTCCTGTTTGACCGTCAGTCCGGCTAGCCGCGGCAGTCTTGCTGCACGTGCCCGCCGTGGGCGACGCGCGATTCGATCGATTCCAATTGCGCCGACCGGTTTCATACGGCATCGACCGTGAATTCTGAGATAATGCCGCATGGAAACGCCACGACTTGTTTCCAAGGAGCGTCGAATGCCCGAACTTTCAAGACGAGACTTCATCCGGGACTCAACTGCGGTTGTGCTGCTGTCAGGGTCCGCGCTCGGACTCAAGGCGAATCCTTTGGGACTGCCCATTGGATGCCAGACCTGGCCCGTTCAGAAGCTGATCGCCCAGGATTTTCCAGGAACGATCAAGCAACTCGCGTCCGCCGGGTTCCAGACCATTGAATTGTGCTCGCCGGTCGGCTACGCCGGCTACGGCTTCGGCGGCCTGGCCAAGTACACAGGGGCTGAACTCCGCAGAATTCTCGCTGACAACGGCGTCAAGTGTGAGAGTTCGCATTTCGGCATGAAAGAACTGCGCGAAAATCTCGCAGGTAGAATCGCTTGGGCCCACGAAGTTGGCCTGACCCAAATGCTGGTGCCCACCTTGGACGGACCGCGCAAACCGACCATGGACGACGTGAAGCGGGCGGCCGACGAATACAACAAAATGGGCGAACAGGCGGCTAAGGCCAACATCACGCAGGGCTTGCACGATGAGGGTTTTGAGATTTCGAACGTGAACGGCAAGCGCACTTACGACATCCTGTTTGAGCTGCTGGATCCCCGCTTGATCAAGTTCCAGTTCCAGGTTTCTGAAATCCAGCATGGCCTCGATGCTGTCGAGTACTTCACTAAATACCCGGGCCGCTTCATCTCCATGCACGTGCAGGGCTGGTCCACTCAGACCAGGAAGATCGCCGCTGTGGGACAGGATAGCCTCGATTGGAAGAAAATCTTCACCGCCGCGAAGACCGGTGGAGTTCAGAACTACTTCGTGGAGATGGACCTCGAGTTGATGAAGGCCAGCGTACCCTACCTACGCAGCCTGCAGGTCTGATCCATGCCAGCCAGCAGGCTTCCAGGCAATGCCAACTGACAGCAATTGAAACCGGCGCTCGCCGGGTTCGCTGGATCGCTCGCGGCGCAGACGCAGGAGTCTGCGCCGCGGACAAAGTGCCGCGACGACGTCGCTCCGGAACCATACCCACAGCCTATTTTATCCTGGTACAATAAATTTATCCGGATTTTACAATGCCTACATCATCTGAGCATCAATCCCCAAACGAAAGCCTGCTACCAACTTGCACCGCCTTCGAGGGCACACGCCGCATCGCGTCGGGCACACTCCCTGTCGTCGCGCTGAAAGTGAAGCAGTCGCTCGATCGGGGCCAGCACGCTCCGCTGCTGATCTTCGAAGACGAGACCGGCAAGTTGATCGAGGTCGATTTCCGGGGCTCTCCCGAAGACGTCGCACAACGCGTTACCGCGGCCCAACCAGCCGTCATACCGCCAGGCGCACCCGCTGCTGGAGCGGTGGAAGTGCCCCGCAAACCAGGGCGTCCCAGGTTGGGCGTCGTGGCCCGGGAAGTGACGCTCTTACCCAGGCATTGGGAGTGGCTGAACCGTCAGCCGGGAGGTGCTTCGGTGGCCATGCGGAAGCTGGTGGAGGAGGCTAGGCGCGTCAATGCATTGAAGGATCGCGTGAGAAGCGCCCAGGAAGTCGCCTACCGGTTCATGTCGGCCATGGCGGGCAACGAGCCGGGTTTCGAAGAAGCGCTCCGCAGCCTGTTCGCGGGGGATCAGGCGCGTTTCGATTCGCACGTGGAAGGCTGGCCTATCGACGTTCGGGACCACGCACGCAAGCTCTCCGCGGGAGCATTCCCACCAGGGTCTTGAAGTCCGAGTTCTGCAGACGGCTTCCTTCTGAGGCTAGTCGATGTCTCGTTCGATCCGGTATCCCGTTCGGGCGTAGGCTCTCAGGCCGGAGCCCGAAACCTTGACCCTGATCCCGCGCCACTTGCCGTCGCCGTTCTTGTCGTGAGGCACGTATCCGATGGCGTACTGGTTTCGAAGCGCCTGTCCAATGCTCAAGGCCGCCTCGGGGATGTCCCGGCGATCCCGGACCACAAAGTTCATCCCGCCGCTCTTGGTCGCGAGTTCTTCGAGTAGCGAGAGCCCTTGCTTCTCCTCCGTCAACTCGATGGGTTTCGCCGCTCGCGACCAAGCGCCGACCGCAAAGGTATAGATCTGTGCGTCCGCTTCCACCGCGCACCGCATCAGTTCTTCTTTCGAGTGGCTGCTGTGGTTGTCCATTCCATCAGAGATAATCAGCAGCGCTTTCCGGGCGTGGACGCCGGAGCGTAGCCGCTTCAGACTGGCGTATATCGTATCGATCAGCGCCGTGTTTCCTTGGGCGTCTTCCTGTGAGACACGGCGCAGAATCTCATCGAAATCCCGGGTGAAGCCTGAGTGTGTGCGGGGTCGTGTGGAAACGGAGTTGAGGAACACCTCGTCGGCAGGATCGGCGTCGCGCATCACCGCGCGCAGCGACTCCTTAGCCGTGCCCAATACCTTTCTCATACTGCCGCTGACGTCGAGCACGATCCCGATCGAGACTGGCACGTCCTGCTCGTTGAAGGAGCGGATTTGTTGCTGTACGCCGTTCTCAGTCAGTGTGAACGCATCGCGCGCCAAACCGTTGACCGCAGCTCCGCGGTGGTCCACCACGGTCACCGGCACAAGCACCAGCGCAGAGTCGGCGCGAAAGGCCGGAACATCCGGCGAAAGGCGCTTCTGCCCAATTGCAGGAGAAAGGGCAGCCAGGCCTGCGGCCAACGTGACGAAAACTCTTCCAGCCGAAAGAGGATTCCCGCTATGCAGTCGCATGAGAAACGTGCTCCTTGTGACTTTCGCACAACTTGTCTTCGAGTCCGCCGGTATCGCCGGCGAGTGGGGGTGCACACCTGATCCGTCGCACCGGCCGGTTCCCGGAGGGCGGTAGCGCTGCGTGCCAATGTTGTCAGGTGAATTTGAAACGTCGGTGTGTAGAGCCGGGACGCGCGGTACAATTCGACTCGGCGCGCGGTCGAGGCGCGCACTGCGTCCAAAGATCCGGTACTTTTTTTCGCCGAGCAACGTGGCATGGCTGCGGACCCGATCAGTTCAACACTACCGGATCCTGAGCATACACCCATGGGCGCTCACAATGTTGATGGCGAAGTGCAGAACGAGGCTTGGGAATGAGGTTTCGGTGCTAAAGCCCGATTTTCTGGAGCGAACGGGCATGAGCGGCGCCCTCGGAGTCGACACGCACCCGGCCATCCCCGTTCGAATCGGCCACGCCAATTATGTGGCCGATTCATTCAGGCTGGTGCTGCGGCTATTGAATCGAGACCAGCGCAGCCCTGGCGCCGATCAGGTCCGGGCTGGTCTGGATCGCTGTGTTGAGTTCCGAACTGGCTTTGTCCCGAATGTTCATGCCAAGATAGCCCAGTCCGGTAAGGTAGTGCGCGCTGGCGGTTCGCGTTCGCGGCTGCAAGACGTCGTTTGCAGACGGGTCGGCTAGCATGTTATTGCCCGTATCCACCAGTTGCTCGAGCAGTTCCTTCGCCTTGTCGTTCTGTCCCAGTTTCTGCAGACATAGCGCCTCGTAGTAAGCTTGCGCCTTCACACCGACCGGCGCCTCGTGATGTCGTCTCTCCGCTGCGCCCAATTGCGAGGAGCCCTTCTGCCAGGCCGCAACTGCCTGCTCGCGATTGCCCATCGCCTCGTACGCCGCACCGGTCCAATATGCAATCTCGGGCGACCGCATAGCGCCGGACGCGCCCTCGCCGAAGCCGAGTCCTGCCGGTAGGTTGCCCGGCACGTTCAGCGCGGCGTCAAAGTCGGCCAGGGCTGCCTTGTATTGCCTGGCCGAGATTCTCGCCTGGCCGCGGAGTAGATGGGCGTCGGTCCAGTGTTCCGACACGTTCAGGTTGGCGCCTTCAACGGCGGCGAAGGGCCGGCCGGTCATCAGCGCGATGGCCTCGTCGTACTTGCCCGCCGAGACTTTGAGTGCGATCTCGCGGTTCAGCGCGTCGTCGCGCTGTGCGACAACCGCGTGGTTCTTCTCAAACAGCTTCAAGCGCTTTTCGATGGGCGCCCCCGCCTGTTCGTAGAACTCGTCGAGTTCGGTGAAATGCAGCGCGTACTTGCTACCCACCGCAACGGCCTTCTCCATTTCGGCGATGGCCGCGTCTAGCGAAGGCGCAGGCTGCTTGTGCATGTAAGCCACCGCAAGGTTGCGGTGCGTGATCGCGAAAGCCGGGTCGATCGCGGCGGAAGCTTCCCACAGCCGGGTCGCCTCGTCCGGAATCCCGTCGTAGAGCAGGTCACCCAAATAGTAGAGCGCCCGGGCGTCCTTAGCGTTCGCGCGGATCGCCGCGCGCAGGACGTCGATCGCCTCGTTCTGGAACGGGAAGGCGTAATCCGGCGGCATCGACTGGGCTTGCGCGAAGTACTCTGAAGCCTTCTGCGGTTGGCCCAGTTTGCCCTCGAAGAACCCGAGGTAGTAGTACACCATGGGGTGCATTTTCTGCTTGTCCGGCGCGGCGGCGAGCATCTGCTGGAGGGCGCCCAGGCCATCGCTCCAGAGACCTGCACCGAGATATGCCGCTGCAGTTTCGAGAGCCGTCGGCGGATATTCGTTCATCGCCGCGGCCAATGCTTTGCCGGCAGCCGGATCCTTCGCTGCGAGCCAACGCTCGGCCACAGTCTGAACGTTCAGCGGGTCCACTTTGTGGGCGGCCGCCAGCACCGGCACAGCCTCCTTCGCCCGTCCCAGATGCCGCAGCAGGGCGGCTTTCAGGTTCAGAGCCCGGATGTTGTTAGCGTTCGAATCAAGCGAGTGGTCCACCATGCTAAGCGCACTCGCCACTTCTCCGCTCCCGGCGTCAATCTCCGCCACGGAGTAATAGCCGGCGGCCTTCCACGCGGCACTCCAGGTCGCCTTGTAGAAGTAAGTCCTTGCTTCCTTTGCTTTTCCCTGCGCCTTCAATACGGCGCCGAGATAGTACTGCGCCTCGCCGTCTTTGGGTGCAGTGAAGCGATCCGTCGCCCGCTCGACTGCCGTCCGCAGGTACTTCTCCGCCTCCGCGTAGCGGGCCTTTTTGTAGCTGGTGATGCCCTGCACCGTGTTCACGCGCACGTCGGACGGATCGCGCCGCAATGCTTCCTGCCAGTACGGTTGCGGATCAACGGTGGGCGAGTGGAATTGCTGTGCGCGCAGGCCGATCAGGTACAACTCCTCCATCGTCTTCACGTCGGCGGGAGCCGGTGGCGGAGTCACCGCCTTGGGTTGCTTCATCGGCTCGCGCAGCAGCGGAGTGTACGCCACCAGCACCTTTCCGCCGTCTGAAATCGAGGCGGTCAGGTCGTGCTCGTCTGTTCCCGCTGGAAGTTGCACGGCTTTCGTGAAAGGCTTGCCGGGGTTGATCGCGACTGTCTCTTCCAACAGCGTCTTCTGGCCAGCCTTCAGCGTGACCTTCGTGGCGGCATGGGCAGCAGTCGTGTAAAAGCCGACCTTGGCCGTTCCACTTGTTACGTCCAGGTTCACTGCCGCATCCAGGTTGGCCATCTTGACCCCGCCCAGGTCGCGGAACGGGTACCAGTTGATTGAGAAGGTGCGCTCTTCGTAGGGCTGTAGCCAGCTGTAATCCGGCTGGTTGTCGGAGTAACCGCCCACCATCATTTCGAGGTACGGTCCGTCGTCGTCCGTGAGCACGTGGTCCCAGCGCTTACCCATGGGAGCGTTGCCCCACGTGAAGAATTTCTTGCCTGGCACGACATTATGGTCGGCGATGGTCATCGTCCCGGCTTGCTTGCCGTGGTCGTAGCCTGCCATGAAGTCGTCTTCGTAGTTCCAGGCGAACACGGAATTCGCGGTGATGTGGTTCTTGTACCAGCTGATGTCGATGCCGGTCTCCATCTTCGGGCCGCCCGGAATCGTGTCGGAGATCGGCCACTGGGTGAAGGTGTGCTTGCCGTGTCCGGTGCCGTACTGCGTGCCAGGCGGGAAGATCACCTGGTAGTTGTCGTTGGCGTGTACCGCCACATTGGCGAAGCAAAGCATCGTCTGGACGGAGGGAGTTTGGTTCAGAATCTTCACCGTCGCTTCGAGGTACGCCTTGCCCGGGCGCAGGGTGTAGCCAACTGCCCAGCGCATGCGATGCCGCAGTTCCAACTCGCCCACCCAGACCGTCTTGCTGCCGTCGGGGCCATCTTCCACTGAGTACTGCACCGGGCTGAACGTGCTGGCGCGGTGGTGGTGCGGGATGTTCCATTCAATCCCCCCCGAGATCCACGCGCCCAGCAACCCGATCAGGGCCGGTTTGATCACGTGCTGGCGGTAGACGAAGTTGTAGTTGTTGGTCTTGTCTACGCCCTCAAACAGACGTCCACCCAGTTCGGGCAGAATCCCCAGCCGGATGTATTCGTTTTCAAGGCGAACAATTGTGTAAGTCTTATCAACTTTTTTGCCAGTCAACGAATCGAACAGCGGGTAGGGATAGACCGGAGCCAGCGCGCCTTGCGACTCGCGTCCGAAGAAGAACATCGGGTTCGGTTCTGGCGCGCCCGCCAGGTACGTGGGGATGACCGTCTTCTCTTCCCAGACTCTGACTCCATGGGACTCCGCCGCGAAGGCGGTCGAGAAAGTTATGGCACATACGGCGGCGGCCGTACCGGTGAGTAGCGTGGCGAAACTTCTGCGCGAACGAACAATCGGATTCCGATTCGAAATGAACATCTGATTCAGGACTTCCTTCATATGGCGGCTTTCCAGGCGTGTAATCGCTCTCAGCCTATCAGAATGAGACCTTCAGGTTCTGTTTACTCAGCTTCATCCCCATTCCGTTCCAGCACCGTCGGCCAGTCGTGCGGGACAGACAATTGAACATGCCATTGGAAGGCCCGGCCTTTCGGCATGTTTGCGGCGCCAGTCCCGCAGTGGGGCTCCGGAGGCCTTCGCTCCCCGTTCGCAGAGTGGTAGCATCGGCCTGACGCCTGCACGATTGTTCTCGCGAGCCAAGGACTACAAATGCTTCTGAAATCCGCGATTTCTCCCTTCTGCTTGTGCCTTCTGTTTTCATGTTGCCCGCTGCCGGCGCAGAACCATCAATCCACCTTCTCCTGGCCCTCAGGCAAGCACGCCGCGGTCAGCCTCTCCTTCGACGACGCCCGCGCGAGTCAGATCGACGTGGGACTGCCGCTCTTCGACCGGTACGGAGCCAAGGTCACGTTCTACGTAAATCCGCCCAACATGCAGAGCAGGCTCGCAGGCTGGAAGCAGGCCGCGGCCGAGGCCTATGAAATCGGTAATCACTCCCAGACTCATCCTTGTTCCGCCAATTTCCCATGGTCGCGGAAAAACGGCGTGGAGGACTATACGCTAGACAAAATGGCCGCGGAGATGGACAAGGCCAACTCCGACACGGAGCGATTGCTTGGAGTGAAGCCCTCGACCTTCGCCTATCCCTGCGGGCAGAAGTTTATGGGAAGGGGCGAGCGCACGCTGAGCTATGTCCCGCTAGTCGCCAAGCGCTTTCTCGCAGGCCGGGGCTTCCGGGACGAGGCGGCGAATTCGCCCGAGTATTGCGACTTCGCCCAATTGCTGGCGGTCGATTCCGATGGGTTGAGCTTTGAAGAGATGAAGGGCGCGGCGATCAAGGCGCGGGATGAGGGCGCCTGGCTGGTCTTTGCAGGCCACGAAATCGGGACCGCTTCGTATCAGGCACAGACCACTGGGGCAGGTGCGCTGGAGCAGTTTTTGAAATACGCACAAGACCCCGCCAACGGCATCTGGCTCGATACCGTCAAGGCCGTGGCGACCTACGTCCAGGCTCACCGCGCAGGCAAGTGATAGCAGTCGTTACGCGTAAATCCCTGGCGCTTCATGTCCTATCGCCTGGACGTATTCCGAATAAGACCCCGGATACACGCGGGGTTGGCGGTCGGTCCCGCTCTCCCCGCCCAGTTCCAGAACCCTGGAGCCCAGTCCGCGTAGAAACACGCGGTCGTGCGACACGAAGATCATCGTGCCCTGGAAATCCTGCAACTTGTCTACCAGCATTTCCTTGGTTGCGAGATCCAGGTGGTTGGTCGGTTCGTCAAGGACCAGGAAGTTCGGCGGATTGTAAAGCATGCGCGCCATGGCGAGCCGCGACTTCTCTCCGCCGGATAGCGCACGAATCCGCTTCTCCACGTCGTCCCCCGAGAATTGAAACGCACCCGCGAGCGTGCGTAGCGAGCCGATGCCGTCCTGCGGGAAGTCGTGCTGGAGTTGATCGATCACCGACAGATCGGGATCCAGCACGTCCAGCGACTGCTGAGCGAAGTACCCCATATTCAGACTGGCGCCGAGTTCTATGCTGCCCGCGTCGGGCTCGAGCACGCCGGCGATCATTTTGAGCAGCGTGGTCTTGCCGGCGCCGTTGCGGCCCATTACGGCCCAACGTTCGCCGCGACGCACGTTGAGGCTGAAGCCATCGTAGATCACGCGCGCCCCGTATCGCTTGCAGACGTCCTTTAGCACCACCACCTGATCGCCCGAGCGCGGCGGGATGCGGAATTCGAACTTCACCACCTGGCGCTTCTTCGGAAGTTCGATCTTCTCGATCTTGTCCAGTGCCTTAATGCGGCTTTGCACCTGGGCTGCTTTAGCGGCGTGCGTTTTGAAGCGCTCGATAAAGCGTTGTTCCTTGGCTAGCATGGCCTGCTGGCGGGCGAAGGCGGCCTGCTGGTTGGTCTCCCGTATCGCGCGTTCGCGTTCGAAGAAGTCATAATTTCCCGAATAGGCGACCAGATCGCCGGAATCGATATCCACGATCTTAGTGACGATGCGGTTCATGAACTCGCGGTCATGCGACGTCATGAACAGTGCGCCCTGAAACGACTTGAGGAATTGCTCCAGCCAGATGATCGACTCGAGGTCGAGGTGGTTCGTGGGTTCGTCCATCAGCAGCACATCAGGCCGGCCCAGCAGAACGCGAGCCAACGCGACGCGCATCTTCCAGCCGCCCGACAATGCGCCCACGTCGCCGTCGATCTGGTCGTCCTGAAATCCCAATCCGTGCAGCACCTCGCGAGCCTGTGCCTCCAGCGCGTAGCCATTGAAATGCTCGTACTCCTCCTGCACTTCGCCGAAGCGTGCCAGAATCCGGTCCATGTCATCCGTCTGCCCGGGGTCTGACATCGCATGATGCAGTGCTTCGAGTTCGTGATGGAGATCGCCGACGCGACCGCTGCCCGCGATGGCTTCGTCCAGCACGGAGCGGCCCTTCATCTCCTCAACATCCTGGCGGAAGTAGCCGATGGTCAACTTCTTCGGAACCGAGACTTCGCCGTCGTCGGGAGTTTCCTCTCCGGTGACCATGCGGAAAAGGGTGGTCTTGCCCGCGCCGTTCGGCCCCACCAGGCCCACCTTTTCGCCCGCATTGAGTTGAAAGGACGCATCGACAAAGACCAACTGCTTGCCGTACTGCTTGTTGATATTCGAGAAGGAGATCATCCGGAATTCCAAACTAGCAGAATCGGCCGAGTCGACGTCCAACGCGGGATTGAGAATTGTGCTGTGCGCGGGCGCAGACTATGCGTACTGGCTTCATTGAGTTTCCGGCCTGCGGCGCAGTTCTTCCGGCACGCGTTCGGTGTCGTGCCGCAATACCTGTACCTCGAAATGGACCGGCAGGGTCTCCTGGTTATAGCAGGTGGTCATATCGCAAGCCTGGTAGCGCAACACGCCGTCCAGCGCGATGCGGCCCTCGCTTGACGTCGCCGTGCGCAGCAGTTGGTCGCTTGGTACCGTGAACTCGCGGACCAGTCGCAGTCGTTTCTCATAAACCGGGACCGTCTCGTCGATCGCCTTCAAGCGCAGCATCTTCGATGGAGGCCACGTAACGGGCGTGAACAGGCGCTCCGGCAAGCCGGCCGCCCCCGGTGACATCTCCCATTCCACGGGCTTATAGCCCTGCACTCCCGGCGCGTAAACGTGGATACCCGGCTTCATCTCGAGGGTCAGAACCAACGCGATCTTCTGTCCTCCTATGGTGTAGCGCGCACTGGTGGAGGCAGTCACGCGAAGGTGCTGGCCTTCCACCCTATTCGTGGCCGGGACGTCCAGCGCCGCCGGAAGTGCCCCAAATCGACGTACCAGAATATCGGACGCCGTCACCCGCTCGGCGTATTCTGCTTCAAAGTACTTGGCCGCAATCACTCCCTTCGCGTCGATGACATAAGTGCCAGGGTTGGGCACGCCATAAACGGACGAGCCGTGCTGGACCGTCTCGTTGAGGATGCCGAAAGCGCGGATCGTCCGTGAGTCTGCATCCGACAGGAGTGGGAAGTTGATGTTCCTGCGCGCTGCGAAATCCTTCAGAATTTCCGGGCTGTCGTAGCTGATCGCCGCGACGCTCAGTCCGTGCTTCTGGAACTCCAGCACGTGGGCCCGCAACTCCACGAGTTGCCCTTTGCAAAATGGTCACCAGTCTGCGGAGCGGAAGAACACCAGCACCAGGCCCTTGGGCCCTTTCAAATTAGCGAATTCGCGCGTGCGGCCGTTCTGATCGGTGAGCGAAAAACCAGGGATCTTCGCGCCAACTGACGGGCCGGTAGATATCGCGGCTGCAACCAAAGTCACGCCGAGCAGAAGCATAGCTTGATTCTATGAGAGCGGCGGTGTGCAGGGCACAGGCCCTGTCCCTCGCTGCATTCCGGTCGCCGCCGGTGTGCCCGCATATTGGCCCCGGTCACCCGCGAACTATGTGTGCGGTCGGGTAGAAGGTGTCGTTCAAAAGATACAGGCTCAACGCGATGTCGATGATCGCGTTCATCCAGCCGGTTTCCATGCAGTAGGCGGTCCAGGATTCGTCCGCGTTCGAGCCGTAATACTCCCACAAGCCGTAGTCGAAACCGCGCATCCAACCCCCATCAATCGATGGCTTCGAGGTATTCTCGACTTGAATGCGAATCAGGTAGTCCATCACCCGCTCGAACATATTCAGGTAGGCTTTGTCTCCCGTTGCCTTATAGGCGATCCAAAAGTTCATCACCGCAAAGCTGGTGGTGTACAACTGATCGCTGATCGTCTCGTTCGCGTTGTAGGTGAGTCCGAGATCGCCCCCGCCCAGCTTCGCCCCCGCGTTGCTGCCACGCTCTTGAATCGCGCCGCAAGGTGCGATGCAGGTAGCCACGTAATCCGCCTGCTTGCGCAGTTCGTCACGGAATCTCGTGTTGCGTGTGTAAACGAACGCCAGCGTGAGCGGCAGCAGGAATCGAACCGCCTCTTCGGTCCGGCTGATCAGGAAGAGCGGGATCGTGGGGAACCGCTCTATCATTTGCTCGACCAAAGGCACTGCGAGATTCAGATACGTCTTATCGCCCGTGCTGCCATAGGCGTACAGCCACGAGGCCAGTAACTGACCGCGATCATGGGGATGGGGATACGGATCATCTTCGGCACCTGCCAGCGTCAGTCCGTTCTTGCCGCCGGTCTGAAAAGCCGTGACCGATGCGGCGGCCGATAGTGTCCCTCGATGGTAATAGACCGGCCGCTTCACATAGCGGTTCGCGGCGAAGCATCCGATGGTGCACCACGCGACGTCGTCCTGGTAAGGCGGTCCAGACCGCCCGCGGGTATACCATAGGCCGTACCGCGCATCGTCACGACCGAGTCGCTGCAGGTCGAGGATGGAGCGCAGCAAGTTCTCGCCGATCCCGCGATGACGCCCGCTCTCCGCGACATCCCCGTACATGCGGAACGCAAGCCCGGACTGGAAGACGCAGTCGGCTCGTTCGGGCGAGAACATCTGCCCCTTGCCATAGGGGATGCGATTGCCGTTGATATCCGGCCCGGAAATCCACTCGCTCACTCCGCGCGAACCGTCCGGGCTGAGCAGTGCGCCGGAGCGTTCAAACCAGCCGATGTTGCGGTCGAGCGCGCGACGGTAGGCGCCTCTTCGCGCCGCGATCCGCACCGCGACATCCACCTTGCGCCGGGCTTGCGATGTCGTCACGAATGCGGTAATCGTCCGCGACGCCGCAGAGCCGCTGTCAACCGTTGCTTCGAAGCGGCCGGGTGCCGTCTCGCGGACTTGGGTGCCAGCTACGCTGACCCGCGCGCCGGCGGTGGTCTCGACAACCAGCGTCAACGGCGAATTGGGTTCGGTCCAGACACGCGGCTCCGTGCGTGAGTCGACAGGAATGTAGCTGGCCAGCACGGCAGCGCGCTCTTTCTGCGGCAGTAGAGCCAGAACCAGATCGCGCAGAAACCGCCGCCAGTGGGTCGGCGGAGCGTACTCTTTGCGAAGGAAATCAGAGAGGCTGGTCATGGCCACGGCGAAGCGGCCGGAATCGCGCTCGCCCCACACCACACCGGCCCAGGTCCGATCCGGAGCTGGCGCTTCCATTACGCGCTCCACCCCCATCACCCGGCCGAACGAGAGGATGGTGCGCAGCGCGTTCGCTCCGTCCGCCAGCGGCAAGCAGATGGAATCGTGCTCGTCCAAAATCGTCCCGGCCGGCAGGAAGCCGGGCGCCTGGTCGAGCGGGCTCGCTACGAACAGCCGGGCGATTCCCGTTTTCTGCGGCGTAGCGGCGGCGGGCACTCCCGGGAAATTGAGCGTAAACTCCGCGAACACACCGCGGCCCGCGCGGAGGAATGCCTCGACCGTAGCGGCCATTTGAGGACTCAAATCGGTGTGGTACGGGTATTCGGGACTGGTAATCCACAGCAAGGCATAGCGCTCGCAATCCACGGTCTCAGCGGCGGTAAACGTCGCCAAGTCGAACGCGATGCCCAGTTCCTCGAACACGCGCGCCACGTCGGGCGGACGCCTGTCGACACCGGTCACAATGCAGACGCGCACAGATGCTCCGTTCAGCGCCGGTGCGGCGGCGACATCGAGTCCAAACGAGAGCGGCAGTGCCCCTGCCAGGAATTCACGGCGTCTTAGGTCCATTCGGTTCCCGCGCGGATTCTCCGATCCCGATCGTCCAATGCGATGGCTGCAGCTCCCAGCACGCCGCCGTAGCGGGCGATCTTTGACAGGGCCAAACGAGTGAAGCGCTGTTCCCATCCTATGACTACGCGGCCAAGATCATCCTCCAGATCCTGCAGCAGTGCGGTGTTGTTCTCTGCGATGCCACCCGACAGTACCACCAGTTCCGGATCCAGTATGTGGAGCAGGATAGCCAGTCCCCTCGCCAGATAGCCAGCGTAAGTTCGCAGCGCCTCCCGGGCTTGGGGGTTTCCGGCAAACGCGGCGTTGGTCACCTGCTGCGCCGTATTAAATGGCGAGCCCGCGTAGCGCACCAGTGCGGCCGCATTCGCATACGCTTCCAGGCAGCCGGATTGTCCGCAGGTGCAGGGCAACCCGCCCGGCTCGATGGCCACATGCCCGAATGCATTACCCAGGAAGTAGGATCCGCGACTGAGTCGGCCGTTGATGTAACACCCGCCTCCGACTCCGGTTCCCAGCGTCAGGCAGATCATGTCGTTCACGGCCTGGCCCAGCCCGAAGCGCTTTTCCGCGACAGCCATGGCGTTGGCATCGTTTTCGACGGAAACCGGCAGGCACAAACCACGTTCTAACTCAGTTCGAATGGGAGCACCCGTCCAGCCGGGCAGGTTCCCGGTGGCGTAAACCACCCTGCCGGCGTCCGGATCCACCCAGCCCGCCGTTGCGATGCCGACCGCCTCGGGCGTGAATCCGAGTTCGCCGCCGGAGCGCACGCAGCTTGCGACCACCGCGCCGAGATGCCGCAGCAGCGCGTCCCGGCCGTCCATTGCGGGCGTGGGGCACGTGCTCTGCCACAGCAGGCTGCCGTCTTGGCTGACCACGGCATGTTTCGTGTTGGTGCCTCCCAGGTCCACTGCGGCGATGTACACCGGACCGTTGGCACGCGCGACATTCCCCATCTCACTCACGAAACTGCGGGCTATCGCGTCGGGGCGAGTGATGGCGGTGCCCACGATGACTGCAAATGCGCCGGCCTCAATGGCGGCCGCGGCTTGCTGCGGTGTTCCTATCCGTCCTTCCGCAATCACGGGCGTTTTCAGCTCATTCGCCAATTCGCGTACAAACTGAACGTCGAAATCCTGGATGTGCTTCGTTTCCGGAGTGTAGCCGCGCAGCGTGGTCAAGATGAAATCCGCGCCTGCGGCTTGCGCGGCGCGGGCCTCTTCGATGGTTGCAATATCGGCCAGCACGGGGAGCCCAAACTCGGCCCGAATCCGCGTCAATCGGCCCAGCGCCCCGAGCCGCTGACCGCGCTCCGTGCAATCCAACGCAATCGCGTCAGCGCCAGCTTCCACCAGATCACGGGCAGACTCAAACGACGGCGTGATCAGGATCTTCCCGTCGGCTTGCAGGCGCTTAGCGATTCCTATGATCGGCACATCGACCGCAGCCCGGATTGCGGCGACGTCCTCCGGTCCGTTGGCCCGGACTCCGACCGCGCCGCCATCCACCGCAGCTTTCGCGATTCGCGCCAACGTCCCCGGCGTTCTCAGTGCGGTTCCTTCCGGCGCCTGGCAGGACACGATCAAATTGCCGCGCCATGACTCTATGATTCCGCTAGTAGTTGCGTTCAGAGCCTTCATCGTCATGCCGCCTTCGTTGATAGCGCGCAGAACACGACGGCCACCAGCAGGAGCCCGATTCCGAGCAGCATGGTGCGGATCGTGTTGCGTGCAGCCGAATGCCATTCCCGCAGTAGGAAACCCATCAAATTGGCGGTCAGCAGCCCCACCGCGAGGCTGAGCGGCCAACCGATGGAAGGGCCGAGGTCGCCCAGCAGTGGCGTGGCGGCACCATAAAGGAAGATGCTGCCACCCCAAAGCACGCCCATCAGGATGCTGAGCTGCCAGGCCCGTAACGGATGCTCCGCGAAGAACAGCTGCGTGCTTTTGTTGCGCCGGGCCAGCAGGACACAGTAGACGATGTTCGGGATCGACCCTGCGCCGAGCATCAACACCCAGATGCAATTCGTCGCGAGAAACGAGGAGTATCCCATCTGTTTGCCTGTTTCGGCGATCGGTAGAGCCAGGGAGTAACCGATGTTGAAGACGGCCGACATCACCCCCGCTCCAAGCGCAAGCAGGTATCCGGTCCAATTCGTCCCGCCTCCGACAGCTGGATCGTTGTCCAGTCCACGTTGACGCCCGGCCTTTCCGCAGATCGAAACGCCAGACAGGAACGCGGAAACCCCTGCATACAGCATGACGTGACGGCGCTCAAAGCCGAAGTGGCCGCTCAGCACCAGCGGCACTAGTGAACCTAGAGCCGAACTCAAGCCGATCACAAGCGTGTTGGCGAGGGAGACGCCAAGGCGGCTAACGCTTTGTCCGAAGAAGATTGCGCCAAAACCCCAAGCAAAGCCGAACAAGAGTGCGTACGCGACCGCGCCAGCCGGCGCGTTGGCGAAGAGGAGTCGGAAATCCGGCACCGTGCAGGCCACGAGCGCCAAGGGCGCAATCAGGCAACTGGTAACGATGAAGACCAACCAGATGTTCTCCCACTTCCAGCGCGGGATCAATTTCATGGGCGTTGTAAACAGCCCATTGCAGATGCCGGACAGTAGGGCGAAGCCGATTCCGAGTTCGATCATAGGACTAGTGAACTCCTTGACAGGATACCTCAATTCTGGTAGACATGTCTAGACCAATGATCAAAAGGAATAGACTATTCCGATAGCGAGGAGGCTTAAACTGGATCATATGAAGTCAGCTGCCCCCCCAGGCACACAGGGGTTTACGTCGATTCGTATCGAAAAGTCCAGCCCGGTTCCGGTTTATGCCCAGATCGCCGATGCGATGCGCAACTTGCTGCGGAGCGGGGTGTTTCCGGCCGGCACGGCGCTTCCGCCCGAGCGGGCGCTGTGCGAGCAATTCGGCATCAGCCGGATGACACTGAGACAGGCATACGAAACGTTGGAGCGGGAAGGCCTGATCGAGTCGCACCGGGGCCGCGGAACGTTCGTAGCGCCGCAGCGCTTGCAGAAAAAACAGCAGGAAATGCGCAGTTTCACTGAGGAGATACGTTCTCGCGGACTGACCCCTTCTTCGCGGCTGCTGGTCTGCCGTTTGGTTCCGCAAAGCAGCCTCGACGTCGAGTTCTTCAATCTGTCTGACACCGAGCAGATTTACGAAATCGAGCGACTGCGCCTGGCCGATAACGTGCCGGTAGCGGTGGAACTGATCCACATTCCCCAGCAGGTCTGCCCTCATCTGGACCGATTCGACCTCGCAGCTCAATCGATCTACAGCATACTCGAAGAGAACTACGGCGTAGCGCTGACGCATTGCAGCGAGTACATTTCTGCCGCCCGGCCGACTCGAGAGCAAAAGCAACTGCTGGGAATGCAGTCCGGGGAGCCAGTCTTGACGGTCGATCGCAGGACGTTTGGCGACAACGAGACGCCGGTGGAACTGGCCACTACAACCTATCGCGGAGACATGTACACGGCGATCGTGCATTCGGTCCGCAGCAACTCGGTTTGACTCCCGGCCCGGGACGCGCATGTCTAGAACCTCCCTCCAGCGAGCGCGACGTCAACGCCAACCGCGTCTGCCACGTTGGCGAACCCATCGCGTTCCAGCAATTCCTCCAGGCCGGCGGTGATGCTCCGTACGATTCCGGGTCCCTCGTAAACCAATGCGGTGAGCATCTGAACCAGCGACGCGCCCAGACGGATCTTGCGGTAGGCAGCAGCCGCGTCGGACACCCCGCCTGTGCCGATCAGGACGTAACGTTTGCGGTCCATGCGCCGGTAAAGTTCCGCGCCGGCACGGTCCATAATCTCCTGACAGGGCCGGCCTGAAACCGCTCCGGGCATGGCGCTGAGCCGGGCAGCGGGTACGGCGAGCGGCAACGGTTTGCCCGGCGGCAAGTTCACGCCGAATCCGCGCACGATGGGCACACCGTCCACCTGCTCAAGGAACTTATCTAGAGTGCGCAGGTCCCCGAACGGGGCCACTTTCAGAAAAACGGGCTTAACCGGGGCGGCTGAGCGGACCGCTACCAACAGTAGGCGCAGGCGCGCAGCGTCAGAGGCAAACGCTCGCCCGTCAGCCGTGTTGGGGCAACTCAAGTTGAGCATGAAATACCCGGCCTCTGCGTCCAGGCGGCGGATGGACCGTATGTAGTCATCGACAATCGCATCGTCGCTCGCTGGCGGCGACTGCGGCCCGTGGTTTGTGTTGACGATGTTGATACCCAGAGGCACGGAAATGCGAGCCTCTGCCAGGCGTCTGGCTACGCACTCCGCCCCGTGGTTGGGTAGCCCGTAGTTGACGATGAGCCCACGCTCCTCAGGGACACGCCACAATCGGGGCCGGGGATTGCCAGCCGAAGGCTCGGCCGAAATCGACCCGATTTCGATGTGGCCGAACCCTAGCGCGGTCCAAAGCGGCACTCCTCTACCGTTCTTGTCGTAGCCTGCGGCCATGCCCAGCGGGTTTCGGAAGCGGAGTCCGGCCACTGTGCATTGAAGCCGCTCGTAGTCGCGCACATAGTGTCCGGTCAAGCTCGCGCAGAGCGCAGTTGATGCGCTCGCTCTCTCGGCCGCGCTGATCGCCAGGTTGTGAAGCCGTTCCGCATCGCAACGAAATGCCAGTGGCCGCAGAATGCGGGTGTAGATCCCCATTGGACCGGTGTGACTCCTTCTGGCCGAAGTTGCCAGAATCTCCGCCTAATTCTCCGATGCGTAGCGGCTGTACATCTCCGCAAGTTGAACGGGTGTGAATTCGCCGTCGTAGATCACAACCCGGTAGCGAAAGACGATCGACTGGCCCTCTGGCACGGTCCAACTCCCATCCTGGTCCTTGTCGCCGCTGAAGGCGCGCAAGCCGAAAGGATTTGCGGCAAACAGACCGTAAGCACGCGCCATCCAATGGGTCGGATGATGAAAACTCGAAGGGGCGTCGAATATGACGATTCCCACCGGTTTGCCACCCACGACTCCCGTGTAGTTGACCCAGTCTGCACGCTTGCCCCAAATCGCGCGCTCCCCGCGACTGCCTAGCGAATTCAGCATCTGATCGTGAGGTGCACTCAATTCGGAATTCAGTCGAATCCCGAAAGTCCCCTCCTTGACGTCTCCCAAAACCAACGGGCCCGCTGTGGCATAGAGTACGAACTCGCAATCGATGGTCCGTGTGCGTTCGTCGCCGCGAAACGTAAACGCTTGAGTGTGCTCCGCGATCTCGCGCTCCTTGGGATCGAGTAGCCGGAAACGAGCCCGAATCCTGGCCTGATTCTCACCCTGGGCTACCTCCTCAATTCCCTTCAATCTCGTATGCCCGTAGCCTTGGCGCCCGTGGTCCGTGAAGTACCTGTCGAAGGCCTCCTCGCCCCAATAGTCCAGTCCGTCGACGTTGCCGTGACCAAAGTACAAGGGACGCTGATGGGGCTCAAAAGACTTGTCGCGTGTGTTCGCGCCGGTGACATCGTTAGCGACTGGGAAGCCCCTTGTCACAACCACACCCGAGGGCGACTGCAGTGGCATCAAGTACGGCTTCGTGGTGTCGGCGGAGAAATGATAGGTGGTGAACAGCCGCGCACCAATCATCACTTCTATTTGATTTGGGCCTTGCTTTAACTCAACCGGGTCAGCGGCAAACGTAGAGGAGGCGATACATAAGCATAGGGCCATCGCTGATTTGTGGTGAGTCATTGCTTGGATTTCTCTGAGGATCGGTTTCATCGCGAACCCGGCTCCAATCGCGCAGACGACCGGGTTGAGCAAACGGACTGGGAGGAAATGGGATAGAAAGGCAACTCGGCACGCTCTACAAGCAGTCTACGCGACTCCGAACAGGCGGTCCGCCACCCGCGCCGACACCCGGTAGTCGTTGGACCGCCAGGTGTCGAGCGCGTCATCAGGCTGGTGAAAATTGGGCCTCAGAAGATGAACTTCAGGCCCAACTCACTTTGGCGTCCACTGTTGCCTTGCCCGTAGGTGGCCGCCTGTTGTCCGAAGGTCCCGCCCGGCGAGCCCTGGTAGAGAGCCTGGCCGAATTGGGAAGAGTAGATGTCGGTGTTCGGATCGCCGCGGTTCAACCTGTTGGTAGCGTTATAGGCGACGACTTTGAATTCCACCTTCACCTTCTCGGTCAAGTTGAAGGTCTTCGACAGTGTACCGTCCAGGTCGAAGAAACCCGGGCCAACAAGACAGGGAAACTGCAGTGGATTGGTGCGCAACTGATAAGTGTTCGATGGTAAAAGCGAGAAAGCGCTGGTATTGAACCACTTTCCAGGAGTCGGATTGGAAATACACGGGTTCCCCGTCACGAGCATGCCCGCGCTGGTAGAGGGCGGATAGCCGTTGTTAAAACGTGGGTAGTCTCCGCTGGTGTACGTCATCACACCGACGATCTTCCAGCCGCCAACCAGGAAGTCGGCAGCGCGCGGGATCTTGTTGAGATAGGTTCGACCCCGGCCGATCGGGAGTTCGTAGGTGCTGGCAGCGCTGATGCGGTGGTGCGGCTGGTCGCTGTCCTGCCAGACGAGGTGGTGGTCATAGACGTCCTGATCGTTGAAGTAGATTTGGGTCTTCTCCCGGATGTAGACATACGAGAAGAGGAAGTTGTAGCCCTTGCTGAACACTTTCTGGGCCTTCAGTTCGAGCGAGTTGTAACGCTCACCTGCGCAGCACTGGCCGAATTCGGCCAGCCCGGCGTACTGCGGATATGGCACCAGCAGTGAACTCAGTGAGACCGTCTGCTGGTTGTACAGCGGACCCGGCATGATGGTTGAATTCAGATAGTGGTAGAAGGGATTGGCAACGCTCTGGTTCAGAGTGTTCTGATACTGCAACTTGAGCTGAGGGTTTACCAAGTTCAACGAGTTGATGTATTGGTTGTGGCCGAAGTTCGTGAAGAACGATGCCATCACGACCACCTGACCCGGCAACTGGCGCTGGAACGAGAAGTTGATCCTGTCGTTGTAGGGTTTCTGGAGGTCCTGTTTGTACCACAGGAGAGCCCCGTTCTGGCCGCGGCCCACGGCGCCTCCCGCAGCTTTTCCTAAAATGGGCAACAGCGGGTTCGACGCCGGGAATGGATTGGCGAAGGTCGACTGCGGGATCCCCTGCAGCAACGGGGCCGGGCTCTGGTATTGAGTCACGCCAAAGTACGGAGGCTCCAGGAAGCTGACAGTTTCGAATCCTGGGAATCCGCTCAAGTTGAACTCGGTGGGAATCGTATAGCGCGCGAAGCCGATTCGAAGCGAGGTCTTATCGTCGATTCGGATTGCGATGCCGGCGCGGGGCTGGAGCGCCAGTTTAGGAGCGTTCCAGGTGCCCGGACTGCTCGACGTGGTCCACTGCCATTGGCCGGTGTACTTCCAAGGACTGCTGCCCGAGATCGTGCTGACGGCCGAAGGCACCGCCGGGGGGTTCGCGGCCATCTCTGGAATCGGGGACGACAGATTGAGACCCTTCGAGAAGTTGTGGGCCGGGTCCCACCACGGCGATTCGTAATCATTGCGCAAGCCGAGGTTCAGCGTGATGCGCTTGTTCAGTTTCCAGTCGTCCTGGAAGTACATCCCGTAGAACTGCGTATGCGGATCGGGAGCGGGGCCGCCGATCATAGTTGAGCTGTTATCGAGAGCGCCCAACATAAACGTGGCCCACTCGTCGCCATAATGCAATGTGTCCGGGTTATTGAATGTGTTAGCAGTGGCGTAAGCGTTAAACCAGAAATCCGCCGTACTGGACACATAGGACTTACCATAGCTGCGGCGGTACTCCAGGCCCGCTTTCAAATAGTGGGAACCGCGCTGCTGCGAGATCTTGGCGTTGATCGCCTCTCCCTTGGGCCGCTGGTCCCAATAGAAGCCGTTGCCGCCGTAGCCGGAGTAGTTTTGTGAATTGATCGTGAGCAATCTCGGCAGGTACAGGGGCACACCAGTATTGGCATTGGTATAGGTTTTGTACCAGTCGTTGTTTGGCCAGAAAGCGCTCCAGCCTTCGTTGCCGATAGGCTTCGAGACATACGCGTCAATCACGTCGTGCCAGTCGCCGTGGACCTCGACAATCGTACGTGAATTGACGGACCAGACCGCGTCACCTGCGACCTGCCACGCACCGCGCTCTGTGCCGGTGGGTACATATAGCTTTGTATTGGCGTCAGGTGTCGGGTTACCCGCGATATCCGTCGTGTAGTACTTGCTGATTCGTCCGAAGAATTTCAATTTGTCGTTCAGGTTATAGTCGGCACGCTCCGACCAGTTCTTGTAGTTATAGGTCTCCATGAACCCCTTCTTGTAGTTGTTCACGCCGGTGACGTTGTCGCCCGGGTTGTTCGGAGCCCAGAATTGAGGCAGGATATTGGCGATCGCTGTGTCAAAACGAGACAGTGGGATTTTGTTGCCTGCGAATGCCTGCACCGCCACTGCTCCCGTAGTAGGATTCAACTGCGTCGTCCAAGGATCGAAAATGGTGCGCTGCCCGCCATCGACGTTCAGGGACTGCGAGAAGTCGCCAGCCTTTTCAAGTGCGGTCGGGACGGTGGTCAGGTAGCTGTTCGGATAGCCGACCCTCCAATACTCCATTGAGAAGAAGTTGAACAACTTGTTCTTGATGATGGCGTTGCCCAAAGTGCCGCCCATCATGTGTTGGCGTTGCGAGTTGAAGCTGTTCGTCGTGCGGTTGGCTGCAGCGCTCATCCAGGGATAGCGCCCGAGATAGAAGGCAGTGCCGTGCCACTCGTTGGTGCCCGACTTGGTGGTCATTGAAATCGCACCGCCAGCGCTGTGGCCAGTTTCGGCATCGACGCTGTTCTGCGATACGACGACTTCCTGCACGGCGTCCGTGTTCGGAGGATAGCTTCCCTTGTGACCCATGCCGATCGGACTTCCGTCTACCAGTAGGTCGTTCTTCAGATTAGTTCCGCCGCCAAGGTCCACGGAGTTCATCGACCAGGAGTGATAGGGTTCCATCTCACCGCGCGTGTTGATGGCCGACGGCGCGAGTAGCGTCAGCTTGAATGGGTTACGGTCGAGGCGCGGGACCTCCTCAGCCATCTTCGTGTCGATGGTGAGATCCTTGTTGGTCGAGTTGAATTCCACCGCCGCCGGTGTCTCCGTGACTGTGACGGTGGTCGTAATATTGCCGGGTTTGAGCACGGCATTCACTGTCACGTCGCCGCCAGACTGGACCAGGATGTGCTCCTGGACGAACTTGGTGAACCCGGTCCGTTCCACTGTGACCGAATAGGTGCCAGGGTCTACGCCGTCAAAGACGTAAAGGCCGCTAGTACTCGTTTTGCGAGTTACCACTACGGCCGTGTTCACGTTGGTCAGCGTGACCGTACCATCAACAACGATAGCATTCGATTCGTCGGTCACGATACCTTCCACACGGCCGCGGAATGTCTGCGCCACCGCCATCGAAACGAAGAAGATGGCCAGCGTGAATAGCAGACAGGTGCGTTTCGTAGTCATATGCCTCCTGAAGCTAGGAAGAAGTTACGAACCTGATTACAGTACCCATGAACGGGCAAAAACCAACACGTCCCAATCCAACCCCTTTAACGACTTGCCAGACCAGTCGCCAGTCATTCATCGTTCCATGGGATCTCAAACACGTCCGAGAACCGGACCCGTTGCTCTTCTGAACGCGCGCCGCTGTCCGCGCGCGCGGCAACTTTAGGCGTGCGTAAGATGTGCGCTCGACAGGGAGTCGAAGCGGAACTTGGGCGAACTGTGCGCTGTCAAGGAACCGAAGAAGCAAGCCACGTCCGCGGTGGAACTCCACACGGCGAACAAACGATGCCCGCGGACCAGTGTCCGGTAGTCCCTGCGCACAGACTGCATCCCAAGCACTCACTGGAACTGGACTCCTTGTTCCCTCGGAAATGCCGATACCATTGGCCTACACCGATTGGCAATCATTAAGCCAGCATGGTCTAGACATATATACAATAGGCTAGTCCATGCTGTCAATACCTTTTAGCGCCCCGGCGGGTTAGTACTCGACGGTTTGCACGGGACGGCGTTCCCGCGCCGCGCGGACCCTCCAGAGTTAGCCTGACGGTCGGATTGAATCACTTCCGCACACGACGGGACTCGTCGCGGCGACTGAGCTCCCACTCCACGCAAGGACACGCACTCAGCGGGAACCGTCGGCGATGTAGAGCAATGGGTTCAGTTCAGACGCCACAATCTCACCAACTCGCACCTGGGGGCACCAGCGCTCCCTGTCGGTTTTCTGGTTGGCGTTCCGCGGCTCCGCCAGCCGCATTTCGTGGTCCATATAAATGATCGTGAACGCCTCGCGCATGCTCTGCGAAAGGTTCGCCCCCGCACGGTGGAAGGTCCACCCGGCATGGAAACTCACGTCGCCCAGATCGAACGGCTCCTCGACCGTGCCGTAGGCCGCAAGCTTCTGCTTCAAGGTCTGCTCGCTGTCGTCGCTGATCGCCAGTTCTCGGCCCTCTTGAATCCGCTGGCTGCCCGGACAGAACGATAGCGGTCCCATGGGCAGTCCCACTGCGGTGAGCGGGATCCATGCCGTGACGGTCCGCTCGTTGCTGAGCGGCCAGTAGTACTGGTCGGCGTGCCACGGAGTAATTCCGCCGCCAGGCTCTTTGAAGAGTGCCTGATCGTGATACAACCGGATGCCGTCGCACCCCACGAGTTCTGAAGCAATTCGGGCCAGCCGCTTCCCCATCACGAAAGTGCGCACCGCCTCGCTGGAGCGCCACAGGTTCATCACCTGTAGGAAGGCCTTGCCGTAAGTCGAGCGCTGTGCGAGCGGCAAAGTCTCTGTACTTAGCTCCTGCACCTTCGATACGACTTCCGCGCGGTGGCGATTCAGCAGTCCCGCCGAAAGTACTGCCTTCAGGTGAATGTAGCCGTTTTGCCGATAGAACTCGATCTGCTCAGCAGAAAGCACATACTCACGGTCAATTTCGTCCACTGGCGTTCCAGGCGTGATCACATCTGATTGGGTCGATGGCTGCATAAGCGTTGAACGATCTTCTTGTTGTGCCCCGGGAAAGCGGATTAAGCCGCTGAGGTTTCACTCCGCTCCTTCAGGAATTCGACGCACCTACGCGCGTATCTGTCCAGGTTTTCGAGCGAGCCACCACCCCTCAGGGGAGAGCACATTTCGTACGTGATCGCACCGTGAAAGCCGCTACTCTCCATCGCGCTCAGGAACGCCGGGTAATCGATGAAGCCCTCGTCGATGGGAACAGCCCGCGTTGTCGGCAGAATGGGCTCGAAATTCGTTAGCTTGGTTGCGAGTCTATAGCGTGGACGCATCTGGTAGTTGGCGATGGTCGAGAGAACGGTAATGCCGGCCATCTTTCGCGCGGCGGCGATCATATCTGAGCCGTGCAGTGCTGGTGCCCACGCGTCGAACGCGGCGCGACAGTTGGGATGGCCCACTTCCTCGATCAGATCAAACTGGCTCTCATAGTGCGCCGCAATGTCGTGGTGATTCTGGACGGCAATCGTGACTCCGAAATCCGCCGCACGCTGGGCGCACTCGCGCAGCGCCCGCACCAGCAGACTCCACTGAGCCAGGTACGTCGAAGCGGAGTTCTCGTACCCCGTGAACACGCGCACTAGTTCACCCCCTAAATCGCTCGCCATGCGGATCAACTCGGTGACATGCCCGATTTGAATTTCGTGCGTCGGGACTTCGGTGTGCTCGATGTCGGCCGTGAAATTCGTATAGCCAGCGACGCAGATCGTCCGGAGCATCAAGGCCTGCAGCCTCTCGCGCAGGCGAGCCCGAGCCTCACTGTTCCAATCCAGAACGGACAGGTGCGGGCGCTTGGCCATCAGCATGACACCGTCGTAGCCCAACGCCGCGGCCCGATCCACGAAATCTTCCAAGGGCAGGGACTCGTGTCCCCAGGTTCCCGAGTAACTCACCGAATGTAAGAGTGCCATAACTTCTCAATCCTCCACTTCCTATTCCGCGTCGCGCAAGGCTGGCCGCCGGCCCGGGCGTCTTCTCCGCGACCGCCGAAGCCCCTAAGATCCCAAGCCAGTGTGGGCCGCTCCAAGGCGTAATTCCGTGATCGTGCGAGTCAGCGCGACGACATTTTCAAACGGAAAGCCGCGATCAATCTCGACATAGAACCATGACCCGCCGCGATCTACCTCGAAACTCTCCGCGAGCGCACTCACGTAGCGCCGCACTTCGTCCGCGTGCGAGCGGATCATCAGCCCACCCCGATCGGGGTGCAGGGCGACGGCAATCCCCGATTCCCTGCTGAAGCGCGCCAGCCAACCTGAGTCGTAGGCGTTGAGTTGCGGCCAGATCGCGTCGACGCCCAGTGCGGCGATGTCCGGGAGCAACGCCTGCATTTTGCCACATGTGTGGAAAAACACCTTCGCACCAGCAGCTTTGATGGGACCCATTAACGCGGCGTAGCGCGGCGCGAAGAACTTCCGCCACATGCGGGGTGAGAGCATCAAATCGGATTGCGTACCAAAATCGTCGCCGAACTGCACCGCATCCACACCACGCGCCAGCAGGTATTGGATGTAGCCCAGATGGTATTCAGTGATGCGGTCGGCCAGTGCGTGAATTTTCGCGGTGCCGGTGGCGATGTCCATCAGCACGTCCTCAAAGCGGCGCAGCGAATGCATCAATTCGAACAGGCTGATCCAGCCGCTCTTGAGGAAAAACCGTTGGCGATGGGCCTTTGCGCGCGCCCGCGCCGCGTCGAACTCAGGTCCCGACATGGCAGGCAGCGCCGGTACTTTGAAATCAGGCCACTTCGCCCAGTCGTCGAGGGGCCTCTGCATCGCAATCCCGCCGGCGCCGAACGCCTCTTCGCGCCGCGTGACGCCCCACTCGTCCGTCCATTCGCGAGGTCCTTCGCTGGCTGCCGGAGTCGGGAAGCGGTTCACGGGCCCGAAGTCGTCGACATGCTCGATCCATAGGCGCCGCAGTCGCTCCCCATGTTCAAAGAAGCCCGCGGGAGAGGCGTGAAACTCCACCGGCACGGCGTCCGGAGCACGGTGTTCGAGAGCGGCGAATACTCTTTCGCGAGCAAGCATAGTTGTACACGGAAGATAGCAGCCGCGAACGGCCGCCGTCAGAGCGGTCCGCAAGAACGGTCCAGGCTATCGGATTCTCAAGTGGGGCTCACAGCCTGGCCCCCGGAGAACCTCGCATACAGGTCTGGACCACGATGAAATCGGTCTAGACATTTTTACCATGCTCACCAAAGCCAGTCAAGGGGTTTTCATTCCACCTTGTCTGGCCCTGTCGCGCTGCTGCTTTTCCCCCGCTAGCCGGTCGGCAATTTGCCTCTCGCGACCGCCGTCTTCCGGCCGATGGAGGCGGAAGAAAAGCGCAGCCAGCCGCCGGTGCGCCTCCGCGAATCTCGGGGCGTCCCGGACCACGCCCTCCAGCAGTTTCACCGCGCGCTCGTCGCGGTTGTCGGCACTTTCGACCAGCGCCAACTGGTAACGGGCGGGGATATCGGACGGGCGAAGCGAGAGCGCATGGGTCACGCTCTCTCTGGCCTCGGTCAGTTTGCCCTGCTCCCGGGCGAGCGCGCTAAGTTCCAGTAGCGCTTCGAACGAGTTCGGGTCAACCGTTATAGCGCGCCGGAACGCTGCTTCCGCGCCTCCGAGATCGGCGGTAAGCATGAGAATTCGCCCGTGGATCACGTGCGCATCAGCCAAGTCGGGTTTCAGCTCGATGCACCGCAGGATCTCGTCGAGCGCCCCATTGAGGTCAGTGGCCTGCATCTTCCTGGTGGCCAGCAGCAGGCGGGCTTCCGGGGTATCGGCGCGGCTCATGATCCGTTCAAATTCGTGGACAGCGCGCTCCTCCTCCTTCTGCTGCAGCAAGGCCGTTCCGAGCATATATGCCGTCGCCAGGTCGTCGGGACGGCTGTCGGCCACCGGGTCGAGCACTTCTATCACGCGTTTGCTCTCGCCCCTCCGCAGATAGCAATCGGCCAGCAATTTGGAATTCCTGACGCTCTCATCGGAGTCCGCCGGTAGCACGGCGCGGAGATTCTCGAATTGCTCGGCAGCATGGAGGAAGTCGCCGGATTTGTAGTAGGCCAGGCCCAACTTGGACGCAGTACTCAGCGCCGCCGTGTCCGCCGCCGGTATTGCCCTGGGTTTCAGCGGGCCCGCGCCGGTCGCTGGACTTGCTACGGGTTGCGCACCGGGAGTCGCGGCGGCCTGATTCCGCCTGCCCACAGCGGGACTCTGGCCGCTGGCCTGGAGCGACTGCATCAAGCCCTGGTCATTCTTGTCCCGCTCGCGAATCAGTTCGGCGAGTTGCCGCCGGACCGCATCGGCTTGGGCCGTCTGCCCGTCCCTGCGCAACGCGGATTGCAGGCCGTTCAAAGCAGACTGGTTGCTTGGATCCAGGCGCACGGCCGCCTGCAGGTGAGGCAATGAATCGTGCGCCCGTCCCATGTCGAGGAGCTTCGATCCGTACCGCGTCTGCGCCACCGCGTCGTCGGGACTGAGTTCCACGGCGTGCTGGAACGCATCCAGGGCCCCGGGATCGTCAAGTAGATTCCGCCGCGCTTCGCCGAGATCGGACCACGCCTCGGCAAAGTCCGGACGAAGCTTGACGGCCTGCTCCAAGTCGAGCAAGGCCTTGGCCGGTTCGCGCGCATCGAGTTGTAGTCTGCCTCGCAGATACAAGGGATAGGCCGCATCGGCGGTTTGGCCGCTCAGGCTAATGGCGCGGTTCAAGTGTGCCGTTGCGGGGGCCGTCTCGTCGTCCAGCAGCAGGGAGGACGCCAGATTCACGTGAGCCTGGGCAAAGCGCGGATCGATGCGCACCGCCTGCTCGAACTCCGGCCGTGCCGCTTTGGGATACCCGAAAGTGCTGTACGCTTCCCCCAGCGCATTGTGAGCCTCAGAGGACTCCGGCTTGAGCCGCACGGCCGCTTTCAATTCCTCGATCGATTCCGCAGCCTGTCGCTCCTCGAGCAGCACGCTTCCGAGCAGCAGCCGCGCATCGCCATCGACGGGCTCAGCTTTGATGGCTTCCCGCAGGACCGCAATGGCCTGCGCCCGCTGTCCCTTCGCCAGGAGGTCCCAGGCGGCATCGATGCGCGAGGCCTGCGCCGCGAGCATTCGCGCGAAGGCAAAAGCCAGACACAGCGCCATTCCGTAAGACCGACCCATCCGAGCGTGAGGAAAGGCGGCGCCAACACCGGGGGCCGGCGGCTTCAGGGGTGGTCTAAACCGTGGCAATTGTGGTCTAGACATAGTTAGCATTCTCAGTCTATCCTGTCAACAACGCGCAAGGCTTCGATGCGGCCCGTTTATGCTGCTGCGGAGCTGAATCAACCGGCTCCCGGTAAGGCCCGCGCGCGCCTGAACTCGCCTCGGACAAAATGAGCACCAAGTACATAGCTGATCCTCGCAAACTGCTGTTGGCACTGTTGGCGGGAGTGCTGTGCGGTACCGGCTTCGCCGCCACAGAACGCTACCCTTACCTGGCGGAGTTCCGGCTTGCAGCCAGCGATACGCTGCCCGAGGTTGAGAGCTCACAGCAGGTCGTGTTCTCGGATGTGGTCTCCGGTATTCCCAAGGCTGAAGGCATCGATCGAATCACCGCCCCGCCGATCACGGTCGTCCTGGGCCAGCGGCTTGAACTACGGGATTCCACTACCGGCGCAAGCTGTTTCGATTCCGATTCCGAATTGATCTGGGAACCTGGCACAGCGGCGGTTTCTCGCACGGGGCGACACGTTTCTTGGACCGTGCGGCAGACGGCGTTGTTTGAAGCGCAGGGGTTCATGCTGATGGTCGAGATCCAGAACCACTCGTCGAGCCGCCGCAGCCTGACCTTCACGAGCAGTCAGAAGCCGAGCCTCGCGCGCCCGGAGAGCTGGAATTGGGATCCCACTTTCCGTGCCGACTCGAAGGCCGAGGCAATCGTAGATGGTTCACTCGTCGCACACCAGAACCTCGCGGGGGCCGTCGCACTGGCGCTGGAAGGTGGGATCGCGCGGGCTGGGGAAGAGGCGAGCAAGCTGGAAAGAGGCATCGGGATTGCGGCGCACTCCAGCGTAACCGTGCCTCTCGTAGTCGTCGTAGCGGAGGACGCAGCAGCAGCCGCCGGGGCCGCACGGCGCCTGCTCCAGCATCCGTCGCAGACCGCCGCAGCCGCGCGGGAGCAGATGGAGCGGAACCTGGAAACCTGGTTCAAGAGTGTTCCGGTTCTGTCGCATCCCGACCCGCGCGTGACTCGCTTTTACCGCCACGCCGCTGCGCAACTGTTGTGGGCACGGTGGAAACTTGGCGATCGACTGGCTTTGGATCCCTGGTACTCGACATCGGGACGCGATTCCGGCGCACTGAACGCATATGCCTGGGACTTGCAGTACGCGGCACTTCCTATGGCCTTGCTCGATCCCGCGGCGATGCGAGCACTGCTGGTGGCTCTGCCAGCCGCGCCGTTGAGCGAGCACTTCTCGATCGAACCGCTGCGAGGTGCCGGGTTGGGGCCGTTCTACTCCTACAACTCATATGCGTACACCGCTGCGGTTGACGAGTACCTGAGGCGAACTGGCGACTGGGACCTGCTGCACGCCGTGAGCGGCGGCAAGACGATTCTCGAATGGCTGACGGAGCTGGCGGAGTGGGGCGAACGGGACCGCGATCCTGATGGCAATGGTCTGCTGGACTGCGGCAACGACAAGAACATCCTCGAGTTGAAGAAGACCGGCACGGGATATGGCTACATCCACGAAGTGCCCAGTCCGAATGGCGAGCGCGCGTGGGTTTATGCCACCGTGGCTGACTACTTGGAGCACGATTCAAAATCGCGGCATCAGCAGACAATCGCGCTGTTTCGAGAGCGGGCAGCACGTGTTCGCCGCGCGCTAAATGAGGTGCTTTGGCTGGAGGATGCCGGGTGGTACGGTGCCCGCCAACGCGACGGCGTAGTGGTGCCGGTGTACAGCATCCAGGTCTTCGACTTGCTGAGGTTTCCCGGGCTGGTTCCACCAGCGCGCGCACGCCGGCTGTCCGGGCACTTGAATACGGAGGAGTTCCTGGGCCCGTGGGGCGTGCGGTCCATGTCAATCAAAGATCGATTATTCGACTACAACGACCACGATTGGGCGGGGCCGATGACCTACGCAGGCGACGGGCCGCAACTGGTGGCGGACTTGTTTGGAGCCGGTTTCAGGCGAGAAGCGATGGACGCGCTCGAACGCATCCTATGGTGGCCCGAGCATATGTCCGTCTATCCCCAGGGGATTGCGAACGACGATTACAGCTTCCGCTATCCCGAGGCGAAGCGGTTCGGCGGGCGGATCTCAGCCGGCCGGAGCAACGTGATTGCCGGGAGCACCGGAATGGACGCCATCCTGCGCGGACTTTTCGGCGTCGAGCCAGGCCGCGATGGCTCTATCGGATTTGCGCACAATCACAAGCCCGGGGACGGGCCGTATTCGCTCACCTACCCGTTTCGCGGTCGAGCATGGATGGTCACCCAAAGCGAAAGCGGTTTACACGTTCTCACAGACGATGGGTTCGACATGGAGCTTACCCGTCCGGGGAGTACAGTTCACGTACTCCCCGGCCCGCAGCGCATCGCCATCCATGCCGCCGCCCGTCCGGAGGGCAGCGGCATGTTGAGCCTCGATAGGACGGCGATCAGTAGAGCGCTGAGGGGCGAGGGGTCAGCCGGACTAGCCGTGCGGGTAAACGGCGTCAACGTGCCGTCGCCGCCCGGCAGGAGGCTAGAATTTAGCTTTAACGGCGCGGCACTGGACATTGAGATCACGGGCCCGCATATTGAACCACCATCGGCGCGATAAGCCGACTGGCATTGCGAACTGATTCCTGATGGTCGATCAGAGCGCGACGGGCGGCACCAGGGTCTTCAAGAACTCGTGGGCCACGCGGAAACCGCGCTTGTACTGCTCTGTGAAATTGCCGCCGCTGTAAGCCGGATAGTAGAACTCGTCTTCATTCTCGATGTTCATCGCGCCGGTGTAGCCCGCCTCCGCCAAAACCGAGAACAGGCCCTTCCAATCGACCGATCCGTTCCCGGGCAAGCGGAAGCGCCACCAATCGGCATTGTTCACAGGCTGAATGCCGCCGCGGCGCACGATGTGCCAGAGGATCTCGGTGTCCTTCAGATGGATGTCGTAGATCTTGTCCACGAAATCGCGCGCGGCCTGGATCGGGTCCATGAACTGCCACTGCAGGTGCGAAGGATCGAACTGCAGACCCAGGTGCGGGCTGTCGTTGAACGCCTTGAACAGAAGGTCCCACGCCACCGGGCCGGTGGCGATATTGGGCCCGCCGGCCCAGGGCTCCCACAGAATTCTGACCTTGTGCTTCTCGCAAGCGGCGAAATACTTCTCGGTGTAGACACGCACGATCTCGTCCACTTGCTCCTTCAACGGCCGCCCTTTGATCATCCCCGACTGCCCGCCGATGCTTGGGACACCCAACTTGCCCGCCAGTTCGATACATCTCAGCGTGTATTTGTTCTGGTGTTCGCGCTTCGCGGGATCGGGGTCGATATGATTCCCATTCACGCCAAGCGAGGATACGTGGATGCCCGCGCGCAGGATTTTGTCCTTGATCGAGCTGATCGCCGCGTCATCCAAACGGTCGGGGTTCAGCATGAGTTCCATGCTGGTGAAACCCTCGGCCTTTACGAATTCCAAATTCTGGTCGGAGTACTCGCAGAGCACTCCGAGTTTCGGCTTCCAGTTCGGGGTTTTCGAGCGCTGGGCCTGCAGAGCAGTGCCAGCGGCCATGGTGGTGAGTACGGAACGGCGGGTGAGATTCACGTGATGAAGATATAGCAACGAGGGGCATACCGCAAGTCGCAGGAATGGCGGACGGACTGGCGGGTGCCGGCGGAGACCCACCCGTATACTGAAGGTGCATGTTTTGGAGCGAAGCGAGCGCATGAGCCAGCCGATCGGCGTTTTCGATTCAGGCGTCGGAGGGCTGACGGTGTTGAAGGCGCTCCGCCGCAAATTGCCCAACCACGACTTCATCTACTTCAGCGACACGGCGCGCGTGCCGTATGGACGGAAGCCGAAGGCGATGGTCCGTGAGTTCGCATACGAGATCGCCGGCTTTCTGCAGCAGTTGGATGTGTGCGGAATCGTGATCGCCTGCAATACGGCCTCGGCCTCGGCCCTGCCGCAACTCGCCGACGATCTCGATGTGCCCGTGTGGGGCGTAATCGACCCCGGCGTTGAAGCGGCGCGGCGCGTCACCCGCTCGGGTCACGTCGCGGTGATTGGCACCAAGGGGACCATCGCCAGCGGCGTGTACCAGTCCAAGTTGAAAGCGCTGGGACTGAAGGTTTGGGCGCAGGCCTGCCCGATGTTCGTTCACCTGGTGGAAGAGGGGCTGGCGGATTCGGAGGATGCTGAGGTGCTGGCCCGGCACTACCTGGCGAAGCTGCCGGATGTGGACACACTGATACTCGGGTGCACTCACTACCCGGTACTGGCTCCGGTGATCCAGCGCGTATGCGGGTCCGCCGTCGCGCTTGTTTCAAGCGCCGAAGTGACAGCAGACGCAGTCGCCGCCGCGCTGGGCGGAAACGGCGCGAAGGGTAGTGGGCGTGTCACGCACTACGTCACAGGCGGCGTGCCGGCCTACCTGCACACCGCGGAAGTGATCGGGGGAGTCGAGGGACAAGTGATCCCGCTGGATGTCACTCGACTGAGCGACGCGGGCCGCAGCGTGCGGAGTTCGGTGTCGAGCAGGCTCTGAACCCCCGCTGTTCATTCCCTGACAAGGATGCTTTTATGAAACGCTTGCGATCCTCACTGACCTGCGCGCTTGCACTCTTCCTGGCTGGCTCCGCCGTGGCACAGGAGCAGCAGTTTGCCGAACTTGGTGACTTCAAGCTGAGCAGCGGCGAAGTGCTGCGGGATTGCCACGTCGGCTATCGGACTTTCGGCAAGTTGAACGCAACGAAGACGAATGTGATCCTCTTCCCGGCATGGGCCGGAGGCAATACCGGCCAGATGCTTTCCACGGTCGGCTCGGGCACGGGTATCGACCTCTCGAAGGACTTCGTCGTCGCGGTGGATCCACTGAGCAATGGCGTGTCCTCGTCCCCATCCAACAGCGTCCTGCAGCCGCGCATGCGTTTCCCGAAGTTCACCGTACGCGACATGGTGGAGACCCAATATGCCCTGCTGACGCGGGTATTGCACATCGGGCACCTGAAGGCCGTAGTGGGGATCTCAATGGGCGGAATGCAGACGTTTCAATGGATTGCCGCTTATCCGGAATTCATGGACAAGGCGATCCCGATCGTTGGCTCGCCGCGGCTCGCGCCGTACGACCTGTTGCACTGGCAAGCGCAGATCGACGCCATCGTGAACGATGCGACTTGGCGCGATGGCAACTACACAGAAAACCCTGCCCGCGCGGCGGAGGCCGAATTCGGCGCGCTGCTGTTGACCACGCCTGAGCACTTCAATCAGGTCACGACGAGGCAGCAAGTCTTCGAGTTGCTGGACAAAGCTAAGCGGGAGAAGAGTGGATCCGACGCGAACAACAAGCTCCGCCAGGTTCAGGCGATGATGTCCATTGATGTGGCGGAGCAGTTCGGCGGCTCGATTGAGGCTGCTGCGGCGGCGGTGAAGGCCAAGGTGCTGGTGATTTCGGCCACACAGGATCACGTTGTAACACCTGGGCCGTCTTTAGAGTTCGGTCGGCTGCTCCACGCCGAGATTGTAAGGCTGGAAGGAAACTGCGGCCACTCGGCGCCAGGATGTGAGGGCGCGAAAGTGGCCGCCGCCGTGCGCTCTTTTCTTTATCGGTAAGCCCGGACCTGAACTAGGCTTCGATCTTCGAGCCCAAGACGGCCAGGAATTGACGGATCCACGCCGCATGCGCGGGCCACGCGGGAGCTGTCACGAAGTTGCCATCGGTGATCGCCTCGGTCATCTTCAGCTCAACGTACGTACCGCCGGCGAGTCCGACTTCGGGTGCGACAGCAGGGTAGCAGTTGATGCGCCTCCCCTGGACGACGCCAGCGGCAGTCAAGACCTGCGCGCCGTGGCAGACGCTGGCGATGGGCTTGCCTGCGGAGGCGAAATGGCGCACCAGGTCCAGCACTTTCGGAGTGAGACGGATGTACTCGGGTGCCCGTCCACCGGGGATCACCAACGCGTCGTAGTCCTCTCCCTGCACCTTGTCGAAGTCGGCATTCAGGGCAAAATTGTGCCCGCGCTTTTCCGAATAGGTCTGGTCGCCTTCGAAATCGTGAATGGCGGTGCGAACCACGGCGCCTGACCTCTTTCCCGGACAAACCACGTCCACCTGATGACCCACCATCTCCAGCATCTGGAACGGGACCATCAACTCATAATCTTCGACGTAGTCCCCGGCCAGGATCAGGATCTTCTTCACAGCCATCGCTTCAATTCCTCCAACCCTCAAGATGCCACTCCTGCAAATTCCCTGCAGCCCCGAGGTGTCTTTGGCCCTAGAGTGAGTTGGAAGTTGCAGTGTCTGTTAGCGGACGCGACCGCGTACTTTTGTTGGTGGATCAGAATCAGCTGGAGCGACTGACGGTGGTCGTGGAGATCTGAATCATTTGTGGAGTTAGACTGGATGGACCATGTTTCTCTCCGGTCATACGCGGCGCGCCTTCCTGGGCACATTGGCTGCGGCGCCCGGTATCGTTCAACCTAATCCCAACGACATCCGCATCGAATCCGTTTCGATCTCCGAAGAGGGTTATCGCTACCGGACGCCTTACAAGTTTGGTGGCGTCGAAGTAGATCGAGTCACGTTGCTGAACGTGCGGGTTCGTGTTCGGAATCGGGCGGGGCGCAGTGTCGAAGGCTTTGGGTCGATGCCGCTGGGAAACGTGTGGAGTTTCCCGTCGCGCACGATGCCCTACGATAAGACGCTCGGCGCGATGCGGGAGCTTGCGCACCGTGTGACAACCATCACCGCAAGCTGTAGAGAATACGGCCACCCGGTTGAACTCGGAGTGCTGCTCGAACCCGCATGGCTCAAGGCGGCGGCTGAGGTGAGTCGGGAACTGGCGCTCGACGCACCAATTCCGAAGCTTTGCACTCTAGTCACGGCCAGTGCGTTCGACGCGGCACTTCACGACGCTTACGGCAAACTCCACGGCAGGAGCGTCTGGCAATGTTACGGAAGAGAGCATCTGCGCGACGACTTGGGGCGCTTTCTGGGCGCGGAGTTTCGTGGGAAGCGTCTGGACGAATTCATGCTACGGAACCCTGTGCCTCGGATTCAGGTCTACCACTCGGTCGGAGCGGCCGACCCGCTGGAAGCGAAGGATCTCAAGCAGCGCATCGACGATGGCCTGCCGGAGACGCTGCCGCAGTGGATCGAACATAACGGGCTAACGCATTTCAAGATCAAGCTGAACGGCGACGACGGGCAGTGGGACCGTGAGCGTATTCTAGGCGTGGATCGCATTGCTGGCGAAGTGCTCCCGCAGCGCGGCGTGTCTCGTTGGTTCTATTCGCTTGACTTCAACGAGCGCTGCCCGAATGTGGGCTACCTGATCGAAGTGCTTCGAAAGGTGCGCGAGAAATCGCGGCGTGGATTCGAGATGATTCA
Organism: uncultured Acidobacteriia bacterium; assembly: GCA_903909435.1. Lineage (GTDB taxonomy): Bacteria > Acidobacteriota > Terriglobia > Bryobacterales > Bryobacteraceae > CAIVVT01. Next base: position 105,449 of record CAIVVT010000050.1, on the reverse strand, counting down.
GTACGTCGAGCAACCGACGGCACGCGACTTAAATGCGGATCGCCGCAATGTAATGCACGAAGCTGCGAGACTGCGCCCTGTCGTGATCGACGAATCGCTCACGGATCTGGAGAGCCTCGCGCTGGCGCGCGAGATGGGCTATACCGGGGCCGCTTTGAAGGCTTGTAAGGGCCAGACGCAGGCTGTGCTGATGGCCGCCGCGGCCCAGGTGTGGAAGATGTTTCTGTGCGTGCAGGATCTGACTTGCCCCGGCGCTGCATTGATCCACTCGGCCGCGTTGGCCGCCCACGTTCCCGGCGCCGGAACGCTTGAGGCAAATGCTCGCGAGTACGTTCCGGCGGCAAACGAAGCCTGGGTGGCCAGATTCCCTGGGCTCTTTAGAATTCGCGATGGGACGATGGCAACGAGCGAGATCGCGGGCCCAGGTCTGGGCGCGGTTGCCCCCGTGCGAGTAGTATGAGGCTTACTCCGATGAGCGGGCAGGTGCGATGAACAGGCGGACTTTTCTTCTGACAAGCGGCGCAGCGACGGCCGCATTCGGAGCGGCTTCTGACCGTGTCTCGCTCGGTCTGATTGGCGCTGGTGGACGCGGCACATTCGTCATGACGGTCTTCCAAAAAGACCCGTCCGTCCGCGTGCACGCTGTTTGCGACGTCTACGAGCCGAATCTGGAGCAGGCACTCTCGACGGCATCCAAAGTGCCCGGCAATGCACCTCGCGCCTATCGCGATTACCGCAAGCTGCTTGAAGACAAGAGCATCGACGCGGTCCTGATCGCCACCCCCGAACACTGGCACCACCGCATGGTCCTGGACGCGTTGGCGTCCGGCAAAGACGTCTACGTGGAGAAACCGCTCTGCCAGACGCCGGAGCAGGGCGTGGAGTTGGTGGCGGCCGAGGCGAGTTCCAAGAACATCATCCAGGTCGGCATGCAGCGCCGCAGCTATGATCTGTATCTCGAAGGACGCCGGATCGTCGCCAGCGGCGCGCTCGGCGCGGTGCGCATGGTACGTTCCTGGTGGCTCAACAACTACATTGGCGATGGTCCCGCTCCAAAGCTGAAAGGCCCGCTCGATTGGGAGCAATGGCAGGGGCCGGCCGTGCGCCGCCGGCCGCTTGACCCGAACGTGTTCTTCAACTGGCGATACGCCGCCGACTACGCCGGTGGAATTGTCGGAGACCAGGGTGCGCATGTCTACGACGGCATCCACTTGTTGATGAATGCAAGTTACCCACTTGCGGTGACCGCGGCTGCTGGCCGTCCTCACAAGTCCGGGGCCGACACGCCGGAATCAGTCGTTGTGACCGCCGAATACCCGGAAGATTTCCTGGCTGTCTTCTCTATTAATTACGCTGCGATGCACTACAAATCGCGCAACGATCAACTGAATCAGCTCGATGGGGACCAGGCCCGGATGGATGTCGGGCGCGAAGACCTGCGCGTTTACAGACTGGGGGGCGAGGAACAGCCGGCCACGGACATGCGCTCCGAAAAAGGGTTCAGCTACGCCACAGATTTGCACGTGCGCAATTTCCTGGAATGCGTGCGCAGTCGCAAGTCCCCGACGGCACCAATGCGCCTTGGGTTCCAGGCGGCTCTGGTCACGCAGTTAGCGAACATGTCACTGCGCAACGGCTGTCGGATGCGTTGGAACGACACCTTGAAAACGGTTGAAGGATAAGGAGACCCGCCATGTCTGAACAGCTTTCGCGTAGGGACTGGCTGGCTGCGATGGCGACTGTATCTGCCACATCCGCCAGCACTGCCCCGGAACACATGGCAATCAACGCATTTTCAAAGCATTTCCAATGGGCCGGAATCCAGGAGATGGCGGATCTGTGCAAGAGCCTCGGATATGACGGCATCGACCTGACTGTTCGGGACGGCGGTCATGTGCTGCCGTCACGGGTGGAGGATGACCTTCCGAAGGCGGTCGAGATCATCCACAAAGCTGGCTTGGCGACGCCCATGGTGACCAGCGGCATTGTTGACGCACGAACACCCGATGCCGAGCGCGTGGTGAAGACCCTCGCGTCACTTGGCATTCGCACCTACCGCTGGGGCGGTTTTGTTTACGACCTGAAGCGCGATCTGCCTCGGCAGATTGCGGAATTCCGTGCCCGGGTGAAAGACCTGGCCGCGTTGAATAGGCAGTACGGCGTATGCGCGATCTATCACACTCATTCCGGCGAAGCCCAACTGGGCGCATCATTCTGGGATCTACACATGTTGCTCGATGGGTTTGACACGAGCGCAGTCGCCGTGAACTTCGATATCGCGCATGCCACGGTGGAGGGCGGTCTCGGGGGGTGGGTGCATAGCTGGCGCTTGCTGCAGTCGCGCGTCCGCGGCGTGGCCTTGAAGGACTTCTTCTGGAAACGGGGCGCCGCAAGCAAATGGGAAGTGGGCTGGTGTCCATTGGGCATGGGCATGGTGGACTTCAAGCGCTTTCTGCCGATGCTGAAGGCGAGCGGATTCCGTGGTCCACTCCAGTTGCACATGGAACATCCCAACCTGGGCGGCGCGAACGACGGGAAGCGCGAACTGACCATTTCGAAGGAGGAGTTGATCAACGTCATGCGCTTCGACCAGCAAGCTCTCAGAGGCCTCCTGCGCCTGGCTGACATCGCTTAGCCCGCACTTCAACTCAGAGTGAAGGTCCCGATCCAACGTCGTCCCGCGCGGCTTCACCTTGACTCGCAAGTTTGTTCAGCCCATCCACGTAGGCCCGGGCGCTGGCTTCAATCACGTCTGTAGAGGCCCCACGGCCAGTGGCCTTTTTGTCCCCCTGCTCTAGACGTACGGTCACTTCGCCCATAGCCTCGGTTCCACTGGTGACAGCGCGAATGTCGTAACGCGTGAGACGTGCGGACGTCTTAGTGACGGAAGCGATCGCGCGGTAAACGGCGTCCACCGGACCATTGCCGATGGATGCGCCCTGACGCACTTCGTCCTTTGCGCGCAACCGCACGGTCGCCGTCGGAATAGCCGAAGTGCCGCTGTAGATTTGCAGATAATCGAGTAGGAATGCGTCGGGAACGGGCTGCAGTTCCTCGTGCAGGATGGCCGCCAGATCTTCGTCAAAGACCTCCTGTTTCTTGTCGGCGACCAGCAGGAAGCGCGCGTAAGCCTGGTCCAGTTCTTCCTTCGAAAGCTCGTAGCCGAGTTTGTTGAGACGGTCGCGCAGGCCGTGTCTGCCGGTGCGTGCAGTCAGCACGACGCGGCTCTCCTCCAGCCCAATATCCTCGGGACGCATGATCTCGTAAGTGTCACGGTTCTTTAGGAACCCATCGACGTGAATGCCCGAACTGTGCGCAAACGCATTGGCGCCGACCACGGCTTTGTTTGGCGGAACCGCCATGCCGAGCATGTCGGCGACCATGCGACTGGTGCGGCAGAACTCGCGCGCTTCGACGCCGGTGTGAACGCCGTAGTAATCGGCGCGCGTGCGCAGTGCCATGACCACTTCCTCGATCGCCGCGTTACCCGCACGCTCTCCGATCCCGTTGATAGTGCCCTCGACCTGCCGGGCACCGTTCCTGATGCCGGCCAGCGCGTTGGAGACTGCCATTCCCAGGTCATTGTGACAATGAACGCTGATGGTCGCCCGATCGATGTTCGGGACGTTTTCACGAATCCCGCGAATCAGCGCACCGTATTGTTCGGGCACCGAGTAGCCGGTGGTGTCGGGGATGTTCACCACGGTGGCGCCCGCTTCGATCACCGCCTGCAGCATCAGGAACAGGAATGCCGGATCGGACCGTCCTGCATCCTCGGCATAGAATTGCACGTCATCGGCATACTGTCTGGCCAGTTTCACCGCTTCGATGCCCATCTCCACAATCCGGACCCGTTTCTCCGTCAGGTCGCGGCCGTACTTCTCGTCACGGAACTTCCCCAGAATGTGGACGTCGGAGGCCCCAATACCGGTGTGTATTCGCGGGCGTTTCGCCTTCGCTAAAGCTTTGCCACAGGCCCTGATGTCCTCAGCGACTGCCCGTGACAACGCGCAGATGATGGGTCCCGTGATCTCCTCCGCGATCTGCTGCACCGCGTGCAAATCCTCGGGGGATGAGGCGGGGTAGCCCGCTTCGATAATGTCTACGTTCAAGCGTGCCAACTGCCGGGCTACCATCAACTTATCCCGGCTGCCTAGCCGAGTTCCGGCGGCTTGTTCCCCGTCTCTCAACGTCGTATCAAACACCAGCACCTTGTCGGTCATTGCCACTCCTCAAGCGCATCCAAAAAAGAGAGAATCAAACCGTTAATGGTAGCAATCCGGCGAGCCTTGAGGTCCTCGACTCGGCATTTTGCACTCTTCGGGATAAGGTGAGGCCGCCGCGATTTCTCCCATCTGGCGGCAGACGACTGCGTGCGGTGTTTGCCCACCTAGCCTCATTTCCAATAAACTACTCTTTTAGTCGGATTTTTTCGTAAGGATGGCACTTTGGCTCCCAGCGTTGCTTCCCGGAGACAGATTCTGAGTGGGGACGAGGCGGTCGCGCTGGCGGCGCACGACGCCGGAGTTCAGTTCGGGACCGGATACCCCGGAACGCCTTCTACTGAAATTCTGGAATCATTTGAGGCCTTGGGTGGGCATGCGCAGTGGGCGCCCAATGAGAAGGTTGCGCTCGAGGTCGGCATAGGCGCATCGTTCGCCGGCGCGCGGGCGTTGGTGACGATGAAGCACGTTGGCCTGAACGTGGCGGCCGACCCGCTGTTCACCGTTGCTTACACCGGCGTGCGCGGCGCGCTTGTGATCGTCTCGGCTGACGATCCCGGACTAGCCTCCAGCCAGAACGAGCAGGACAATCGGCGCTTCGCTGTCGCGGCGGGCGTCCCGATGTTCGAGCCTGCCGATTCACAAGAGTCCTATGATTTTACGCTGCGTGCGATTGAAGTATCAGAGCGGTGGAGCACGCCAGTGCTGCTCCGCATGACCACGCGCGTGTGCCATTCGAAGACGATTGTCAGAACGCCCGGCTATCCCGCCCCGCCGGCCGCGCCGGTCGAGTTTGTCCGTGACATTCCGTCGCATGTGATGATCCCGGCGTACGCGCGGCCGGCGCACCGCCGACTGCGGGCCAAACTCGCGGAGATGGCAAAGTGGAACGACGCCGAAGGACCGACGGTGGTCTTCGAGGGCGGAACGGACATTGGCATCGTCACCTCGGGCATAGCATTTCAGCACGTGCGCGAAGCCTGTCCCGGCGCGAGCGTGTTCAAGCCAGGCATGACCTACCCGCTGCCGCTTGTGAGAATGCTGGAGTTCGCCGACAGCGTCCATCTGTGCCTCGCGATTGAGGAAGGCGACCCGTACCTCGTGGAACAGGCGCGCAACGCGGGCATCGCAATCGAAGATAAGCCGGAGGCTTTTCGGTTCGGAGAACTGACGGTATCGCGCGTTCGTCGCATTGTGGAAGGCGACCTCTCGCCCGAGCCCAAGCCGCTGCCCGGCAAGCCGCCTTCGCTCTGCCCCGGATGCCCGCACCGCACAGTGTTCACGGCACTGCGCCATCTGGATTGCATCGTCTCCGGAGACATCGGCTGCTACTCATTGGGTGTATTGCCTCCCTTTGAGGCGATGGACGCGTTGGTCTGCATGGGAGCGTCCATCGGCGTGGGCCTAGGCATGAGGCACGTGTTGCCGCCTGAGCAGGCACGCCGCGTAGTCAGCGTGATTGGTGACAGCACCTTCGTGCACAGTGGGCTTACAGGACTGGCGGAGATGATCTACAACCCACCGCCCACTGGTCACGTGCTACTGATTCTCGACAACGGGACGACGGCCATGACGGGTATGCAGGAGCATCCCGGCACAGGCCGCACCCTGGATCATCACAAGACCGGGAAGTTGGTGTTTGAAGACGTCGCCCGTGCAATGGGAATTCGCCGCGTGCATGTGATGGACCCTACGCTGAACCCGGACGCGTTTGAGGAACTCGTCAAATCATGCCTGGACAGCGGCGAGCTTTGCCTGGTCATCGCCCGGCGCGACTGTCTGCTGGCGACGGCGTCTATCCGGCAATACGAGAAGTGCAATGAACAGCAAAGTAACTAACGTGGTCGTCGCCGGTCTAGGCGGGCAGGGCGTGCTCAAGGCGTCCGACATCATCGCCGATGTCGCTTTCGGCGCAGGTCTTGACGTAAAGAAAAGCGAGATCCACGGGATGAGCCAGCGCGGCGGCTCGGTCTCCAGCGACGTACGCTTTGGACCGCTGGTATTCAGCCCCATGGTGCCCGAAGGCGAGGCGGATTTCTTGCTCGTGCTCGAAGAGACGCAGGTCGAGGTGAACCGTTCGATGTTAAAGCCGGGCGGCGTCCTGATCGACCCCTCAACGCTGCAAGGCCGCAAGCTTCGTAGCGAGAAGAGCATCAACGTCGCGCTGCTGGGAGTGCTCAGCCGCTATCTTGAATTCCCTGAAGAGGCCTGGATCGAGGCGGTCCTGGCCCATCTCGCGCCTAAATTGCACGCTCTAAACCGCGAGTCGTTTCAGATCGGGAGGGATGCATGGTCACAGTAAAGGAATGCCCGGCCAAAACGACCGCTCAGACGGTTTACTCTCCTGCGAGCGCACCGGATTACGTGCCGATTGCTCTGTTGCGGGAACTCCAGCTCAGCCGGCTGAAAAACATCGTGACCAGGGCCTGGGAACGCGTGCCGCACTTCCGCGCACGCCTGGACGAGCGCGGCCTGACCCCGGACAGAATACGCTCGCTCGCCGACATTTCGCTGCTTCCTTTCACGGTCAAAACGGACCTGCGCGACACCTATCCATTCGGACTTTTCGCCAGCCCGATGGAAGAAATCGTGCGCCTGCACGCTTCCAGCGGAACCACCGGCAAGCCGATTGTCGTGGCCTACACGCGACAGGATCTCGACGTCTGGACATCCGTGATGAAGCGCGCCTTCGCCACCTGCGGCCTGCACTCGGGAGACGTGATCCAGAACGCCTACGGCTACGGCCTGTTCACCGGCGGCCTGGGCGCACACTATGGCGCGGAGGATCTTGGCGCAACCGTGATCCCGATCTCAGGAGGCAATACCGATCGCCAAATCATGGTGATGAAGGATTTCGGCGTCACCGCAATTTGTTGTACTCCGAGCTATTTTCTTCACATGATCGAGCGGGCCGCCCAGCTCGATATCGACATCCGCGACCTGCCTTTACGCGTGGGCGTCTTTGGCGCCGAGCCATGGACCTCCGGGATGCGCGACCGGATTGAGCGGCTCACAGGAATTCAGGCATTCGATATCTACGGACTGTCCGAAATCATCGGACCCGGCGTTGCCGTGGAGTGCCCATGCCAGAACGGCTTGCACATTTTTGAAGATCACTTCTATCCGGAGATCGTCGATCCGGATACCGGCAACGTCCTGCCCGACGGTGAGGACGGCGAGCTTGTGCTGACGACACTCAGCAAGTACGCCATGCCGATGATCCGCTATCGCACACGCGACATTACCGCGCTGATGCCCGAGCCGTGCCCGTGCGGCCGGTCGCTTCGCCGGATGCGGCGCGTTGGGCGGCGCACCGACGACATGATGATCATCCGCGGCGTGAATGTATTCCCCTCGCAGATCGAAAGCGCGCTGCTGGAGGTGGAGGGCACGCTGCCCCACTACCAGATCATCCTCACGCGCCATCACGGTCTGGACCAGATGGAAGTCCAGGTAGAAGTGACATCGGAGAGCTTCAGTGACAAGATCGGCGCGCTGGAGCAGCTGAATGACAAGATCGCCGACGCAATCGAACACGTGCTCAGCATCCGCGTCCAGGTAACTCTGGTGGAGCCGAGCACCATACAGCGCAGCGAAGGAAAGGCCAAGCGGGTCATCGACCGCCGGTTGCAGCCATGAAGCTCCAACAACTCTCACTGTTTTCAGAGAACAAGCCGGGCCACGTCATCGCCCCATGCCGCCTGCTGGCGCGCGAAGGCATCGATATCCGTGCCCTCTCGCTGGCCGACACACAGCGTTTCGGCATCCTGCGCATGATCGTCTCCGACTGGCAGAAGGCGAAGCGCCTGCTCGAAGCGGCCGGCTCGGCAGTAAAGGTTACGGAGGTCGTGGCCGTAGAAGTGCCTGATCGGCCCGGCGGACTCGCGGACGTGCTGAGCCTCTTTGAGGGATCGTCCATCAACATCGAATACATGTACGCCTTCCCGTTCCTGCGGGGCGAGAAGGCAGTGCTGGTCTTCCGCTTCGATCAGCCCGATGCCGCCATCGAACGCCTGCAGGTCGCTGGCATCAACGTGCTCGATGGCGGCGCGCTAGACAACCGCTAAAACTAAGCGATGCCCATATCAAAGGCCATAGCCCAACAGCTGGAACACTCCTCCTGGATCCGGCGCATGTTCGAAGAAGGCGCACTCCTGAAGCGCGAACGAGGTGCGGAGAACGTCTACGACTACACTCTGGGCAACCCCGATGTGGAGCCGCCCTCGCAAGTGCTCAGTGCCTTGAATCGGGTGGTCGCCGAGGGTCGCGCCAACATGCACGGCTATATGCCCAACGCCGGATTCCCTGCCGTTCGTGCGGCGGTGGCTGGGCTACTCCGTCGCGAGACCGGTCTCGATTTCCTTGCCGACGACGTCTTTATGACCGTGGGCTCCGCAGGCGCCTGCAACGTGATTCTCAAGTCGATTCTCGATCCGGGCGACGAGGTCATCGTGCTGATGCCTTGCTTTTCGGAGTATCCGTTTTACGTCTCGAACCACTCTGGGACACTGGTTCAGGTCGAGACCGATGCGAGCTTTCTTCCCGACGTGCAGCGGATCGCCGCGGCTATCACGCCACGCACCCGCGCCATCATTTTAAACACGCCCAACAACCCGACTGGGCGCGTGTATCCAGAGCAGGTTCTGCTGGAACTCAATGCGCTGCTCACTCGATTGGATCATCCGGTCTTGGTGATCAGCGACGAACCTTACAAGCATCTGGTCTTCGACGGCGGCCGGCAAAGTGAAGTGGCCGCCCTGATTGAGAATACGGTCGTTTGCAATTCCTGGTCGAAGTCGCAGGCGCTACCTGGCGAGCGTATCGGCTATCTTGCGTTGAGTCCGCGTCTCGCGGAGCGGCCTGCGCTGCGTGCCGCGTGCACGTTCGCGAATCGAATTCTAGGCTTCATCAACGCGCCCGCAATCTGGCAACTCGCAGAACTTGAAGCGCTCGACGCAAAGATTGATGTCGGAGGTTATCAAGCGAAGCGCGACCTGTTGTGCAACGCGCTGGCCGCGATCGGCTATGAGGTAACCAAACCCGAGGGCACGTTCTACGTCTTCTTGAAGACGCCCATCCTGGACGACGTCGCCTTTGTACGTTCGCTCACGGCAGAGGGTGTACTCGGGGTGCCGGGCGTAGGCTTCGGGCGGGCAGGCTACCTCCGGCTCTCGCTTACTGTGCCGAGGGAGATGATCGTGAAATCGATCCCGGGATTTGAGGCTGCATTTCGCAAGTGCGGCGCCAGGATCGAATCCACTTAGGGGTCGCGTCGGCGGCTATTTGATGACTGATGATTCGTCGGCGAGGAACGCCTGAATCCTCTGTCGGATCTGGTCCCGGACCTTGCGAAACGCCGCTTTGCGCTCATCCTCGGTCCCCTCCAAGTGCGCCGGATCTTCAAACGGCCAGTGGAGACGTTCAGTGCGGCCGGGGAAAACCGGGCACGATTCTTTCGCGTTGTCGCAAACCGTAATTACGAGGTCCAGCGGTTGAGAAACAAACTCGTCCACCGACTTCGAGCGCTGGCCCGAGATGTCGATGCCAATCTCGGCAAGCACGGCAATCGCCTCCGGTCTGACCAGAGACGGGTGGGTGCCCGCGGAAAACACTTCATAGCGGTCGCCGCCAAGGTGCCTGAATAGACCCTCGGCCATCTGACTGCGCGCCGAGTTGCCGGTGCAAAGAACAAGCACACGTTTCTGTTTCATTGGTCATCCCTATCAGGTATATAGTTTCTCCATCGAGCGCTAATGAATGGCGGAGATTTCCTGCAGCACGCGCAGGGCAACGTCGCCGGGCAAAGGCGCATAATGATTGGACATCGCGAACTTCTGCCCGTCGGTCAACACCCACCTTAGAAACTGAGTGATTGCTCTCCGCTTCGCAGCATCGTCGATCTTCTCTGGCACCAGCAGCCAAGTGAAACTTGAGATCGGATACGCAGCTTCGTCTTTCGAGTTTGTGATCGAAACGCGGAAGTCCCGCGGCATTTCGGTTGCGGTATATGCAGCGGCGGCCGTGATCGTGCCGGAGTCCGCTTTAGTGAAGTTGCCGACGGAGTTCTGGACGCTGCCGAATTGGACGCGATTCTCGATCGCATAGGTTGACTGTAGGTAGCCGAAGGCGTACGGGTGGCTCTTGATCTCCGCGACGATCCCTTCGTTGAACCTCGCCCCGAGGCCGACCGGAAACGACACGTTGGTCCCAAAGCTGACCTGCTTCTTCCAGTCGCCGCTGACCTTAGAGAGGTAATCGGTCCAGACGTATGAGGTGCCGCTGCTGTCGGTCCTGAACAGAACCCCTATTTCGTGATTCGGCAGCTTAACGTTCGGGTTGGCGCGCGCCAGTGCCGGATCATTCCATTTCTTGATCTTCCCCAGGTAAATGCCTGCCAGGATCTCCGGAGTAAAACGCACGTCTTCCGTTACTCCCGGGAGAGAGTAGGCGGGCACGACAGCCCCAAGCACGACAGGCACATGCAGTATGCGCTTCGGTTCACTCTTCAATTGAGCATCTGAGATGGGACCGTCCGAGGCGCCAAAATCGACGGTCCCTGCCAGCGTCCGAGCTATACCCTTCCCTGATCCCATGGGATCGTAGGCGAGGTGGAACTCGGGATGAATCTTCTTGTACTCCCGCATCCATACGCTGAGCATCGGGTAAATGAATGTCGAGCCGGCGCTGGTTAGCTCGACATCTTCCGCAGTGGAAGCTCCAACGCCGCACCCAAGAACGATTAGCAGCAGAGCCAACCCTGTGGTCCGTCGAGTCGTTGGCACTTGCCCCTCCAATTCTTTTGCGCGTCCAGTACACAATTACAGGATGGCTTGCGTGCTTGGCAACCAGTGCTTCATAAATCGCCCAACTCCCGCACAAAAGCACATCCCAGGAACTTCAGTCTGAGCCGGTCAGACTCTCTGCGTGCGGCAGGTATCGACGCTGTCGAACACCCCGCCGAACCATTTGCGGTTGATCCACAGCGCGACATTCACTAGGCCGATCAAGACCGGGACTTCAACCAGCGGCCCGATGACGGCTGCGAAAGCCGCGCCATGGTGAATGCCAAACGTCGCGATAGCCACCGCGATGGCCAACTCGAAATTGTTCGACGCGGACGTGAATGAAAGCGTGGTCGCCTCGGCGTAATTGGCGCCCACCCGCTTGCTCATCCAGAACGAGGAGAAGAACATCAACACGAAGTAGATGGTCAGCGGAATCGCGACTCGCACTACGTCAAGTGGCAATTGGACGATCATCTCGCCCTTCAGCGAGAACATCACGACAATCGTGAACAACAGTGCGATCAACGTTAGCGGACTGATTCGGGGAATGAAGCGGGTCTCGTACCACTCGCGGCCCTTGGTCTTCAGCATCACGAAGCGGGTGAGCATGCCCGCGATGAATGGAACGCCCAGATAGATGAAGACGCTCTTGGCGATCGCACCCATGGAGATGTCCACTTCTACCGCCTTAAGTCCCAACCAGCGGGGGAGGACGGCTAGAAAGAAGTACGAATAGACAGAGAAGAAGAGCACCTGGAAGATGGAATTGAATGCGACCAGGCCGGCGGCATACTCCCGGTCCCCGCGCGCCAGGTCGTTCCATACGATGACCATCGCGATACAGCGGGCCAGGCCGATCAGGATCAGGCCGGTCATGTACTCGGGCTTGTCGCGAAGGAATAGCACTGCCAGCGCGAACATTAGAACCGGGCCGACCACCCAGTTCTGAATCAGCGAAAGCAGTAACACGCGGCGGTGCTGAAACACCCGGCCCATCTCCTCGTATTTCACTTTCGCCAAAGGCGGATACATCATCAGGATCAGGCCGATGGCAATCGGCACGGACGTGGTCCCGATGTTGAAGCGGTCCAGGAACGGTACGACGCCCGGTACGAGGTAGCCCAGTGAGACGCCCACGGCCATCGCCGCGAAGATCCAGAGCGTGAGATAACGGTCGAGGAACGAGAGCCGGGGGCTAGTGTTCGATTGCATCTTCGTCGTCAATGCTTACGAGCAGCAGTTCGGTCCGCAGCAGGACTTCGCGACAGGCTTGCTTGCGCGAATGAACGCGCTCATGAACTTGCCATCCACTTCCGCCGCGATGGCGTCCACGTCAATGCCTTCCTGCGCCAGGAAATTGCGCGCGTCCTCGACGTGATAAATGCGCGTGGGCTCGACGTCGATTCGCTCAAAGCCCGCTGCAGCCAATTTCGCTTTGTAGTCGTTTTCTTCCAGCGCACCTGAAATGCAGCCGGCCCACAGGAGCACGTTCTTGCGAATCTCCGCTGGCATCTCGCCGCGCGTGACGACATCGGAAACCGCGAACCGGCCGCCGGGTTTCAGTACCCGGAACGCCTCGCCGATCACCCTGTCCTTGTTGGCTGAGAGGTTGATGACGCAGTTCGAAATGATAACGTCCACTGTATTGTCGGGTAGCGGGATGCTCTCGATTTCGCCCTTAAGAAACTCGACGTTTTCGATGCCCGACTTGCGCCTGTTCTCGCGCGCCAGTGCCAGCATCTCATCGGTCATGTCCAAGCCGTAAGCCTTGCCCGTAGGGCCGACGCGCCGGGCCGAAAGCAGCACGTCGATGCCCCCACCCGAACCCAGGTCGAGGACGACTTCGCCTGCCCTTAATTCCGCCAGTGCCGTCGGATTACCGCATCCCAGGGAGGCGAGCACCGCCGTGTCCGGGATTTGTCCCATCTGGGCCGCGTCATACAAATTGCTGGTGATAGGGTCGGCGCAATGCTGATCCGCCGGCGCCGCTCCGCAGCAACAGCTTCCGCCGCTGGTGACCCGCAGCGCGGCCTGCCCGTACTTCTCTTTCACCAGGTCTCTTACGTCTTGTGCGCTCATGACTTCTCCTTCGTACAACACTGAATAATCCAATCCGGTTGGACCGCCGAGCTGCGCGTGCAGCATTCCGCGTAGAGGAACACCAGCAACTCGCGCAACGAATCGCAGTTCGCCGTATAGCGTAGAAACGTGCCCTCGCGCTTCACTTGCACCAGTCCTTCGTTCTTGAGCTTGTCCAGGTGATGCGACAGGTTCGACGCGGACAAGCCCAACTCGGCCTGTATTTCTCCCACCACCATCCCGCCGGGATGCGCCGAGAGCAGCAGACGCACGATGCGCAAGCGCGACTCGGTGCCCATCGCGGTAAGCATGTCGGCGTAGCGGGCAATCTGTTCTTCGGGCACGTCTTGCATCAGGCTTCGGTCCCCTTGCTTCTATAATTCCATAATCATAGAATTACGGAACCATGTCAAGAGGAAGAAATGCACCGACCTCAGCAAGAACAGCCGGGAAACGAAATTAGGCTGGCTTTGGCATGGACCTGAGCGGGCCGCTTTACAGTCGGCGGCCCGTTGCTCTGATCTCAAATGCAGCGAGGATCTGGAGTCTACTTCTTCGGCGGAGCCGGCTTGTTTGGATCTTCCGCCACGTCGCCAAACGTGATGCTGGATTCCGACTTGAACTGCTTGTAGTCCTTGTAGGTGACCACCATCTTTATCGGGATGGGACCTTCCTTGAAGTTCAGCATATCGTTGGCGATGGTGTAGGTCGGGAACCAGTATTTCCCGTCGATCTGCTCGCGATAGGTCTCGAACTTCGGGTACTTGTGATCGGAGTCCTTCTTGTGGACTCCAACGCCCCGGCCATACGTCTTCACGATCTGCAAGTCGCGGTCGTCCACCCAGATCTGTCCCGCGAAATAGCGCTGTCCTTCGGCGAAATGCTTCGGTTTTACGGCGAAAACGTAGCAACTGATCTCGTCCACGTTGTCGCGGCCGATGTAGTTCACTTCGTAGTTTGGGATCTCCTTGGTGGTGAGCACGAAGGGCTGGACGCTGCGCAGATCCTGCTCGTCTTCCTTGTCCATCATGAACCGCTGCAAACTGCTCAACGGCGCGTAGACAACGCGCTCAGTGCGCTTGCCATCGGTCGTGAAGACGATGTCGGTAACCATCTCCTGCTTGCCGATGGCCCGGCCGTTCGGCCCCAGATCCTCGACCTTGTAACTCTGGCGATAGGTGTACTTCTCGCGGGCCAGGGCGAATTCGGCTTCCTTCGCCGCGAATTTCGTGATCACATCCTGCTGCTGGGCGGGCGAAAGTTCGTCGGCGGGCGCGGCAGGCAGCGGAGCGCTCAGGATCATCGCGGCGCCGAGCACCGCTGCGGACACGGCACGTTGAATCATAACTATCCCCTCTACCTCCAGTCTAACGATGCGGGAGCGGGGTGGCAGGTTACCCGCCGATGCGGGCGAACACCGCCCCGTCAGCCCAGAATCTGCTTGGCGATCGTCAGCATCTGCATGTGGCTGGTGCCCTCGTAGATGCGGCCGATCTTCGCGTCCCGGTACAACTTCTCGACGGGATAGTCTTTCGTAAAGCCGACTCCGCCGAGTACCTCAACCGCGCGTGAAGCCACCCTCTCGGCGATCTGAGAAGAGTGGTACTTGGCCATGGCCGCCTCGGTGAGAAAGGGCATGCCGGCGTCCCGCTTTCGAGCCGCGTTGTAAACCAGCAGGCGCGCCGTCTCAACGTCGGTGGCCATACGCGCCAGTTCGAACTGAACCCCTTGAAATTCGGCGATGGCCTTGCCGAACTGCTTGCGCTGTTTCGCATAGGCAATGGCGTGCTGCAGTGCGCCAGAGGCTAGCCCCGTCATCTGTGCACCAATCCCGATGCGGCCTTCGTTCAGCGTCTCGATGGCGATCTTGTAGCCCTTGCCGGTCTCGCCCAGAAGGTCCCTCTTTGTCACGCGCACCTCATCCAGCAGCAACTCGCAAGTGGACGAAGCGCGAATGCCGAGTTTGTCTTCCTTCTTGCCAACGCTGAATCCGCGCGCACCCCGCTCGACCACGAAGCACGTGATGCCCTTGTAACCGGCCGCGGGATTAACGGTTGCGAAGACCAGGAACAATCCGGCCTCGGCGGCATTGGTGATCCACAGTTTTCGCCCGCTCAGCACATACGAGTCGCCGTCTTCCACAGCTCGGGTCACCAGCGCGAAGGCGTCTGAACCCGAGCCCGCTTCGCTGAGCGCGTAGGCGCCCACGGTGTCCGTGGCCAGGCGGCCAAGCCAGCGACTCTTCTGCTCACTGTTTGCCCAGCGCAGGATGGCGTTGTTGACCAGCGTATTCTGCACATCGACGATCACTGCGGCGGCCGGATCGACGGCGGCAAGCTCCTCGATGGCCAGCAAGGCCTGCAGAAAAGTTCCTCCCGCGCCTCCGTACTCTTCCGGTATCTCGACGCCCATCAGACCCAGTTCGAAGAACTCCTTGAGCAGGCTCTTGTCGAACGCGGATTTCTCGTCCATTTCTCGCACTTTTGGCGCAATCCGGTCGTGCCCAAAGCGCCTGACCGTGGTCCTGAAGAGTTCGTCGTCTTCACTGAAAGTGGTGAGCGGCAGCACCTGCCCCTCCGGATTGGCAAGCCCCTTGGACATGCCATCATTAAACCATGCGCGACTGGACTACGACGGCGGCTGGGCTGAAAATCGAGATCACCGAGAAGATGCTAAAGACGCTCGAAGGGCTCGACAAGAATATGCTCGGGCTGCGCGGACTGATCGACTGGCAGGAGGAACCGATCCTCCTCTGTACGATGCCCGCGCCCGAGGACGAAGCGGAGTGACTACCATCTCGATGACTTTGATCGAAACTACGCAGGCACTGCGGGCCGGGAAGGTCTCCTCGGCCGAGTTGACCGAGGAGTGTTTGAAACGCATTGAGAGCCTGAATCCAAGGCTCAACGCCTTCCTCACGGTGACTGCCGAAATCGCGCGGGAACAGGCTTTGCAGGCCGACCGCGAGCGGCGTTCCGGCATGGATCGCGGACCGCTGCACGGCATTCCCATCGCCCACAAGGACCTGTTTTGCACCGCCGGCGTTCGCACCACCTCTGGCTCGAAGGTGTTTGAGAATCACGTGCCGAAGTTCGACGCCGCCATCGTGGAACGGCTGCGCGAGGCGGGGGCGGTGATGCTCGGCAAGACCAGCATGCACGAGCACGCCTACGGCATCACCTGCGACAACCCTCACTACGGAGCGGTCCACAATCCGTGGGACCTGGCGCGGATTCCTGGCGGGTCCAGTGGGGGCGCAGCGGCGGCCGTCGCCGCGGGGCTGTGCCTGCTGGGCACCGGCAGCGACACGGGCGGGTCCATCCGTGTGCCGGCGTCCTACTGTGGCGTCACGGGCATCAAACCGACCTTCGGACTGGTGAGCAAATTCGGAGCGCTACCGCTCGGCTTCAGCCTGGATCACGCAGGACCGATCGCGCGCACCGTGCGCGACGTGGCTGTCTCGCTGGCGGCCATGGCAGGCCCCGACAAGCGCGACCCCAACAGCGCGCACCGCCACGCCGACGACCTGCTGCCGCCCGACGAGATCCCATCGCTCGCTGGCGTAAAGATCGGCATTCCCGAGAACTTCTTTTACGAGCGCATCGACCTGCAGGTGGACAACGCCGTGCACTTCATGGCCTACCGCGCGCAGGACCTGGGCGCGGAACTCGTGCCATTGAGAGTTCCGGATGGACGGCAGCTGAATACGATCTCGCAGATCACGCTGCTAGTGGAGGCCGCCGCCGTGCACGAGCCTTACATCCGCAAACAGCGCAAGTTGTATGGCGACGACGTGCGGGCGCTGATCGACATGGGGCGCGTGATTCCCGGTGTGGACTACGTGCAGGCGCAGCGGCTGCGGCGGCGTGCGCAGGAGGTCTACCGCTCGATCCTGATGCAGGTGGATTGCCTGCTGGTGCCCGCCACGCCGATCACTGCGCCCAACATCGGGCAGACCGAAGTCGCCATCGGCGGCGAGACGGAAGACGTCCGCATCGCCACCACGCGCCTGGTACGTGGGATCAACGCGCTCGGGCTGCCTTCGCTGGCCATGCCGGCCGGATTCACGCGCGGCGGTATGCCCATCGGCATGCAACTGATCGGCCGCGCGTTTGGGGAAAAAGAACTGCTCAGGATCGGCGCGGCGCTCGAGGATGCCACGGGGCATACGAAGTTGCGGCCAGGGATCGCGGGGGAATAGCGGGGGATTGCGCGCGGCGGGAACGAACCGCGCACTTGAAGGGCCAATGAAACGAACTACGGCCGCGGCGGAATACATCCGCCGCGGCCGTGGAACTTTGAACTGCGGTCTGTTCAGTTCAAATTCCAGATAACAATGTTCGAGTAGATATTGCCTGGATTCTCAACTTGGATGGTCGTGGGGTTCGCGCCCCAACCACTGAGCGAATTCGTTCCAACCTTAAAGACGATCTGCGTCGGAGTGATAGAATCGATCCAGTTGATCCAGCCGCTATTGAGCGTGATTGGATCCGCCAGAAGATCGAAGCCAGTGCCATGCACTGTGATGGTGATGATTCCCCCGGAGACCAGATGGTTATCCGATGACGTAGTAAATGAGTCGATGTGTGGCCCCCCTGCCACGGCCTGGATTGTAAAGGTCAGCATGTTCGACCAGGTGCTGCCGTCCTTGGACGCGAGGATACTGACTCCCTGCGGCATGGCGGTATTGTAATAGGCCACCGGAAGTGTGCACGTGATTTGGGTCGAACTGTCAATGGTGAAGGCCATCGGGTATTGCCATCCCTCGCCAAAGATCACTGATGTCACGCCGTCCAGGTTGGCCCCGGTGATGACGATGGTGACATCGGCCGCATTCGACGCCTGAGCTACAGAACTCGGGGTCATGCTAGTCAGCGTGGGCGTGCCCGCCGCGTTCACCGTGAAGGTCAGCCAGTTCGAATAGGACGCTCCGCTGTTCATGGTGACAGCGATGCCGTACGTCCCGGCAGTATAGCCGTTGTAACCTTGCGCGCTGTCCCCTCGAAGCGTGCAGGTCAATTGCGTCGTGCTGTTAAGGATACAGTCGAGCGCCGTGCCGTGATTCGTTGCGCCGAAGACTACCATCGCCTGGTCGGTGAGGTTGTTCCCACTGACGACAACAGTGATATTGGCCGTGCTCCCAAGCGTGGCCGAAGTCACGCTCAAGCTGGTCAGCGTTGGCGTGGGTGCGGGAGCCGCATTCACCGTGAAGGTCTTGGCCGTGGTTGCGCCCGTGTCGGGATTGACGACAGTGACGTTGACCGCTCCTGCGTCTAGGAGTTGGGCCGCGGGAACCGTGGCGGACAGTGTCGTTCCACTGCCCGTGGTGTCGAGTTGCGTGGCAGCGGAGCCCCAGTAGATCTTGGCTCCACCGACGAAGCCCGAGCCCGTCAAGGTAATGGCGAGATCGGAGTCGCCAACCGTGGCCGAATTCGGCGCGACGCTGCTCAGCATCGGTGTCGAAATGAGAACGGCGGCGGTCACGGTGAAGTTAACCGCGGGGGTTGTGGTCATGCCGTTGGGGTTGACCACCGTGATCGGGACAGGGCCCGCTCCAGCGGTCACCAGTTGTGCGTCGCTGATCGAGGCAGTCAGCGTCGTTCCGCTGCCTGAGGTCGTCAGTTGGACTGCCGTCGAGCCGAAGTTGACTTTGGCGCCGGCGGCGAAACCCGTCCCGGTCAGTGAGAAAGAGACCGGCCCGGATCCAATTACTGCCGTGGCCGGGTTCAGCGTCGATAGCGTGGGAAGCGGCGCATCTCCGACCGTGAAGGTCAGCTTGTTGGATTTGACCCCACCCACCGTGACCGAGACATCGACCGCGCCGCTCTGTTGCAGCATGCTCGAAGTCACGGAGAAACTCAGCAGGCTTGCGCTGGTCCAGGTGGCAGCCAATCCCGTCGAGGTGCCCCAGTTCACGGTCGCCCCGGAGCCGCTGCCCAGGTTCGAGCCGTTGATGGCAAGCGCGAATGGCGTGGCGTTAAACAGCGCCGACGACGCGCCCAAACTGGTTAGCGCCGGTGCGGGCGATCCAGAGATCGCGAAAGGCAGCGACGCGCTCCTGGATCCGTCCGGGTTGCTCACGGAGACGTCTATCGAAGCGGCTAACGCTCCGCTGCTCTGGAGTAGAGCCTTCGTCAGTGAGAACTTCAGTGAAACCCCGCTGCCGGTGGTGGCTACTTGTGTTGTGCCCCAATTCACTTTCGCTCCCGTCTTGAAGTTCAACCCGGTCAAGCTGATCGGGGTGGTGGCCGCGGAGGCCGTGTAGGCGAGAGTGTTGGGCGCCATCAAGGTCAGTACCGGCGCGTCGGTGACGATGAAGTTGGCCGCCGTGACGGCTGCGGACGTTGAGGTTCCGTTGGTGACGGTAATGGCGTACGTGCCCTTGACTGCGAGTTGCGTGCTGCTGATATCGGCAGTCAGCTTGGTGGCGCTGACGTAGTGCGCCGTCAGCGTGGTGTTGGAGGCCCACTTCACGGTCGAGGTGCTAAGGAAGCTCGTACCGTTAATGGTTATCGAACTAGTGGTCGATCCGATGGCGGCCGTGTTCGGCGCGAGCGATGCGATCGCGGGAGCCTTGACGGTGAATGCGCTGCCGGCAGAAGCGATCGTGCCGTTCTTGACGGTCACACTCAAGGCCGCGGCAGCGGTAATCGCGGTGGCCGGGACTGTGGCGGTAATGGCGGTTGCGGTGCCTGTGAGCACGGTCAAAGCGGTACTGCCCAGGTAGACCGTGGAACCGGCTACAAAGCTCCCGCTGGCAGAAGACCCAGGCAGGAAGTTCGTTCCGGTGACGGTGATTGTGAAGGCGCTCGCTCCGGCCGCGATGCTACTCGGACTGAGCGCGGCGATCGCGGGAGCCTTGACGGTTAATGCGCTACCGGCAGAGGCTACCGCGCCGTTCTTTACGGTCACGCTCAAGGCGCCTGCTGCGGCGGTCGCCGTGGCGGGTACCGTGGCGGTGATGACCGTGGCGGTGCCCGTCAGTACGGTCAAAGCCGCCGTGCCGAGATAGACCGTCGAGCCGGCCACGAAGCTTCCGCTGGCAGAGGAGCCAGGCAGGAAATTCGTTCCCGTGACGGTGAGAGTGAAGGCCTTGGCTCCGACTGCCGCCGTATTCGGGCTCAGCGTGCTGATCGCTGGAGCCTTGACCGTCAACGCGCTGCCGATAGAGGCGATCGCGCCGTTCCTTACGGTGATACTCAGCGCTCCAGCGGCGGTGATTGCAGTGGCGGGTACCGTCGCGGTGATGACCGTTGCGGTGCCGGTGAGCACCGTCAAAGCGGTGGTGCCTAGGTAAAGCGTGGAACCGGCCACGAAGCTGCCACTGGCCGTTGACCCTGGCAGGAAATTCGTTCCGGTCACCGAGATGGTGAAGGCGCTCGCTCCGACTGACGCCGTATTCGGGCTGAGCGTCGTAATCGCCGGAGCCTTGACAGTCAACACGCTCGCGGCGGAAGTCACTGTGCCGGTGTTTTTGACCGTCACCTTGAGCGCGCCTGCCGCTGTGAGCGCGGTGGCGGGTACGGTGGCGGTGAGGGTTGTGGCGGTGCCGGTCAGCGCGGTTAAGGCGTTCGCGCCAAGGTACACCGTGGATCCGGCTACGAAGCTGCCGCTGGCGGAGGATCCTGCCAGGAAGTTCGTTCCGGTGACGGTGAGAGTAAATGCTTTGGCTCCAACTGGGGCCGTGTTCGGACTCAGCGTGGTGATTGCGGGCCCCTTGACCGTGATCGGGCTGGAGGCGGAAACCGATGTGCTCGAGTTCTTTACAGTCACGTTGAGCGCTCGTGCGCCGGCCGCCGTGATGGCGCTGGACGGGACGGTGGCGGTGATGACCGTGGTGGTGCCCGTGAGCACGGTCAAGGCATTTGCGTCGAGGTAGACCGTGGAGCCGGCCACGAAGCTGCCGCTGGCGGAGGATCCGGCCTTGAAGTTAGTTCCCGTAATCGTGATTGGGTAGGAGGCTCCGCCAGCAACGGCCGTGTTCGGGGTTACGCTGGTGATCTTCGGTGCGGGGCCGTTGATCGCGAAGGGGCTGGCGTTGCTCGTCGAGGCGTCCTTGTTTACCACCGTGATCGCGGCCGATCCGATGCTGGCGATCATCGCTTTGGTGTACGGCGCGGTAAGCTTCAAGCCGCTCACGAATGTGGTCGTCAACTGCGTCGAATTCCAAACGACTTTCGCGCCGGAGACGAACCCCGTGCCGTTCACCGTGAGCGTGCCGGCGAGTCCGCCAGCGATGGCCGAGGCTGGGCTGAGGCTGGTGATGGCGGCCGAACCGGCCGCACTGTTGACCGTGAATGTGCTGGCCGTGGATGCGCCGGTGTCCAGGTTCATCACCGTGACCGGCACCGTCGTGGCGCTGGCGATCTTAGTAGCGTCAACCGAGGCGCTGAGTTGCGTCGCGCCGGCGACTGTCGTCGCAAGCGCCGTCCCATTCCACTTGATCACGGCGCCCGTAACGTATCCCGCGCCGTTTACCGTCAGGGTGAAGGTGGCGTCGCCCGCGTTCTTGGAACTTGGGCTGAGGCTGGTGATGGTCGGCGTGCTGACCGCCGCGCTGACCGTGAAAGTGCTGGCGCTGGAGGCGCCCGTGTCCGGGTTCATCACCGTGACCTGGGCCGTCGAAACACTGGCGATCTTCGTGGCGTCAATCGAGGCGCTGAGTTGCGTGGGGCCGGCAACTGTCGTCGCCAGAGCCGTCCCATTCCACTTGATCACGGCGCCGGTAACGTATCCCGCGCCGTTCACCGTCAGGGTGAAGGTGGCCTCGCCGGCGTGCTTGGAAGACGGTACCAGGCCGCTGATAGTTGGCGTGCTGATGGCGTTGGCGATGGTGAAAGTGACGGGGTTGGAGTAGTTGGCGGGCGAGGCAGCGAGGTTGGTCTGGTTCGATACCTGGATGCGGGCAGTGCCTGCCGCCAGCAGATTCGCTGCCGGTACGATCGCCGTCATGCTTGTGTCGCTCACCCAGCTGGACGACAGCGGTGTGACCACTTTGTTAAAGACCCAGTTCACGCTCGAGGCGAAGTTGGCGGTTTTCGAGAAGCCGGTCCCAGTGATGGTCACCGTGACGTCGCTCGCGCCGGCGTTGGCCGTCGCGGGGGCAATTCCGGTGATCGTGGGCGCGGTCAGGTAGGTATTCTGCCAGTTGGACATCAGGGCAAATGCCATTGGCGAACCCAGTCCGGTCGCGAGGTCGTAGTGGGAGTAGTCGACGGCGGAATAGCCATACGCAGTATTCCCCGCGGTGCAGTCCAGCGACCCGCTGACGCACGGAACGCGGTTGTCGCCCAAGGCAACGTCCTTGAAGTTCACGTCGGTGCTGTAGCTCACATACAACATGGGATTGATGTTCCCGGTGCCGGCGCCCGCGCCTAACACCGAGTTCAACACCGCGACCATCCCGGCGAAGGCCGGCGCGGAGGCGGACGTGCCGCCCACGGTGTACGGTACGTCCGCTGCGGTGCTCAATTGCCCGCCCATTGCGATCACGTAGCCGTCGCTGACGCCGGAGGCGGCCAGCGAAACGTCCGGTACGTCGCGGTGCCCGTCGTCGGCAGCGCCCAGCGGCAGACTCACCAGCACCGGGGGATCGTCGGTGTTGTAGACATATTGCCAGGTGGGTTTATCGAATAGCGTGCTGGTGCCGCCGCCGCTCGCCGCCAGCATGTGCGAGGACGCCAGCAGCGCGGTCGTGTCGTTCCAGACCCTCTCCGGGATATAGCCCAACGCCGTGCCGCCCTTCGCGGAGACGTCGGCGCTCCAATAAGTGGCGGTTTGGTCGGTGAAGGCGGTGCCGCCAACTGCAGTCACTTCCGGGAAGGAAGACGGCAAGCTAACGGCAATTCCGTGGGTGGCTCCGGCAGGATTGGCCAAAACGCCGGCATCGCAGCCCGCCGCGCCCGAGTCGCCCGACGAGGCGATCAGCGTAATGCCTTGCGCGTTGGCCAACTGCATCGCGGCCCGCATGGCATCGACCAGCGCGCTGTTGCCCGCATAAGAGGGCTCGCAGGCTCCGAAGCTCATCGTAATGATCTGGCCCAGGCCATTGTCGATCGCATCGTTCACCGCGACATAGACGTCCGTGTCGTCGTCCAGGATCAGGGTCGCTCCGGGAGCGGTGGCGCTGACCATTTCGAGGTCGAGCGTCGCTTCGGTCTGCCAGCCTTGCGTATCGGTCTTGCCCGGAGGATTGCCTCCGGCGGGATGGACAGTCGAAAACGTGGCGGCGGGCAAGCCGAACGTGATCCGGTAAAGGTCCAGGTCGGCGGGCGTGATGTCACTGGCGGCGATCACGACGACCGTCTGCCCGCCTCCGCTGACGCCATAGCTGTAGAGCCCCTGCAGATCGTAGATCGATACCAGGTCGCCCGGTGCGAGCGCATGCGAACTGCCGCCGGAGCCGTAGTTGTAGGCGGGGGCTTTCTTCCCCTGGATCGCGGCGGCCGCGTTCCTGCGCGACGGGCTGCTAACGCCGGCAGCGGCGGCCTGCATTGGAATCCTGACGTGATGTGGTTGCGGATTGAAATCGTCCATTCCGCCCACCGAAAGCACCAGCGGCGCGATCGCCGCGGGAAGCGACGGCGCGCTGGAATTTGCACGGTGCATCACTCCCTCGACGGAGTAGCGGCGAATCTCGGTCTTGAACGCGGCCTGAACTTGTTCGGCAGTCCCGTCAAAACGGATGAAACTGCGCGTGCGGGCGTCCGCCTTGACATGAAAACCGTGCCCCTCCAGCCACTGCCGGAGCGTCAGCATGTCATTCGGACTTGCACCAAAGCGCTTCGCTAAGTCGTCTGGAGTTAACCACTTGCGATAGTTCGGCGAAGACGGAGTCTGCTGCTCGGCAAGCAACTGGTCCAGGTCCTTTTGCTGAGCCGCCGTGCGCCGTAGAGTCAAGGACATACCCCGCATGGCGAGGTCCGTGTCCACCGGACCGCGATCGGCCGCGGCTCTGGCCAGCGGGTGCTGCTGCCCCGCCATCCTCACGGTCTTGTTGCTGTCGATCGCACCCGCGATCCTGCTGTTTTGCGCCGTGGCAGGTGCAATTCCAAGTAGACTGACCGCGGTGATCAACCAGGTGCCAGTCGAGCCGAGATAAGGAGATTTCATAGATTCCTCGCCAATTGGAGTCCGGGCATAAGCCCGTTCACGAGGTCTCTATCGGCGGCAAAGTCAGTTTGATGAGGCTTTCGAGCGGCTTTTGTCTCCAGGCCGCACCAAAGCCGCGTGCGGAATCCCACCGCTTCACCACCGGCTCGCTGCGCGGCGAAATCGCGACAGCACGGCTCTGAATTCGGGATCTCCGCCGCGTTTGTTGATAGAATCGTGCCCGCGCCGCATCCGCGGCGAAGGAGACAATTGGCATGGCCTCAGGCGCACTCGCTGGCACTCTGCTCGCCGTCATCGGCGGAGTCATCCACGGCAGCTTCGCACTCCCTATGAAGGGGATGCAGAGGCACTGGGCATGGGAGAACATCTGGCTGGTGTACTCGGTGGTCGGCCTGATCTGCCTGCCGCTGCTGCTCGCCTTCGCTACGGTTCCGTCCCTGATCGACGTCTACAGCGGCACCTCGCTGAGCCTGCTGCTGCAGGTGGCCATCTATGGCGCGGGCTGGGGCATCGGCTCCACCTTATTTGGCTTGGGCATCAGCCGCATCGGCATGGCGCTCGGGTTCGCCATCATACTTGGCATGACCAGTTGCCTGGGCTCCCTGATCCCGATGCTGGTGCTGCACCCCGCCGACCTGAATACGCACAACGGCCACGTGCTGCTGATGGGCCTGGGTGTGGTTGTCGTGGGCATCGTAATTTGCGCGCGTGCAGGAGCCTTGCGCGATCGGGATCGGGAAGCGGCCAGTCCCACGGGCATGAAGGGCGCGTTCGCCGCGGGCTTTTTGATCTGCATCGTCTCGGGCATTCTCTCGCCCATGCTGAACATCGGCTTCAACTTCGGCGAGCCGATTC
The DNA here is from genome assembly GCA_903909435.1 of uncultured Acidobacteriia bacterium. Classification (GTDB taxonomy): domain Bacteria; phylum Acidobacteriota; class Terriglobia; order Bryobacterales; family Bryobacteraceae; genus CAIVVT01. Next base: position 80,395 of record CAIVVT010000050.1, on the reverse strand, counting down.
AAAAAGCCGCCGCCGCTCACGGCGCGGTGCTGGGCATGGACGCCAATTCGATCTGGGTGCCAGGCCTCGCCGGAGGCTTCCTGATCAATGCCGGGTATTCGATTTACCTGCTGTTCAAGAACAAGACCTGGGGCCTCTTCACGTCTCCGGGCACGACCTCGTGGCACTGGATCGGGAGCGCTTTGATGGGTGCGCTGTGGTTCGGCGGGATGAGCATCTACGGCATCGGGACCGCCATCATGGGGCCGCTCGGCAAGGTGGTCGGCTGGCCGGTGTTCATGTCCGTGGTGATCGTTACCGCCAACGTCAACGGGCTGTTGAGCGGTGAATGGAAGGGCGCGAAAAGCAGCAGTGTCGCCTGGGCCTGGGGCGGCATTGCCCTGCTCGTTTTGGCGATTATCGTGGTGCGAGGCGCGGCTTAACGACCTTACGCCAAAAAAACAAAACCGTAAGATCTTACGGTTTTCTTAAATAACATACTTAGAATCAATAACTTGAAAACAAGAACCGTAAGGAGTTACGGTTTTGGGTTTTGGGGCGATTGGCAAGTTACCGGTATGGCGGTTTTTCACTCCCTATCCCGCGCGCACTCGACATAATGGATTACATGAAGCGAAGCGCTTGGGTCGTGTTCGGCATCTGGCAGCTAATTGGGATCGTTTGCGGTCAGCAAGTCGGGCACCCTGCACAATGGGGCGCGCAACTCTGGGCCATCAGCTTCCTTGGATTGCTGCCCGGAAACGTCACTGCGGCATACATAGTAGAGCGCTCGTTGTGGATGACTGGCGTGACGCTGCGGCAGATGTCGCTTCTAGAGATCCTTGCCGCTGTCCTGATCAACGGGATTCTGTGGTTCCTCATCGCTACTGCTTACGGAGCAATCAAGACGTCTTTGCGTCTGAGGCCACGAGCGTGACTGGACTTTCTGCCTGAAAGTCCCATCCTGGAGCGGTCGCCCAACCACACCGGCTCCAGGCTTCTGGCTCCCGAAATGGCGGTCTTTCGCTCAAGTGCGGCGCCCCCTGTCAGCGCTGTTCAATGGCCTTGCGTTTGCGTACCCAACGCTTGATGGTCCACGCTGCAGATGCGAAGAAGAGAAACACCGCCGACGAAACGCAACCCAACAGCAAGCCCACTAGCGTCAGGGAAGCCCCATCGCCCGCATTTGACAGGAGGCACATGGTGAGCGCTGACAGAAGGGGCGTCTCCATGACGACCACCCAGGGGAATGATCTGGCGCAGGCACCAAGCACAATGCCTAGTGCCGCCACTGTGGAGAGCACGGATCCTAGTAATAGCTTCACCTCAATTGGCACGGGGCCAGGTCGCTCTCCTGCCGCGAAGGCCGTCCAGAAGTACGTAAGGACAGAGACAGCGCAGACCCCTGCCACCGCTAGGTTGAGGAACACCATCCAAACGCGGGAACGCCGCCCGGGTTCAGTGTGTTCAGCTTCCTCGACAGCAGGATTTGTCAACATTTCCCTGGTGCGATCCTAACAAGGTTAGTGCTAGACAAGCCAGATCTTTCGGACCGTGGGTGATAAGTGCGCTTCCCGTCCATTGGCCCGACTCGGCGACACCGGATATGCCACGCGAAGGGTCAAGTTGCGAAATGGCGGTTTCGCCCCCGTCGAGTGTTGGGGCCGTGTTACGCTCTTCGCAAGCCAATGCAACACTCAAGGATTCTTACGGTTAAACTCGCTTTCGTCGTGCTGATCACGGTTCCTGTCCCAGCGTTTCATGGCCGCACGTCAGCCAGCGAAAGATCGACTTGCCGATCGCTTGAGGGGACCGCTCTGCTGTGGTCGAAAACTGAACTTCGATTCGTTAACGTTGGGGAGGCTCACGGAGCCAACGAGGTGCCGCGCATTTTCGCGGATCTTGTTTGCTCGGCTGGCATTACTGGACGGCCGATCATCGTGGGCCTGGAGATGAACTCGCAGATTGGTTTGGACGCCTATTTTGGGGCGCCGGATCGGGCGACAGCAGAACAACGTCTCCTAAGTTCCGACGAATGGAAAGCTGACGGCGATGGCCGCACTAGCAAGGCGATGCTGGCTCTTCTGGCAGATCTAGCGGCCTTTCAGCGGCGAGGGCTGGTCCGGAAAGTAGTGGCGATCTCGGTTTCCCGAATGGAAGGAATAGAAGGTACGGACCAAGCGGCCCTAGTTAAGGCCGTGGCATCCGGAGAGAGGCGAATGGCTGAGACACTTATCCAAGCAGCGGCGGAATCACCTGACGCTTTGGTAATCACGTTGGCCGGCTCATTTCACGCATCGAAGCGCAACGGCTACCCGGATGTCATTCCATATGAACCGATGGGCGCTTATCTTCCTGCGGAGCACACAGTGGCCTTGATGATTGACCATTTAGGGGGGGGGAACTGGGGATGCGATCCGCAAGGCTGTGGCCCCCAACCTTGGAAATCAAATGCCTCTCTTCCACGTGGCGTGGTCTTGGATCGCAAACCCAGCCATGATCTAGGGTTCGACGGCATTCTGGCTATAGGAACCCGCGTCACGCCGTCCCCGCCAGCGAATGGCCGGAAGCCCTTTCGGCATGCCAGTGGCGCTCTGATTCAGCAGCGACCTAGCGAGTAACTGCTCATCAATAGCAGAGGAGAACCTGTTCTATCCGCGCATATCGTCTGGGGTCCATCGCTCCTGTTCCACTTAGATAGGAAGACGCCCAAACCGCGCAATTGGTCCACGCCAGTTCGTCTCAGGATAGTGGTTCGAAAGTGCGCTTATCGTAGACTGACTCCCTGGGGCGCATTCGCGAGGAGCAAGCAGCGCGTCGCGTCCGCAACCGGTCCGGCTTAGGCTGGCGTTTCACGGCAATTTCGCCGCGCGGCGCCCACCGCCCACGATTCTTTTCCTCCGGCCCGAACGGCGACAATAGTGAGAATGGCGAACTACGTTGACCCCGGCGAGCTTGCCGCCTGGGGCGATAAACAGCGGGCGGCCGGCCTCCGCATCGGCTTCACCTGCGGCGCTTTCGATCTGCTGCATGCCGGCCACGTCGATTACCTGGAACAGGCGCGCGCGCTGTGCGACACGCTGATCGTGGCGGTGAACTCCGACGCCTCCATCCGGCAGTACAAGAGTCCGCTGCGCCCCGTGAATCCGCAGGAACAGCGCTTGCGCGTGGTCGGGGCGCTGCGTTCGGTGGATGCCGTCACGCTGCTGGATCATCCGCGCCCGTTGCCGCTGATCGAGCAAATCAAGCCGCAGCTCTACATCAAGGGCGGCGACTACGCCGCATCCAATCTGCGCTCGGCCAAGGCACTGGCAGCGTGGGGTGGTCAGGCGGTCGTCATCAAGGTCCAATTCGACTCCTCGACGACCCGGACCATCGAGCGCGCCGCACTGCTGGCCGCCCACGCCGAGCCGGAGAAGCTGCCCGCCTCAGCCGCGCGCGGTATCGCGCTGATCGACCGCGACGGAACCATCGTCAGGAGCGTGCCATTCCTCCACGAGGCCTCGCGGGTGGAACTCGTGCCGGGCGCCGCCGCCGCGCTGGCCCGCCTGCAGTCGCTGGGATTGCGGCTGGCGATCGTCACCAACCAGCAAGGCATCGGGCTGGGTTACTTCAGCACGGACGATTTCATCGCCGTCAATCAGGCCACGCTGAAGCTGCTCGCCGCGAGCGGCGTGAGAATCTCGAAGATCTACTACTGCCCCCACTCGCTGGCCGACCAGTGCGCCTGCCGCAAGCCCGGTGCGCGGATGTTGGAGCGCGCTCTGGCGGAGTTCGGCTTCCCGCCGGGCCGTGCGTTCGTGGTGGGCGACTCGGCCGCCGACTCGGGCGCGGCCCAAGCGCTGGGTGTGGCTTCGCTGCAGATCGACGAACCCGACGCGGCATCGTGGGATGCCGCCGCCGCGGCCATCGAGGCCGCCGTCGCCCAGTGGTAGGTGACCGCCGGTCTCCAGATCGGCTGCTCCGAAAACCCACCGGAACGGAGCCACGACCGTGAGGGAGTGGTGGCTGTCATCCGACTTGGCCGCTCTCTGTCGTTCGCGGCTGCTCAGAAAATGCGGTTGTTGATTCTGCGCCACCTGACCGCGAATCCCCCCCCCAGCACCTGACCGCGCACGTCAAAGAGCGGCCCCTCGCGCCAACAGTAGATGGCCGCTCTTTGACATGCGCGGTTCGGTGCTGGAGGAGGGTGCCATTTCCATGGTTGGGGGGAACGGCCCGCCGGTCCTAGAGAGATCCGCGCCCGGCAGTGGGCGCAAATTCCAACTCCAGGCGGTGACTGCCGTAGGCCTCCCTGCGGGAGGCCTACGGCTCAGCCGCCGTCGCCGTCCGGTTCCGGGGCCGCCTCGACCGGAGGCCGTTGGGGGCCGTGCGAGACGCTCTCGGGCTGGGCGCGGGTGGCGAAGATGATGTCGCGCTGAACCAGGAAGTTGACGAAGAACAGAAGCGTCTCGGCGGTCAGCTTGGCGGGCATCAGCGCGAAATGCGCGTGCTCCCGCAGGGCCATCATCAGCGTGTAACTGAGCGTGCCGCTGACGATGACCAGCGCCAGGAACTTGAGGAACGTCAGCGGCGAGCCTGTCTCCCGCAGGAATACCGCACGTCGCGCGGCCCGGTAGTTGAACGTCAACGCCGCCAGTCGGGCCAGCACTTGCGCGTGCCAGATCACCCACCCGAACGGATGCGTGAGCAGGAAGAAGATGCTGTTGTCGATCGCCGTGGTGACGATGGAAACCAGGCTGAAGCGCAGCAGCGTGAAGTAGATCTTCAGCGAGTCGGTGAGCGGGTTGAAATGCGACGAGCGGTTCCCGGCGATGTAGACGGTCTGGATCGGCTCCTCGACGATGCGAATCTCGCGATGCTTGCAGACCAGCAGCATATCGAGTTCGAAATCGTAGCCGTTGGCGACAATCCGCAGCATGTACGGCAGCAGGATGCGGGGCACGCCGCGCAGCCCCGTCTGCGTGTCGTTCAGGTGCTGGCCGGCGACAATCCGCATCACGCCGCGCGTGAGGCGATTACCCAACTGGCTGCGCAGCGGCACGTCGCCGGTGAACTGCCGGGCTCCCAAAACCAGCACGTCGCGCTGCTCCTCGAGCCGCCCCGCGACGGCCAGGATGTCCTCGCTCAGGTGCTGCCCGTCGGCGTCCGCGGTCACCACGCCGGCCGCGTCGGGCCACGCGCAGAGAGCATGGTTGAATGCCGTCTTCAGCGCGGCGCCCTTGCCCAGATTGACGGCATGGCGCAGCACCGTCAGGTCCTTCACCCGCGCCGCTTGCTCGAAGATCTCCCAGCACTCCTGGCGGCTGCCGTCATCGACCACGATGATCGGTGACGGGGTGCGTCCGCGCAGCTCGCGCAGCAGATCGAGCAGCGAGCGCTCGGGCTGGTAGGCGGGGATGACGATGGCGATCATGGCCGGCTCCCCACGGCGATCAACTGCGTCTTGCGAACCATGCGCAGCACGCTTTCGTCGGTGTTCAAGCCGGCGATTTCGTCCAGTGGAACCCAGCGCAAATCCCTGGACTCCGCGCTGATCTGCAGAGGCCGGGAACGGTCGGCCCGCAGCGCGTAACGAATGTCGTAGTGCACGTGGGCGGGCTCGTTTTTGCGCGCGGGAATCTCGTGCGCATCCACGTCGAAGATCGCGCCGCCCAGCAACGGAGCCAGTTCGGTGAGCCCGGATTCTTCCGCGGCCTCGCGCAGCGCGACTCTCAAGACGTTCGAGTCGCCGTCACAGTGGCCGCCCGGCTGCAGCCACAGGCCGAGCTTGGCGTGATGCGTCAAAAGAGCGTGGGTACGGGCCGCATCGACGATCCAGGCCGAGCCCGTAACGTGGCCGGCGGCGAGCGAACGCTCGAAGCAATCGGGATGCTCGCGCACGAACTCCAGCACCCGGGCCAGCATCCGCGCCTCGTGCTGGTTGAAGGCTTGGTGAGCGGACAATTCCTCGATCAGTGCGGCTCTCGTCGTCATGCGAATTGCGTCTTTACTCCAGGCTGCGCCAGAGGTACCAGGCGGCGTAGGACGCGTGCGGCCGCCACTTCGCTCCCAGTTCCGCCACTTGCTTCGGCTTTGGACGCGCCTCCAAACCGTAGGCCTTTTGGATCGCGTTCTGGATTCCGAGATCGCCTATGGGGAGCACGTCCGGGCGACGCAAGGCGAACATCAGGAACATGTGGACCGTCCATTCGCCGATGCCCTTGATGGCCGTCAGTTGCTCGAGCACGACCGCATCGGAGAGCTTCGGTAGCGCCTCGAAGTCCACCTGCCTGGTCCGCGTCTTTTCGGCCAGATCGAGCAGATAAGAACCCTTCTGCTTGCTGACGCCGAGCTCGCGCAGCCCTGCCTCGCCCAGCCTTAGAATCCCGCGCGGCTCGACTCCCTTGGGGGCCAGCGCGGCCTCCAGACGGCCGTAAATGGTGGCTGCGGCTTTGCCGCTGAGTTGCTGGTTGATGATCGAGTTCACCAGAGCGTCGAAGGTGGCGGGCCGGTAGTGGATGCGGCTCGGGCCAATCCGGTCGATCAGCGCGCCGAGCACGGGATCGGACGACTTGAGGTGGGCGACGGCCTTCTTCATGGGCAGCCTCCAGGTTAGTACGATGCGGGGTTCCGCCGCGTGCGAGCGGCCGTTTACAGGCCAAACTCCTTCAGGCGGAAGTAGAGCACCGGCGTGACCAGTAGCGACAGCAGCATGGACACCGAGACGCCGCCGATCACGGCGATGGCCAGGGGCTGCAGCAACTGCGCTCCGCTGCCGGCGCCGAAGGCCAGCGGCAGCATGCCGAAAATCGTGGCTAGCGCCGTCATCAGAATCGGGCGCAGGCGGCGGCGTCCGGCCTGGAAGATGGCGTCGCGCAAGCCGAGCCCCTGCTCGGAATAAGTACGCTCCGCGTCGAGCATGAGGATGCCATTCTTCTGGACGATTCCGACCACCATGATGGCGCCCATGAACGACGAGATATTCAGCGTGGTGTGGGTGATCCAAAGCGCCGCCAGCGCGCCCGATCCGCACAGAATGGTGGCCACCAGAATCGCGGTCGGGTGCGAGAAGGAACGGAACTCGAAAACCAGAATGATGAAGATCAGCAGAATGGAGCCGAGCAGCACCTGGGTCAGCCCGAGGAAGCTCTCCTTCTGGATTTGATACGACCCGCCGTACTCGATTTCCGTACCCGCCGGGATTGCGATCTCCTTGGGTAAGCGGCGCTGGATCTCGTCCATGGCCGAGCCGAGGTCGCGCCCGGTCAACCTGGCCGTCACGTTGCTGAGCGGCCTCAGGTTCTCGCGGTGGATCTCGGTCTGGCCCTCTTCCACCTCCACTGTCGCCAACGACGAGATGGGTAAAGTGACGCCGGTCGGCGAGGTGACCAGCAGCGAATTGAGCTTGGCTACCGAGCCGCGATAACCTGCCGGATAGCGCACGCGAATCGGGATCAAACGGTTGTCGCGAATGACGTCCGAAGCGGGTTCGCCCTCGAGAATCGCCGTGCCCATATCCGCCACCTGCTGCGTCGTGAAGCCGGCCAGCGCCGCCTTGCGGGGATCGACGCGGAAGTTGACCGCCGGTCCGATGACGAAGTTCTGGTTGACGACGTCCACGACACCCGGGACCTTCTTCAGCCAGTCTTCCACCTTCTGCGCCAGGTCGAGATACACCTTCGGATCATCGTTGTAGATCTTCACTTCGATTGGCTGCGGAGCGGAGGCAAGGTCGGACACGAGGTCTTCGAGAATGTGCGGGAACTCCACGTCGAGTGCGGGGTGCGCCGTCTTGATCTGGTCGCGCAGATCGTCGGTCACCGCATCGAGCGTGCGTTTGCGGTCCTTCTTCAACTTGATCAGGAAGTCGCCCGTATTGGGCTCGGCGATGGCCAGGCCCAACTGCGCGCCGGTGCGACGCGAGTAGCTTTCGACTTCCGGTGTCTCGTGCAGCATCCCCTCGATGTGCTTCAAAACGCGATCGGTCTCTTCGAGCGACGTCCCGGCCGGCATGACGTAGTCGAGCACGAATGCGCCTTCGTCCATCTCCGGCAGGAAGCCTGACCCGAGTTGGTAGTAGATCCCCACCGAGGCGACCAGAATGACGGCGGCCACGGACAAAACGATGCCGTCGTGGCGCAGGGACCAAGCCAGTGCACGCTCGTACGTGCTGGTCAGGCGGCGCATGATGCGACCCTCGCCCTCCTGCTCCGCGGCTTCCTCCGAGGCGACGATCTCGTCCTTTTTCTTCGGCTTGATCAACAGTCGCGCCAGCACGGGCGTGAACAGCACGGCCAGCAGCAATGAGGCGAACAGGGCGGTCACCAGTGTCATCGCCAGGGCGCGGAAGAAGACCGCCGTGATGCCGCCCAGAAACACCAGCGGCACGAACACCATGATGGGAGTCAGGGTCGAGCCGATCAGCGCGGGCGTGAGTTCGGTGATGGCGTTCAGGCTGGCGTCCTTACCGCTCTGGCCCATCGCCATGTGCACGCTGATGTTCTCGACCATCACGATGGCGTCGTCGATGACCACGCCGATGCAGGCCGCGAGTCCGCCCAGCGTCATCAGGTTGAAGCTCATGTTGTAGAGCTTCATAAAGACGATGGCGCACAGTACGGCGACCGGAATCACGATAGCCGCGACCAGCGTCGTGCGCCAGTTCTTGAGGAAACCCATCAGCACGGCGACCGAGAGGAACAGGCCGATGAGGATGCTCTCGACGACGCCGTTGATGGAGTCGCGGACCAGAATCGACTGGTCGTAGAACACGCTCAATTCGGCGTCTTTGGGCAGCGTTTTGCGGATTTCCACGATCTCGTGATTCACCGCGTCGGCGATCTCGATGGAGTTCCCGTCGGGCTGCTGCAAGACGTTTACCAGCACGGCGGAGCGCCCGTTCGCGGTCACGATGTTGTAGGCCGGTTCTTCAGCTACGACCACCGTGCCGATGTTGCGCACCTGCACGGGCGTGCCCTTCACCACATCCACCACCACCTCGCGGATCTGTTCGGGGTCGCGGATCAACCCTGTCACGGTGGTCAGGTACAAGTGATAGTTCTCCTGCACCATGCCCGCCGGGGCCACCAGGTTCGTGTTGCGCAGGGCCTCGACCACCTTGGTGAGCGGAATTCCGTACCCATTCAGCTTCTCGGGATCGACGATGACGTGGTATTCCTTCGTGCGCCCGCCGACGATGTGCGTCTCGGCAACTCCCGGCAAACGGTACAGCCGCGGCGCGTAGTCGTAGTAAGCGAGTTCCCACAGATCCGCCAGGCTGCGCGAGGTGGAGGTGATGCTGAACCCGATCATCGGGAACACCGAAAAGGTGACGCGATTGATGTAGAAGCGCGCCGCGCTGGGCAGAGTGGAGGTTAGTTCGGAAATGCGTCCCTGGACCCGGTTCAGCGCGTCTTCGACGTTGACGTCCCAACGGAAGAACACGTTGATGTCCGTACCGCCGCGCGCGGTGATCGACTTCACCGTGGTAATGCCGGGCACGGTTCTGATGGCCTGCTCGATGGGGCGGGTGACCGTCAGCATCTGGAGGTCGATCGGGGCGATTCCGTTGTCCACCCGAACGACGATGCGCGGGAAATCGGTCTGGGGGAAGATCGAAACGGGGATCTGGGTCGTCAGTACCATCCCGGCGACGGCGAAGGCGCAGAACACGAGTACCAGCGCCCTTCCGTGGGCATCGACAAAGCGGGCCAGCGCGGAGGTCACTTCTTCTCTCCGCCCTGGCCGGCGAGTTTCACTTTCACGTTATCGTCGAGACCGTAGACGCCTTCGGTGACCACGTTCTCGCCGCCTTTGAGTCCCTTCAGGATGTGGACTCGCGGTCCCGGCGCGGAGTCGGCTTCGACTTCAATTTTGTGAGCGACTCCTCCCTCAACCACCACCACCCAGCCCGTGAGCGTGCCTTCGTGGAACTGGATCGCTTCGCGCGGCACAGTGACGCCCTTCTTGCGGTCGGTAACGATGGCGACATCCCCGAAGACTCCCGGGTGTAAGGTGGCGGGCGGCTTTCCGATTTCGCACCAGATTTCTATCGTCCGCCGCGCCGGATCGGCCGACCGGTTGACCACCGTGACCTTGCCCGCATACCTGGCGGCCTTGTCGTCCGCACCGCTCGACGGGGAGCCGCCCGGAAGAAACTCGCAAGCCTGGCCGGCCTGAATCGAGGCCGAGTCGGACTCGGGGATCTGCGCCCGCGCCACAGCCCTCGACAGGTCGCTGACCGTGAACACCGGCGCGTCGGGACGGGCCATATCGCCCGGGAACATAAACTGCTCCGTGATGGTGCCCGCGAACGGCGCGGTGATATGGGTATAGGCAAGCTGCGCGTCGGCCTGGGCGAGACGCGCCTTAGATTGCTCCACGTGGCTCTTGGCGATTTGCACGTCGCGTTCGTTCGACTGGTTCTTCAGCAGGTCGTAGGACAGCCTGGCAACCTCGTAGTTCGCTTTTGTGGTCGCCAGATCGGTCTCCGCCATCAGCAAGTCGCGCTGCGGAATCGCTCCCTCGTCGAACAGGCTCTTGCGGCGGGAGTGGATCACGTCGGCTTGCTTATAGGCTGCCTCCGCCGCGACCATCTGGCCGCGAGCGCGTTCCAAATCCGAAGGCAGCGTCCCCGCCGTCGTCTTCAGCAGATTCTGTTCGGCCTCGTTGACATTGGCCACGGCCTCGTTGTTTGCCGCCACCACGTCGCGCGCTTCCAGGACGGCCAGTGTCTGCCCTGCGGCAACGCTGTCACCCTTCTTCACCAGCAATTTGCTGATAGGCGCCGAGTTGCGCGCCGCTACACCCGCCTGGGCCACCGGGAACAGCGTGGCCGGACCGGTGATGCTCTGCTCCACGTCATCCACGGTTGCCGGAGCGAGTTTTACCTCGACTTCCGGCTTCGGCTCGGCCTCTTCTTTTTTTGAACATCCGCTGAGCATGACCGCAGCGGCGAGAACGGGCAGAAGGAGAAGTTTCATTGTCCTGAAGCGACCTCGAGATCCGACCTGGCATTGAAGTAAGCGGAGATGGCCGAGTAGTAATTGCCGCGCGCCTGGGCGAGTTGCGACTGGGCGGCGACCACGTCCAGCGCCAACCCTTCGCCGCCCTCGTACTTTACCTTGGCCAGGTGGAAGTTCTCGTCCGACAAGCTGACTTGCTGGCGTGTGGTTTCAATCTGCGCCCAGGTCAGCCGCACGCGCGCCAGGGCGGATTGATATTCCTTCGAGAGATTGCGGCGCGCGATGTCGCGCGTGATGTCGAACGACTCCAGGCGGATGTGTGCCTGCTTCGTGGCGCTCCACGATTTGAGCCAATCGAAAATGGGCACATTCACGGAGGCGAAAAATGCCTGGCCGCGGTCGGCCCAAGTGTAACGCTCCGAGTCGATACCGTACTGCCAGTTGAGCGAGGTCTGCGGCAGCATGGCGGAGCGAGCCGCGCTTACATCCGCCTTCAGCCCAAGCCGCTGCGCGTCGAACAGAGAGAACTCGACGCGTTTCAGGTACGTGTCGCCCGCGGTATCCGGGGCCGGTTGCGGCAGCGTGCCGTCGAAGGGGTCGTCCAGCTTCAGCGCAGCAGCGACATCCGCGGTCCAGTAGGAAGCTAGATCGTGGTTGGCGGTCTCGGCGTCGAGTTCCGCGCCCTGCAGAGTTTGCAGCAGGAAGGCAACTTCGGCTTGCGCTTTGACGACGTCCGCCCGGGCGGCTTCCCCGCCGGCGTTCAGCTTCCGGGTGCGACCTTCGAACGCCTGCGCCTCGGCCAGGGTGCTCTTGGCAACCTCGACTAGACGCCGGGCCAGCACCAGTCGGTAGTACGATCCCGTCACGGCTTTGCGCAGATCGCGCTCCGACAGGCGGACGCTCTGCCGCGCAGCCTCGCGCTCCGACCTCGCCCGCGCCAACTCAGCCCGCAAACGTCCGGAGGTGTCGATGGGCATCGAAGCGTCGAATTGGGTCACGTACTCATGCACGCCGTTGAGCGCGATGTACTGCGGGGCACCGCTGGTCTTCGAGGGTGAATTGTAGGTATAGCCGCCGTTCACTTGAAACTGCGGCAGGAATCCGGCACGTGCCCCCACTACGCCTTGCTGCGCAATGCGCAGGTCGTTCCTGGCGATGGTGAGTTCATTGCGGGCATTGAGCGCCTTCTGCACGCAATCAGATAACGTCAGCGGCGCGTCTTGCGCCCACGCCACGCTCGTGAGGACCGCCACGATGCAGCCCGATTGAAACCATAACTTCAATGGAAGCCTCAACTGACCGGCCACTCGCGGCGGCTCGCGGTCCCTATCAGTTTAAGCGATGAGTATTTCCGAAAGGTTACGGACGGGTTGCTGATTTGCGGAGGCCGTTGTCCGAGTTGGCGGCGCACTCGAGTTCAACTGGAAGCAAGACCCAATGGAGATCCGTGGGTCCTCACTCTGGAGTCTGGCGCGAACACCTAAGCAAACGGATGGCGCGTCGGGAACCCATGCGCAATCTTCGCGCACGACAGATGTAACATCGTGCTCATGCGCCGCATCCCAATGAAGGTGAAGCCTACCCGCTGGATTCTGCCTTCGTTCCTGATTCTGCTGGGGATCGTGCCCCTGGGCGCGCAGTTCAAACGTTCCGAGTCGCCGCAAGCACCTTCCGCCACGCCGGCCGCCGCGCAACCGCCTGACGATCAGGTGATCAAGGTGGACGTCTCGCTGGTGAACCTGTACTTCACCGTCCGCGAGAACCATGGCGGGTACGTCGCCAACCTGAAGCAGGACGACTTCGAGGTCTACGAGGACGGCAAGCTCCAGACGCTCAAGGCGTTTTCACGCGAGACGGATCAGCCATTGACCCTGGGCCTGCTGGTGGACGTCAGCAAGAGCCAGGAGCGGTTGATCGAAGACGAACGCGCGGCCTCGTCGCGCTTCTTCGAGCAAGTGCTGCGGCCTAAGGACGAAGCCTTCCTGCTGAGCTTCGGCGTCGAGTCGGAGCTGCTGCAGGACTTGACCAACTCGCACACCCTGCTCGCTAAGGGCCTGCGCTCTTTGCGTTTGAATGCAGGCGTCCCGACCGTCACGCCCACCACCGTTCCACGCGATCCACGGGGCACCGTGCTGTATGAGGCCGTGTGGCTCGCGGCGAACGAAAAGATGCGCCCGGAGGTCGGCCGTAAAGCGCTGGTGCTGATCACCGACGGGGACGACCAGGGCAGCCGCACGAAGCCTTCAGAGGCTGTCGAGGCGGCGCAAAAGGCCGACTCCATCATCTACGTGATCCTGTACGAAGATCCCTACTACGCCCGCGGCATGTTCGGCGGCTCCGGCGAGGGCCTGATGCGCAGGCTCACCGACGACACCGGCGGACGCGTGTTCCGCGTCGATCGCAAGAACCGGCTCAGCGACATCTACGACCAATTGCAGCAGGAACTCCGCAGCCAGTACGTGATTGCCTACTCGCCCACGAATCCGGAGCGCGACGGCAAGTTCCGCAAGGTGGAGATCCGCGTGAAGGACCGGAAAGACTTGAAGGTTCAGGCGCGCAAGGGCTATTACGCGATGGCGCCGGGCTCCGAATAGGCGCGGCGCGTAGCCCGGTTCCCAGTGCACGAAACGGACCCGGTCGCACGTTTTCGCCCATGCGTGTGAGCGCTCCCACAGCCGCATGGAGCGACCCGGGCCGGGGCGGGGAAGACGTCAGGCCACCGTGGTATGTAGCTTTGGAAGCCGCTACCCGGAACTCGACCGAATTCAACGCGCTGTCATTCTCAAGGCTATAGAGCGGCCAGCGGCTGCAAACGGCGATGCAGCCGGTTCGGCAATCTGCCGCGATTCACCAGCTACTCGTGGGTGCCGGTCTTACGCGGGGCCTTCGCACCCGGATCCGTGTCGCTCGCGGCTGGCTTCTTCCTGATCCTGCGCACTTTAGGCCGACTCCGCAGCAAGCGGCTAACGGCGTGGGTGAGCTGGCTCGTCTCCGCAGCGCACTTCATCAGTACCAGGTCAGCGCCTGTACTCCGTTCATTCAATCCCAGCGCATCCACGAAGCCGGAAAGCAGGATGATGGGGACGCCTTTCGCAACCTCCCGCAGAGTCAGGATGAACTCGGGGCCAGTCGTGCCGGACAGCTTGTATTCAGTGATGATTACGTCAAAACTTTCCGCCTGCAGGAGGCTGAGTGCTTCATCCGGCGTATGCACACCGGTAGCGTGGTGGCCCTGCTCTTCCAGGACCGAACAGCGCGCTCTTGCCCCGGCCCGATGGCCGTCAACCAGAAGGACTTTAGCTGGTACCGCGCGTAATGGTTTCACCCGACTTGGCATGATGGGAACAGGCACGAACGTAACAGGTCTGAAACCGATGTGTCAATGAACTTGTATCGTGTTCAAACGCAGTGAAATCGGGTGCTTGACTTCGTTCAAAGGCCTGTTGTATCGCGCGCGCAACGCCTGCCGGGCGGGCGTCAGGAGGGACGGCATTACTCCACTTCGCGCGGAGCCGTATAGCCCGTTTTCGCGATCACCGTGTACTTCATGGGTTTACCCTTTTCGTCGGTGATCTTCAGCGCTTCGCCGGTGGGTGAAACCAACTCGACTTTGATCTTTCTGAACTTGCCGTCGCGCGCGGTGTTGGTGGGCGAGTAGGTCAGCATGTAGGTGTTGCGCAGGGCCTCGTTCAAAGATCGAAAGATATTCGGATACTCGCCGAGAAAGCGCGGAAACCAGGCCTGGCCTCCGGTCTCTTTGGCGAACGTGCGCATCTGGTTGTCGGCCTGCAGGAAGTCCAACTGGGCGATGGGTCCCATCGCGCCACGCGCGTCGAGATACTCGCGCAGCGATTGCAGAGTGCCGAGCACGTACACCGGCACACCGGCAGTCTGCAGTTTTCGACGCGTTTGGTCGAGCGTGATCTTCGAAAACGTATCCATGCCGCTGCCGATGTAGAAGATCGCCTTGCGCCCTTCGATCTCGCTCATGCGGTCGGCAATCTCGGTCAGTGCGTCATACACGTTCGACTCGCTGAAGCCGGGGATCCGCAGGCGCGCCAACGCTTCCCGCGTGTCCATCCGGTTGTTGCTGAAGTCAGACAGAATTGTAGTACGCATGTCGAACGCAACAACCGCCACCTGGTCTTCTGGTTTGAGCGTCTCCAGGAAGCCGTATGTCGCATTCAGGGTCTCGATCCAACCGGTGGACCAGTAGCGCTGGAAGCGCCCTGAGAACTCGATCACCATGGCCAGCGTAATGGGAGTGTCGCCTGTAGACGAGGCGGTCACCTTCTGCGGGACGCCGTCTTCGTAGATCTTGAAGTTGCCGGCGGGAATTCCGGGGATAAAGCGGCCCCGGTTGTCGAGCACGGCTACGTCCACGTTCACGGTGAGCGCATCGCTCCGGAACGTGGGCGCGCCAGGACCGGCGTCCTGCCGCTCGGCCTTCTTCCCCAGTTTCGAGGGGATCTTGGGCTGCTCGGTGTCTTCGGCGGGCTTGGCGTCCTTCTTCTTCGGGCGCGCCACGGTGTCCCCCGACTCGCGCTGCGGACCTTCCTGTGCGATCAGCGCGACCGGAAGCGCACTCAGCAGGATTCCAGCGGCTGCGATGGCTGCGATCCCATGCCGGGGCCGCGCAAGGGCCATCCCGCTTCGCTTAACGGAACTCAAATGAACGCTGTTCAACATGACACCTCGCCTCCGGGCTCGAACCGATGCAATATCAATCCCTTGACGAACCAATTGTCGTTGAAGTTGCGGCAGGCGACACGGAATCGTCCAGATTTTGGTCGACGGCCTCGCAGCCGGCTAGTTTACCCAACGATCGTCCCGCGGTCCCTGGCCATGCTTCTTCAGGTAGACCTGGAACTTCCGCTTGGCCCGCTTCAATTTCCAATCCTTATACCATTCGTCGAGCGACTCCAGCGGGTGGAACTCCGGTCCGCGAACGCGATCCAGTCCCAACTTCAGAAAGATCCAGCCGCAAGCCATCCCGCCGAGGTGAGCGATGTTGCTGACTGGTCCGCCGATGCCGCCCCAGGTGGTCAACAGCAGGATGCCCGCCATGATCCAAACGTAAACCCGCGCCTGAATCGGGAACAGAAAGAAGAACAGAATGCGGGCGTCGGGGAAGATCAGCCCGAAGGCCAGCAGCAGGCCATACAGTGCACCCGAGGCGCCGATGGTCGGGATATCCGGCCGCCCCCCGGGCAACAGGTAGTTCAGGACCACGACGAAAAGCCCGGCCCCGATGCCGCAGAAGAAATAGAAGCGCAAAAAACGCCGGCTGCCCCAGACGCTCTCTAGCGGGACTCCGAACATCCACAGCGTCAACATGTTGAACAGGATGTGGGTGAACCCCACAGTGCTGTGCAGGAACATATAGCTGAACAGCTGCCAGACGGCGAGATGCAGAACCGAGGCGGGTCTGAGCCCGAACAAGGTCACCAGCGTTGCATCGAGCGTCTGGGAGAGCATGCAGCACACGAAGATAACCGTGTTGACGATCAACAACGTTCTCACGGCGGGCGTAATGCCCCCCATGAGAGGCGAGCTCGAAAAACGCGTGCGATAGGGATTTGCCATTGCGGAAGGAGTTATCTCTAATCAAACAATAACACTACGGATTTCCATGGAATCCCACCCCGATGCGGCTCGCCCTTCGGAGGAGATCGGTGTGTTAGCGTGGGTTACGTTTCCACGCCACTTCCCGAGGATTATCGCCCGATGACGAGCATTTCCAAGCTGGTTTTGTTTTTGACGATGGTGGCGATGGCCAGAGCGGCGGCGCCCGCCGACCTGCCCGATTCAGGCGGGAGCGAACTGCGCCCCCTGATCGAGCGCTATGCCGCCGACAACTCCACGCTGGGACGCTATTTCGGCACAGAGTATTGGTCCGGCGGCGGGAGAAGCGCCGCCCAATCCTCGCCCGATCGCCGTGCGCGCATGGCCAAGTTCTACTCGGAGTGGCAGGCGCGACTGGATAGCCTCGACTTCGACCAGCTCAGCCAGCCCGGCAGGATCGACTATCTGCTCTTCCGAAACCGTCTGAAGCGCGACCAGCATCAGCTCGACCTACGCGGCAAGCAGCTTGCCGAGACCCTGCCGCTGCTGCCATTTCGCCCGCTGATTCTAATACTCGTGGATTCCCGGCGGCGCATGGATCACGTCGATCCAGCGAACGCTGCGGCGCAGGTCGCCAGCATCGGTAGACGACTGGAGTCGCTGCGCAAAGAAATCGAAGAGCAGCTCAAGCAGGACGCTCAGGATCGCCCCGTCCATTTGCGCCGCACCGTCGCCTACCGCGCTGCCGGAGAGGCCGAAGCGCTGCGGGCGTCGCTCAAGGACTGGTTCACATTCGGCAGCGGCTACGACCCGCTGTTCACGTGGTGGTTGGAGGCTCCGTACAAGGAAGCAGATAAAGCGCTGCAAGAGTACGCGGTGTTCCTCAAGGAGAAGGTCGTCGGCGTGAAAGCCAACGACCCGAGCACGATTGTCGGCAACCCCATCGGCCGGGACGCGATCCTCAACGAACTGGCCGCCGAGATGATCCCCTATTCCCCGGAGGAGTTGGTCGAACTCGCCAACAAGGAATATGCCTGGTGCGAGGCCGAGATGAAGAAGGCTTCGCGCGAGCTCGGTTACGGCGACGACTGGCTGAAGGCGCTGGAAGCCGTCAAGTTGACTTACGTCGAGCCTGGCAAACAACCTGCGTTGATTCGCGACCTCGCCCAGCAGGCGTTGGAGTTCGTTACAAAGCGCGATTTGATCACAGTGCCCGAACTGGCTCGCGAGAGCTGGCGGATGCAAATGATGACGCCCGAGCGGCAGTTGGTCAACCCGTTCTTCCTGGGCGGCGACACGATCATCGTCTCCTATCCGACCAACACGATGACGCACGAGCAGAAGCTGATGAGCATGCGCGGGAATAACCCGCACTTCTCGCACGCCACCGTGCTGCATGAATTGATCCCCGGGCACGAGTTACAGCTATTCATGGCCGAACGCTACCGGCCCTACCGGTCGGCCTTCGAGACGCCGTTTCTGGTCGAAGGCTGGGCTCTGTATTGGGAGCTGCTGCTGTGGGACCAGGGCTTTCAGACGACGCCGGAGGACCGCGTCGGGGCGCTGTTCTGGAGGATGCACCGCTGCGCCCGCATCATCTTCTCGCTCAGTTTCCACCTCGGCAAAATGACGCCCGAAGAGTGTATCGACTTCCTGGTGAAGCGTGTCGGGCACGAGCGCGATAACGCGGCAGGCGAAGTCCGGCGCTCGTTTGAAGACGACAGCTACGGACCGCTGTACCAGATCGCTTACATGCTGGGCGGGCTGCAGCTCCGGGCGCTGCACCGCGACCTGGTGGAGTCGGGCAAAATGTCGAATCGGGCCTTCCACGACGCGGTTCTCCAGGAAAACGCCATCCCCATCGAGATGGTTCGCGCCAGTCTGACAGGGTCTGTGTTGCCCCGCGACTTCAAGCCAGCCTGGCGTTTCTACGAAGCTGCGGCCTCGCGCTGAGTGGCGGCGATACCTGCGTGCCGCACACAGGTCCTGGCGCTTTAACGCTTTGGAAGACCCGCAATCTCGGCCAGTCCGGCGGGCCGCATGGCGACAGGGGCGAGCAGGTCGCTGGGCGAGTATTCGGCCTTGAACAGCCCCTCGGCGTCGTGGTGCTTGCGCTCGGAGAGCACGTGGTAGATCTCGTGCAATGCCACGTGGCTCAACGCCCTGGCGAGCAACCCCGAGGGAATAATGGAATGCGGCCAGCCTTCCGGTGCCATCAACGCAGCTTTCACCCGGTCACAGTCGATTCCGATGAACGGCAAGACCCGGTCGCCTGATGTGCTGGTCCAACCCAACGGGCCGTTGCCGTAAGCAGACTTGGGCATCACCGTCGAGCAATCGCCTTTGAACGCCACCACGATCAGCCGGTCGTACGATTCGGAAGCGGAGGAACTCCCTTCGTCCCGCCACACCAGGACCCATTTCGCGTCTCTGAACGAGCTCTGGACGCCCAGCGCGGTGTCTGCCTCAAAGGACTCCCGGACTACCGCGGATACCGTTGCGCCCTTGCGAATCACCAGGCCGAGAGTTGCGGAGTCTTCTGCCAGCAGCCCAGCGCCCGCAACTAAGAACACCGCCGTGATTCGCAGCCACATTGGCCACCTCCGCTCGCTCCGAAATTGGTTTATGTCAATTACGAGACAAGCCTATTGCATTTCAGTTACAAACGCGAGGGGTAACTCGATGTTTTTGTCTGAAATCAAGAACAAAAAGCTGGTTGCGCGCAGGAGCCTAACGCCCTCGTCCCGAAATCGCAGGCGGAGAGTTGGCATCTTTCTCGAATGCGGCTGAATACCGCCTCGTTGCGGAACGTCTTTCACTGCATGGGGTAAGATTGAAAGGAAGTTGACCACCAATGAAGGCCCTGTTGGAGATCCTGGAGCCCGGTAACCGGGAATGGGAGCTTGCGTGCTCGCTCGATCCAGCGCGCATGCCTGCGCACGTGGCCGTCATTATGGATGGCAACGGCCGCTGGGCGAGGCGTCGCAATCTGCCCCGTGTCGCCGGCCATCGGGCCGGTGTGGAGCCTGTGCGAGTGGCGGTGGAGACCTGCGCGCGACTTGGACTGCAAAGCCTGACGCTGTACGCGTTCTCCAAGGAGAACTGGAAGCGGCCCAAGTCCGAAGTGGACACACTCTGGCGGCTGCTGACCTATTATTTGAGCCGCGAAGTGCCGCGGTTGATGGCCAATAACATCCGCATGCGCGTGATTGGGCACACGGAAGCCCTGCCCGTTAAGGTGCGTCAGGAGTTGTGTGAAGCCATTCAGATCACCAGCTCGAATACCGGCATGATCCTCAACCTGGCGATCAACTACGGCGGCCGAACTGAGATTGTGGACGCTGTGAACCGCCTGATCTCCGAGGCCCGCGAAGAGGGGACGCTGGATAACCTGGTAGTCGATGAGGAGGCCATCGAAAGCAAGCTCGATACGGCCGGCCAGCTCGAACCGGACCTGCTGATCCGGACCTCGGGAGAAATGCGAATCAGCAACTTCCTGCTCTGGCAAATCGCCTACGCCGAGCTTTACGTTACGGAGATATGCTGGCCGGATTTCGACCGGACCTGCCTGCTGGAAGCCATCGCGGCTTATCAGAAGCGGGACCGGCGCTTTGGGGGGCTGCGACCGGCACAAGCGAGCCCTGCTACCGAGGCGGAAGCCGTCAGCGCCCCCATCCGATGAAGCGCCTAATTACCGGCCTCCTGCTCACTCCCTTTTTCTTTTACATCGTCTGCTTCGCTCCCCAGCAGGTGTTCCAGGCAACCCTGGTGGTAGTGGCGCTACTTTGCTACTACGAGTTCCTGGGCATCTCCTCGGCCACCTTCCCGCAGTACGAGAACCTCACCAGGACCTTCACCGGATACGTCGCCGGTGTCATCGTCCTGCTGATCCCGCTGGGGCAGGTGGGCGTGTTCGTGTTGCTGTTTGCGCTACTCGCGTTTGCGCTTTCCCTGCGCCACGGCAATCTGGGCGGGGTGCTGCCCATTACCGCGTGCTCGGTGCTCGGGTTGATCTACGTGTTCGGCAGTTGGCGCTGCGCCGTCGAGTTGCGCGCCATCAGCCCCTGGTGGCTGCTGTTTGCCGCCGCCATCAACTGGTTCGGCGATTCCGCCGCTTATTATGTGGGCAAGAACTTCGGCCGTCACAAGCTCTCGCCCACCATCAGCCCCGGCAAGACCTGGGAGGGCACCACTGCCTCGCTGGTCTTCTCTGGCGTCTCCGGGGTCATCTTCCTGCACTTCATGTTTCCGGGCGTGCCGGCCTGGGAAGCGGTGCTGCTGTGCGTGATCGCGAATGCCGCTGGACAGGTGGGCGACCTGTGCGAGTCGGCCATAAAGCGCGGAGCGGGCGTCAAAGACAGCTCAAATCTGCTGCCTGGCCATGGCGGATGGCTGGATCGGGTGGACTCCTCGCTCTTCTCCATCCCGGTGGTCTACTGGCTGGTCAAGTCCGGCTGGCTCCAACTCTGACCGGTGTGCGCGTTGGGCCCTGCGGTGCTCCGGTCGTATACTCAAAAAATCCAACCAAAATGGCTTCAAGGAATGAGATCGAGGGCGAAGCGGCAATCTTCGCGGCACTGCGCTTTGCCGACGACGCGCACTCCGGGCAATTCCGCAAAGGTTCGCGGATTCCGTACCTGATTCATCCGCTGAACGTGGCCAGGATTCTGCTCGACCACGGCTGCTCGGACGAACTGGCCGTGGCCGCCCTGCTCCACGACACCGTCGAGGACACGCCCGTAACCATTGAGGAAATCCGCACGGTTTTCGGGGATACCGTAGCGCGGCTGGTTGAGTTTGCGACCGAACCCGACGGCTTATGGACCTGGGAGAGACGCAAGCAGCACACGCTCGATTTGCTCGGCTCGGGCGAGACGACCGCTCTCCTGCTCAGCATCGCCGACAAACTCGATAACATCCGCTCCATCCGGCACGACTTGGAACGCTGCGGAGAGCGGGCGTGGGAGCGCTTCAAGCGCCCCAGGACCCAGCAGCGCTGGTACTACGAGTCGCTCAGACTCATCTTCGACGCCCGGCTGGTCGAATCGCCGGGAACCCAGTTGGCTGCCCTGTTTCGTGGAGAAGTTGAGGCGGTTTTCGGTCCGGCTTGACAGACGATATGCGGAAGCGCCGCGGCTTGTCGGGGCTGCTTTCCAACGCGTACACTGGCGAACGCCGTTCCGACTCGCATCTCGCAACCCGGAAGGTGCCGCAAGCGTCTGGTAGCATGAGGCAAAGTGAAGGTCCACGTACTGTTCTTCGGTATCGCCCGGGATATCACCGGCTTCGCAGAGGATTCGCCTGAGATCCCTGCGGGCGAGCCCGTTTCCAGCTTGTTCCAGCGCTATGCCTCCCGCTTCCCTCGCCTAGGAGAGATTGCCACTTCGCTGGTCACTGCGGTGAATCAGCAGTTCAGCGACTCAACATGCGAACTCAAGGAGAACGACGAGGTCGCCTTTCTGCCTCCGGTCAGCGGCGGCACGGGGGCCACTTCTGAACGGTGGACTCGGGTCATCGAGGATCCCTACGGGCACTTCTTTGCTTTGACTCGTGACGCTTTCGACGCACGTAGCCTGGGGCAACGCCTCTTGCGAGGGGAGGACGGTGCGCTCGTCGTTTTTGAAGGTGTAACGCGCAACAACACCAAGGGCCGGCGAACCCTTTATCTCGACTACGAGTGCTATGAAGCGATGGCGATCCGCGTCATGGCGCAAATTGGCGGTGCGCTTGCTGACGCCCATGCGATAGATCGCATTGCCATGGTGCACCGGCTCGGGCGAGTCGAAATCGGTGAGACCAGCGTGGCCATCGTCGTCACCGCGCCGCACCGCAAGCCGGCCTTCGAAGCCTGCGCCGAAGGCATCACGCGGCTCAAACAGATGGTGCCGATCTGGAAGAAGGAACATTTTGAAGATGGCGCCGTGTGGGTGGAGGGGGATTGGGACGCATCGGTCTTAGGCCGCTAGTGACGGCGTCTGCCGGTCTTTTCGGCCTGTTTATGGTCGCGTCGGGGATCGCCGGGGTGGGGTCCGCTGTACAGCAGGGACCCCTTGAACCGGGCGCGCAGACTGTCGCCAAACCGAAAGCGAAGAACCAGTCCGGCGCGCCGGCACCGGCAGCCAGACCCCAGTCCGGCAAGTCCGAGCCCGCCGCGGTCATCCCCTTTAAGCCGGAATCGTCCACTGTTTCCGATCAGGCCGAGACGCCGGTATTCCGCTCGGATGTTCGGCTGGTCAGGATGCTCGCTACCGTGCGCGACGCGGACGGGAAGCTGGCGGGCAATCTCAAGCGCGACGACTTCCAGATCGTCGATAACGGCGTCCCTCAAGACGTGGCCGTGTTTGAAGCGACTACGGAAAAACCGCTCTGCGTCGCCCTGCTGATCGATTGCAGCCGCTCCACGCAGCGCGAGCATCGCACGGAGCTCGATTCGGTGCGCACCTTTGTCCGCTCGCTGTTCCAGGCGGGCAACCCGGGCGACGCCGCAACGCTGTATTCTTTCAACGCCGACGTCACTCTGGAGGCGTCCTGGACGCGTAGTGCCGAACGCATCGAGCGCGCCCTGAACCGCCTGCGCAGCGAAGGCGCAACGGCGCTCTACGATGCCATCAGCTTTGGCGCGCAGGATCTGAAGTCGCGGGATGGCAGACACGTGGCAGTGATTGTGAGCGACGGGGGCAACACCTTCGGGAAGACCACTTACCTCCAGGCGCTCGAAGCCGCGCATGCCGCGGACACCATCATCTACTCCGTCATCATCGTGCCCGTGGCCGAGGAACCAGGGCGCAACACCGGCGGCGAGCACGCTCTCGCCTCGCTCTCGAACTCGACGGGTGGGAGAACGTTCTTTCCAGGGACCACGAAGGATCTGGACAGGGCCTTCGCGGAGATCCTAAGGGACCTGCGCATGCAATACCTGCTCGGCTACTACCCGCACAGCCTGCCTGTGACTCACGAACGATTCCATGAGGTACGGCTATCGCTGCGGCGCGCGGGCTACACCGTGGCGTCGCGGCGCGGCTATTTCGAACCGTCGCCCAGCCGGGGCTTTCGCGCAGTCTCCCGCTAATCCCCCGTGGGGTGGCTCTTCAGAGCCGCGTGGGCGCTCCAGCGCCGCCCCGCATTCATGGACCAGCCCGCATGGAGTTAGAATTGCCTCAAATGCCAAGTCCCCTGCGCGTCGCGCTCTTCTCCGTGCTCACTGCTTGCGGTGCCTGGGGATCCCAGAGCGCGATCACTTTCTCCCAGTCGTCGCCCGCGGTGGACGTTTACGACTACGTGGAGATCACGGTGCACGCCGACGCGTCGGGCGTCCAGAATCCGTTCACGGAAGCTTCTCTGACCGGCTCGTTCGGCAAAGCGGGTTCCAGCGTGCGATTGACGGTAAACGGCTTTTGCGACTCCGCCGATGGCACTACTCAGCGCATCCGGTTCATGCCATCGGCAGCGGGTGACTACGCTTACTCCGTCAGCTACAAAGCCGGCGGCATGCAGCAGAGCTATGAGGGCAGGTTTCGAGCCGTGGACGGCCACCGGCGCGGGCCCATCCGGGTGGATCCGGACTACCGCTGGCACTTCATTTGGGAAGGCACCGGAGAGCACTATTACTTCAACGGCACGACCGCGTTTTTTCTGGTCGGGTGGCGCGACGAACGCATCATCAACTTCAGTCTGGAGCGGTTGCACCGGCTGAAGATCAACCGCGTTCGCACGCTGCTCGGCGGGCGCGTCTCCACCATGTACGGCGAGCCCGTCATGAACACGGCGGAGTTCAACGTTTTCCTCAGTCCGTGGCCCGCGGTGAAGGCCGAGGACTTCGATCATCCCGGCTTCGACTACGCGCGCTTCAACGTCGCGCACTGGCAGAAATTCGAGCGTATGGTGCGGTTCGCGCGCGAACGGGACATGACGGTTTCCGTCATTTTCGACATCGCCGATGGCATGGTGCACACGGTACCCGGCAGCGAGGACGAGCGCCGTTACATCCGCTACGCGGCCGCGCGGCTAGCGGCGTTTTCGAACATAACCTGGGATCTGGGAGACGACCTGGACACTTTCCGCGACGACAAGTGGGCGCATGAGACCGGAACGCTGCTCGAAGGTTGGGACCCTTACAAACACCTCGCGACCACCCATCCCGTGCACCGGGAACACCAGGACCGCGCGTCGGACTGGTTCGGGTTTACTTCCATCCAGGACTGGTCCCGGCGGCAGCACGCGCTGATGCTCGAAGAGCGGCAACTGCAGTTGAAGACGGGCCGGATTATTCCTCAGACCAACGAGGAGTATGGCTACGAGGACCACTATCCGAAATGGGCTCCTGCGCCCCCTGGAGACTCGGCGGAAACGCTCCGCAGAACGGCCTGGGAAATTGCCATGGCGGGTGCGTACGGAACTGCGGGAGAGACCGCGCGGCGCGGGACCAACATCTGGCCCGATACGGGCGGTGGGTGGATGAACGGCCGCAGCGATGACACGACCACCATGTTGAACGGTTATGCGCACATGGTCGATTTCTTCACCGGCTTCGAGTGGTGGAAGACCGAGCCGCACGATGAACTGGTCAACAACGGCGCGTACTGCGTCGCTGAGCCGGGGAGAACCTACGCCGTGTACCTGCCCAAGGGTGGCAAGGTCAGTGTGGAATTGAAGCCCGGAAGCTACCGCGCAGAGTGGTTCGCCGCGCAGACGGGCGAGAAGGTGCCTATCGGGACTGCGGAAGGCCCGGTGTGGACGTCTCCCGCCGCTCCGGATGGGAACGACTGGGCGCTGCTGCTGCGCAAGTGACCGGACCGGGCGTCCAGCGCTCCCCGGCGGACGCGGCTCCGCTTCGGTTGTAGCCCCGCCCCAAACCGCCCGTCATTGCTTCTGGAGTTTCGTTGCCCGCTGGATTTCTTTCATCTGCTCCAGGCTGAACGCCTGGTCCAAATACTTGCGGGCTTCCTTGGCCGGGTCCCCCGAGGGCGTGAAGGCGACCGCCTGTTCGTAGCTATGCAGCGCGTCGGTCCGGCGCGCCTTGATGTCGTAGCATTGTCCCAGGCGGAGCCACGCGGACGGTCCCGAGTTGGGGTCCAACTCGCCGGCGTGCGCGGTCGCCTGTTCCAGTTCCCTGACCGCTTTGTCGAAGTTCCCGAACCAGAACAGCAGGTTGCCACGGGCGAACTGGATACGCGCTTCGGGCAGCGTCCGGAAGCCCGGCGCGCCCGACATCTTCAGTTTTTCGATTTTGTCCACCGCCGCCAGCGCCTTGGGCCGCTCGCCCATGTCGGCGTACATCTGCGACAACTCGAACAGTACCAGGAAGTTGCGCGGGAACCGCGTGTGCAGGCTCTCGAGCATCGGAATCGCCTCTGCCGCGCGCCGCTCCCGGCGGTAAATGACGCTGAGCAGGATCTCCGCATCCACTTTGTTGTATACGCCCTTTTCAGCGACCAGTTGCAGCTTGCGAATTCCCTCGTCCTTGTCGCCGTGAAAGCCCGCCAGGAACCCCAGCATCCGATAGACCAGCGGTAGCGAGCCAATCAAGTAGTCGTGCATACCCTGCAGCATGTGCGCATCGACGCGCGACGGGTCGAGTTCCAGCACGCGGTTGTGCAGTTTCCTGGCCGCCGTCGCGTCGCGCAGCGAATCGAGCCATGATTTCTTCACCAGATAGTTGTACGTTGAGCGGAAGCCGATAGCGACTCCCTGCGCATACAGCGCGTCTACGTTGGCCGGATTCGCCGCCAACGTCTTGCCGGTCATTGCCAGTACTTTCTGAATAGAGGAGGTAAACAAGGCCTGCTCTTCCGGCCGGGGCTCCATCTTAGCCTGCCGCAAGAAGGAGTTACCGCCCGTGACCATCTGACTTTCCAGCGCCCCGGCGCGGTGCATCATGCCGAAAAGCAGCGCTTCGGAGAGGTGGTTATAGCGGTCGGCATCGCCCGGTGCGGCATCCACCGCGCGCTTGAAGAAATCGGCCGCCTCGGCATACTCGACGTTGTAGAAGTGATCGAAGCCCTTCTGGACCAGGGGGTCGGAAATCTGGTGGACGGCACGGGTGGACGCGGGCAAGGCAACCGGTGAAGAAGCCACAAACAGCCCGAGTAACACGGCAACTCTGCCGGTAAAAGCGCTCGCTTTTGCGGCACCAGCCGCCACCGATTCACCAGTGTTGTTCATGCCTGCACTTTCTGATCCGGCCCGCCGTCCGGGCCTTCCAACCGCCGCAGCGCCCAATTCGCGTGGGCAGAAATGCCCGGGTCGTCAGAACGGGCCAGTGCCCGCAGCGGCTCGATGCAGACTGGATCACCCGAATTCCCCATCGCCGTCGCCACGTTTCGAATCCACCCCTCGAACTTAGCGCGCCACACCGGCGTGTGGCGGAACCGCCGCCGGAATTCCTGACTTGTCAGGGCGGCCGCCTCAGACAGATCGAGATGAGGGTACAGCGGTTGGAACGCTGGTTCGCCTGTGACGGGTGAGCGCCGGTTCCAGGGGCAGACTTCCTGGCAGATATCGCACCCGAAAAGGTGACTCCCAGTCTGCTGCCGGGTCGCTTCGGGCGCAGGACCTTTCTGCTCGATGGTCAGAGTCGAAATGCACAGCCGGGCGTCGAGTCGATACTGCTCCGGGTTGGTGCCTGCGGCGGGCACGAGGGCCTGCGTCGGGCAGGCATCGACGCAGCGCATACAGCTGCCGCAGCGGTCCGGCGGAGGCGAGTCCGGCGGGAGTTCGATGCTGATCAGGATCTCGCCCAGAAAGAACCAGGAGCCCAGCGGTTCGTTGATCAGGCAGGTGTTACGGCCAATCCAACCCAAACCGGCGGCGCGTGCATAGGATCGTTCCAGCAGCGGCGCAGTATCGACGCAAACCCGGTACTCAAACTCGCCCCAGTGCGCTTGAAGGCGCTTTGCCAGAGTCTCAAGCCGCTCGCGCAGAATGTCGTGGTAATCGCCGGCACCCCAGGCGTAGCGTGAGACGATGCCGTAACGGAGCCGCGACCGTAAGGGAGCGGTATCTGTTGTGTGTCTGGGGACCGGCGAGAACCTGGCGGGAGTGGATGCGTCCATACTTGCGCTCCCTGACGGTCGCGGCTCCGTTACCTCGGTGTTGTAGAGCATTCCCAGGCACAACACGCTACGGGCCGAGGCCAGCAATTGGCGGGGATTTGCACGGATCGCCATACGGTGGTCCGTCAGGTAGCCCAGCGGGCCAGCCAATCCGTCGGATACCCAGCGTTCGTATTCGCCGAAATCATCCAGCGGGCGAGCGGGAGCTACACCGGCCAGGGCGAAGCCGCAGGCGTGGGCCAGTTCGACGAACCGGAGCCGCGAAGGGACCTCGCGCGCCGCCGCTATCTCCATGCAAATCATGCTACTACGCTCCGGGTGTCCAGCCGGGGTCTCCCGTTCGCCGCCACAGTTCGCCAATCGGCCGTGAATCCTCCCCATTCGGCTGTAGATGGTGGTGGAGTTGCCCTCAAGCCCCTAAGATTTATCAGGTAAGGTAATTTGTCCGTATCCAGGTCGAGGAGTCATTGAACGATCATGCATAAACCGATCAAGTACGTGGAAAAGGCCGCTTCCATCGCGGCAAACGCCGTCTGGCAGGTCTTCGACACGCTGAACCAGATCAGTCCGAACCCCGGATTTACTCCCAAATGGTCCGACAAACCTCTCCTGAAATCGTACGAGAAGATGAAGCCGAAGCTCGGCTGGCCCCGTACGACGGATTCCCTATGCCCCAAGTGCGTGCCTGATATCCGGCAGCAAATCATTGACGGCAAGCAGGATGTCAACGTTCTGCTGACCGACCGTCCCGGCGAAATCAAGGCTCAGATCATCGAGCGCGACGGCAAGATTCTGATGGTGAAGGATTGTCCGATTCACGGCCATTTCGAGGACGTGATGTCGATCGATCCCGAGTTCTTCAAGCACCTGGAAGAAGTCTTCCCGGGCCGCGATATCCGCGCCCACAACGACAAGGACCTGCATCATCACGGTTCCTCGACGATTACCCACGGGCGCGGTTCCGTGTTGACCATCGATCTTACGAACCGCTGCAACATGATGTGCGACCCCTGCTTCATGGACGCCAACCAGGTTGGCTTTGTCCACGAGTTGAGCTGGGAAGACATCAAGACGATGCTCGACAACGCCCTGAAGATCAAGCCGCGCCGGCAGATGTCGGTGCAGTTCTCCGGCGGCGAGCCGACTCTTTCCCCGTACTTCCTGGACGCGGTTCGTTATTGCAAGAAGGTCGGCTACAACTCGGTGCAGGCGGCGACGAATGGCATCGAGTTCGCGAAAAGTCCAGAATTCGCCCGCCAAGCCGCCGAGGCTGGTTTGCGCTACGCCTACCTCCAGTTCGATGGGATCGGCAACGCCGCTAACTCGCACCGTGCCGTGGGCAACCTGTTTGACGTCAAGCTGCGCGCGATTGAGAATCTACATTCTCAAGGCGTCGATATCGTACCCGTCATCACGCTGATCAATGGAATCAACAACGAGCAGGTCGGCCGCATCGTCCAATTCGCGCTCGACAACCCCAAGAAGATCAGCTTCCTGAGCTTCCAGCCGGTTTCGTTCACGGGCCGCGACGAGGCGGTGACGCCGGAGCGCCGCGCAGCGCAGCGCTACACGCTCGCCAATCTCGCGCACGATGTGAAGAATCAGACCG
Source organism: uncultured Acidobacteriia bacterium (assembly GCA_903909435.1). GTDB lineage: Bacteria > Acidobacteriota > Terriglobia > Bryobacterales > Bryobacteraceae > CAIVVT01. The sequence goes on along the minus strand of CAIVVT010000050.1, from coordinate 51,245 downwards.
GACTGGGCGAGCCCGTCCGCGACTGGTACCCGATCTCGTTTATGAGCACGTTCTCCGACTGGGCCGATCTGGTCCACGGACCACAGGCCGATTGGGGTGCCTTGAGCTGCGGCTGCCACCCGAACTGCGGCGTCGGCATGGCGGTCATGTGCGACAAAGAAACCAAGGAAGCCGTCCCGGTGACGGCGTTCCTCAACGGCGACCGTCTCGCTCTGGACATCCAGCGCGTGAACGACGCGGCGCGCGGCAAGTTCTGGACCGTCACGGGCATGGCTCTGGCGCTAATGCGGAACTACAACGCGTTCAAAGCGCCGACCCATTTCAAGCTGAAGGACCTGTTGCAGAAATTCGACAAGACCTTTGGCGCGACCGGGCGCAAGTATGGCAGTGTGGGCGGCGACCGTACGCTGACCGACATCGAACAGCGCCGTAAGGACCGCTGGAACTTTTTATTCATCGCGGGAATGTGGTTCCAGGATCTGTTCAATTACGACTTCCGCCGCACTGAGCAGTGCATTATTCCGTACGCGACGCAGGAAGGCGAGATCAGCTTCTGCGCCTACAACACCGGCGTCGGCTGGCGGAACATCGTCGAGAAGATGCACATGACCGCAACGCTGACCAAGTGGTACGAAGAGCACGGCCGCCACGAGATTTTCGCCGGTGGCAAGTCGGTAAAGTTGAACTCCACCGAACACCGTCTGGCCCTGCGCGAGGAGATCATTACCAAGGAAGTCCAGCACGATCTGGACAAGTTGGGCATCGCCAAGACGGCGCGGGAAGAGAAGTTTCGCGCTCGTGACGAGAAGCAGAAGCTGGCGCAGGACGCCGAGAATGCTAAGATGGCGGCGCTCTACAGGAAGCATGTCCTGAACGAGCCTGAAACGAATCTGGTCCAGATTGGCGGATCGAACGGTGGGATCAAGCCCGCTGCGAAGCCGGTCGAAAAGCCGGAAGAAATCGGGACGTTCGGCGACTAATCGAGTAAGGCCAAGTCGGTATTCGCAGAAACGCCCGGCACTTCCGCCGGGCGTTTCTGCGTCTTGGCAGGCACGCGCGGCGAAGTACGAGTAGCCCAGGTTGTTGCCCCGGCTGGATGCATTTCGCTAGCAACTTAAGTGCCAGTCTGAAAAGTGCGCTATGATAGTAAATGCAAGTTGGCTCGTCTGTCCCGCCTGTTTAGTTCAGCCGGTTCGGCTGATCCTTCTGCCCAAACAACTGAATGAACAACTTTTCTGACTTCAAGCTCTCAACTGTGTTGAAGAGCAACCTCTCCCGCGCCGGCTTTGTTAAGCCGACGCCTGTGCAATCCGAAGCAATTCCTCCGGCGCTCGAAGGCCGAGACGTGATTGCTACAGCTCAAACCGGGACGGGCAAGACACTTGCTTTCGTGGTCCCGATTTTGGAATCGCTCTCCAGCGACAAGGCCCGGCTGGATGCGGCGATTCAAGCCTCCGTATATGGGGCAGTCCGCGCTTTAATTCTGACCCCGACTCGCGAACTCGCCATGCAGATCCATGAGACGTTTGCGAAACTCCAGGGCAGCACCGGTCTGCAAGCCGTCGTGGTTTGCGGCGGAATGAACGAAACCCGGCAGCTGCGGGCCATCCGCGGCGGCGCCAGCATCGTAGTAGCCACGCCCGGCCGGCTGGTCGATTTCCTCGACCGCAGGCTCGTTAAGCTCTCTGGCGTCAAGACCCTCGTGATGGACGAGGCCGACCGCATGTTGGACATGGGCTTCCTGCCCTCCATCAAGCGCATTCTGGGCGAGATGTCAGAAGCGCGCCAGACGCTGTTCTTCTCCGCCACCATGGAGAGCTCAGTGAAGAGCCTGATCACGACGTACCTGAAGGATCCGGTGCGTGTGGCGATGGGCTCGACCACCAAGGTTGCCGACAACTGCGATCTGCACGTGTACGAAGTTGAGCAGACCGAGAAGATCGGGCTGCTGCAGTCGATGCTTCGCGAGAACAAGGGCTCGTTCCTGGTCTTCGCCCGCACCAAGCACGGCACGGAACGCCTTGCCAAACACCTGGCGATGTCCGGCATCAAAGCGGCGCGCATTCACGGCGACCGCACGCAAAACCAACGCAACGAGGCCATGAAGGGCTTCAAAGAGGGCCATTACCGCATCCTAGTCGCCACCGACGTTGCCGCTCGCGGTATCGACGTCCAGGGCATCAGCCACGTGGTCAATTTCGACTTGCCGCAGGCGCCGGAGGACTTCATCCACCGCGTCGGCCGCACGGCTCGCGCAGGCATGCGCGGAACCGCTTCCACGTTTGGAACTCGTGCGGAGCGCCACGAGATTCGCCGCATCGAACGTACGCTGAACATCCAGCTCACACGTCAGCCGATGCCGAAGATCGAGCCTGCCGCCCAGCGCGAGATCCGCTCCACCACCGAGCGCCTGATGGCCGAGACGTTGGCCGGGGAATCCCGCGCCAAAGTCGTGGTCATGCCGCGCGGCGACGCCCGCCGGACGGAATCGAAGCCGTTCAATGGTGCGCGCCCGTCTAAGTTCCAGCCCCGTGCAGCCGCGGGTAGCCGGCGCGAATGGCCGGGCAAGCGCAAAGCCGCTCGCTAGAGCAAACACGCTTTAAGAACGTACGAAAGCCGTGAGGGCGGGGAACCGCTTTCACGGCTTTTGTGCGTTCAGTAGAACAGACGATCGCATCCGTCGTCTTTCATGCTTGCTCGCCTTGTAGCAGTCCACGTGCGGTGTTACGCCGGCCCCCGCGACAGACCACGCAGGGCGATGGTCTGTCCCACCCAAGCGATGGTCTGTCCCACCCAAGCGATGGTCTGTCGCACTCGAGGGGTTCAGTATACTGATTGCAGCGAGTTCCGCCCTCCACGATGGTCTCCCTCACCCGACGTATTCTGCTCAACCTACTGGCCTTGCCTGCGGCCCGCGCGTTCGGCCAGGGCGTGGCAACCAGAGGCGTCCGCGCCGCACCCAAGGGCAAACCATCGGGGCTACCCTTCCGGGCAAAGTTCACCGACGTCGGGCAACAGGCCGGCCTCAAAGAATCCGTGGTCGCGGGACATGCCGATCGCTGCGATTACATCCTGGAGACGATGAGCTGCGGCTGCGCGTTGTTCGATTACGACAACGACGGCTGGCTGGATATTCTGGTCCTGACCGGCTCGCGCTTCGGCGATCCGCCAGCGGACGCATCCATCCGCCTTTACAAAAACAACCGCAACGGCACGTTCACCGATGTCACGAAAGCGTCAGGTCTATGGCGCACAGGTTACTTCTACGGCGTGACGGTCGGCGACTACAACAACGACGGGCACGAGGACCTGTTCCTCACGGGCTGGGGGCAGAATGTTCTGTTTCGCAATAACGGCGACGGCACATTCGCGGACGTAACCAAGGAGGCAGGGCTGCTGAACGCCAAGCCTCGCTGGGGCACAGGTTGCACCTGGGTGGATTACGATCGCGACGGCAAGCTCGATCTGTTTGTCTCGAATTACCTCGCCTTCGACTACCAGACGGTACCGCGCACGGGCGAGAGCGGGAGTTGCAACTACAAAGGCGTGCTGGTGAATTGCGGACCGCGCGGACTCGCGCACAGCTACCACAGCCTCTACCACAACAACGGCGATGGCACGTTCACCGATGTCACCGACAAGGCGGGCATCTCGAAGGCTGATCCAGGTTACGGCCTAACCGCTACCTCGGCGGACTTCGACAACGACGGCTGGCCCGACATCTATGTGGCGTGCGACTCCACGCCGAGCCTGCTGTTCCGCAACAACCATGACGGCACGTTCACCGAACAGGGACTGGACAACGGCGTGTCGCTCAGCGACGACGGGATGTTGCAAGCCGGGATGGGACTGGGCATTGGCGATTTCAAGCTCGACGGCAACTTGCACATTTTCAAGACACACTTCTGCGAGGATACGCCCGTGCTATACGTCAACGACGGCAGGGGCAACTTCCGCGACGTGACGCTCAAGTCGGGATTAGGGGTCGAAACGCGCTTCGTGAGTTGGGGCACGGGTATCGCCGATCTCGATAACGACGGTAACCCCGACCTGTTCTGGGTGACCGGCAGCATCTACCCCGAGGCCGAAAGGCAGCTGCCTTCCCTGCCATATAAGACTCCGCGCGTGGTGTTCCGAAATCTGGGAAATGGCCGCTTCGAGGAACTGATCGGCGAAGCCGGGCCGGGCGTCGAAGCGCCACACTCCAGCCGGGGCTGCGCGTTCGGCGACTTCGACAATGACGGCGACGTGGACATCCTGATCGTCAATCAAAACGAGCCACCCTCGCTGCTGCGCAATGACGTGAGCGGCGGTCAGCATTGGATCAAGGTCAAGCTCACCGGAGTGAAATCGAACCGGAGTGCGATTGGGGCGCGGGTGACGGTCCGCTATGGCGGGAAGCTGCAGGCCCAGGAGGTGCTGGCGCAATCTTCATACTTGTCGGTTAACGACACGCGGCTGCACTTCGGACTGGGCGCGGCGGCGACCGCCGACATTGAGGTCCGATGGCCGCTCGGGTTGGTGGAGAAGTTCGCCGGAGTATCCGCCGACCATCTGGTCTACATCACCGAGGCCGCTGGCATTCAGCGCCAGCAGAAGTTCGGCTGAGTATGGCGGGAGACCTCAGGGAGAAGATCGCATTCATGGTTCGGAGCGGCGTTCGCACCCTGGTCGTGCTGGCCTGCTGTTGCGGGTTGCAGGCGCAACCATCGGCCAAACTGACTGCAATCACCGACGCGGCCCGCAAACTGATGGCGAATGGCGTGAGGCCGCAAGCAATTCAAATGCTCGGCGAGGCCGTTCGCGTGAATCCAAACTATGGCGAAGCCCGGCTGCTTCTGGGCATGGCGCTGGACGAGGAAGGGCGGAGCAGTGAGGCCATCGAACAACTGACAGAGGCCGTGCGGTTGAATCCATCTTCGGCCGAGGCGCACAACGCCCTGGGCGAGGCATTCAACAACGTGAACGAGCTCGCGCCCGCGCGGACGGAGTTCGAGCGGGCCGTCCAACTCGATCCGAACCTTGCTCAAGCGCACGTGAACCTCGGCATGGTGCTGGCCCAGACCAGCGAACTCGCGAGCGCCGCAGCGCATCTGGACCGCGCGTTGACGATGCTGGGCCGCCAGCCGGAAGCGGCTCTGGCGCACTATCTGCGCGCCAAGGTCCACACCGATCTGGGTGAGGTGGAACAGGCGAGTGCGGACCTGAAGGAAGCGGTACGGCTCAAACCTGATTTCGCCGAAGCCTGGTCTGACCTGGGTCAGGCCCGGCGGACGCTGCAGGACGACGCGGGCGCACTGGCAGCGTTCAAACGCGCCGTCGCGCTGAGCCCCTCCGATCCTGTAGCGCTAACGCGGCTCGGCGCAGAGTACTTACACCAGGGGCAAGTTAAACCAGCCATAGTACATCTCGAGAAGGCCTACGGCATCGACCCGAAAGATCAGACCACGCTGAACAGTCTCAACACCGCCCTCCGCCAGGATGGGCAGATGGAGCGGGCCAGGCAGATCAAGCAGAAGTTGTTGGAAGTTCTGCGCGCCCGCGATCTCAATACCCAGAACCAGTTGAATGCCGCCCGCAGCAATAACGACGGCGTCGCTCTCGAGAAAGCGGGGGACTTACGCGGCGCGCTGGAGAAGTATCGGGCGGCGGTGGCATTGGACCCGCAGCACGTGGAATTGCGGGTGAATCTCGCGGTTGCCCTCCTGAAGCTAGGGCAGTGGAAGGAAGGGCTGACGCAACTGCGCGAAGCACGGCGGCAGGCTCCAAACGACCCCGTGCTCAAGGCTGCCTGGGACGATGCGATCGCCCAAGCGCCAGCGGGATCTTGGACTGAGAAAAGGCCGTAGTGCCACGGAGGGGTCGGCTCGCCCGGGACCGCTCCAGGATGCCATACGGGCTCTGGAGCACCGACCCCAAGTTTCTACTCCCCCTACTTCTCCAGGCTGTTGGTCCCCTCTGCCACCGGCACCAATGCCGTAGCGGCCGGGCCGTTGAACTGGAGTGCTGTAAACATGAATGTTCCTGTTCCGCTTACCCGGACTTTCAGCAGTCCCTGCGGCAGTCCGGAGAGGAAGCCGTGCAAGAGGTAGCCATTGCTCTGCCCGCTAACGATCGTCGGAGTGGCGTTCTGTCCCACCTGCTTCCCCGTTTGGTCGTATGCCGTCACGGTGTAAACCTGATCCGAGCCAGAATCGTTAGAGATGACAAAGGACACGATCTGGTTCTTCGCTGCGTCTGTCTGTGGATCGTTCATGCCGACCGCGGACCAGGCGGTGCTGTCCGGTTGAGCCGGCAACAAAACGTTGGCGCTCAGAGCGCTGCTCAGGAACCACGGATACTTTGGCAGGTAGGTGTAAATCAATTGTGGCATCACATGCTTGCAAGTCGCCTGGTCCGGACAATTGATCTGGACGTGGACAGAGCCATTCGCTTCAATGTCGCCACTGTCCGTGTGCTTGCTCAGGAGTGTCACTTCGGACGGCTGGTTCGGGCTCAATGCGAAAGTGTAATCGGATGAATAGGGAACGACAGTACCGTCGGACAGTATCATGTTGAGAGTGACGGGATCGACGCCGCCGTTGCTCAGTTGGAAGAAGTCGTACTTGACCTGAACCGCGCCACTAGCAGGAGCCGCGACTCGCAGTATGGTGGTCCACCCCCCACCCGCGTCGAACCAGGGAAAGGTGCCCTGGTAATAGCAATACCAGGACGTCGAGCCGACGTATTGGGACTGAAATGGTCCGCAGTCCGGCCCGCCGGACGTGCCTGGATTGACCCAGGCCTGTCCATTCGAGAAAGAAGCTCCCAGGACGAGCAAGCCCGTCAGGAGAGCGAATTTGATACGCATTTCTAGTGATCCTCCATGCTGCGTGCCGTTCGGAGTGGGCACTTGTCCGGGAACTCCCTGAATCGCATTACGCGTTCGCAGTCGCTTGACGCTATTCAGGCCTCTTTGTCCCGTCTGAGAGCGCGAGCGCCCTCAATTGCATAACAGACTATCACTAACGCAATCAAAACAGTCGAGTGAACAAGAAAAGATCCGGCGGCGGGATGGCCCGCCGCCGGATCTTCTCGTTAACAGGATTGTCGCCCAGCTAGAAGATGAGCTTCAAGCCGAGTTCGATCTGACGTCCACTGGAGAACGTGCTTGCGCCCTGGCCGGAACCGTAGGTGCCGCCTGGGGAGCCCTGGAACAGGGTGGTGCCGAACTGCGACGAGGTTACGTCCGTGTTCGGAGGTCCGAGGTTCAATTTGTTCAACGCATTGTAAGCGTTCATCTTGAACTCGGTATGGATCTTCTCGGTGATGTTGAAGTTCTTCGACAGACTGGCGTCGACGTTCATGAAACTCGGGCTCTTCAGGCAGTCGTACTGCCACGGATTGCTCCGCAGAACGTAGGTGTTAGCCGGAATCGGCGCGAAAGCGGTGGTGTTGAACCATGCGCCGCGCGTCGGGTTCGCAACGCAGGGGTTGCCCGTGACGAGCAGATTCCCGAAGCGCGGGTAGCTGCCGGAAAGGAAGGTCCCCATGCCGGTGAGTTTCCATCCGCCGATCAGCATGTCGGCGGCCTTCGGGATCTGGCTGAGGTAGGTGCGGCCGCGGCCGACGGGCACTTCATAAGTGCTTGCGGCTGTCAGGTGGTGGCGCGACTGATCGCTGTCCTGCCAGATCATCTGGTTGAAGTACGTGCCGGCGTCGTTGAAGTAGGTCTGGGTCTTCTCGCGAACATAGACGTAGGCCACGAGGAAGTTGTAACCCCTGCTAAACGCCTTCTGCAGTTTCAACTCCATGGAGTTATAGCGTTCGGCCGCGCAGCACGTGCCGGCCTGGAACAAGTCGCCATATTGCGGATAGGGCTTCAGGAGCGATGACAGGGTGACCGTCTGCTGGGAGCGGAGACCGCCGCCAGGGAATAGGTCCGAAGTCAGATAGTTGTAGTAAGGATTGTTTACCGTTGCGCTCAACGAGTTCTGATACTTCTGCAGGATGCGCGGGTCGGTGGCATTGAAGTTGCGCGTGTAGAGTTGGTGGCCGAAGTTCATGAAATAGGTCGCCGAAACAACCAATTCCTTGGGCAGTTGGCGCTGGAACGACACGTTGATACGGTCGTTATAGGCCTTCTTGAAGTCCTTGTTGTACCACAGCAGGGTCTCGCCACCGCGGCCGAGATTCGAGCCGTAGCCGTTGCCCTTGATGGGCAGCAGCGGATTCTTACCGGCCGGGAACGGGTCGGAGAAGGTCTGCTGCGGAATGCCGGCGAGCTGGCCCAGAGTGTTCTGGTAGCCGGTCTGGCCGAAGAAGGGCGGTTCCAGGAAGCTCACGGTTTCAAACCCAGGAGCGATGTCCATGTTGAATTCCGTCGGGATCGTGTAGCGGGCGTAGCCCAGGCGCAACGAGGTCTTGTCGTCCACGCGGAAGGCGAGACCGGCGCGCGGCTGCAGCGCTAGCTTGGGCGCATCCCACATGCCGGGGTGGCTGCTCGAAGTGAAGCTCCACATGCCGGTGTTGTGCCAGTAGTTGGTGCCGACGATGTCGCTGACCGCAGTGGGAACCGAGAGCGGGTTGGCCGCCATCTCAGGTACAACGGCGTTCAGATCCATGCCCTGCGAGAAGTAGTGCTTCGGATCGTGGAAGGCCGTCTCGTAATCGTTACGCAGGCCGAGGTTCAGGGTGATGCGGCGTGACAGCTTCCAGTCGTCCTGGAAGTACATGCCGTAGAACTCGGTGTGGTTGTCCGGTGACGGGCCGCCGATCATCTGCGAAGAGCCGTCGAGCGAACCGAGCAGGAACGTAGCGAACTGGTCGCCATTGCGTGCCACCAACGGGTTGTTGAAGGTTTCGGCGGTGACGGCAGTGTTGAAGTTGAAGTTCGAGGTGCTCGAAACATAGCTCAGGCCGTAGCTGCGGCGATGTTCGACGCCGGCTTTCAGGAAGTGCGAGCCCGCCTGATGCGAGATCTTCACGTTGTAGGCCTGGCCGCCGGGACGTTGATCCCAATAGAAGCCGCCGCCACCGACGCCGGTGTTGCCGATCTGCATGTGGGGGAAATAGACCGGAACGCCAACCGCGGCATCCTGGTAGGTCTTGTACCAGTTGTTGTTGGTCCAGATCTTCGACCAACCGTCTTTGCCCAGGTCGGGGGAGACGTAAGCGTCGGTGACGTTATGCCAGTCGCCGTGGAAGCTGACGACGGTCCGTGTGGTAGCGGTCCAGATGGCGTCGCCGGACACCTGCCAGGCAGCGCGCAAAGTGCCGGTCGGCACGTACAGATCGCTGGTGCCGCCGGTCGGGTTACCGGAAATGTCGCTGGTGTGATACCGGCCGATGCGGCCGAAGAACTTCCACTTGTCGTTCAGGTTGTAATCGGCGCGTTCGGAGTAGTTGTAGTAGTTGTAGGTCTCGACGAAGCTCTTCCGGTAGTTGTTGATGCCAGTGATGTTGTCGCCTGGGTTGTTGCCAGCCCAGAACTGCTTCATCAAGCTTCCGGTAAGCGAATCGAAACGGGCTGTCGGGATCTTGTTGCCCGCGAACGGCGTCACGGTCACTGCGCCGGTGGCGTTGTTCAGGACTGTCGTGTACGGATCATAGACCGTACGGATTCCCTGGTTGCCGCCGTCGAGGTACTGAGACTGCGAGAAATCGCCGTTCTTCTCGAGGTCGGTCGGCATCGTGTTGGAGTAGTTGTTCGGATTGCTGACCTTCCAATACTCCATCGAGAAGAAGTTGAACAACTTGTTCTTGAGGATCGGGTTGCCCAGAGTTCCGCCCATCATGTGCTGGCGGGTGGCGCTGTAGTTGAAGGTAGTACGGTCGGTCGCCGCGCTGGCCCAAGGATAGCGGCCCAGATAGAATCCGGTGCCATGCCATTCATTGGTTCCAGACTTGGTGACCATCGCGATCTGGCCGCCGGCGCCATGGCCGCTCTCGGCGTCCACGCTGTTGGTGGAAACGACGACTTCCTGCACGGAATCCGTGTTGGGAATAACGCTATTCTTGTGGCCGAGGCCGATCGGGCTGCCATCGACTTCCAGGTCGTTCTTCAAGTTGGTGCCGCCGCCGAGGTCGACGCTATTGGCCGCCCACGAATGGTAAGGCTGCATTTCGCCGCGGGTGTTGATGGCCGAGGGCGCCAGCAAGGTCAGCTTGAACGGGTTGCGGTCGATGCGCGGAATCTCCGCGACCATCTTGCTATCCAGCGTGATGTCCTTGTTGCTGGAGTTGAATTCCACAGCCGCAGGGGTCTCCGTGATGGTGACCGTCGTCTGCACGGAACCGGTCTTCAGCATCGGATTGACGGTGACGTCGCCGCCGGCCTGTACCAGCACGTTCTCCTGAACGAACTTGCTGAAGCCGGCGATCTCGACTGCGATCGAATAGGTCCCGGGATCCACACCGTCGAACAAGTACAGACCCGTTTCGGTGGTCTGGCGTGTTGACTTGATGCCCGTGTTGACGTTGAGCAGCGTCACCGCTGCGTTGGTGACGACGGCGTGACTCTCGTCCGAAACAATACCCTGGACGCGAGCTCGAAATTGTTGCGCTTGCCCTACCGGTGCTAAAAGCATGATGAGGGTCAGAGCGAGCGCTACCAGAATAAAACTACGAGTATTCTTCATACTATTTGAATTGACTCCTGAAGCCAGGAACCCCCGTTCCTGCCAGTTGTACTAACCTCTGCAAACAATGACTTCCCAACGCGTTCGATCCGCTGATCGCGCGGAGCGGGAAGCCCACTTCATGATCGCAGCATTGGGGATGTTGCGATCTGAAAATATGGCTGAAAACTCAAGAGTTTTCAGTGAAATTATCGGTTCACTTCAAACCTGCCACATAAGACCAATTGACTACCGAAAACAGTATCCACATCCGCAAATGCATATCATGGACCGATTCATATATTGCAGCTTCACCACGAAATCACCGGGAGGCGTTTTGATATAAATGTCTGTTAATCTCAATCGGGATCTTCCTCTCCCGATCGCCCGCTCGACTACCAATTCGTCATCGATCCATCCGGTCTCTGAAATAACGGTATCGGAGCATAGCGTTCGGTAACTTCCGTAATTAGCTGTGCCGCTTTCGGGTCGAACACTACCCCCAGACCAGGCCGGGAGTTAGGCCATAGTTTGCCTTCCTTAAATTCGTAGCTTTGGGGCAGGTGCGCTTCCGCCACAGGACCTGTGCCGGTCATTTCCATCAAAACCGGACCGGAGAATGCCCCCAGAGCGTGAACCAATGCGGAGACCGCGACAGGCCCCGTAAAGTGGGGGATCATCCCGACATTGTGTGTCTCGCACAGCGTCGCAATCTTCATGAACTCAGTGATGCCGCCGACGTTTGGGAGCGTGACCCTCGTGAAATCGATCAGATGCTTCTCAATCAGTTCGTTGCTATCCCAGCGGCTGCCAAGTTGCTCGCCGACCGCGATTGGCAACCGGACACGCCCGCGCAGATCCTTGCAAATCCCCAGATTCTCCGAGCGCAGAGGATCCTCTATAAAGTAGGGATTGAAGGGCTCGATCCGGGAGGCCAGCGTAACCGCGTCGGACATGTCGAGGCGGGTATGGAAATCTATCGCCCAGTCCTTCTCGTTGCCGATTGCTGCCCGCACTTCCCGGCAGAGGTTGACCGTTTCGTCAACGCTAGTCCGCGAATCAAAAGTTGTCGTGTGGGAATCACCCACGGCCATTCGAAAAGCGCGGAACCCCATGTCCACACAGGCCTTCGCCGTTTCTCCGAGAGAACCGTGCCGTGGGAACCCGGTCGAGTAGCACTCAACGTGATTGCGACTTAGGCCGCCGAGAAGTTCGTAAACCGGGACGCCAAGCGCCTTTCCCTTGATGTCCCACAGCGCCAGATCGAGTGCGCCCAACGCGTGCAGTTTCTCCCGCCCGGGAGGATAGAAGTAACCACGGTAAAGGTATTGCCAGAGGTGGTCGATGCGGCTGGGATCTTCCCCGATCAGCATCCCGGCACATTGCTCAATGGAATCCCGCGTTCCGCCTTCCCCGATTCCAGTGATTCCGGCGTCGGTCTCTACCGTCACGATCAGGTTGCTTTGGTTGACTGTAGGGTTCGGATGAGGCGGTCTGTAACACCGAATACGCGAGATCTTCATCCTTGGTATAGCGGCATGGGATTTCCGCGCGGTTAATGCCACCGTGGCAGACAGCGGGACGGCAAGGCGGATGAAGTTTCTGCGGTTCATCGTTGAACTTGAGCCCGCAGACGGCACAGGATCTTCACTTGGACCCGGTCCGCGCACGGGCACCACCAAAGCAGGGGCCTGTACTAACCTGTATGTTCAGCCGGCGAATTGTAAGGGAATTCTCCGTGGCTTCTCGGCGAGTTCACGTAAATTTACGTGAACGCCATCAGGGAATCATAGCTTTACGCAGTAGCTTTTCGCGTTGCCTCGGGATAGGCTATTGCTCAGACATGGCAATCGGCAACACAGGAACCGTAGCTTGAGCGTACTCCGGAAGGAGCCCGAGGACAGTCTCGTGCTGGCTGAAGACGAAAGATGGGCGCTGGTTCAGCGGATCGTCGCCAGCCAGTGCTTCATCAAGGCTCCCCAACTCAGGGACATCCTGCTGTACCTGTCGCGCCGTACATTGGAGGATAATCCGAGCGGAATCAGCGAGCATGAGGTCGGCTGCAATGTGCTCGGCCGTCGGGCTGACTTCAATCCGAATGAAGACAATATCGTCCGGGTCCAAGTTCGTCATTTGCGCAAGAAGCTCGAGGATTATTACAGCGCTGAGGGGCGGGACGAGACGATCCTGCTCACGATTCCGAAAGGCGCCTACATACCGCACTTCGACGTCCGGACCATCCCGGCGGTTGAGGTTGCGGACATTGGCCGCGGCAAACCACGCTACCCGAACAACCAGCCGGTTGGTTCGGGCGCGGTGTCCTCACCTGCAACGACCACCCGAAGCAGGCTTGTTCTATCCCTGGTGACACTGTCGGTTCTTACCTTAGCCTTCGCCGTCGCGGCATTCGTCTTTTGGCGGCAAAAGGAGGCTCTACTCGCTCAAACGCCGGGAAGCGAAGTTAGAATCCCGCCATCCGAAGACGTGTTCTGGGCTAAGTTTTTCACTCCCGGTCAGCCGACCAGTCTGGTGGTGGCGGACTCCTGCCTGGTTGCAATGCAGGACATTCTGGACGTCGATATCCCTTTGCGGGAACTCTACGGCACTCCCCGGATGGCCAAATTGATTGAGGGCGTCGCGGACCAGAAAATGCGGTCCGCGCTCGAACTCCTCGCCCGGCGGCAATACACCAGCTTGGGCGACGTCAACGTCTCGGCGAGAATCATCGAACTCGCGCAAAACTACAAAGCCAAACCGCGGATTCGCTTCTCGCGGTACCTCGACACGCGCGAGTTCATGACGGGTAACTTCGTGCTGATCGGCAGCCGTAGAGGGGTGCCGTGGATCCAGCTTTTCGAACCCCAGCTCAACTTCCACCTGGACCACGATTTGCGAACCAAGTCTTATCGGTTCCTCAATCGCTCCCCGCAACCGGGCGAACAGGTTTACTACGGCGCAGCCGCTGGCGGAGCGAATGGAGATGAGAGCTACGCTGACATTGCGATCGTTCCGAACCTTGCCGGAAGCGGCTACGTGATGATCATCTCCGGAATCACGATGGAGGCTACCGAGGCCGCTGGCGCACTCGTCGCGTCGAAGGAGTTTTCCGTAGCGCTCACCAAGATCCTACAGGAACGCAATGGTGACAGGACCTCCCCGTATGCGGAAGTTCTGCTCCAGACCAGGACTATGCCGGGCACAGCCAGGGTTTCCAAAATCATCAGTCATCGCCTGCTGACGCCGCAGAAGACCGAGCCTTGAGCAGTTGCTCGTGGCCCGTTCCAGATCGAGGTTACCGGCTACTCCATCTGTGGGGCGCTCGATTCAGCGCACGGTCCAGCGCAAACCGGCGCGGACCAACCGCGGTGCGCCGACCAGGGGAGTCGGGCTGTAGCCGGCTACAATCTCCCGGTTCAGCAGGTTTTCCACCTGCAAATTCAGCGAGAACCCCCGTGGCAGCTGTTGTCTGGCCGTCAGATGCCAGACAGCATAACCCGGCAGCAGGAATGAATTCACGTCATCCTCGAATTGCAGCCCACTGGCCCGCAGCCCGGTGGCGAGCAGCGTCGAACCTCGCTCGTATGCAAGTTGCGCCGAGCCCTGTTGTTTCGCGACTTGCGGGATGCGCTTTCCCGCGCTGATGCGGGAGTCGGCAAATAAATAGGCACTTTCGAAGCGCAGCGGACCGAGCCTGCGCGTTAGCCTGGCCTCGACGCCGCGCGCCAGAGCCGAGCCGGTATTGTCGCGCTGACGCGTAATCAGTCCCGGCACGACCGAGCGAGTGACGTTTGTAATCAGATCGCCCAAGCTGTTCCTGTACACAGTCAGGGATAGGCTGGTGCGTTCGCCGATCCAATCGGCCCCGGTTTCCACCCCGGCCAACGACTCCGGCCTGAGAGCGGCGTTTGCCACCGTCACCACATTTCCGGCGCGGAAATTGCGATAAAGCTCGTTGAGGGTGGGCGCTCGAAACGCACGATTGGCGGAAGCGCGCAAGCGCCAGCGTCCGAAACCGGCGGTCACTCCACCGCTGGGGCTCCAGAACGCCGTGCCATTCGCCGCGTCCTCACCGCGAAAACCCGCGAAAAACCGCACGTGCCCCAGCGTGACGTCGCTCTGCGCGAAGCCGCCGCCCTGGAGCAGCGTGCCGCCTCTGTTCGTGGGAGTGCCCGGATAGAACACCTCGTGCGAGTAACCCTCCGCACGGCTGAAGTCCGCGCCCGAAAGCAGGTTCCAATGCGATCCTCCGTGACGCCAGAACACCGCGCCGCCCGCACTTTCGGCCGGCACGCTCTGGGTGGAGGTCAAGCGCTCGAAGCTGCGGGCCGCGTTGATCGACGAGAATGTCGCGTGGTAATCCTCGCGCGTGTACCAGCCTAAAGCGGAGAAAGTGTCCGCGGTCTCCTGGTGCGACCAGTCCCCCGCCAGCGTGCCGGTACCGGTTGAGTTCTTTTGCAGTGCCGTCCCATTGTCGCGGTCCTCGGACAGCACGTCGCCCCGCAAGAAGATACGATCCTTCGCCCCCAGGTAATCCGCGCGCAGCGTGCCCGCAGCGAACGCCACATCCGCCTGGCGGTCCACCTTGCCTCGGACTCCTTTGGGCACGAGGTACCAGCCTTCCGTAATGAAGTCCCGGGATCCGGCCGACAAGGCCCAGCGGTGATTGAAGAGGTACGAGCCAGACGCCACTATGTCGTGAGTCCCGCGGTTGCCGCTTTCGTAGGCCAAACCGAGGTGCCCGGCGCCGGTTTGCCGGTCCGCTTCCCGGCTGAACAGCGCGATGGCTCCGCCCATGGCGCGATCGCCGAACAGGCTGGTCGAAGCGCTCTCCGTCAACTCGACGCGCTCCAATTCGTCCGGCGCGATCCGGGTCCAGTAAACCCACCCGCCGAACGGACTGTTGAGTGGAACGCCGTCCCAGAGCACCAGGCTGCGGCTCGCGCCGGTGGATCCGAGCCCGCGTAGCGACACGCCTTGCGTGGTCGGATTTGCGACCAGCGCCGAAGTCCGGCGAAACAACGAGAACCCCGGGACCAGGCGCAGCCGGTCGTCGATACCCGCACCCGGAGATTGCTCCAGCGCCGTCGCGTCCAGCGTCGTGACGGGCGATGGAGATTCGGACTCGACTCGTTCCGAAACCGTGATTGAGGTGCGGACCGGCTCAGCCGGTGGCTGCGGCGGATTCCGCGCTTTCAAAGGGGAAGCAGCCAGGATGCAGCACGCGAGCGCCAGCCCAACCGCCGGCTTCCAGGCGGCTCGGCTCTGTAGTAAAGATGATCGTGACGGATGGCTCAACGCGATGTTGTAAGTGGTTGGATGAGAACCGGGGTTCGACCAGCGCAAGATACTTCAGAATAGCGTAGACGTCGCCTTCTACCGGCGCGAGGAGTTCCCAATCCTGAGTTCTGAAACGGACCCGTGCGCCGCGCTGCGACATCTCCCAGGCCAGGTAGGCGCAGGCCTCCACGGCGCGTTCAAACCACGGCTGTGATTTTGGATCGCATCCCAGATCGAGCAGGATGCTGATCAGCGGCTCCTGCTCGCGTGCGAACTCGCGCACTTGCAGGTCGCCCGTATGCGCCGTGGAGCGCCAGTCCACATGCCGTGCGGACTCGAAGGGTTCGTACGGCCGGATGCGGTAGAAATCGTTGCCGCGTCCCTGGAAAGGCGACTCGCTCTCGCCCGCGATGTCGGCCAGCAGCCGGGCAAACCCAGGCTGGGCATCGAGCGCAGGATAGACCAGGACTTCACGGTCCATCAATACTCTAATCCGCCGCTCCGCCAGACCGAACGGGAAGCGCGAGGAGAACTCGAAACTATCGCCGCGATGGATGCCGCGCCGTCCGAAGACGACTTCGACGGATGTCTCGATTTCCGTCCCGCCCGAAACCAACGGGAAATATACCGGCGTTGTGAAGACACTGCCTTCCACGCCCACCACCTGGATGGAGAAGGAGGCCATGTGCTGCTTGGTGTTGCGCATGACCAGCCGCGCCGGTGTCCTGCGGCGGGCGGAAATATGATCCGGGAGTTGGACGTCGAGTTCGAGCCCCGCAATCCCCAGGCGGCTGATAAACCCGGATACGATGAACGTGGCCGCCATCGCCGCCAGAATCAGGAACAGCAGGTTGTTGGCGGAGGCGAACGCGGCCAAACCGGTCAGCAACAAGGCCAGGGTGAAGAAGAACCCGGCGAGCGTGACGCGTCCGCGAACGCGCGCCGCTGACCAGGCACGGACATTCGCCCATATCGGCCGCAATCTGGACGGTCCCCGGTGCTCCATTGCGCTGCGCGTTTCAGGCACTGGCTTTCATCGTATCGAAGACCTCAGACACCCACACTTCCCAGCACTCGAATGGAGTCTGGAGAGGCTTGTCGATCAGCCGATTTGGAAACTGCGCATCGAGATCGAGGTGTTCTGGATGCCCTCGAAGAAGAACGAGAGCCGCTCGCCGTCGCGCCTCTGCGCAGCGGCATACAGCAGGGGCAGATAGTGTTCCTCCGTTGGCACCGACAACTCGGCGTTGCGTCCCAACAGTCGACGATAGTCGATCAGGCCGGCGTCGTTCCCGCCCCGCAAAAACGCACCGATGGCTTGGTCGAATTCAACCGCCCACTCATACGGCTCCGCGTCCTGTTCCCACCGAATGCGGGGTAGCGAGTGGACGATGTTACCGCTCCCGAGAATCAGCACGCCTTCCGCCCTTAGAGGCATCAGCTTACGCGCAAGCTCAAAATGGCCTTCCAGGCTCAGGCCGCGATCCAGGCTGAGTTGCACCACCGGCACATCGGCGGCCGGGTACATATGCCGCAGCAGCGACCAGCTCCCGTGGTCGAGTCCCCAGCGCTCGTCGCCCTGGACCTCACCGTCCTCGAACATCAGCTGAACTCGGGCCGCCAGCTCCGGCGAGCCAGGCGCAGGATACTCGACGGCGAACAACTCCGGCAGGAAGCCGCGGAAATCGTGAATCGTGCGCGGTGCCGGCGACGTTGTGACGCGTGTGCCCGCCGTCTCCCAATGCGCGGAAATGCACAGTATCGCCGTCGGCTTCACGGGCAAAAGCGCCGTTTGTGCGGTCAGCGCACGGGTGAAATCGTTGTTTTCGATGGCGTTCATTGGCGAACCGTGGCCGACGAACAGGGCGGGCATGACGAAACTGGAGTCCACTTGGATATCGATCTCCTACTCAATCTCGATGCTATAGAAGCGGAGAGGGCTTCGCTCGCTGCGATGATAGAGCGAGTACCCACGAGTACGAGGTCCGCCCCCAAACGCGAGATAATCACCGAAAATGACGACACACTCGAAACGCACCACCGCAACCCTGCCGGCACTCGTCGCCGAGGGCCAGACGCTCGGTGTGATTGGCGCCGGCGTCATGGGCTGCACTTTGATTCAGGGCCTGATCGACAGCGGTGCGGTTGAACGCGAACGCATCTGGGCATCGGCTAAAACTGCCCCCAGTTGCGAGCGCGCGGCCCATAGCCTGGGCATCCCGGTCGAGCAGGAGTTCAGCAATCACGTCGCATCGTCGGGCATGATCCTGTTGTGTGTGAAGCCGCGTCAGGCTACCGGCGTGCTGGCGGGCCTCAGGGCGGCCGGATTGAACCCGGCCACACTGCTCATCTCAATCATGGCGGGTGCATCCACGCAAGCCCTGGAAGCGATGCTGGGCACCGACAATCCGCTGGTGCGCGCGATGCCGAACACGCCGTGCATCGTGCGCTCGGGGATGAGCGTGGTCTGCGCAGGCAGACATGCCTCGCCCGATCACCTGGCACGCGCGCAGAAGGTGTTTGAAGCCGTGGGACAGTGCCTGGCAGTGGACGAGACGCACTTCAACGCCATCACTGCGCTCAGCGGCAGCGGCCCAGCCTATCAGTTTCTGATAATGGAAGCCCTCGCGGATGCCGGCGTGCGCGTCGGACTGCCGCGGCAGCTGGCGCTCCAATTGGTCGCGCAGACCGTACTTGGCTCTGCCAGGATGGTACAGACAACGGGCCGGCATCCGGCCGAGTTGCGCGACGATGTGACCACTCCGGCCGGCTGCACCATCGGCGGATTGATGATGCTGGAGGACGGCAAAATCCGTTCCGTGCTGGCGCGCGCCGTCGAAGAAGCCACGCGCATCGCCGCACAACTGGCACCTCCCGCGGCGGCTACGGTACCCGCACATAAGCCTGCGACTGGCCACTAAGCGCAGTCTGAACCCGTGGCAGGCGCGGAGTGCGGACTAGACGGGCTTCAACTTCTTCAGCCAGCGGCGCTGCGCTGGTGCGAGCTTACGGTTGATCTTCTCGGGCAGGAACTGGTCCGGGTCGAAGGCTTCTCCAATCCACTCGACGAGCAATTCATGCTGGTCGTGCTCGGGATCCTTGATGGCTTCGAGAAGATTGTGGTAACCGTAGGTACCGCCGCAATCCTCAGGCGGACTATTCAACCTGCCGCCAATACAGGCTGGGTAGGCGGCACCCGGTTCCGGCGCCAGTACCTTTTCTACGACGATTCTGAGTACCCACTCATCTCCGAAGTCGTACAAGTACCAGCCCTTGGCGCCCACTCCAGGGAGCACTTTGGAAAGTCGTATCCGCTTGTCACTGACCGCCGTGCAGGCTGCCATAAAGCTAGCTTCCGGGTCCGGGATGCCGAAGTTTTGGTCGCCGATCTGGAACTCGTGCAAATGGCGATCTTCCCACCCCATGGCCACTTGGAGTACGCCGTGCAATTGCGACAGCGTAAAGTCGGAGGGCACCAGCAGGCTGCGCCAGATTGGCGGTCGCGTGTCCTTTAGAGTGGCCTTTAGCTGATAGATTTCAATGGGGAGCGTTCCATTCTCTGGTGGCATGGCTAGCCTTCTTCCTAGTTAGCATAGAGCAGCCGAAGTGGATTCTGCCGGGTTACGCCGTTCGCAGCAGAACCATTAAGGTGAGGCTGAAGACGAGGCAGGCGGCCATCAGGATTGCCCCGATCACCCGTTCCTGCTTCCACTTGAACCACATGTAGATGCCCGTCAGCGAGATCAGGATCAATGCGATCGAGACTAGCGCCGACAGGACTCCCCAGACGTTCAGCCACGCGTAGGTGTGGCGTACCCCGGCGCTCTGGTGGAAGCGGTTCAGGAACGCCATCAGACCCAGTGCGTTTCGCTCCAGAATCACGGCCCCGCTGGCCCGCGCGTACTCCACCAGCACGTTTTCGCCGGGCCTCACGATACGGAAACGGAAGCCGCCGGGTGTCGCTTTGACTTCGGTCACGTCCCCGCGCAGACCGTGCGCATGCCTCAGTTGCTCCGCCACTGACCGTGCCGACCCGGCGTCGCGCGTTAGAACGAGGTTCTCTCGCGTCACTGCCGGTTTCAGATCGAACCAGGCCGGGTGCGCCATCTGCAAAGCGCTAAGTCCATACATCAGCAGGAACAGGCAGATGCTCAGGCCGAGCAGGAGGTGCGTGTTGCGAATCCACCTGTACATCATTCACCTCAACAGCATGTAGATCAGGGCGAACACCAGGCTGCCCTCGGCGGCGAGCAGCCGCGCGGGAGCATAGCGCGGGCGGGAGGACAGCCACAAATACACGCCAGACAATGACAGGAACAGCAGGCAGAACAGCCCAAAGTGGTTGTACTCCCCCCACACGCGCAACAAGGGGAAACTCGTGGGATAGGCCGTCAGAGTGGCGTGCAGGGCGTTCAGGTAATCGGGCAGATCGTTCGGTTTCTGCTCAATCTTCAATCGACCTTCGCGCGCCAACACAGTGACCCGCTGTGTCCCGTTGATCGACCAGAAATCGAGTCGCGGATTGCCATCGACGTCGGATTCCACCAAGTCCGCGGTCAGGCGTTCGGCCAGAGGGGGATTGAGCCGGTCGTATACCCGGTCAGCGATCTGCTGCTTGCTGGCGCCGGGCGGTAGCGTGAAGGCCACCAGTCGCGGCGAGCCGAAGGCAGGCTCGGCAGTCCCGGCTCCTTTTCGGAAAGTCGCAGTCAGGCCGGCGACGCCGTAAACCAGCAGCAGCGTAAAGGTGAGCAGCCCCGCGTAGGTGTGGATTTTCTTGATGAGACGACGCATTCTGCCTCGGCGCAATCACGGTGCCGGAGAAGCGGAAGGCGCACCATCCCCTGGCGACGCCGAATCGAGTCATGCTGGGGACGACTCCGCCCGCTTCCCGGAACGGCCGCTAACGCGGAAATGGTAGCACGGGAAGGCGTACTGTTTGGTAGGGACAGTGCGCTGCCGCATCCCGCTCACCGGTGTCTGGGCCAGTTGAGGCCGCGCATGCTCAACCGCAGGGACTCGTTTACGCCGTTCGCTGCAGCGGCAGGCCGGGTCGGGCATGAGTCATGCGCCGGCTCAGGGTCTGAGCCAGGATCAGCCTTTCCGCGAACCGTGCCACCGGATGACCCTTGCGCAGGGCTTCCTGCCGGATCCACTCGCGCGCCTTGGCCTGCTCCCAATTACGCTCCCGAGCGACGACACCGCTCGCGCGCGTCAACACTACGTCCAGATGGCGCCGATTGCGCAGGTCCTCCGCCCGCTCCCGCAGGGCCGACCGTTTCGCGCGGAGTTCCCCGCGCTCGGCCCGCTGCCCCAACAACTCGACGATGGTCTCGGCTGCTGGAAGCAAGTCGGCGAGCGGCCACTTGGCATCGTTAATGCCAACCTCCAAATGACCGTAGTGGGTTCCGCGAACGGTGATCGGTCGGGAAAAGACAAATGACTGGGAGTCGGAAGCGCCATGCACGCGGCTGTCGGCGAACGTTACGGGCACGCCGCTGTTCGCATCGCGCAGAACAATGCGAATGGCGTCGGCGTGGAGACTGAAGAGCACCAGGCTACCCGTACGCTCAACCAATTCGGTGACCTCGATATCCGAATGGGCTAGTGCGCTAACGTGATAGACCAATGCCGCCAACGAGTTGCCGGGGCTTGCCCGCGATGCTTCGGACTGGTGGCTGAGAAACTGATCGGCGAGAACCTGATTGCTGAGACTCATAGAATAGACCTTCCTCTGGGACAGAACCGCAAGCTGTGGGGGGGAGGCGACGTTGCCAGAATCAGCGACAACAGGGGCAGGTCAGGCGACACGAGGCGTCGTGGGTGTGGAGCATGAAACCGGAATGCGCGGCTATAGCCATTTCTATATCGAAATTACTATGATTTGAGCGAGCCGTCAAGTGTAAGCTGTATTAAGCCTGTAGACAATGAGATGAATGTCGTTTCCAGTGCGTCGAGCGAGCACCCAACAACGGCTAAGCGCGGTGGAAGTCCATTGCTGCGAAGCTGACGACGCTCTCGTCATCGATATTCCACTGCTGGTAGCGACGCAGCTTGCCGGAGGCCGGGCGGGCGGCGCGCAGAAACGTGTAGAGCGGGGCGGTACCGCACCACTTCAGGTCGTCTTCATTTTCACGCACGAGATCCCAGAACCCTTCCACGTCGCCCGCTCCGAGCCGCTCGATCCGGGCGCGGTCGCGGACACCGACCTCGGTCATGCGCCCTTCACCGGCCCTGGCGGCTATTTCGTCGCCGTAGCGCCGGCCAACGTGCGCCATGTCAACGCCGAGCACGTAGCAGGCGCGGTCGCGTTCCCGTTCAGTTAGCGCGGCGAGCGACTGGATGAACGCATTCACGGCATCGTCGTCCTCAGGAATGCCGCCGGAGGAGATGCTGAGTGCGAAGGAGCCGCAAAGAACGGGCAGGATGCGGATGTTTGGGCCAAACAGAGTCTGCAGGAACACGATCTGGAATTCGATGGAGTGTTCCACGGCGTGGCAGTAGTCCTCCATCAGGATGCCCTGGGACGCTTCGCGCTCAAGATAATCGACCCAGGCGGACTCTGTGCGTGCCTCGCCGAAGGGGGTGACGAAATTCTTGCGGGTCAGGCCGAAGCGGCCGGCCTCACCATAGTGCGATGTTCCCAAAACGACGAACACCTTGTCGGCAAAGCTCGTACCTGAAGCATCCGCGGGAAGCGCCCGGTAGGCTTCCCGATAGGACTCCCATCCACCCTCGGGGCTCACATGGGGTGCGGCGATTGCAACCAGCTTGGCCGGGTCGGGTGCCGCGTTCTCAGGTGCGGAGAGGTAATGGGTGAACAGCTCGCGCAACTCCCCAGGCTCGTCCGGGTAAGCCGACCCCGAGTGTGCGGGAGAGCGGACTGGCGCCGCCGCGAAAGCCCGCTGGCTGGCATCTCTTTTTTCGTCGAAGCGGGGGGTCAAGAGAAACCCGGCCTCGTCGAGGGTCGTATACAAGTGATCCATCAACTCGCCGACCTGCAAATCGCCGGTGGACTCGCTGAGCACTTCGCGCAGATCCAGGTCAGACTGCTCCCCGTCGAAACAGCGCAGCGCCGGAACCAGCGCGGGGGGAATGATCAGAGTCGCGTCCGAATACCCGTACGGGTCCCGCACCATCAAGCCGGGGCGGTCTGCCACAGGCGAGGGCAGGAAGTCGAGGTCGTAACGGAGACGCGGTAGGATCTGCGACATTGCTCCATCATAAGCTCGCGCGAGTGACGGCAGACTGCGACGATCCTAGAATTGTCTTAACCATGCAAATTCTCACCGACAAGAGCATGCTGGTCACCGGCGCGACTGGAGGTCTGGGCAGTGCGGTGGTGCGTGCCTTCCTGCGTGAAGGGGCATTCGTCACAGGCGCCGCCCGACGGTGGTCCAGCGAGGATGCGGCCGCTGGCCTGCTGAAGATACAGGCCGATCTAACCACGTTAGAAGGCGCAGAAGCAGCGGTGCGCGCCGCTCAACAGGCCCGCGGGCGTCTGGACGCGGTGGTTCACCTGGTGGGCGCCTTCGCCATTGATGGCCCGATTGCCGTGACCACCGTGGACACGTGGGACCGAATGCTGGCGACCAACGTACGATCCGCATTTCTGGTGTTCCGTGCGGCGCTGGCCGCGAGCGAACCGGGCGCCCTGAGCCGTCTGATCGCGGTTGGCGCGCGGGCCGGCCTGCAAGCCTCGCCCGGTATGGCGGCCTATGCGGTTTCGAAAGCAGCGCTGCATGCCCTGATCGAGAACCTCGCGGCCGAGGTTACGGGCCGCGGAGTCACAGTGAATGCGGTCCTGCCGAGCGTCATCGACACTCCGCCGAACCGTGCCGCGATGCCGGCGGCGGACTACTCGAAATGGGTCACTCCGGAGTCGATCGCCGAGACGCTGGTCTGGCTGGTGTCGGACGCTGCCCGCGATACGAGCGGCGCATTGATCCCGGTGTATGGACGAAGCTAATTGGCAGCGTTTGACTGCGCCTCATCAACGTCTTGATTCTCACGGGCAGCAAGCAGCCGGCGAATCCGGCAAAATCAGGGAATGCCTCTACCCAGATTGACCGACAACGAACTGAGGACGGCGCTGGACGCGCTGCCGGGTTGGAGCGTGATATCCGGCAAACTGCACCGCCATTACAAGTTCTCCGACTTCGTCCACGCCTTCGGCTTCATGGCTACCTCCGCGCTCGCCATCGAGAAGATGGCCCACCACCCGGAATGGTCGAATGTATACAATCGTGTGACGGTGGATCTCGAAACGCACGATTCGGAGGGAATTACGGCCAAGGATACCGCCCTGGCGGCGGTACTCGATTCCATTGCGGTGAGGATGCTTTGAGATGACGATCGGATCCACCCCCGATGCTCGCCGGCTAATTCAGGAGGCGCCGCACAGTCCAGCGGGCACGCGCATGAGGGTCCTGAAGGTCGCTATACTCTGCTGCGTCTGTCTGGCTGCGTACGCGCAAGAACCCTTCAAAGGCGGGCCGGCACTGGACGCGGCCATTGAAAAGGCGATTGCCGCGCACAAGACTCCTGGCGCCGTACTCTTGATCGGGCAGCCCGGAAGGGTCCTTTACGAAAAGGCCTATGGTGAACGCTCGATCGAGCCCGTGCACGAACAGATGACTTCGGACACGATCTTCGATGCGGCGTCGCTCACGAAGGTGATCGCCACAACTTCCTGCGTCATGAAGTTGTTCGAGCAGGGCAAGATCCGGATCGGCGATCGGGTGACCGAGTATTTGCCAGCGTTTCAGGGTGGCAAGAGCGACATCACGATCCGCAACCTGATGACTCATTTCTCGGGGCTACGCGAGGATTTGGATCTCAAACCCGATTGGAGCGGGTACGAGACGGGGATCCGCATGGCGCTCGACGAGAAATCGCGCACGCCGCCGGGAGCGCGCTTCGTCTATAGCGACATCAATTTCATCCTGCTGGGAGAAATTGTCCGGGTCGTCAGCGGCAAGCCCCTGAACGAGTTCGCTCAACAGGAGATCTTCGGGCCGTTAGGCATGAAGGACACTCGCTTTCTCCCGCCCGGGGAGTGGCGCGGGCGCATCGCTCCAACCGAACGCGATCACGGCGTTCCGTTGCGCGGTGTAGTGCACGACGAGACCGCGCGCTGCATGGGTGGAGTGGCCGGTCACGCGGGCCTGTTCACGACCGCCGAGGACCTGGCGAAGTTCGCGGAGATGATGCTGAACCTGGGTGTATACCAGGGCGTACGCTTGTTCAGCCCGCTGACGGTGCGCAAGTTCACGGGGCCGAACACGTCCATCCACCAACCGGTTCTGCGGGGGTTGGGATGGGACATCGATTCACCCTTCTCGGGCAACCGCGGAGAGTTGTTCCCGCTCGGGTCTTACGGACACACCGGGTTCACGGGCACGTCAATCTGGATCGATCCTTCGACGAGGACTTACGTCATCCTGCTCTGCAACAGCGTGCATCCGGTGCGCGGAGCGGCCCTCACGGCACTGCGCGGCAAAGTCGCCACCATCACCGCAGCCGCATTAGGCATCGACGCGCCGGGCAGCATTCTCGCTGCGCCGATGGAGACGGAGCAGTCAGCGGCACGGGTCACTGCACGGACAGTTGAAACGCTCAATGGGCTGGACGTGCTGGCGCTGGACGGGTTCTCGAAACTGCAGGGGCGGCGCGTCGGGCTGATCACGAATCAGACCGGACTGCTGCGGGACCACCGACGGAATGTCGATGCGATGCTCGCCGCGGGTGTCAAGGTGACGACGCTGTTCTCGCCCGAACATGGCATCCATGGCAAAGTGGACGACGAGTTGGCCGTTGCCCACAGCAAGGACGAGACAACGGGAATTCCAATCTGGAGCCTGTATTCGAGCAATGGCCGCAAGCCCTCGAAAGCGATGCTGGAAGACGTCGATGTGCTGGTGCTAGACATCCAGGACGTCGGGGCACGGTTTTACACGTGGGCCAGCACGATGAAGTACGCCATGGAAGCGGCAGCCGCCGCGAAACTGCCTTTCCTCGTACTCGATCGTCCGAACCCGATCAACGGTGTGGCGGTAGAGGGACCGCTGCTCGACCAGGATCTGATCTCGTTCGTGGGCTGCAGCCAGATTCCGCTGCGCCACGGGATGACCTTGGGTGAACTCGCCCGCTGGTTCAACGCGGAAGACCACGTGAATGCGGAGTTGGAAATCATCCCGATGCAGAACTGGCACCGCGAGGACTGGTGGGATGCGACCTCTCTGACTTGGGTGGACCCATCGCCGAACATGCGCAACTTCACTGCGGCATTGCTGTATACAGGCGTGGCCATGTTGGAGTTCTCGCCTGGGTGGTCGGTGGGCCGAGGCACGGTTGCGCCGTTCGAGCAGGCGGGCGCCGAGTGGGTGAAAGGCCCGGAACTGGCCACGTACCTGAACCGCCGGTTCATCCCCGGCGTGCGTTTCTATCCGACGGTCTTCATGCCCGACAGCGCGCCGCTCAGGGGCCAGACCGTGCAGGGAGTGCGCTTTGTACTCACCGACCGTGAGACGTTTTCCCCGATACGCCTTGGGCTGGAGCTCGCCGCTGCATTGCAGTCGCTCTACCCTGGGAGAATCAACCTGGAGAAGTGCGCAACTCTCATAGGCAGCCACGCCGTGATTCGCGCGCTGCAAAATGGCACCGGGGCAGAGGCAATCCTGGAGCGACTGAGCGCGCCACTCGAGGAGTTCAAAGCACGCAGAAAGGCCTACCTGCTGTACGACTGACTCGATGCCAGCGTGCCTTGAGCCCGATCCAACTATTGGCGAAATTAAGAACCGCTACTGGGAAGCGGTTTCCGTTTGCTTCCTAGGCCGCCCCCGTTGGGGAATCACTACCGGGGCCGCCGGGTCGGCGATTTGTTTCTTCTTCAGCGCAGTCATCCAAGCCGGTGGACGACCGCGTCTACGCCCCTGACCATTGGCCAACCGCTCCAAGGTCAAAATAGCTTCCTCGATGGCCTCGCGCTCCTGGCGCAGATCATCAAGCATCTTCAAGATGTCCATAACGGATTACCTCTTCACGGGCAACGCCGCTTGACCCGGACCGGCCTTTTCGATTGCCCTCGTGGAGCCGGCGGCGGTCTGCGGCTGTTTTTGTTTTCTATGTTGTATGTAACTTATATTGGGCGATCTGACAAGTCGAATAGGACTAAAAGCGCTCCCGAAATAGGGCACTTTAGAATCAGGAATTCGACGATCTGGCTAGTTTCCGCGACCAATTGCGGTAAAACGGCAAGCCAGCCGCAATCAGAATCAACCCAAGTCCCGATTCACGTGGTGAATTTTTCAACGTAAACCCCAACAAAAGAGCGGCGACGAGGACAAATACGATCGGAACGACCGGATAACCCAGCGTTCGATAGGGTCGAATCAGATCCGGACGCTTACGCCGGAGTACCAGTACTGCTGCTGCCGACATACCGTATAAAATCCAACTCGGGAAGATGACCAACGTGAATAATTGATCGAAACGGCCACTCAGCACGATCACGGCGCTCCAGGCGCTGAGCGCCAGGATCGAGAAGCCGGGGACGTGCCGCTGTGGGTGGACACGCGCGAATGGAGCGAAAAAATAGCCGTCGCGAGCCAGCGCATAAGGCACCCGCGAGCCGGTTAAGATAGACCCGTTTAGAGCGGCAAAGATGGAAATCATGGCAGCCAGGCTGACTGCTCCGGCACCCCATGAGCCGAATACCTGCCTTAGCATTTCCGCCGCAACACGATTACTCGAGGCCACTTCCGCAGCTGGCAGCACTGCAAAGTACGCGACGTTTGCGGACAAATAGATCAGAATCACCAGCATCGTTCCTAGGATCAGCGACAAAGGCAGGTTGCGCTGCGGGTTGCGGATTTCACCTGATACCATGCCCACATTGTTCCAGCCGTCGTAAGCCCACAATGCTGCCACCAAGGCGGCGAAGAATCCTGCCACGCCCCCTCGGGCGGCAACGGACGTGGAGAAGTTGGCCGCGTGCGCATGGCCCCAGAACAGTCCGCATCCGATCACCCCGCCCAGTAGTGCGACTTTCAAAATGGTGACGGTGACCTGCAGTCCCGCTCCCTGTCTGACACCCAGCCAGTTGACGAAGCCCAGGCCCAGGATTACCGCCATGGCGAGCAGCTGCCCGGCACGAATATCCAGCGGGCCGCCGTTCTCACCCATGGGCAGGGGCACGCGGGCGACCACGTTTTCCAGCGCTGGCACGAAATTCGCGAGGTACAGGTAGAACCCCGTGGCCAATGTCGCCACCGAGGCGCTTTTCGCAACCCACATCTGAGTCCATCCGTAGATGAAGCCGAAAAACGGCCCGTAGGCCTCTTTGAGATAAACGTACTCGCCACCCGCCTCCGGCATCATGGCGGCCAGTTCAGCATAAGTCAAAGCTCCTGCCAGGCTCAGCAGGCCCCCGAATGCAAACACGGCTAGCACCCAGAACGGGGTACCCATCTGGAGAATCATGGTCTTCGGCACGATGAAGATCCCGCTGCCGATTACGGTTCCGACAACGATTGACACGGCAGTCCAGATCCCCATGTCGCGGCGTAGGCTGTGCACGCCTCCAGTGGAACCGGCTTCAGGCATTCGTACCCCCTCAGGAATTAATCGATCGGCGGCTCTTGGCCAGTGCGGGACGGAGCGGGCGCTCAAGCGTCCGCGCGGCTCTCGAGAGTCGCCCCACCAGCCATCCTCAGGCGCGCTGGCGGAATTCCCCGCGCGCCAAACTCGCAGCCAGCGATACGGCAATTGTAATCGACGTGCCTATCAACACGTACCAGGTGAAGGCAATTGGCGTCGCAAACCGGACAAACAAGTTGCCTAAGATGCCGGCCGCCATGCCGGACATTGCGGCACTCTCACTGACTTGTTTCCAGAGCAGCCCCAGCAGGAACACGCCGAGCAGTCCGCCGTAGAGTATCGCGGCGATGCCAAGACCGGCTTCAAGCACTGAGTCCACGCGCTGCGCCAGCACCCCTATTGCGAGTAGCGCTACGCCCCAGCCCAGCGTCGCGAAGCGCGCCACCGAGAGGTAGTGCGCTTCCAACTTGCCCGGCCAGGAGCGGCGGTAGAAGTCCATCACGGTTGTGGAACTCAACGAATTCAGAGCGGCGCTCAGATTTGACATCGCCGCCGCGAGAATCGCAGCCATCACTAATCCAGCGATGCCAACCGGCAGGTTGTCCCAGATGAACTGCGGATAAATACGGTCCACCTTTGCGGGAACCTGCCAGTGATTGGCGCGGTAGAGCGCCCACAGGATCGTGCCGATTGTGAGGAAAAGCGCGAAGAGGACGGCGACCACCACCCAGCTCCCCAACAGGGCCTTGCGGCTCGCCTTCAGGTCGTGCGCGGCCAGAAGGCGCTGCACCATAAGTTGCTCAGTGCCATGGCTCGCGGTGCAAAGGAAGCATCCGCCCAGGACTCCGGCCCAGAAAGTATACGGTTGGGAGAGCCAGACGAGGGTCGGCGAGAAGGAGAAATCAAAGACTCGGAACTTGTCCGCCTGGGAAGCCATCGCGTAAACCTGCGCCCAGCCATGCGGTAACTTGTGGAGGATGGTGAACAGGCTGACCACTGCGCCGCAAACGTACAGACTCATCTGAATAACGTCGGTCCAAATCACAGCCGTCATCCCGCCTTCGAACGTGTAAAACAAGGTCAGGGCAACGATGACGACAATGGCCCAAAACGGGTCGAGGCGCAAGACAATCGAGACTACGATCGAGATCGCGAAGACGCGCACGCCTTCCGCCAGTGCTCTCAAGACGAGGAACAACCCAGCCGTTAGCCGTCGTAGACGCATACCAAACCGGCGCTCCATCAATTCGTAGGCGGTGAATAGGTCGCCGCGGAAATAGTGGGGCAGGAACACCACCGAGATTACGATGCGCGCCAGCAGGTAGCCCAGCACGACTTGCAGGAATCCGAAATTCCCCTTGAACGCCAGGGCCGGTGTACCGATCACGGTGAGTGTGCTGGTCTCGGCTGAAACGATCGAAAAGGCAATCGCCCACCAGGGGGCGTTGCGGCCTCCCAGGAAGTAGTCGCGCAGAGATTTTTGCGAATGGCGGAACCGTGCACCGAACCAAGTGATGCCGATCAGGTAGGCGGCAATCAGCGCAAGGTCGAGAAAGCGCATGAACCGAGGAGTCTACCACACAGATAAGTGCTACTCCGCCAGCATTTGCTGGTATATAGTAGTGGGCACGTCCGGCGTGGGAACCCGCCGGAAGGTTACGGTATCTAAGTGACCAGGAAAGCTCAGCCTGGATGGCATCTGGAGGAACCGAGGTGGACAAGCTGAACGGCGGAATGCAAACGCTTGCTACGCCCTTTGCGCTTCGGCTATACTCCCCATTTGTCAAGCTCGTCGTCCGCAGGCCGTTTGAATCGGTCGCGGCGAACACGGCCACGAGCGAAAGTTTAAGCCCGACCCTAGGAGGCATGTGGTGCAGTTCTCATTCAAGTGCGCATTTGCGGTAGTCGCTCTAGGCTCTCTTGCCACACTCGCCGTGGCGGCCCAGGACCAGAAGAAGCAGGAGTGGAAGGATCGGGCAGAATACGACCTGAACGATTCGATTAGGAAGGAGCAAAACCCAACCACCAAACTCCAACTTCTTAAAACCTGGAAGGAGAAGTATCCGACCAGCGATTTCAAGGTGGACCGTCAACTTCAGGTCATGGACGCCTACCGGGCGCTCGGCAACGGCAAAGAAATGCTAGCTGCCGCGAAAGAAGTAATCGACCTCGACCCGAAGAACGTCCAGGGCTACTATTGGGCTAACCTGCTGACCGTGAGCCTTCTAGACAAGAGTCCGGAAGCTCTTGCCGCTGGCGAGAAGTACGCCAAGGGACTGATTGAAGCCGCTCCCGATTTCTTCGATCCCGCGAAGAAACCACCAGCCGTCGCCGAGGACGCCTGGAAGAAGGAACGGTCGAACATGGAGACCATCGGTCATCGCACCTTGGGCTGGGTCGCATTGCAGAAGAAGCAAAACGAGGACGCCGAGAAGGAATTCGTGACCGTTCTGCAGGGCAACCCGAATGACGCCGAAGTTTCTTTGTGGACCGGCACGGCGATCGCCGGGCAGCGCAAGCCGGAGAAACAATCGGCGGCACTTTACCACTTCGTGCACGCCGCCTACCATGACGGTCAAGGGGCTTTGGCGGATGCCGCGCGCAAGTCGCTTCAGGCTTACGTCGAGAAAACCTATATCAACTTCCACGGCGACAAGTCGGGCCTGGACGCTCTCATCGAAGCGACCAAGAAAGACGCGATCCCGCCCGCTGGATTCCACATCGAGTCCAAGGATGAGATTCTCGCCAAGCAGGAAGAAGAACTGAAGAAGACCAATCCGCAACTCGCATTGTGGGTCAAGATCAAGGGCGAGCTCAACGGCGCCAACGCTCAGGCGTACTTCGATTCCAGCCTGAAGGGCGCAGCAGTCCCCCCGCCGGAAGGCATCGAAGGCGTGAAGAAGTTCAAGGGCTGGGTGGTCGGAACCGCGCCTGAGAAGAAACCCACCTCCGTCATCGTCGGCATTTCCGGCAAGGAGATGAGCGAGGTCACTTTGAAGTTTGAGAAGCCCCTCGGTGCGATTCCGGACAAGGGTCTTGAAGTTGAATTCTCTGGCGCCCCATCGGCCTTCGATCTCGACACCAAGATGCTCACCTTCGACGTGGAGCCGGACGACGTCAGCGGACTGCCCAAACCGGTCGCGCCCGTGAAGAAAGCGGTCGCCCCCGTGAAGAAGGCCGCTCCGAAGAAGTAAGCTCAAGATCTGCACGCCAGAACGCACAAACGCCGGCCGGAAGGTCGGCGTTTGTGCGTTTAGAGCGCCCGGCAGACGCCATTCTCCGGCTGGAGTTCTCGCGCATCGGCTGTGCATGGCTTCAGCCCGGGCATTGGCGGGCGCGGTTCATCCTGCGCTCGTTGCCGGTTCGATGCGGTTCTGGCCACCAGGAGTGGGACTGCGAGGTTCACCTAGCCTGGCCGGAATGGGTCGCCCCTGTGGTTCGCCTTGGCCAGTCCCTGCCGGCGCGCTGTGGGGTTCGCGCACATTCGCCTGCTCTCTGGGATGCTTCTGGCTCCCCTTGCGCAAACATGTCGATTCTAGCTTGCGCTTTAACGGACTTTCCGAGGCAGTGCGCTGCAAATCGCAAGCAAGCAGCGCCTTGAGCTCTCGCGTTTCCATCACCTGCCAGGCTGGCTTCTTCAGCCGCGGTGCGCTACGGTGTCTCGCCCGAGGATCCCGGGCGTTCCAAACCTACAATTACCATCCAACTCGAAAACCGGAACGAGAAGCGTAAGCCGGATGGCGATCGGGTAATTGCGAGAATCCCCCACAGTAATTCACGAATTATGGGGTTTTTCCGCTCAAGTTCGGCGCCAAACCTACGTTACGGCAAGCTGCGGATGAAGAAGTTAGTAGGACTCAGGACGCAACGTCGATTCAGTTTGCTCAAGTTTCGATGATGCCGTTGATTCGAATCAAGAATTTTCCTCCACCGTGTGCGTTAGCAAAAGTTGCGCGGTGGTGCTGAGAATTACTCGAGTAAAGCGGCACTCCTCTCATGAGATTGACAGAGGAACTCGGACGCCCTGTACCGTGGACGAGTCGCGAGGGCCTGGAGAATCAAGTGGACAGCCGTGTGTTCTCGAGTGACGTTTGAATCCCAGCAACATCGACCACTCAGTCTGCAGAGTGGCTTTCCCTCGACCTGGAGCGGCGCGCAGGGCCTGAGCGTGCAGCGTTTCCGATGCAGGTTGCAAGTCTGCGCAGACTGCGGGGACCAACGGGCCTTTGATGCAGCACCCGGCAGCATCGCCCGGCTCTTGAGTCGATCGGCTTGCTTGCTCCCAGGCTGACTGCCCCAAATGCCGGCGAAATGGATCAAGACGATGAATAAAAGAAACTACAAACGCCTGACTGATTCGACTATTGGCTGGGCAATTGCCCTGGTGAGTATCGGCACGCCGGTCCAAGCGCAGCCGAGTATCCAATATTTGCCCAATATGGGCCAGCAGATTACCCCACTGGCGCCTCAGAACTCCAGATTCGAACCGCTGAACCCGGGTGGCGGCGCTGTCCCCGACAATCCCGCCTGGCTCGCCGGTCAGGCGGTTACCAGCGTTGTGAGCCCTGATAAGAGCACGCTGCTCATTCTCACCAGCGGATTCAATCGCTTCTATACTGCCGACAATGCGACGCCACCTTGGAGCGTCGCAGACTCGAATGAGTACGTGTTTATCTACGATATTTCAATGCGAACGCCGCTCAAGAAGCAAGTCGTGGCGGTGCCGAACACTTACCACGGTATTGTCTTCGATCCGTCTGGAAAGGCATTTTATGTGGCTGGAGCTGCCGATGACAGCCTGCATATATATGTGCTGAACAGCAAAGCAGTCTGGGCGGAGGCTGCGAGTTCTCCGGTCGCCCTCAACCACATCAATCCGGTCTTTGGGGTGAGACTGGGCGTTGGTCTGAACATA
Organism: uncultured Acidobacteriia bacterium; assembly: GCA_903909435.1. Classification (GTDB taxonomy): domain Bacteria; phylum Acidobacteriota; class Terriglobia; order Bryobacterales; family Bryobacteraceae; genus CAIVVT01. The sequence continues at coordinate 17,858 of CAIVVT010000050.1, read as the reverse complement.
GTACCGAACGACTCGTTAGCGATCAATAGTTCGGTGGGTGTTGGCCCTTGCGCCGCCGGCGTGGCCATTTCGAAGGACGGCCTGATCATGGTGGTGACGAACTACTACAACGACTCAATCTCGGTTTTGACCGGAGGTCTGGGAAAGTGGTCGCTGGCGGTCTCGAACTTCGACCTTCGTCCTGGCAAGATCGCCCCTAACGACCCAAGTCAGGTAGGCAAGCCGGGCGGCGAATACCCATTTTGGGCCGCCGTGACGGGCGATGGAACGACTGCGAAGCCTTACACTGCCTACGTGTCCAGCATTCGTGACCGGGAGGTCGATGTGGTGGACCTGAGCGGGGCGCCGACGTTAACGACCCGCATCTCCGTGAAAGGCCAACCGAACAAGATGACCCTGAACGCGGCTCAAACTCTCCTGTTTGTGGCTGCAGATCAGTCGGATACGGTTGAGATAATCAACATCGACCCAACTTCCGGGAATATCAAGAAGAACACTATTGTTGAATCTATTCCGGTCATCGCTCCTATGCTGCCAGACTCGTTGGCTCAATATAAAGACAGAAATAAGGGCGCGAATCCAAATAGCGTTGCTCTCTCTCCGGACGAGACGCAGCTCTATGTGACTGATGGAAACTTGAATTGCATCTCTGTGATATCGCTGAGCGGAGTCAATAGTGGAAACTATGGAGTCGACAAGGTGATCGGCCTCATTCCGACTGGCTGGTATCCGAACTCGGCGAGTCTTGTGAGTTTCCCGGCGCCCAACCCGGCAGTGTACGCCTTCGTAGTCAACGCCAAGTCCCCCACTGGAGGGAATCCAGGCTGGTGCTACGGCGGTTACGGGCCAGCAAATTCGCCCAATTGCTTCGTGACGAATTCATACAATCCCCAGCTGACTAAGGCTGGTTTCCAGAGCTTCCCGATTCCCGGCACGTCCCAGCTCGCGACTCTGACCGCTCAGGTAGCCACGAACAATCGGTTTTCGTACACCGTGAGCGAGAGCGATGCGACGGTCATGGCGACGGTGCGCAAAGCTATAAAGCACGTCGTCTTCATCATCAGGGAGAACCGCACCTACGACCAGATTCTCGGCGACCTTGAGGTGGGCAACGGCGATCCCGACCTGGCGATGTTTGGAGCTTCAGTAACGCCGAACGCACATCAATTGGCGCGGCAATTCGTCACGCTTGACAATTTCATGGACACTGCCGAAGTGAGTTATGACGGCTGGTTATGGACCACGGCTGCCCAGGCGCCGGACGTAGTTCAACACCAATATCCGGTCACATACGCTTACCGTGCACTCAGCCTGGATGCCGACGGCGATCTCCGGAACGTGAATGTAGCAATTCCGGCACTCGCTGACCGGATTAAAGCGAACCCATTCACGGCGAACGATCCGGACGTGTTGCCAGGACAGGTCAATACAGCCGCGCCGGACGGACCGGATAACGAAGTAAACACCGGCTACCTGTGGTCCGCGGCTATGCGTGCTGGTCTCACGGTCCGAAACTACGGTTTCTTTATAGACTGTACCCTCTACTCGACGACCGCCCACGCCATACCGGTATTGCGCTACCCGGCTTCAACTGGTACGCCCGTGGCCGTTCCCTCGAATGCCGAACTGGCTCCTTTCACTGATCCATACTTCCGCGGCTTCGACAACTCGCTGCCGGATTACTACCGCTACCAGGAGTGGGCCCGCGAGTTCGATCAATTACCTGCCCGGCGTCAAGGAGACGTCGTACTTCGGTCGCCGGCTGCCTTCCCTTCATTGAGTCTCGTCCGATTCATGCACGATCACACCGGGAATTGGACGAGTCCGCCGCTGGATGGGGTGAATACTCCGGAACTGATGGTCGCCGACAACGACTACGCAGTGGGACTTTTGATTCAGAAGGTTGCACGAAGCGAGTACGCCAATAGCACACTCATCTTCGTCGTTGAGGACGACGCCCAGGATGGAGGCGACCACGTCGATTCCCACCGCAGCGTCGCATTCGTAGTCGGTCCCTACGTGAAACAGGGTGCGGTAGTCTCCACACCGTACAATACCCTCAATTTCCTGCGCACTATCGAAGAGGTTCTCGGGCTACCGCCCATGAATCTGAACGATGCCCTCGCAAGGCCGATGGCCGACATCTTTGACACGACCAGCCCCACACCCCGCCCGTGGACTTTCACGGCCACTCCCGCGCCAAGACTTTTCTCTACGGGACTACCCCTCTTTCCTCGACCTGCCGGTTTGAATGTGCCTAAGTCGACACACAACGCGAAGTACTGGGCCCATGCTACCAAGGGGATGGACTTCAGCAGAGAAGATAACGTCGACTCAAAGCAGTACAACCTCATCCTGTGGAAGGGGATTATGGGCGACAAACCATATCCTCTTGTGCCCAGTGGATTGGATCTGCGGCAGAACCGCGCGGCGCTCCTGCCGGGGTATCGGCAATCCCAGAAAACCCCGGCTCAGGAGCGTACGACGGGTACGAACTAGAGACACGACGCTGAAGTGGGATCCTGCCGACCTATGGCAGGTCCCGCACACGGCGTGAGCCCCTGCAGCAAATTGAGGACACACTAATGCGAATCAAATCACTGGACCTTGTCGGATGCCTGCTCCTGGCTGTGGCCGCCGTATACGGAGAAACGCCCCTCTTCTATGCTGCTATCCCGCCCGATTGTTCGAGTCTGGGATCACCGCCAGTCGCGATCCCGGACGGCTCGGGCGGTACGCTGGGCTACTCGTGTTACGTGAGCGGCACATTCAACTGGTACGACGCAGGGAGTGGCTGGGGCACTTCCATCCGTGTCGCCGCCCCCGCGTCGGGAGCTATTGGGGTGGAGTACTCGTTTTACGACCAGATCGGCAATCCGCAATCTCTTGCCACGGAAGTGCTTGGAAGTCCCGCCATTAGCAGTATCAACGATTACCGCGCCGCATTGTACGCTAATCAACCTGTGCAGATCGATCTGCTGGGGGCGGGGAGTGCGGCTCCGTTCAACGAGGCCAAAGGGTCGGTGTATGCCGTCATTTACTGCGCGGTCGCAGCGACCTGCGCCAAAGCCACTCCGCAACTGCTCTACTCCGCTCAGCCTTCCAGTTCCTGGTCACTCAGTGTGCCGATTGTGTGGGATCCATCATTGTCCTCGCAGTGGTCGGCGGAAGGCATTGATGACAGCACAGCGCAGATCGTCTCGTTGGCCGTCTACAACGCCGACACTACCGCCGCCACCTACACGGTCAGAATCTACGACAGCAAGGGCAGCCTGGTTGGTACTGGCGACACTCCGTCCGTCCCCCCGCTGCGGCCATTGCTGGACGGTTACTACGGACAAGGCGGCACGCTGGGGGTGCTGCTCTCGCAGATCGTGAGCCCGTTGCCGTCGGGCGTTTTCAAGATTCTTATCGATGGCGGGACGCACTTGTCCGCGGTGCAGGTACTGCAATTCAACGGCTCCTCCGCAGTAGCCTTGCAGGTCGCTCCCGACACTGCGCCTACGTCCGCGAGTGCGGCCGCTCCCATTCATTTCAGCCGCCGGACTGTGTTGCCCATGGCCGCCCCTTACGGCGTATTTCGGAGTCTTCCCTGGTGATCAGGCCGGATTGTCTATCGACGCTCTGGAGGGGATGCGCACCTACGCATTCTTGTATTTCGCCAGGAAGTGGCCCTCATGCACGTTGTACGCACTGAGGCAGCACCATTCCGAACTAATTCAGGAAGTAGGTTCGGTAAAGAGTATCTCGCTGCTTCGGAACAAAGCCGGCATCGCGGATCAGGCGGCGCAGTTCTTCTTCGCTGGCGTGGTTGCGAGCGCCGGCTGCGGAGACGACATTCTCCTCGATCATGATGCTGCCCACGTCGTTGCCGCCGAACCGCAGCCCCACCTGGCAGGTCTTCAGCCCCTGCGTTACCCACGACGACTGCACGTTCAGGATGTTGTCGAGGTAGAGCCGCGAAATGGCCAGCGTTTTGAGGTACTCGACGCCCGTCGCTTCTTCTTTCACGCTTCGTCCCAGGGAGGTATTCTCGCGCTGGAATGACCAGGGGATGAAAGCCGTGAAGCCGCCCGTCTCTTCCTGAATACGCCGTACGATCTCAAAATGATGCACTCGCTGCTCGATGGTCTCGCCACAGCCGAACATCATCGTGGCCGTGGTCCGCATCCCCAGTTTGTGCGCCACCAGATGGACATCGATCCACTCCTGGGTGTCGCACTTCAGGCGGCTTATCCGCTGGCGCACGTCGTCGTGCAGGATCTCCGCACCGCCACCTGGAATGGAGTCGAGACCGGCATCGCGCAGGCGGGAGATGGTCGTTGTTAGGTCGAGTCCGCTCACTTTGGCGATGTTCTGAATCTCGGGCGAAGAGAAACAGTGCAGCCAGACTTGAGGAAACTCGCTCTTGATCGCACGCAGCAGGTCCTCGTACCACTCGATCTTCAGGTCGGGGTGCAAACCACCCTGCATCAGCACGCCCGTGCCGCCCAACTCGACGGTTTCGCGGATCTTCCCGAGGATGACATCCAGCCCGTGGACATAGCCCTCCTTGTGCCCCATGGGGCGATAGAAGGCACAAAAGCTGCAGTATTCGGTGCAGAAGTTCGTGTAATTAATGTTGCGATCGATGATGTATGTGACTACGCCCTCAGGGTGCAACTTGCGCCGTTGGGCGTCGGCGGCCATGCCAATGCCGATCAGATCGTCGCTACGAAACAGGTCGATAGCTTCCGGCTCGGTCATCATGCTTTGGAGTCTCCCTGCAGCGGATCTTCGGCTAGAACCAGGTCGTTCATCTCCCGGGCGTATCGCAAGTACAACTCAAGCCCGGCTCGCTCAGCGTCGCCATGCTCGAACACAATGTTGTTCCTGAGGTAGTGATCCACCATCCCGAGCGGCATCGTCCTTCGGACCGATTCCTCTTCTATGATGCGATCTAACGCTCCGAGGCCCCATAAAAGTGAGCCGCGCAATGTGCGGGCCAGTTCCGGCGTGATGTTGGACTTGTGGCCGGCCCACATTGCGAAAACAAATGGAAGTCCGGTCATGTCGAACCATACTTGCCCTAAGTCCAGGCAGGGCAGCCCGATCAGCTCAGGATCGAGCGCGAGAGCAGCGTCGCCAATCACGAGCGCGGCGTCGGCATGCGCAAGCATCGCGTCGAGGTCGGCCGGCATCGGCGTAACCTCCGGTTCCGCTCCAAATTGGCGCGCCAGAATGATGCGAGCCAGCATCACCGACGTACGTGAATTCATGTCCGCAGCCAGCGTGCGCACGCGGCGCAAGGGCACCCGCGAGATGAGCAGAATGCTTCGCACGGCCCCATGAGAGGCGATGCCGATTCCGGGAACCGGCGTCAGGCCCTGGCTGTCCATCTCGATCACGGGCACCAGACCGACATCCGCAATGCCGCTGCCCACCCGATCGGCACACACGCTCGGCACGGCGAACGTGAGTTCAACCAAATCCTGCTGCGGCCCCTGAACCATTCCGTAGGCCAGTGGTACCGTGTTCAAGAAGCTGACCGCGCAGACCTTAGGCTTGCGCAATAATGATCTCCCAGATGGCAATCTACAATTTTACCATTGGTATTCCGGAGCATCGGCCCCAGTCGGGTCCAATCCATTGACGCAAGGCCCGGCGCCGCCGCGGCAGTAGAATTGGCTCATGCCGCCTGCACTCGACCTATCCCCGTTCCTGCTCGTTCGGCAACACTTCGAGAGCCACAAGCTAAGTGACATCTCCGCCTCCGTTCACGAGACTCTCTCGAACTCGGGGATGGCCTCAACCCTGAAGCCCGGTTCCGAAATCGCCATCGGCGTCGGTAGCCGCGGCATCGCCAACATCGACGCGATTGTGGCCGCCGCCGTCGCCTGGTGGAAAGGGCAGGGAATGCGTCCTTTCCTGTTTCCTGCGATGGGCAGCCACGGTGCGGCCAGCGCCGCCGGGCAGGCCGCCGTGCTGGCGAAATACGGGATCACCGAAAACGCGATGGGCTGTCCCGTGCGCAGTTCTCTGGCCGTAGTCGATCTCGGGGTGACGCCCGACGGGATCCCGGTCGTGATGGATCGCACGGCATTCGGGGCAGCCGGAGTCATGCTGTGCGGGCGCGTAAAGTGGCACACGGATTTCTCCGGCACGCTGGAGAGCGGGCTGTTCAAGATGATGGCGATCGGGCTGGGCAAACTGGCCGGCGCAAAGAGCTATCACACCTTCGCCTACCGCATGGGCCTGGAGGCGATGATCCGCAGCGTCGGCCGCCACGTGCTGGCATCGGGGCACATCCTGGGCGGCTTGGCGATCCTCGAAGATTCTAGCCATGACACGGCTCGCGTTGAAGCCGTTCCCGCCATCGACATGGAACGCCGCGAAGAGCAACTGCTGGCCCTGGTAAAGACCTGGATGCCGCGCCTTCCCACTGAACTGGACGTTCTGATCGTCAACGAAATGGGCAAGACCTTCGCCGGCTCCGGGCTCGATACGAAAGTGATCAACCGCGCCGTCTGGGGCGACATCAATCCGTGGCCTGGCATCCCACGCATCGGCCGCGTATTCGTGCGCGACCTATCCCCGTTGAGCTACGGCAACGCGACGGGCATCGGGATGGCGGACGTCGTGCACCGGCGAATCCTCAAGCACGTGCACCGGCAGCCGACCTACGTCAACGCGCTCACTTCGTCGCAGCCCGCTTCCATTCGAATGCCGATTCATTTCCCAACGGACCGCGAGTGTCTACGCGCGGTTTGCTCGACCGTGGGCCGGCATAATCCCGCCGATGCCACAGTGGGTTGGATCGCCAACACCCTCGATTTGGGGCTGCTGGCGTGCACGGCGAATCTGAGGAGCGAACTCGAACGGAATCCGCGCATCGAGATACTGGGCGAGGCGCGCCCCTTGGAGTTCGACGAGCGCGGCGATCTGATGGGCTGGCTGGCCGTGCCAGCCAGCGCTGTTCACCATTAGCGGACGATGTAAGAAGCACCCACAACGGCTGTGTCTCAGCCGTTGGAGTTTCTGGCTAGGCAACTAACGCTTCGCGTCCGGCGCGGCCAACACCGCAATGATCGAACCAAATTTGAGCCGCTTCGCGACGTCCAGCGGCGTCTCGCCCTTCGCGCTTTTGATATCGCGATTCGCTCCCCGCGCGAGCAGCATCTTAACCGCCCCTTCGCCGTTTTCGCCGGCAGCGAAGTGCAGCGCCGTGCTACCATCCGCCGTCTTCGAATCGACATCGGCTTCGGCGTCGAGCAGGGCCTTTAGCGTCTCTAAATCACCCGCCCGCGCCGCCATATGCAGCGGTCGCACCTGCTCCGGTCCGCTTGGATCGGCGTCGGCTTCGAGCACCAGCATGGCCCGCACAGTATCGAAATGACCGGCTTCCGCAGCCAGCCAGAGCGGCGTTACCCCGGCCCTTGATCCGAGGTCCGTTACCGCGCCACTCTCGACCAGCGCTTGAACCATCTCGGTTCGCCCCTGGGCCGCGGCGTAGTGCAGCGGCGACTGCCCTTTTGCGTCTTCCACCGCGTTTGCGTTGAGTCCCTCGTTGAGCAAGAACCGGACCGTATCGATGTTGCCCGATCCCACGGCCAGGTGCAGGGCGGTCTCCCCATTAGGCATCCGCGCCGTTGCGGTCGCTTTGTGGCTTATCAGGAGACGTACAAGTTCCCCCGAGCCTTCGCGCGCGGCTGCCAGCAGGGGCGTTTCGCCCGTCGTGCCCGCCGCGTTCGGATCGGCCCCGGCGTCCAGCAGTTTGCGGACCTCCGCCACCTGCTTGGCGGTAACCGCCTTCAGAAGCGGGGAATCCTCGGCTCTCAGCGCGAATGTTGCCGCGAGCACGGCCATCGTGAGCATCGGGATCGGGCGATTCATCGATTGGCTCCTTACTTAGCTGCGGGCATTTTGAAGGCGGAATCCTCGACTTTGACGTTCGCTTCGATCTTTTCGAAACTGACCGCAACCACCGAATTGCCGCCAGCCTTGCTGTCCATGCTGTGCGGCATCAGAACCCCGGCTATGGGCTTGAAGTCGGATACGAATGTCTCCAACTCCATCTCATTGCCCATCATCTTCCGCGTAGCCACCGTCTTTACTTCCATGAAGCTCGACGCATCGACGTAAATCGTCTCCGTCTTGCCATTCTTCTTGTCCACCTTCAACTTGTACGCGGGTTTCCCTGCAACGTCCTCTTTTCCAGCCAACGTGATCTTGTGGCCCTTTGCCTCGTAATCAACCAGCGCGCCGTCCATATCCGAGCTTTCAAGGAAAGCTTCCGCCTCCTCTCCGCTCATTTTCTGCGGTTCCGCGCCACCCGTGAACGGGTTGATTGTCCAGGCTGTTGTCCCGTCGTAGGCCTGGACCAGCGTTTGCCCCTGGATGTCCATGTCCATACGCATGGCGGAAGGCCGCTTGAATTGCATGGTCACGGGCGCTTCCATTTGCCCCCCGCCCATCACAAACTTCCCGGTCATCTTTACGCTCTGAATGGCCTTGATCTTGTCGATTCCGCCTCGCGCGGCAATGCTCTTCTTGACGATGTCGGCAGCGGTTGGGCCTGCCTCCTGAGCGGCGACGGTGAATAGAAAGGTGATGGGCAGAAGGAACAGCCCTGAAAAGCGCAGTATCTTCGAGGATTGCGTCAGCATAACGAGGAGTATACTTCCAAACCAATCTGGGCAATAGTCACCGTCGCACGAAGGTTGTCGCGGGCAACTCCCAAGAGCCTGTTGAAGCGCCCGGCATTTTCATCGCTTTACCAGTGCGCTGCTATCGGCCCAGGTAACTGCGGATTCCGCGCCGATCCTGTAGACTCGAAAGTTTACTAATGACACGGCCCCAGGACACTCGCTTTTTCGGCCACCCCGTCGGATTATCCACGCTTTTCTTCACCGAGATGTGGGAGCGCTTCGGCTATTACGGCATGCGCGCCCTGCTGATCCTGTTCCTCGTTGCTCCCGTTTCCGGAGGCGGAATGGGCCTCGACGTCCTGACGGCCGGCTCGATTTACGGCATCTACACGGCCTCGGTTTATCTGTGGAGCCTCCCTGGCGGCTGGCTGGCCGACCGCTTCCTGGGCCAGCGCAACGCCGTCCTGTATGGCGGCATTCTGATCGCCATCGGCTACTTCATGCTGGCGGCGACGGACGCCGGAGTGTTTTACGCGGGCCTTAGCGTGGTTGTCGCGGGCACGGGTCTGCTGAAGCCCAATATCAGCACGATCGTCGGGCAACTGTACGGAGCCACCGACCCGCGCCGCGATAGCGCGTTCTCCATCTTTTACATGGGCATCAACGTGGGCGCCACCATTGCCCCGCTCATTTGTGGCTACGTCGGCCAGCGTATCAACTGGCACTGGGGTTTCGCGATTTCGGGCATAGGTATGACGTTAGGCGTAATCCAGTATTGGTTCGGGCAGCGCAACCTGGGAGAAGCGGGACTGCACGCCGTTCCGCCTGAGAGCCCGGAGGACGCGGCCTCGCAGCGCAAGATCCTGCGGATCGGCCTGCTGGTGGTGACATTGGTCGCCGCGGCGATGACCGCATTGCATCTTAGCGGCACTTTGCCCCTGACCGCGATCCTCCTGGTGAATGCGCTCGGTGTGCTGCTGTTCGTCATCGTGGCCTTGCTTTTCGCGGCGATGCTGCTGGGTGGCAACTGGACGCCGGTCGAGAGAAAACGCCTGGCCGCGATCCTGGTTCTGTTTGTAGCCGCGTCCTTGTTCTGGTCGGCCTTCGAGCAGGCCGGTTCGTCGCTGAATCTTTTCGCCGAGCGCAGTACGGACAACCACATGCTCGGGCTGCCGTTCCCGTCGAGTTGGTTCCAGTCGCTCAACTCGTTCTTCATCGTCGCCGTCGCGCCGATCCTGGCCTGGCTTTGGATCCGGCTCGGAACCCGTCAGCCCTCCAGCCCCGCGAAGTTTGCGCTGGGCCTGGTGTTTGTCGGCACGGGCTACGTAGTGCTCATGTTCGGAGCGCTGCTGAGCGCGGGCGGCGCGAAAGTCACTCCCCTGTTCCTGGTGGTCACCTATCTCTGCCATACCGTCGGTGAGCTGTGCCTGAGCCCGGTTGGACTCAGCGCCATTACCAAGCTCGCGCCGGTGCGCATCGGCAGCCTGATGATGGGCGTCTGGTTCGTGTCCATCTCCGTCGGCAACTACCTTGGCGGGCGGCTCGCCTCGGTCTACGGCACGCTCCCGGTTCCGGTTCTTTTCGGCCTCGTCGCGGGCTTCAGCATTGTCGCCGGGCTGTGTCTGTTTGTAATTGCGAAACCGGTCTCGCGCCTGATGGGCGGCGTGAAGTGACGGCTGCTTGGTAGCAGCGCCAGTAACCGCTACGCCGCCGCGACCGTGCCTTGGTGCGTAGATATTCCGGCCGGAGTTGCGCGCCATACCTTGAACGCGTTCATCACCAGGATTACGACGCACATGATGATGGCCGCTGGCAGCGTCTTCGCCATCCACCAGTTGATGGCATTGGTCAGTTCGAGCGCCTTAGCGGCAGTGACGTTCGCCGGTGCGAATTCGGTCAGGACGTTGGCCTTCAACAGCCAGCAAAACAAACCCGATCCTGCGGCGTCGCTGGCCAGGCGAATCGACGCTCGCAGTTTGGTGGAGTAGGGCCGCATCAGGTTCACCACGGCCAGCGACGCGTTCACCAGCGAGATCACCAGAAATCCCCAGAAGAAGTAGCTCCAGACCGGGGCCAGCGTGATCCGGAGCGCGGGGTGATTCAGCACGATGGGAGAAGCCATATTCTGCGCCCACCAGCCGAAGACGAACAGGTTGACGACCAATTCGACAATGGAATCGAAGAGCCGAATCCGATTGGGATCGAGGACCGGCGGGAGCTTGCGCGGGTCCCAATCTTCGAGGAAATGCGACTTGGCTTGAGTGCGCTCCAGGACTGCGAAGACGATGGTCACGACGCCCGTCGTAACAAACGCAGTGAGCCAGAGCGAACCCCAAAGCGATCCCACGGCGGAAACCCAGGAGTGAGCGCCTTGCACTGCGCGATAACCAGGGCTGTAGATCAGCATGCCGATCCACACGAGCACCCAGGGCACGAGGTAGCACAGCGCCACGACTTTCAGAACGAACAGGTAGATTGGGAAGAGCGCCGGCCCGATCAGATACTCCTGCGGCAGATAGCGCGTGGCTACCAGCAACGGCCGGCCGCGTTGCTTGAGCAGGGCCTCGACTTCGGAATCGGTGAGCAAGCGGCCGAGTTCGGTCTCCTGCGCCTCCATCTGGGCGTGGATGTCGTCCCGCAACTCGGCGAGGATGTCCTGCTTCTGCTCTTTGGGCAGCCAGAACTTAACGGCTTGCAGATATCGCTCGATCAGTTCCATTACCTTGCTCCTTCAAAACCGCACGCAGGGAAGCGTCGATGCTCTGCCACTCGCAGAGCAATTGCTCCAGGATTAAAGCGCCTTCGCTGGTGAGGCGGTAAAAGCGCTTGTTGCGCTTGTCTTCTTCGCGCCATTGGCTGGCCAGCAGTCCCTGGCTCTCTAGTCGGCGCGCCAGCGGATACAGCGTGCCTTCGTCGATTGCCATACCGTGCTCGGCCAGGGTCTTGCGCAGCGTATAGCCGCATTGTTCGTCGCGCAGGGCCGCCAGCACGGCCACCACCAGGCAGCCTCGGCGGAGTTCGAGACGTAGATTCTCAAATGGTTCAGCGTTCATTCGGCTCTACCATGTGCAGCATCGTATGTACCACATACTATGTCATACACAGTATGTGAGTCAAGGGCTTTTTCGCGAGAGGTAATCGCAGTCCTGTTCGAGGCTGCGACGGACCCGGGCTAGCGCACGTTTCTCCGGGACCGGCGGACGGTTCACCCCGCATGATGAGAATCCTCGACAAATCCCCAGCACTGAGCCTTCGCGGACCTGGCTGTTCGGGAATGCTCCGGATTCCCACCACTCCCTCACGGTCGTGGCTCCGTTCGGATCGGAGCCAGGACCGTGAGGGAGTGGTGTGCTTTCGCAACCGTCAGATGCTCTGGAGTGGACCGGTCAGTGATCTGCGCTCATGCCGGACAAGCCGCCTTGTTTGCACGACCGTTTGCAGTCGACCATCCGCTAGGCTGGAACCATGCCCATCCGGCAATCGCTCGTTGAGATCTTGTCCCGCATTCGGCAATGCGAAGTGTCGCCCGTCGAAGTCGTTCAAGCTTCGCTGCAACAGATAGAACGCTTGAATCCTTCGATCAACGCGTTCATGGAAGTCTGCGCAGAAGAGGCGTTAGCGGCGGCGCGCGCCGCCGAAGTTAGGTTGATGGCTGGTGGCGACATCCCCCCCCTGCTTGGGCTGCCGCTCACGCTGAAGGACTCGTTCGATCTTACCGGGCACGCTACACGCACCGGCAGCCTGCTGCGAGAGCGCGAAGTCGCACAGCAGGACTCATGGGCAGCGGCCCGCTTCAAAGCCGCTGGCGGGATCATTGTGGGCAAGACCAGCACGCCCGAATTCCTGATGAACTACGAGACCGACAACGCCTATATCGGCCGCACCAACAACCCCTGGAATCTGGAACGCACCAGCGGCGGATCCAGTGGCGGAGAGGCTGCTGCCATCGCGTCGTTTTGCTCGGCCGGCGGCATCGGGAGCGACGGCGGCGGTTCCATTCGCGAGCCGGCGCACTTCTGTGGGATCTGCGGCCTGAAGCCCACCCCGGGCAGGATTCCAATGACCGGCCACTGGCCCAACGGCGGGCATCCCATCGGGTTTATGGGAGTCGGCGGCCCCATGGCGCGCACCGCCGCCGATGTTCGCCTGCTGTTTCAGGTCCTGGCTGGGGACGATGCGGGCGATCCCTTCTCGGTGCCGTTGCCGTTGATCGGCACGACTCGATTACCCCGCCGCGTGGCGATGCTTGAGCAGTATGGCGATACGCCCGTCCAGCCCGCCGTACACGCGGCGGTTCTCAAAGCTGCTAAGTTGCTCGGCTCCATGGGCGTGGAGGTCGTACCCTTCGATTTCGGACTGATCCGCGGCTCGCACGAACTGTGGCGCTACTTCTTCGTTGACGTGCTCAACGTTTTGCTGCGTGCTTTCATCGACGGACGCGAAGAGCGCTGCCATTGGACCGGCCTGGAACTGATCGACACGGTCAAGGGGCAAGCCCCGCCGTCGATGCTCGAACTCGTGGTCAAACTCGGCGAGCGCGACGCCCTGCGGGCCACGCTACTCCGCGGCATGAGGGAGACGCCGGTGCTGCTCATGCCTGCCTTCGGGGTGACGGCCTTCCCGCACCGTCAGCGGGTCTTCGCCACGCCCCAAGGCGACATCACATTGATGGAGGCGATCCGGCTGGTCTCGCCCTGGAACCTGTTCGGCATGCCTTCGATGACCGTGCCCGTTTCATTCGACGCCGACGGGATGCCGGCTGCCGTGCAATTCGTGGGTCTGCCGTGGAGCGAGGAAACGCTGCTCGACCTGGCCGTCGGCTTCGAGGCTACGCGCGGACCGTTCCCCTCGCCACCGCTATCCGGTCCGGTCTAGTCGGCACCAGTCGGGCGCGCCGCCGGGGTGCCGGGCTGGCGCCCTTCCACAACCGCGCACCAGACCGGGATTGCGCTGATCGTGTGGTAGCGGTCACCGGTCGAGAGAGCAGTGCCGCTGCGGCAATCCCGCCGTGCAAGGACCTGCTGCGGCGACTCCGGCCGGTTCCAGCGTTTGTTGCTGAAGGCCACCCAGAAATGCGCGCCGCGAGCATCCTCCACACTGACGTTCTCCTTGATATGCAGGCGCTTCGCAGCGCGGGCCAGCGCCTCCCGCCCGGGCGGAGAAAGCGGTGCGGCAATCCCCGTGACGCGGCCCTCTTTCAGCACGTTCGAGTAAAACCAGAATGGATAGTGGACGTAGCGGTCCAAGGCATACAACTCAATCGGGCCCCTCGATTGAGCTTCACTGGCGAGCACCCCGAAAACCAGGCTATCGTAAGGCGTCTTCTTGTCGTCGCCTCGCAGTTGATGCTGAATGACCAGGATTGACCAGAAGGCGCACAGCAGAATGCCGCCGATTCGCACGGTCCGGTAACGCAAACGGAAGAACGGGATCACGCACAGCACGAGCAACGGCTGTGCCACGAAGATCAGGTGCCGCTGGCCCCAGATCGAGTTCTTCATCATGACGGAGGCCGCGAAGGCCGCCAGCATGGGACCCAGCACGAAGAACGCCAGGAAGCCAACAGCGTGAGCATAGTTGCCCTCGCCGCGGCGTTGGCGATTCGCCATGGCTCCGATGCCGACCCCAACCAGCAGCACGAACATCACCCACGCCACGGGCTGTAGCGCATCCGGGAAGTCGCCGAAGCCCATGAACTCGGTCAGCATCCAAACCACGTCGCCGAGCGTTGGTTTCGGAATCCAGTCGAGATTGGACGAGAGACCGCCTTTCGCGAGCGCGGCCTGCGCAGCCACGTAGAGCCAAGGTCCAAAGGCCGCCATCACCGCCGCCGTCGATAGCGCCGCGGGCCAGAACCGGTCGCGCTTCCACAGCAGGATGTATATGCCTTCGAAGCCCACCACCAGCCAGCCATAGTAGTGCGAGTAAACCAGCAAAGTATTGGCGGCAGTGAGAGCCAGAATGCGCCAGGTGAGGTCGCGTGGGCTCGCCTGGATCACCCGGTGGAAGAGCCAGACCGACGTGCTGGCGCACAGCAGCAGCAGGCTGTACATGCGCAGGTGCTGCGAGTAATAGATCAGCAGCGGGTTGACTGCGGCGATCCCGATGGCGCAGTTGATCTCGGCGCGGCGCAGGCGCAGTTGCCGGCACAACAGCACCAGCGGAATCAGCGACAGCACCGAGAAAAGCGCCGGCAACGTGCGTAGCCACATCAGCGAGTCGCCACCGAGGCCGATCCACAGTTTCAACAGATAGTAAAACGTGGGCGGGTGGACTGAATCACGTGCCGCATCCGCGGTTAGCTTGGCCCAGTTGCTGCCCGCGATGGTGATGCTGAAGATCTCGTCGCCGTCCAGGCAGATGGCTGCCAGATGCCATGCCCGGGCCACGATGTAGAGCGCGACCAGACCCCATAGCGCGAGCGTCTGCGTTCTTCGGGGAGTCCAATACTTCAATCGAATCCTGATGCCCGCGACTGGCTTGATGATCGGCTGGAAGTTCGCTTTGTCCGGCTTCCGCCGCGTCCGCCGCACCCGTTTCAGGCTACACTCATCCTCTCGCCGGGGACAAGCGACGCTGCCGCGAGTCGCTTCCCGGTCAAGTACTCCCGATTCGGAGTAACCTGATATGCGAGCAGGCTGGCTGGAGCGCGTGCCATGGCATCCGGCTTGAGTCTGCCCCAGCCCTGACCGGTCGAACCGGAACTGCGGCGAACCAGCATGGATGTTCGCAATTCCGCGCAACTGAGCGGCTGGTTCCTTCGTCAGGAGGAGTTTGATGCGACTGCCCATCGCCGTCTTCACCCTTGCGCTGTGCAGCGCCGCCGCCTCCACGCAGGACTTCCGCGTCACAGAATTGCTGACATATTCCGGCAACGTGCCGTGCGCCGATTGCGTGGGAATCCGCTACGTCCTTTCGCTGCGTCCCGACGGGCGATTCTACCGGCAGCGAACTTACCTACGTTCCGAGAACACGGGTCAGATCCTGCTGGACCTGGGTGTGTGGTCGGCGCAGGAGGGGGTGCTCGCCCTGATGTCCTCAACGCAGGAGCAGGAGTCCTTCGCCGCTGCATCGCCGGGGACGCTCCTGCTGCTGGAGCGGGAGGGCGGCCGCGACGCCTGTGCCAGCCGGTCCGATCTGAACTGCACCCTTACGCGCGAGTCTCGGGGTTACGTGCCGCTAGGGTCGTACCGTATCCGCGGCGTGTACCGGGAAAAGGGTGGCCGCCGGACGTTCCAGCCGTGTGGCAGCAAGACTCCATTACCCGCCGAGACCAGCGGCCGGCCGCTGCTGCTCCAGCGGCTCTCGACCGCGGTCTCCGGCGGTAAGCCCGCTCTGCTCACCGCGACGGGAGCGTTTGAGCAAGCGACTGATTCCCAAGCGGGCGAAACCCTGCGTCTCGCGAACGTCCTGACGGCGCAGCCGGGAGGCGTATGCCCCGCGATGGCGCCGAACCCCACTCTCTCCACCAGCGGCGATCCGGCGGCATCTGCCCGGAAGGCGCACACGGGCGCTGCGGCGCTACTGGTGGGGACGTCTTGGGTGCTCACGGAGATCGGGCGCAAGCCGCCTCCGTCGGGCGTGGGAGAAGGTGAAGCCTCCCTTCACTTTCTGGAGGCGGGGCGCGTGTCCGGCTTCACAGGCTGCAACCGCTTCAGCGGCGATGCCGCATTGTCTGGTGCCTCCGTCCATTTTGGGCCCGTAATGGCGACTCGCATGGCCTGCCCCGCCAGTGCGAACATCGAAGTCGACTACATGAAGGCGCTGGAAGCCGCCCGCCAAGTCGACCTTGACGGCGACTCCCTGTACCTGCTCGACGCCGCCGGACACCGCATCGCCGGCTTCCGGGCCCTGCGTGCAAAGTAGCTCTCCGATGTTGGCCTGGAAGGCTATTCTCCGGCTGGATGAAACCCGTCCCGGGTGCCGCGCCCACTTGCTCTTCGAACCGGAGTAAGTTGATGGGAATTACAAGTTTCAGTTATATTAATGGATACACAGGGCCGATTTGATGCAGCATCCCTTTCCGGTTTTTCTCAATCTGACCGGGCGGGTGTGCGTGGTGTTCGGTTCGGGGGCGTTGGCCGACGAGAAACTCGCCGCGCTGAAGGCCGCCGGTGCATTGGTTCACGGTGTGACCACCCTCCCCCAGCCTGCGGATCTGGATGGCGCATTTCTCGCGGTCTCAACCTGGATGGATAGCGGCATCAACCGCGTCCTGTTCGAGGCAGCCAGCCGCCGCGGGGTCTTGTTCAACGCGCTCGACGACCCGCCGCATTGTCAGTTTTACTTTCCGGCAATTCACCGTCAAGGCGCGCTCGTTGTCGCGCTTTCTACTTCCGGTCAATGCCCGGCGCTAGCGGTGCGCTTGAAGGAGAAGCTGGCGTCCTGGGTCGGGCCCGAGTACGGGCAATTCCTGGACTTGGCCGCCTCCATTCGCGGCCGGATACGCCATTCCGGCTTGAGCTTCGCCAGGCGTAAGAGCATTTGGTACCGCGTGGTGGATAGCCCTGCTCTGGAACTGCTGCGGACGGACCGCCGCGACGCAGCCGAGCAAGCCATTGCGAGCATCCTCGATCAGGAAATCCCTCAGCCGCCCGTACCTGATGCGGCCTCCGGTGTAACCCCCTCCAACCAGGGATGCGAGGCGAGCCAGTGAACGGACGGGTTTGCCTGGTTGGCGCTGGCCCTGGAGATCCCGAACTGCTGACCGTGCGCGCCGCGCGCCTGCTGGCGGAGGCCGACGCCGTTCTGCACGACCGCCTGATCCCTCCCGAAATCCTGGCGTTGGCCCGGCCCGGGGCCGAGATCATCGACGTCGGCAAAGAGGAGGGCCAGCAGGAGAGCGTCCAGTTGCGGATTCACGCTTTGCTGGAGGACTGCGTCCGCCGCTATTCGCTGGTCGTGCGATTGAAGTCGGGCGACCCGTTTGTGTTTGGCCGCGGTGCGGAGGAGTGGGCCTGGCTGGCCGCGCGCGGGTTTACGGTGGAGATCGTTCCGGGCGTCAGTTCGGCGCTGGCGGTGGCCGCGCTCCAGGGCATCCCTCCCACCTGCCGTGGATTCGCGTCCGGTTTCGCGGTGGTCACCGGGCACCAGGCCGTGGACGATTCCGGTTTCTGGCGGCGTTACGCCGGCGTCGACACGCTGATTATCCTCATGGGCGTGCGCAACCGGGCGGCCATCGCGGCCGCGCTGATTGCGGCCGGTCGCCGCGGCCTCGAACCCGTCGCCTTC
>CAIVVT010000049.1 GCA_903909435.1 uncultured Acidobacteriia bacterium | reverse complement strand
GTCTGAGCACGCCCCGCCTCCCCCGAGGTCGTGTGGAATTCGTGTGACTGCCCGAGCCTCCCAATTGGGAAGCATGAGGAAACATGAGGAAACTTGGGGAAAGTCTGCGGAGGCGTGCAGGCGTGAAACGGGCGCAATTCTGGCGGTATTCGCGCTAGTATGTTTTTGTAAGTGGTTGAAAATAAAGGACTTAGCGATGGCTCCTCAGGTAGGACTCGAACCTACAACCCTTCGGTTAACAGCCGAATGCTCTACCATTGAGCTACTGAGGAGCAAGCTAACTCCTTTTTTGTAGCCAATTCGGACCGCTCTTGTCAAACTGGCAGGGCGTACTTCAGCATAGTTTGTTTCAAGCCATGGAGTTACATCCCAGTCCAGACAGCCTTCGCGCCGCCCGGCGCGAACGCCGTTGTTGGTATTTTTACGATTTTGCCAACTCCGCTTTCGCCAGCACTGTGGTCACCCTCTTCCTGGGTCCCTGGCTCACGGTTCTAGCGAAGAACGCCGCTGGTGCGGACGGGTTGATCCACCCGCTTGGAATTGCCGTCGATCCGCGCTCCTACTGGAGCTACCTCATCTCGTTGTCTGTAGTCTCGCAAGTAGTCGCGTTGCCCGTCGCCGGGGCTTGGGCGGACCGCACGCCACACAAGAAACGACTCATGGGCCTGCTCGCCTACCTGGGCGCCTTCGCAACCATAGCCATGTACTGGCTGGAGGGCACACGCTATCTCGCCGGCGGCGCTCTTTTCCTGCTGGCCAATCTCACCTTCGGCGCGTCCATCGTCGTCTACAACTCATTCCTGAACGACATCGCTCCCGAGGCTGAACGCGACGCTGTTTCCTCCAAAGGCTGGGGGATCGGCTACCTTGGTGGAGGCCTGCTGTTGGCGCTGAATCTGGCACTGTACTCCGGCGCGGCGAAGTTCGGCATCTCGGAGGGGCTAGCCGTCCGGATCAGTCTCAGTTCGGCCGGCGCGTGGTGGGCTCTCTTCTCTCTCATCCCGCTAGCCGGACTGCGCAATCGTCCGCCGTTGGAACCGGCCACTTCCGGCGCGGCGGGACAAGTCGCGCTGCAACTCTGGCACACCCTGCGAGGCATGGCGCACTATCCCCAGACCCTGCTTTTCCTCGTCGCATACCTTGTCTACAACGATGCAATACAAGCCGTGATCACCCTGGCCGGCCAGTTCGGTTCCGATTACCTGAAGATCCCCATGGGCATGTTGACGCTGGCGATTCTGATGGTGCAATTCGTCGCCTTCGCTGGCTCTTTTCTCTTCAATTGGATAGCGTCGAGCACGGGCGCCAAGAACGCCATCTGCCTGGCGCTGGTGCTGTGGATTCTCCTGATGGTGGCCATGTTCTTCGTCAAGACCACCGCGCATTACTTCATCGCCGCGGCGATTGTCGCGCTGATCATGGGCGGGAGTCAGGCCTTGAGCCGTTCGCTTTACTCGGTCATGATTCCCAAGGGCCGGGAGGCTGAGTATTACAGCCTTTACGAGGTGAGCGACAAGGGGACCAGTTGGCTGGCGCCGCTGCTGTTCGGCCTCACCCTGCAACTTACCGGCAGCTATCAGTACGCGATCCTTTCGATGGTCGTCTTTTTCGTCGCCGGCTTGCTCCTGCTGGTGCGGGTCAACGTACCTCGTGCCGCGGCGGAGGCTGGTAACCGGGTCGAATAGCACCTCGAAGCGACTCACCCGTTTCTCAAGCCCGCCGAGTTCGCCGAGGCGCGAGAATGGTTCGGGATGTCGCGCGGTCCGGTTCGCTTTGAAGTCGCTTCTCTATGCGGCCTTGCTTTGGCCGCTCTCGGGACGATCAGACCGGCTCAGTGTGCCGATCTGCCTGCGGTTGGCAGTATCCTTGTAGCTGCGCCAAGTCCTCCCGACCGGGATTTCGCCCGTACCGTCATCCTGCTTGTCCACAGCGGCCAGGAGGGCGTGGTGGGGCTGATCCTGAATCGACCCAGCGGCTTCCCGATTGCGCATCTGTTCCCTGAGATGAAGTCCACGCCTGCGGGTGCGGCGGCGGCCAGGAATCCGCTCTATTTGGGCGGGTTCGTTGCGCAAGGGGTGCGGGCTGTGCTGCTTTCAGCTTCGCCGCATCAGGGCGCGCGGCCTTTGTTGAGTCGGGTCTGGCTGATTCTGAGCCCCGGGGATGTGGCGGCACTGGCCCGCGCAGGACAGCGCCCAATGGCCTTTCGTGCGTACGCCGGCTATGCGGGTTGGTCGCAAAACCAACTACGGAATGAACTGCTGCTGCGCGACTGGCGGGTCGTGCCAGGCAGTGCCGCGATCATCTTCGATCCACATCCAGAAACGCTGTGGAATCGGCTTTCCGCCGCCAGGCACTAGCGGCTCTCAGGGCTTTGGAAGTCGCTGGTAACTAACGAATGCGACGCGCTTGCCATCAGGCGACCACGAGGGCGCATCGATCGACCCGACTCCGCCGGTGAACGCAGCGAGGACCGCAATCCTCTTGTCGCCGAGGTTCATCGTCCGTAGCAGTACCTGCGTATCGTGCGGCGCGTCGAGGTGCTTGTCATAACTCAAAAAGACGAGTTGCTTTCCATCAGGGGATACGTGCGGATAGAGGTTCGCGTAGCGGTCCTCGGTCACTTGTTCCTGCGCACTGCCATCCGCCTTCATGCGCCATACCTGCGTTGAGCCGGAACGGTTGGAATTGAAGTAAACGAACTCCCCATCGGGCGAAAACTCCGGCGCCTCATTCCTGCCCGGACCTCGGGTCAGTCGGGTCTCCTCGCCGCCGGTAGCGGAGATCGCATAGATGTCCACGCTGGCATCACGCTCAGCAGTGAACGCCAGGCTCTTCCCGTCGGCCGACCACGCCGGTCCCCAGGCGGGCAGGTGCTGAGGGATGCGCCGCGGAGTGACGTCCACCTCTCCAGACAATGGCGCGAGGTAAATCGCAGTCTTGCCTGGTTCTTCCGAGTCGCCCTCCAGGGCGAGTGATTGGCCGTCAGGCGAGAGGGCGTGGTGGCTGTCGCAACGCACTGCCGAACCAGTGAGCAGCACTTGCGTCTGCCCACCGGCCGCGGCGATCCGCTGGATCCGGCCGTCTGCATTGAACATCAACCCCGTGCCATCGCGCGTCCACACGGGTGCTTCGATGCGGCCAGGGGTGACGTACACCGCACGGGCGTCCGTAGAGGCTACGGCTACGGTTTGCAGCGTGCTGTAAAGCAGCATCTGCTCTGAACTCGGCGGTGCGTTGGAACTCAGTTCGACCTTTGAGAACAAGGCCGTCTCGACCGCGTCCTGCTCGTGCGAACAGACGCCGATGCCGATGTAGAAAGGCTCCTGCAGCGGCAGCCGGATCGATCCTCCCGCAAAGCGTAACGGTTGGCCCGCGTCCGCCACAAAGATGTAGATCTGCTGGCCTTGTCTCACGATTCGGAGCCGGTGCGGGGCGATTACGTTCGCCTGCACTTCATGCGTGCTTGCGCCCTTCTCGGTCCGAGCTTGCAGCGAGGTCAGCCCATCCCCGTGCAGCGCCGCGTCGGCATAGGCCGAGTCCGCGTCCAGGCTCTGGCGAATCATCAACACGGCCTTGCGGTGAGCGTTGCCGCCCTGCTTAGGAAACGCAACGTCAGCACTCAAGGTCACATCGCCGGAGACCTTCTTCCAAACGAACCGGAAGGCATCTTTGGCGAACCACATGTTCTCGCCGCTGCCGCGCACTGTGTAGGCGTGTACTGGCGTGTCATAACTGGCGCTGCCGGCGTGCGCCACGGTGCCGACATCGTTGCTGCCATCGAAGATTCCAACCGACACCGGGCCTTGCGCTGGAACAGGCGACAACGAGCAGTAGAGGCCGCACGCCGCGATCAAGAACCGAAGCCATCGAGAGGTCATCATCCTAGTAATCCCATCTGAGTTCGCAAGTCAAATCGGCGCGGAGCGATCGACGTGCTTACCCGTCGCGACGTCGTCCAACCTATCACAGCCCGCAGTGCTCCTCCGGTGCGGGAGGGCGCTATGCTGATGGAACATTGAACCCGGATCGAACCCATTCGCCATCTGCGTCCGCCGGCACTGCAGCAGAGCTTACGCGGCTGTTCCTACGGCTGGGACTTGCCGCATTTGGCGGGCCCGCCGCGCACATTGCCATGCTCAAGGACGAGGTCGTGCGGCGCAGGCGGTGGATGACGGAGGCGGAATTCCTCGACTTGTTGGGCGCTACGAACCTGATCCCCGGACCCAACTCCACGGAAATGGCGATCCACATCGGCTATCGCCGCTACGGCTGGCGCGGTCTGCTGATCGGTGGTCTGTGCTTCATCCTGCCTGCCGCGTTGGTCGTCTGCGGCTTCGCCTGGGCCTATGGAAAGTACGGTGCGCTGCCCGCGGTCGCAGGGCTGCTGTATGCGGTCAAACCGGTCATCATCGCCATCGTCGCCCAGGCCATCTGGGGGTTGCTGAGGTCCGCCGTGAAGACCCGTTCCCTGGCCGTTCTGGGCGCGGCTGCATTGGTGTTGGCGCAGTTGCGGATTGACGCGCTGCTCGTGCTTTTTGGCGCCGGCGTGCTCACTGCCATTCTCCGCTGGGCTGCCGTTCCCCGGCCCGGGGAAACCCGTCCCGCAGCCTCGTCGCTGCTATGGATGGTTCTGATAGCAGGCGCCATGGCCACGTTGCCGGCGCTGGTCGCGCAGTGGCCGGACGGCTCGGCACAATTGCGGTCCGCCGGCCACGGAGTGCCCTTCTCACAGCCGCGCCTGTTTCTGTTCTTCCTGAAAGTCGGATCCGTTCTGTATGGCGGCGGTTACGTGCTGCTGGCTTTTCTGCGCGACGGCCTGGTGACTCACTGGCACTGGCTGACCGGCGCGCAACTGCTGGATGCCACTGCAGTGGGCCAAGTCACTCCGGGGCCGCTGTTCACGACGGCGACGTTCATCGGCTACATGCTCGGCGGCCCGCTGGGAGCCCTGGTTGCTACGGTTGGCATCTTCCTGCCGTCGTTCGTCTTCGTCGCCATCAGCGGGCCGTTTGTGCCGAGTTTAAGGAAGTCGCCGTTGATGGGTGCGTTCCTGGACGGTGTGAATGTGGCAGCGGTGGCCCTGATGGCCTCGGTCACCTGGGAACTCGGCCGCACCGCGCTGATCGACTGGACTACCATCGCACTGGCGCTGGCCAGCGGAGCACTTCTGATTCGCTTCAAGCTGAACTCCGCATGGTTGATTCTGGCCGCGTCGGCCCTCGGAATCCTCTCGGCGGCGCTTCGCCCTTAACTTCAGATCCGGCCCAGGGCGTACCGTACGACTCCAGTCGCGGTAAACTCGGAGGCAATTCCCTGGGCTGAGAGATGACGATGAAAACCTATACACGCTGGGCACTGTGTGCCGCCATCCTGGCACTCCCCGGAACCGGGATCGCGGCCGGTACTGAAACTCGCGATCCCAAGGCAATCGCTATCGCCAAAACCATGATGCAGGCTATGGGCGGCGAAGAAGCATGGACCAAGGCGCACTTCGTTCGCTTCGATTTCCGCGTCACGGTGGACGGCAAAACCGTCCTCGATCGAGCGCACCTGTGGGACAAGACGACGGGACGGTATCGCATCGATAGCACGCTCCGCGACGGTAAGCCTACAGTCACCCTGTTCAACATCAACGATCAGAAAGGAACTGTTTACGCCGGCGGCAAACCGTTGCAAGGGGCCGAGGCCGGGAAAGGCCTGAAGGACGCATACGCCGCGTTCATCAACGACATGTACTGGCTCGCGATGCCTTGGAAATGGCTTGAGACGGGCGTCAATTTGAAATACCTCGGCACGAAGGCTTACCGGGGCAAAAGCTTCGATGTTGTCGAGTTGACCTTCGGGAAAGTCGGGCTCACCCCGGGCGACCGCTACGATGCTTACGTGTCTCCACGGACCCATCTGATGGAGCATTGGGAATACGCGTTGCAGAGCGGAGCCAAGGACTCCTGGGACTGGATCTACACCACCAGCGGCGGCGTGACCCTGGCCCTGGATCACCCGAGTTCCGATCACCAGAAGCGCATCAACATGGGCTCCGTTCGGGTCACCGGAACAATGGACGAACGCTTGTTCACCGACATCACGAAGTCGCTCAAGTAGGCGCGGTTCCGGGAGGTCCGGGGAATCCGTCTGGCCAACACCGTCCCGGCAGGTACCCGCGGACGGATAATGGTTGCGATGTTCCTCGCGCTCCTGCTGCTCTTCGCTTCGGACTCGCCCGCGCCAGCGGTCCCAGCCCACACCGACCGGATCGACGCCAGCGTCGAGTACCAGGTCATCGAGAATTTCGGCGCCTCGGATTGCTGGAGCATGCAGAAACTGGGCGGGTGGTCGCTGAAGAATCGCGAGCGCGTCGCCGACCTCCTGTTCTCGCGCGAGAAAGGCGCCGGCCTCTCCTGCTGGCGCTTTAACGTCGGCGGCGGCATCAATCCCAGGATCACGCACTCCTGGCGAACTGCCGAGACTTTTGAAACCGCTGAAGGGAAGTACGACTGGTCGCGGCAGGCGGGCGGGCGTTGGTTCCTCCAAGCGGCCAAGGCGCGCGGAGTGCCGCAGTTTCTCGCATTCGTCAACAGCCCGCCCGGCCGTATGACCCGCAATGGGCTGACGTTCGCCGATCCGGGCGGCGCCACCACGAATCTAAAGGACGGCTACGAGGGCCAATTCGCTCGCTATCTGGCTGACATCCTGCAGCACTTTCGGGACAGCGGGGAGGGCATCCGTTTCAACTACGTCAGCCCCGTGAACGAACCGCAGTGGGACTGGATCGGCCACTCGCAGGAAGGCTCGCGCTTTTCGAACGACGACATCAAGCGAGTGAGCCGCTCGCTCGCCGCGGAGTTGAAACAGCGCGGGCTCGGCACCGAAATCGCCTTGGTAGAAAGTGGCGGCCTGCCCGACATGTGGCAGGAGAATGCCCGTACGCGAGGCGTCTATCATGCGCTTTACGGCAACTACCTCGACGACCTCGCGGGCGACGAATCGTTCCGCGGGGTGATGGCCGGGCGCATCGGCTATCACGACTACCAGTCGGACCGGCTTGGCACTCAACTGCTGCAGCGCCGCCAGCGCCTCGCCGAGCAGATGAAGAAGTATCCCGGTTGGAAGCTGTGGCAGACCGAGTACTGCGTGATGGAAGGGGCCGAGGGCAAGGGCGGCGGAGGCCGCGACCTGACCATGCGGACCGCACTCGACGTGGCCCGCTTGATCCACGTCGATCTAACCGTCGCCAACGTCTCCGCCTGGCAGTGGTGGACGGCCTTTTCACCGGAAGATTACAAGGACGGGCTGATCTTTACTGACTGGAAGAAACCGGGCGACGAGGAGACCATCTGTCCCGCACGACTGCTGTGGGCGCTGGGCAACTACAGCCGCTTCGTGCGTCCGGGGATGCGTCGCGTGGCGCTGGCTGGACCTAAGCACGACCTGCGCGGCGTGATGGGATCGGCGTACAAGGACGCCGCCGCGAAAACGATCGTCGCCGTGTACGTCAATGTCTCGGCTGAGGCCCAGCGCCTGTCGCTCCAGTTTGATACGGGCCGACCCGCCTGGAAGCTCCGTGATGTGACGCCCTACATCACCTCGGATCGCGAAGGCGACGAGCTGCGCCAAGCTGGTCCGATGCGGAGCGTCAAGGACTACGAATTGCCCGCCCGCAGCGTCGTCACCCTGGTGGCCCGGTTTAAGTAGCAGGCGCCGGGTTCACAACCGCTCACGAAGCCGAGCGCTTGGCCGTCAGCTCCATCGTCTGTCCGCCCACGTCGGCCGACAATTTCATGGTGTCGCCGGAGACCGTTCCCTTGTGAACGACTTTCAACTGATCGGTTTCGACGGTGAATTCCACCTTGTCGCCATCGACCTTGCCCTCGGTGATGGGCAACTCGCCCATGGGGCTGGTGACGGTGCCAGTCAGCTTCGCACCATCCGCCTTAAAGTTGAAGACCAGTTCCATGGACTGGCCGTCGGGCCCCTGCATCGACGCCTTCCAGACGCCCGTGACGTCAGACGCCATCGCCACGACTCCCAGCGCCAGTGCCAGCAGCGCGACCATTACGAATCTCATGCCCTATTCCTCCCGTGATCGTTTGGAGACCCGGACAGGATCGCTCGTGTGCACCGGATCACATCTCCACTTTAGAGGCGTTTGCACCGGGCCGAGGCTTTAGATTTGTTAAGGCCTGGCCTGACTCAGCCGTTCACGTCCACCACGATTCGCCCGCGCACCTGCCCGTCCAGGATCCGCTCCGCCGCGCCGATCGCTTCGCCGAGCCCGATACCCGTCGTCATCGTTTCGAGTTTGCGCGGGTCCAGATCGCTGGCCAGGCGTGTCCATGCCTGCTGGCGCAAGGGCTTCGGCGCCATCACGCTCTCCACGCCGCACAGCGTAACGGCGCGCAGGATAAACGGCGCCATGGTTGCGGGGAAGTCCATGCCCTGAGCGAGTCCACAGGCGGCTACGACACCCCGGTAGCGGGTCTGTGCGCAGGCGTTGACTAGCGTGTGGCTGCCCACCGAATCGACGACGGCCGCCCAGCGTTCCTTTTGCAGCGGCTTGCCGGGCTGCGAAAGCTCGGCACGGTCGATCACCGCTCCCGCCCCAAGGTTTCTCAGGTACTCGCCCTGCTCCAGCTTTCCGGTGGACGCCGTGATGCTGTAGCCCAACTTTGCCAGCACGGCGATGGCGATGCTGCCTACCCCGCCCGACGCGCCGGTAACCAGCACCTCGCCCGCGGCCGGGGTGACGCCCTGGCGTTCCAGCGCCAGCACGCACAGCATGGCCGTGTAGCCCGCCGTGCCGATGCCCATAGCCTGACGTAGGTCGAACGCCTCCGGCACGCGTATCAGCCAATTCCCGTCCACCCTGGCCCGTTGCGCGAGGCCACCCCAACTGGATTCGCCGAGGCCCGCGCCGTTCAGGACCACGCGGTCTCCCGGCGCCCACTCCGGATGCGTGCTGGCCGTCACCACGCCGGCCAGGTCGATGCCCGGCACAATCGGGAACTTGCGCAGAATGGGAGCCCTGCCGGTGAGCGCCAGCCCGTCCTTGTAATTGATGGTGGACCAGGCGACATCGACACTCACGCTGGCCTCGGGCAATTCCGCTTCACCCAGGCGGACGAGCTTCGCCGCCGAGCCGGGTTGATCGACGAGAATGGCGTTGAACACGTCTGTTTCCCTCCTGTATCAGAATGGCACGCGGCGCAGATGGAGCGGCCCGCTCGGAAGCAACAGGCGGGTAAAGATCCAATGACGGGCCGATGACGATTTGATGCGCAGGATCAATAGGATACACCCCCCTAATAGATTATTCTGTTGACCCCCTACAAGATATTGGGGTAAGGTTGCTGGTGGCCCCAGACAAAAAGCTGCAACAAGGGAATGTCTCGTCCGGGGTGACTTCAAAAAATTCCTGGGAGTGGACCATGGGACAGATCAGTGTCGAAATCGGGGCGCAAACTACGCCCTACCGGCGGAACCTGAAGAAGGAGGAACGCCGCGGGCTTCGCTTCCCGAGGCATTTCACCGCGAGACTCGAAGCGGGGCGCACGCCCTACGACGAGGTGCGCTGGGAGAAGCGCACAGCCTCGATTGGCAACGACAAAGGAGCCCTCATCTTTGAACAGAAAGATATTGAGGTCCCCGCCGACTGGTCCCAGACGGCAACTAATATCGTTGCCAGCAAGTACTTCCATGGCCGCATGGGCCAGCCCGAGCGGGAGTCGAGCGTTGCCCAACTCGTTCACCGTGTTGTAGATACGATCACCGAGTGGGGTATCGACGATCGCTATTTCGCCTCGCTCGAAGACGCCGAGAACTTTCGCAGCGAGTTGGCGCACCTGATGCTGACGCAGAAGGCGTGCTTCAACTCGCCGGTCTGGTTCAACGTCGGCGTGCGGGAAGAGCATCGCGGCTATGGCTGGTACTTCGACGAAACCTCCGACAGCATCAAAAAGCTCGACCGGACCGTCCATCGCCCGCAGTGTTCGGCCTGCTTCATCAACTCGGTCCAGGACACCCTCGAATCCATTCTCGACCTCGCCAAAACCGAGGGCATGTTGTTCAAATGGGGCTCTGGCACCGGCACGAATCTCTCCACTTTGCGGGAGGAAAACGGCCTGCTCTGGGGCGGCGGCCGTGCCAGCGGACCGCTCAGCTTCATGAAGGGCTTTGACGCCTTTGCGGGCGTCATCAAATCGGGCGGCAAGACCCGCCGCGCCGCCAAGATGGTGATCCTCAACGCTGAACACCCCGACGTCGAGCAATTCATCTGGTGCAAGGCCAAGGAAGAGAAGAAGGCCCATGTGCTGGTGGACGCCGGCTACGACCAGTCGCTCGATGGCGAAGCCTACGCCTCGATCTTCTTCCAGAACGCCAACAACAGCGTGCGCGCCACCGACGACTTCATGCAGGCCGTGGTGGACGACCAGGATTGGTGGACGCGATCCGTGGTGTCGGGCGAGCCGATCAAGCGCTACCGCGCCCGCGACCTGATGCGCGCCATTTCCGAGGCCACCTGGATGTGCGGCGATCCGGGCATGCAGTTCGACACGACGGTGAATCGCTGGCACACCTCGAAGGCTTCCGGCCGCATCAATGCGTCCAACCCGTGCTCGGAATACATGTTCCTGGACGACTCCGCCTGCAACCTGGCGTCGTTGAACATGATGAAGTTCGTGACCGGCGGCCAGTTCGACGTGGAAGCCTTCCGGCACGCCGTGGATACCATCATCCTGGCCCAGGAAATCCTGGTGGATAACGCCAGCTACCCGACGGAGAAGATCGCCAAAAACTCGCACGATTTTCGTCCGTTGGGCCTCGGTTTCGCCAACCTGGGCGCACTGCTGATGTCGATGGGCGCGCCCTACGACGGCGATCCCGGCCGTGCCTGGGCGGGTGCCCTGACGGCCATCATGTGCGGCCAGTCCTACCTGACCAGCGCTCGGATAGCGCAGGCCGTGGGACCGTGCCCGGGCTATCCGCCGAACGAGGATTCGTTCCTCGACGTCATGCGTATGCACCGCGACCAGACGGCGGGCATCGACTCCAAACTCGTCCCCCCAGCCGTCCTCGAGACCGCGAAACTGGTGTGGAAGAACACCTGCGAGCACGGCGAGAAATTCGGTTTCCGCAACTCTCAGACCACCGTGATCGCGCCCACCGGCACCATCGGTTTCATGATGGATTGCGACACCACCGGCATCGAGCCGGAACTGGCGCTCGTCAAGTACAAGAAGCTGGTCGGCGGCGGCGTGATCAAGATCGTCAACAACACCGTGCCGCAGGCCCTGATCCGTCTCGGCTACACCGCTCAGCAGGTTGAGTCCATCGTCGCCCACATCGACGCCACGGGTACCATCGAAGGCGCCGCCGGATTGAAACCCGAACATTTGCCGGTATTCGATTGCAGTTTCAAACCCGAAAACGGCACGCGCACCATTCAATACATGGGCCACGTGCGTATGATGGGCGCCGTGCAGCCGTTCATCTCGGGCGCCATCTCGAAGACTATCAACATGCCCGAGGACTCCACGCCTGAAGACGTCTCGAACGCGTATGTCGAGAGTTGGAAACTGGGCCTCAAGGCGGTCGCTATCTATCGCGACGGCTCCAAACGCGTCCAGCCGCTGAACACCGGCAAAGGTGACAAGAAGAACGCTGTAGCCCCCGCCGCCTCGGTTCGAGTGGAGGAGCGGATCGTCTACCGCCCGGTCCGCCGCAAGTTGCCGGACGAGCGGAACGCCATCACCCACAAGTTCTCCATCGCCGGCCACGAGGGCTACATCACGGTCGGACTGTTTGAGGACGGCACCCCGGGCGAAATCTTCGTGACCATGGCCAAAGAGGGCTCGACCATTTCGGGTCTGATGGATTGCTTCGCCACCTCGGTCAGCTACGGTCTGCAGTACGGCGTTCCACTGAAGTTTTTTGTGGACAAGTTCAGCCACGTGCGCTTCGAGCCGGGCGGCTATACGGGTAATCCGCAGATCCCGTTTGCCAAGTCCATCATGGACTACATGTTCCGCTGGCTGGCCCTGAAGTTCGTCGGGCCGGAAGCGGTTCCGGTCGAGCCGTCGGCCGACCCGCAGGCCTTGCAGCGCACCGAAGCGGAACCGCAGCGCAAGCTGCCCTTCGCCGCGGCCATGGACGACGCGCCGCTGTGCACCGAGTGCGGCGGACTGATGACCCGCAATGGTTCCTGCTACAAGTGTGAGAACTGCGGCGGCACCAGCGGCTGCTCCTGAGCCTTGCATTCGCCTACGATGGGCAACCCCAACCGGGGCGCTTTCGACACGTCACCCTCAGACGTGCCGAGGCGCCCCTGTTTTGTTTGCAGGTTTGCGGGAGTTCGTCGCCGGCGGCAGCGAGGATGCAGCAAATAGACGCGCTCCCGCGCGAAGGACTCCACCGCGCCTTCACCGTTCCAACGACTCTGCCTGCCCGCCCTGATATTCTGGGCAGGCAGAAAGCCCCCACCCAGATGGACCACACCACACAGAAAAGATTCCACTTCCCCGGCAGCGCCGAATTCGTTGTGCGCGACCACTTCGCAGTGGGCTTCGAGCCGGTGAACATCTCGTATCTTGGGGCCAATTTCCGCAGGATCTTCCTCGACCTCGTGGTCGCTCCGCAGCCCTCGGGGTTCTACTCCGCGATGAACCTGACGCAGCGGCTGACAGGGCCGCAGATCGTCGAGCAGTTCGGCGCGGACCATATGGCCGGTCTGCCCGTCGCCTGGCACCTGCTCATGCTGCAGCGAGCCAACGATCCGGGCGCGCTCTACACCAGCGGGTTGACCAACATTCTGGTCCCTCCCGGCTCGAACTACTCGGTCGGAATCTTCTGGTTCCGGGGCGCGTGGAGCATCCGCGCCTACCCCTTCGAAGCGGAGAAACCGCGCGGTTGGTTCGCCGGTAACCAGGTGATCGTGCGCATCGAGTAGCTCTGGGTGGGGCGGCGCCCCAGCGCTCGCCGCAAGAGTCCGCCGTATACTGATGACGGGGCCGGGAGCCTCCGCAACGTGGCAGATCAGACACCGCCCGACAAGAAGGGAATGACGGCCTACGCCAAGGGCGCCGCCTACACGGGGCTCGCTCTCGTCACGCCGATCAGCGGTTGGCTCTGCTACAAGGCCGGTCAGTATCTGGATGCCCGCATGAGCACGTCCTGGGCCGCGCTGGCCGGACTCGTGATCGGCTGCGCGGCCGGTATGTACGAGACCTACCGGGAGGGCCTGCGCATCGAGGGGCTCACAGCCCTGGTTCCCAAGTCCGCTGAAAAAGACGGCAAGAAACCGGAATAGCGCTTGCAGAACGTTGAATACTCAGTGATTGTGCGCCGGATCCGGCGGATTAGCCTGGTGCTGGTCGTGGCTGGCACGATCGGCTTCGCCGCTCAGGGAAATCGAGGAAAAGCCTGGTCGTTCCTGGGCGGTGCGGCCATCTCGAGCCTGAGCTTCTATCTGCTGCACCGGCTGGTTGCCGACCTGGGAGGCGCGCTGGAAGGACAAAAACCGCGCGGGGCGTCTTTTGTTTTACATGCCTTCCGTCTGGTGCTGCTTGGGGGGGCCACGTTTGCTATCGTAAAAGTTTACGGAGCTTCCTCGTCCGCGCTGGTTGTGGGCCTCATCGTTCCCGTCGCCGCAATCACTTTGGAAGCGATCTACGAGTTGATTTATGCACGAAGCTGAGCATGTTCTGTGGTTTACGGCACTTTTGAACCGCTATCTGGCGGGGCCCGCCGAGGCAATTTTAAGACTTGCCGGTTTGAAATTCGAGCCGGGGCAGCCCTGGTCGAATTACATGTCGATGGAAATTCTGGTGATCCTGGTGCTGGTGCTGGCGGCCGCTGGGTTGCGGGCTTCGCTCTCCGTGGAACGCCCCGGTTCGTTCCAGTTGGCGATTGAAGCGGTGTACGAGTTCCTGGCGCAGCAGGCGCATGACATCATCGGTCACGGCAGTTCTAAGAACGTGGCATGGTTCTTCACCATCTTCATCTTCATCCTGTGCTCGAATCTGCTGGGCGTGATCCCCACGTTCGAGTCCCCGACCATGTACTACTACGTCCCGGCGGGCGTCGCGATCTGCACTTTTCTCTACTACAACGGGATGGGCCTCAAAGCGCAGGGTCCGCTGGGGTACATGAAGCACTTCGCTGGTCCGGTGTGGTGGCTGGCGCCGCCCATGTTCGTCCTGGAGATCATCAGCCACTGCATCCGGCCGCTCTCGCTCACCATTCGTCTTTACGCCAACATGTTCGCCGGCGAGCAGGTCACCATGGGCTTCATGGCTCTGGTGCCGTTCGTAATTCCGGTGGTTTTCATGGGACTGCACGTATTCGTGTCGTTCCTGCAGGCTTTCATTTTCACGGTGCTTTCAACCGCTTATGTCGGTAGTGCGGTGGCGCACGAAGAGCACTAAAGAGTGTCCGGGCCAGCAGCGTGAGCCCCCGGCGTCCCAACGCACGGTGCGGAACCACCCACTGCCAGCCATCCAATCCTCCAAAGGAGTCCACGTATGAGAATTCGCACGCTCGCAATCCTGGCGATTCTGTTCATGATCGCCATCCCGATGTTCGCTCAGACCCCCGGCGCCAGCACCGGCGGCGGCTTCGTTTTGCCTGTGGCGTTCGCCATGGCGATCGCGTCCGGCCTGTGCGGCCTGGCGCAGGGCAAGGCCATCGCGGCCTCTGCCGAGGGCATCGCCCGCAACCCCGGCGCAGCCGGCGCCATCCGCATCCTGCTGCTGCTCGGTCTGGCGTTCATCGAGTCTCTGGCGCTGTTCACGTTCGTCAAAGTCGGGTAAGTTCGTCCGATTCCAGTCCCCACGATGGCCCGGCCGAGCGCCGGGCCATCGTGTTTTCGCAAAGCCAGTTCCAACTTCCGCAGTCCGTTCCTACCTTCCGCCAGGGCCTGCCCCGGCGCTGCCAAACGCCTCCCCCCCCAAAGTAAACAGTCCTCTTTCAGGCGAGCATTTGCTCAGCGTAAGGAGTACTCTGTCGTCATGATTGCTCGAATCTACCGCGGAACCTCGTCGTTCACGCCTCCCGTCCTGACGATCGATAGCAGTGGAATGGTCTATCCGGGACTGCTTTCGTTCGGCCGGCCGGTGATGAACATTGAAGGCGATCACATTTACAAAGGCGGCTTCACGATCGGAACGCCGCTGGCAACCGTTCGCGGGAAGTACGTCTATCCAGGCGCCTCGGCCAATTCGGCACCCATCGCAACATTGGAAGGTGGGCGGGCCTACAAAGGGCTGAACCCAATTGGCATGCCGCTCGCGACCGTGGAGGGCGGCGGGATGATGGGAGCGGCCGCTGCGGCGGTCTATTTCCTCTTGCTTTAAGCCGCAGATCGACGCAAGGAACGGAGCCGCGACTGTCAGGGAGAGGTGATAGCCAAGCGCTTCGCTACCACCGCTCCCTGACGGTCGCGGCTCCGATGAATTGGTTGCGGCTCCGCTAGAGCTATCACCGGTTCGCTATCGGTGCGACTCGGTGCAGAGCCAAAGGAACGCTTCCAGGATTCGCGCGCGTTGAACATCGTTGACCGACAGCACGTGGTGGAGTCCCCCGGCGTGCGGCTGAAAGGTCGTGTTGCCTGATTTATCCACGCTCACGACTCCGGCTTGCGAGGCCGTCAGATAGCCCTCGTCTGGGCGCACCGCGTAGAGCGCGGCCGTAAGGTCCCAGGTCTCGCGGTCGTAAGGCATCTTCATGTAGAGGCGATAAGCGTCCGCCACCGGGTTCGTCCCGGCTGCGCCGAAATCGCGGACGATGCTCGCAGCTGGGTACTTGATCGTCCTCCCTACTTCAAAGCCGCTCCAGAAGAGGGGCGTCGGCCACTCGCTGGCCAGCTTCTGCGCGGCCGGCACGTCGGTCTTCACGTTGTACTCGGCGCCGCCGTGGGCGAAGTCTCCCGCCATCAGCACCAACCGGCTGACCTTCTTCGCAATCAGCTCGCGGCCGCCCGGCACTTCGAGCAGATGCGCCAGATTCGTGCTGAAGCCGACCTGCACGATCATCACGCTGCCATCGGCCTCGGCCGTCAACACGCGGCGCAGCAGCGCGACGGCATCTTCCGTGCGTTCGCTATAAGCGTAGTGACCGGCTTCGATGGTCTTCTTGAGGTAGCCATCGTCCTTGGTCTGGCCGTTTGCAACCATGCCGACCGGGATCTGCGGGCGACCATAAAAGCGGTTGATGGCCGACGCAAGACGCGGGGCCCACACGTTGTCCTTGGTGATGGTGACGGCCACCAGACGGATGTCGCCGCGGCTCGCGAAGCTGTGCAGCATGGCCAGCGCCAGGCAGTCGTCCACGTCGTTGCCGATGTCGGTGTCGAAGATCACCGGGAGCGGCCGGACCGCTGCCGCAGGCTTCTGCGCGAACGCGGGCCAGAGCAGCGTGGACATCGCGAGCAGGCCGCCGAAGAGGCGGGCAGGCGTTCGAATCAAGCAGTCAATTGGCATAGAGTGTCTCTCATAGCAGATCACCATGCACCGGTTCCCGCAAGCGCGCGGCGCGGGCGTGGACCTATTGCCAGCCGGAATCCGTCTTCGAAGCGTGCGCCTATTGCGTCACGTTGAACTCGTAGATGTTCTCCGAGATGCGCTGGCCCAGCGAGTCCACAATCGAAGCGTGCAGCTGGTAAGCTCCGGGTTCGCCCGCCGTCCACTCCGCCGCGCCGGCGCGGTTCGAGGAGTCCGCGGACATCGGCGCGGGGAATTCGCCGCTGCGCACGGCCTGCCCGCCCGGCGCAATGATGCTCCACCGCAGCTTCGCGCCCGGCAACGGCTCCCACGTGTCGTTCACCGCCCACAGACCGCACGTGAACGCCTCGCCCGTCTTCCATTTGTCGCGGTCGTATTGGAACAGCGCCGCCACCGGAGCGAAGCTGCGGCGCACCGTGTCGTAGACCTTGGTCGGCCTGCGGTCGATGTCGATGGCGGCCATGGTGACCGACGGCCAGATGTCGATGGCGTAGAAGTGCAGCACGCCGCCAGCACCCTCGTGTTTGCGCTCGCGCATGCGCTCCAGGGCGATCTGAAACA
Source organism: uncultured Acidobacteriia bacterium (assembly GCA_903909435.1). Classification (GTDB taxonomy): domain Bacteria; phylum Acidobacteriota; class Terriglobia; order Bryobacterales; family Bryobacteraceae; genus CAIVVT01. Next base: position 31,440 of record CAIVVT010000049.1, on the reverse strand, counting down.
GCCGCGCGACGTAAGCCTGCGTTTGAGGAATGTACTCCTGCATGGTCATTTTACCGGGGTCACCCCAGGCCCGCATCGCTTCCGGGATTTGGAGTTTGCGCCAGACCCATTCGTCCGCGTGATCCCGGATCGGCCACTGGTCGCCCATGAACTTGACCAGCGTCTCGTAGTTCGGCAGACAGGTCGCGCCAAGTTCGGACACGAAGCGCTCCTGCATCCCGGTGTACTCCCAGATGCTGCCGTCGTACCAGCCGTGATAGACGTGCGAGTCTCCGAAACGTCCGGTGGAGCGCTGGACAGGGCGCTGCTGCGGGTCCAGCAGGTACAGCCTGGGCGCGAGGTGCTTCGTGATCTCGTGGTAGTTCTCGAAGTCCTCCTCGTCGCTGCTGATCCAGATCGCCACCGACGGATGGTTGCGCACGTAGCGGATGTGGTTGTCGTAAAGCTCCGCCGCACGCTGAGCGAAACCGCGGTCGTGCGGGTACCAGGCTTCCAGGTAGTCCTGCCAGATCAGGATGCCCGCCTCGTCCGCCAAATCGTAGAACTCGGGGTTGCTGAAGTGGCAGTGCAGACGGATCATGTTGACGTTCATCGCGAGCATGAGGCGCACGTCGCGCTCGTACTTCGCGCGATCCATTTCCGACATGTAGATGCTGTCGTAGTAGTTCGTCCCGCGTATGAACACGCGCTTGCGATTCAGGTAGAAATCCCAGCCGATCTTCTCGATTTCGCGAATGCCCACGGCCAGCGAGCGGCCATCCACGGCGCGCCCCGACGCGTCCAGCAGCCGCACGTCCAGCGTGTAAAGATTCGGCTTGCCGTGGTCCCAGGTCCACCAGAGCTGCGGCTTGTCCACCTCGATCACCAGGCGAGAAGGGTCCGCAGTGGCGGGCGCGCGCACCTGATAGCGCTCGCTCGAACTGAAGTTGCGCGGTGACAGCGTGAGTTCCCACACGTAACCGGGCCGCTCCTCGCCCACTGGCAGTTCCGCTTGCACTTGCACGGCGACGTTCGCCCGCGGGCCCTCGAGCGTGGTGTCCACTGCCAGGTCGCGGATCACGCCACTGGGGCTCGCGACAATGCGCACGCCGCGCGTGATTCCCAGCGCCGTGATGTCGTCGGGCTTCTGATCGACCGCGCCGTATGCGCCCTTGATCGTGTACGGGCGGTGCCGCCAGTAATACGAGACGGGCGTCCACACGCGCACCGTGATTTCGTTGGGTTCACCGCTGCGCGCCAGCGCCGTGATGTCATATTCGTAGGGATCGATGTAGCCCTCGTGGCGTCCCACGGAGACGCCGTTTACGAACGTGTCGGCGTAGTAATCCGTGGCGTCGAATTGCAGTCGCAGACGCTGGCCGCGGAAGCTCGCGGGCAGTTCGAACTTGCGCTTGTACCACCACTCTTTCGCGCTGATCCATTCGGCGTCATGCGAGTAAATCTTCGCGGGATCGAGCCACTGCGTATGCGCGGTTCCGGGCACCTGCACCGTGCGCCAACCGGACGCCGGCGGTCCCTCCCCCTTTTCGGCGAAGGCCATTTCCCATGGCCCGTCGAGGCTCAATTCCTCACGCCGAAAGGGGGTCGCCACCGCATGGCGCGCCTCCACTGCCGCCTCGCGAGCAGCCGGCGTCTGAACGTCCACGTGGCCTTCCGGAGCAGGCGTCACTTGCACCAGCACCGGCTGGCGCATCAGGCGGTTCTCTTTGCGCGCTTCGAGCACCGTGTCCGTGCCGGCCCACATCGGAAACGTTACGGCAATCTCGGTCTCGCCCGTGCTCTTTTCGGCGATAAACCGTCGCGTGCCCGCACCACGCCAGCGCAAATCGCCGTCGAGCGCAACCAGGCCCAGCGCTCCGTAATTCTCTTCGCGCTGGTAATACACCATGTGGCCGCCCGGCAGCCTGGGCCAGTTGCGCGGGCCGACATCGTGCGGCAACGGCTCGTCTTCTCCGGGGCCGTTGGGGCCCGCGTATTCCGATCCGTCCAGGCAGCGGTTGAACGGCAGGTACGGCGCTGCCGAGATCGCCGTGAAGCGGAACCCGCGGGTGGCTTTCCAGCGGAACCAGGCGCTGCTGGCCGTCCAGGTAATATCCCAGCTTTCGCCGGTGCGCGCGAGCCGCAGACGCCCCCGCAGCGGGCCGCTTTCGAGCAACTCGACCTTGTCGAACGCGCCCTGCCCGCCCAGGCTGGTCCAACCCGCGTTCGGACCTTCGACACCCGGGACCGGAGCGGGCGAGAACGTGGCCGCGGCAGGCATGGTTTCGTGAACATCGCCCTTGAGAGCATCGGGGCCCTCGGGCGTGGTCTCCACCAGGTTGAGCATGCGTTGAGGTCCGGCGCGGAGCGCATACACCTCGACGAAGGCGGCTGTCCCCGTGTCGATGACGGCCCGGAACTGGGCGTTGCCGAACTCGACGCGGCGCATGCCGACCCGGCGCAGCACCATCGGGTTGACGAAGTGCGGCGTCACGCTCTCGCAGCACGCCACCCGGTACACCGGGAGTTCCCCGGGCATCAGCGAAACGGGGAACAGCAGTTCGTCCGAACTCACCTGCCAGGGCAGTTCCTTGCCTTCCGGACCGGTCACGCTGAACCCCGCGGTGTGGCCGCCCAGTTTGGCCGTAGGGACCTCGATGACCTCGGCGATTCTGCGGTAGATCCCGGTGGGTTCCTCCACGCGTACGGACCAGACCTGGGCCGCCGGGGCCACCGCCGCCAGGGCCAAAACGAGGACGATGCGTCGCATCCGGTTCACTCCTTCCGTCGCGATTCCACTGCGAGTTCGCCACAACAACGCATGCACCAAATCCCGCTTCGGCACAGTTGCAGCACAGAGCCGCGAACGACACAGAGCGGTCAAGTCCGCGATCATCTACCGCTCCCTCCCGGTCGCGGCTCCGTCCGAATCGGAGCCGCGACCGCGAGGGAGCGGTGAACATCCGTCGAACCGGCGTGACTGCGTCGGAGTGGTGCCTGCTAGCCGACTCGACTGCTCGCTTTCGTTCAAGCCGCTGTGCTCAGCGGCTCGCTGCTGAGCTCTGGGGAGATCCGGCACCGTCCCAATTCCGCCATAGCCGATTGCCACTCAGATCAATTTAGCGTACCATCAACAAAAAAGTGAAACCGGACTTCAGTTTTTATATCACGTGCTCGCTTGGACCTCGCCGGAGATGGGGTAGTATTTCGTTTGGTGCCGAGAGCGGGAACGCTCTCGCCTGTTTGCCGGTACGGAAAGCTGAGACTCGTTCGAACGATAGGAAGTGTCCTCATGAGCAAGCTCGCCATCCTGGGCGGCGATCCGGTTCGCCGCAAGCCATTTACACCCTGGCCGCAATACCGTGAATCCGATATCGCCAGAATCGTGAAGATCGTGGAGAGCCGCCATTGGGGCGGGTACCCTCTGCCGACCCCGCTCGCAAAGGGGTTTTGCGAGGATTTCGCGGCACTGCAAGGCGCGAAATACGCCCTGCCAGTCGCCAACGGGACGGTGGCCATTACGGTTGCCCTGCAGGCCGCCGGCATCGGCTTTGGCGACGAGGTGATCGTGCCCGCCTACACCTGGGACGGAACCGCGACGGCCGCCCTGGCGATGGGCGCCGTGCCGGTCTTCGCCGACGTCGATCCGAACACTTATTGCCTGGACGTCGAAAGCGTGCGGAAGGCGATTACGCCGCGTACCAAGGCCGTCGTACCGGTGCACCTGGCCATGCGCTTCACGGAGATGGACAGCTTGCTGGCGCTCGCCGAAGAGCGTGGCCTGATCGTGATCGAGGATTGCGCGCACGCCCACGGCGGCGCGTACCAGAGCCAGGGCGCGGGCTCGATGGGCGACATCGGCTGCTTCAGTTTTCAGGAAAGCAAGACCATGACCGCCGGCGAGGGCGGCATGGTGATCACGAACGAACTGAAGCACTACGAAGCTTTGCAGACCGTGGTGAACTGCGGGCGCGCGAGCCTCACGGACCAGTTCGGCCAGCGTCTGATCGGCTTGAACTACCGCATGACGGACCTGCAGATCGGCCTGCTCATGGGACAACTCGAGATGCTGCCGGACCTGCGCGCCAAACGGGCGGAACGGGCCGCGCAGTTGTCTGAGTTGCTCTCGGCGATCCCCAACGTGCGCGCGCTGCCCGCGCAGCCGGCCATCACGCGGCCAACGCATTATTGCTACATCTTCCAGTACCGGCCCGAACCCGGCAAACCCGCTCCGCACCGCGATCTGTTTGTCGCGGCGATCGAGAAAGAGGGCATCCCCTGCGACGGCCGCTTCTACGAGGCCGTCTACAAGAGCGACCTGTTCTACGCGACGCCCGCGAACTGCGCGCAACTGGCGTTGGGCCGCGACGAAGTGATGGACTATTCGAAGTGCCACTGCCCGGTCTCCGAACGCGCGGCCTACGATGAATCCGTGTGGTTCTTCCAGTTCTGCCTGATCGGCGAGGAAGAGGACGTGCGCGACCTGGCGCGAGCCGTCGAAAAGGTGGCTACTCAGCTCGACGTGCTAGCCCGGCAGGACCCGGCACTGGCCGGTGTCAAAGCCATGGGACGCGCCCAGCGCGCCCGTGTGGAACGGGCCAAGAACTACTGAGTGGTCCGAGGGTCCGGCGGATAAGTGATCGCCGCCAGGTTTGGCGGCCGGAAGCGCGTCACTAGCGGCTGCATTGCCGTGCTCTCCGGCCGCTTCCGCTCCACCATCCGCGTGGCGCTCAGCACCGCAATTGACTTAGGCGGCGTGCGGCGGCTCGTCCCAGGACACCCCGGAGCAGTGAACTCCAACGCGCTCCCCTGTCGTTCGATCCAGCCTCCGCCGCGGGCTTTCCGCCCGGCGATTAGACCGGAAGAACCTCTTGGATGAAGCTCTCGAAGCTGCGCGGGGCGTGCCCCAGCACGGCTGTCAGCTTGTCGATTTCGGCCTGCGTCGCGAGCAGCCCTTCGTTCAGGAAGTGCTGGAACATGATCTGCAGGTCGCGCACCATCCAACCCGGCAGGAAGGCGCGCACCTGAGCGGCCCAGGCTTGCAGGTCATCCCCGACGTAGGCCACCTGCTTGCCGAGGTGCCGCGTCAACAACTCGGCGGTTCCCTCCCCTGTCCACGCGTGCGGGCCCACCAGAGAATACGTCTCTCCGGCGTGGCCGGCCTCGGTCAGTGCGATGGCCGCCGCCTCGGCGATGTCGCGCACGTCCACGCGGTGCAGGCCCAGGCTGCCCAATGGCTGCGGATAGACACCGGCGCGGACGGCGTCGAGCACGGCGAAATCGTTCTGGTAGAAATTGTTCGGACGCAGGATCGTGTATTCCACCCCGCTCGCGCGGATCACGCCTTCAACCGGTAGTTTCGATACGAAGTGCGGAATGCTGAGCGCAGTGTCCGCGTGGTGCACGCTCAGGTAGACGATGCGCCGGACGCCCGCCGCAACCGCAGCGTCCACGGCGTCGATACCCTGGGCGGTCTCGTCGCGATCGAGCGGCGTAATCAGGAACAGCGCGTCGGCGCCCGCAAAAACCGCCGGCAGGGAAGCCGGTTCCAGCATGCTGCCGACCACGCCTTCAACGCCCGCCGGCAGCGAGGCGATGCGGCTGGTGGAACGGGTCATCACGCGCACGGCGGCGCCGCGCTTTACCAATTCACTGACGGTCTGGCTTCCGACGGTGCCGGTGCCACCAACTACGGCGATCTTCGACATGAGGAACCTCCAAATACTACGAGAGTTTCCAGAATACCAGCAGGAGGAACGGCAATTGGAATCCCACTTTGCGCCGAGACGCAACCGAACAGACCCGCAGTTTCGAGCTCGCTTGGTGCCGGCGGCACTGTGCGCACTGGCGGGAGACCGGAGTGGTCAAAGGTGCATTTGAGCGTCAATCACGGAAGTCCGCACGGGTTGAAGCGCCGGTTCCCTCGACCGGCGTATGCTCATTGAGGCGGCGTTGCCGGAGCCACTCACCCGGCTGGAAAAACCGAACACCCGAACGCGTTCTGATTCGGGCACGCCGGCGAAAACGGAGGATCGTAATGCAGTTTGGACTTCTGATGGCGATGGCGGCGTTGGCACTGCCGGCGTTTGCCGAGTCGATGCCGCGACTGGTGAAGCAAGCGGGAGGATTTGAATTTCAAGTCAACGATCGACCCTTCATCGTGCTGGGGATTCAGACCGCCAATTCCAGCGGATATCCAGGCGAATTGGAACGGACCTGGCCGCTCGCGAAACGACTGCACGTCAACACCATCGAGATTCCGATCCAATGGCAGACGGTCGAACCGGCGCAAGGCAAGTTCGATTTCGCCGTTGTGGACGGACTCGTGGCAGGAGCGCGCAAGCACGATCTGCGGCTGATCCTGGCCTGGTTCGGGGGCTTCAAGAACGCGGCAATGCACTTCGCGCCGGCATGGGTGAAGGAGGACGTGCGCACCTATCCCCGCATGATCGACCAGAGCGGGAGTCCGATCCGCACTCTCTCCACACACGTGGACGCCACGATCAATGCGGACGCCGCTGCATTTGCCGCCTTCATGCGGCATCTGAAGCGGCTGGACGGCGAATTGCACACGGTGGTCGCGGTTCAGGTGGAGAACGAAGCGGGCGTTTTGGGAACGGACCGGGACCACTCCGAGACCGCGAACCGCCTGTTCGGACAAAATGTGCCGGCTGAAGTCCTGGCGGCATTCCATAAACAGGCGGGCGGCACCTGGGCGGAAGTGTTCGGCCCGTATGCGAGTGAGACGTTTGCCGCGTATTACCAGGCGCGCTATGTCAACCGCGTCGCCACGGCGGGCAAGCAGGAGTTCCCGCTGCCGATGTTCCTGAATGCCTGGACGGACATTCAGGACGGATTCTACGACCCCGGCTTCTCCCACCCGAGCGGTGGGCCGACCACCCGCATGCTGCCTCTGTACAAGGCCATCGTTCCGGCGATCGACTGGATCTCACCCGACATCTACAAACGCAATTCCGTGCAGTTTGTCGAGGAGGCGACTCCCTACAGCCGCCCGGACAACCCGCTGCTGATCCCGGAAACCGGCAGCGACCTGGGTTTCTGCCGTCGCATGTTTTACGCCCTCGGCGACTTGAAGGGCATCGGCGTCTCGGTGTTTGGCGTGGAAGGACCGCGCGAGGGACACGACGACGGGAGCGTCCCTGAAGCGCTGAGCGATCTCGGCTCCACTTATCGAGTCTTGTCTGGCGCGCTGCCGCTGCTCGCCGCAGCCAGACAGCACGACTCGCTGCATTCGGCGGTCGAAGAGGAAGGCGCCGCAACCCGCGTCCTGGATTTTGGCGAGTATGAGGCGATGGTCCAGTTCGGCCCGTTCAGCTATGGCTACGGGGGGGCGCGCGCCGCGGGAACGTCGAAGATTTCGGGGCGCGTCCTGGTCGGCCAACTCGCGCCGACGGAGTTCGTCATCGCCGGTTTCGATGCAGCCGTGAGCTTCCGCGCGCGCTTCGGCTCCGCCCAGCCCCGGGCCGACTTCGTCAGCGTGGAAGAGGGGTTCTACGAGGGCTCGGAGTGGAAATCCCTGCGCCAGTTGAGCGGCGACGAGATCTACTTTGGCATCCGGATTCCAGCCGCGGGGACGATCGTGAAAGTGAAACTGATGAAGTACTGACCCGCGCCGTGCGACGAGATATGAAAGTGCGGGTTGGCAGCGAATTGTGCGGTGAACCGCCGAATGACTGCTGCCATTGAATTCGCTCAGTGATAGGCTTTCAGCGGGACCGAATTCATAAGGAGAATTACAATGCGTTCAATCCTCATCGCCGGCAGCCTCCTGCTTGCCGCCTCTGTTTTCGGGCAGGAAGCGGCGAAGCCTGCCCTCACACTCGATCAGATCATGGAGAAGTCCATTGAGGCTTCGGGCGGCAAAGCCGCCTTCGAAAAAATGACCAGTACCGTCGCGACAGGGACGATCGAAATCACAGCGATGGGCATCACGGCGGCCAACAAGACATACGCCAAAGCTCCGGACAAACACTTGTCGGTGACCACGCTGGACGGCTATGGGGAGGTGCTTGAGGGCTTTGACGGCAAGATCGCATGGAAGCAGGATCCACAAAGCGGACTGTCGGTTATTGACGGGGAGGCGCTCGGGCAGGCGCAACGCGACGGGGCATTCTACGGTGCGCTGCGCTGGAAGGAACTGTACCCGAAATCCGAAGTCGCGGGCAAGGATAAGGCCCAGGGACGGGATTGCTGGATGGTCAAGCTGGTTCCCGCCAGCGGCCGGCCTGTGATGCGCTGCTTCGACGCAGAGACGTTCCTGATGACGAAGGCAGTCAATCCGGGACCCGATGGAGCTGACATCCCGGTGGAGCTATCGGACTACAAGGACATCGGCAACGGCGTGAAAATGGCGCACACGGTCAAGCTGACGGTGCCCCAGTTGGGTGACATGGTGATCCGCTTCGCGGAAGTGAAGACCAACGTCGAGATCGACGACGCGAAGTTCGCCAAGCCGAAGGAATAGCCGCGTCGCGCTTTCCGCAGACGTTCCGTAAACGCCCAATCGGCAATGGGCTCTCCAGACCAACACGCCTAACTGGCGATGTGGGTGGGGCGGCTCGCGCAGGGTGGGGCGGCTCTCCAGAGCCGCGCAGGGTCTCCAGACCCCGCCAACTAACTTGAGCCGCGGGACGCAAACAATGCGGGCTCTGGAGAGCCCGCGCAGCGCTCCAGCGCCGCCCCAGTTTCCTACTGCCCCGGCGTGATCTTCAAGGCGTATGCGTAAGACTCCTGCAGGGAGCCGGGCAAATTGACGACGAGGTTGGCACCCTCCTGCGTCCAGGCCAGCGCTCCTTCCGTCCCCACAAGCCGGATCTCGCTGCCCTTCGACGGGCTCAACTCCACTATGGCTACGCTGCGGGTCTTGGGTCGCCCCAGCAGGATGGCGTAGAGCGCTTCGCCCTTGCGCGTGAAGCGGACTGGCTCGCCGCTGGTGGTGTGAGCCTCGGCCCGAGTCCACGGACGCGTTCCGTAAATCGCCTCGCCGTTGACCTTCAACCACTGTCCCAGGGCGTGGAGGCGCTCCAGTTGCAACGCCGAAATCGAACCATCGGCGGCGGGCCCGACGTTCAACAGCAGGTTGCCGTTCTTGCTGACGATATCGACCAGCAGGTGAACCAGCGCCGCGGGAGAGAGCATGTGCTCCGCCCGTTCCGCCTGGTTGTAGCCGAAGGAGTATCCGAGCCCGCGGCACGTCTCCCACTTCTTGGCCTCGATCGCCTTGAAGTTGGTGTATTCCGGCGTCGTGAAATCGGCATGGTCGTTGCCCCGGCCGAAGCGGTTGTTAATCACACCCTGCGGATTGTGGTTGTAATAGTCGGAGACGAGGCCGTTGAAGTCGCCGTTCTTGGGATACGAGATGTCGTTCCACAGGATGTCGGGCTGATAGCGCGCGATCAATTCCCGCCAATGCGCGTCGGCCGCCGTCACGTACTCCGCGCTCTGCGGAACCGTACGCAGAACGTCCGCCATGCTCTGCAGGGTATCGGGCACGTAGCTCCAATCCATGCCGCCGCAATAATAAGTCCCCATGCGCATGCCGTGGGCGCGCACCGCTTGCGTTAGCTCCCCCACGTAGTCGCGCTCCGACGCCAGGGAGGCGACCTTGATATGCGGGTTCCGAACCGCAGTGGGCCACAACGGGTACCCGTCGGCGTGCTTGGTCGTGAACACGACATATTTCGCGCCAGTCGCCTGGAACAATTCCGCCCACTCATCCGGCTTCCACTGGCGCGACTGCTGCAGGAAGACGGGGATGAAATTCTCGTACTTGAACTCGGCTCCCCAGGCGCTCTTGTGATGTTCCCAGGTAGGAGAATCCTTGATCTTCATCGTGTTCAGGTACCACTCCGCATAGGAGTTGTTCTTGAACCAACTCGCGAACGGGACCTTACCAAACTCGCCCACGGGCGGCGCCCAGGCAGGCACGGAATAGATGCCCCAGTGGACGAAGATGCCCAGCTTGGCGTCATCGTACCACTGGGGCAGTTGGTGTTTCCCGATGGACTGGAGGTCCGGCTGGAAATGCGGCCCTGCTGGAGCCTGCTCCTGAGTCATGGCCGGCATCAGCAGCAGGAAGCATGTCGCGGACGCGCGGGTCGATCTGCGAAGCCAGGTGTAAAGTGCCATAGTGCGCGGGGTTCGAATTCGGCGAAGACGCCTTGGCGACCCCGCGCCATAGCCTATCAAAGCCGGGTGGTACCCAAGCCCGTTATCTGCGGAGAGGCGGAAGTCCGTGCGTTCCGGAGGAAAGCACCGCGACTGCCGGACCTCCTCGCCACACTCAGCGAGCTCCGAATTGGAGGGTCTTCGAGATATTCAGGAACAACGTCCTGCCCGGCTCCGGCATACGCACGCCGCTGCGATACGGATCGCGCTGATACGACAGGTGCTCATAGTAGAAACGGTCGGTCAGATTATCGATGCCGGCGGCGATATTCCATTGATTGTGGTGGATGCCTGCCCTTATACCGAGCAGCGCGTAGCCAGCCGTGGGTTGCTCCTGCAGCGCGAAGTCGATCTTGTCCTGCCGCGCGACGGCGATGGCGTTGACCTCGGCGAAGAACATGCTCCGGCCATAGCGCAGTGCGGCCCGTGACCTGAACGGAGGCATTTCCGCCATGTCGGTTCTGGCCAGACCGGCCGAAGGTTTGGCGGACTGCACGCCGCGCGTGTACGACACTCCGCCGGAGAGCAGCAGGGAGCGCGTGAACCCGACGCTGTAGGCGAGTTCGCCGCCGTACATGCGCGCTTCGACGTTCTCGTAAGAACGTGCCGAGGCGTTCATGACGCTCATCAACTTGTTGAGCCTCGCCTGCGTGTCGATGGCGATGAAGTCCTCCAGGCGGCTGTAGAACAGCGTCGGACGCAACGTGAAACGCTTGGCGCGCACGTTGATGCCGAGATCCGTCTCGTTGTTGCGAGTGGGTTCCAGTCGCGGGTTGCCGACCCAGTCGGAGCCCATTTTCTTGACGGTATAGTAGCGCTCTTCCGGATCCGGCAGTCGCACGGTGCTGCCCGTTCCCGCGAACAGTTCAACGCCTCGCGGCAACAGATACGTCGCTGACAACGTGCCGGACGGGCTCAGGTCAGAGGTCGAGGTGGATCTGGTGTTGTGGTAGGCCCAGTAAAGATCCGTGTTCACGTCCTTGGCCAGAGCCGCGCTGCTGGAGCTGTCCACGCGCCCGCCCAGAGTCACCGTAAGGCGGCCGAAATTCTGGCGGTGCTGGCCGTAGAAGCCGCCTGCAACCGTTCGCGCGTCAGGCAGGGAATGCGAAGCCGAATACATCATCCCCATGCGCATGGAGCCTACCGCGTCCCAGCCGCGATCGTAGGATTCGGCGCCGAAGATCGTGTGCGCCAGCTCCGCTTCCACGCGCCCTCCGAAGTTCTTCGTGGAGGCGAAGGTGCCCATGCCGAAGCCCAAGGGCGCGCCGGCCGAACTCGTACGCAGTTCGTCGGTCATCCAATGCTTGACCCGCGAGAAGTAGCTTTGAACCCGGACCTGCTTCACGATCCCCTTGAGTTCCCGCAAACTCCAATTCGCGGTCAGCCGGTCCGCCTTGTCAAAGGGCGCATCCATCGACAGGGACGGGTACAGTGTGAGCCCGCCGTCCTGATACGTATACGCGAGGTCGATGCTCTGGTTGCGGGCGATGTCGAAGCCCAGACTGCCCCACCCCGTGTTGATGTCGAAGGCGGGATTCCCGCGGCCCGCCTGGGTGTAGTTGCCGTAGGAAGTCACGTTGCGGCCGCTGCCGTCCACGAAGGAACCGGAGCGCCGGTAGGAGTAGCCGCCCAGCACACGGAAGCGCCCGCTGGACCAGGACGAAACCAGGGATGGATTGACGAAGCCGAACGAACCGGTCGAAAACGTGGGCGTCAGGTAGAACCCGTCCAACTGCTTCCTGGTGACCACGTTCACGGTACCGCCGAGGCTCCCCTGATTGCGGATGTCAAACGGGCCCTTGGTCACTTCGACATCTTCGATCTCGGCGAAATCGACGTGCGATGCCGAGGGGTCCATATGCCCCGGGCAAGCTCCATTGATGCGCAAGCCGTCCACCAGCACGTTGATATTGCCCTGCTGGAACCCGCGCAGGACGATGTCGTTCGCAATACCGGCCTTGCGGATTTTGGAGATCCCGTCGAGGCTCGAAAGCGCCTCCCCGACATCCTTTGCACCGCTTTCCCGCACTTCGCGAATTTCGAGCACCTCGCGCGAATTGAGCGAACTGGTTTCGATGGCGCCTTCCCCCGCCGGAGCTTTGGCGGTGACCGTTACCTGCTCGCTCAAACTGGAAATCGACAATACGATATCCAGGGTCACCGGCTCGCCCGCCGCCAGGCTCAGGCCGGTCCTGGTATACGTTCCGAAGCCCGCGGATTCCGCGCTCACGTCGTACGTTCCCGGCGCCAGACTGGCGGCACGAAACACTCCGTTTCGATCCGAAGCGACGGCAATCGAATCACCGCCTCCGCGCAGAGCCAGCCTTATTCGTGCGCCCGGTACTCTGGCGCCGGATGGATCGGCCACCGTTCCACTTAACACCGCAGGCGCAGCCTGCACGCTCAATAGGGCGCACCACAGCCCGATGGACCACACCAAGATGGTTCTCATAATTCTCCCTTTTCTGTTGCTGAAACTACGCAGCTCCAAGGGGACCGGGGACGCAAGCGCGTCACAGGCCCCGGCAAGCGTTGTTTAGGCGAGCACTGGGGGAGCGGGCGGAGGACGCTGTTGCAGGGGGTCGGGTGCGCTCTGGCTGGTTCCCGCCTTGGAGCTCACCGGCCGGAATCGGGATCTGGCTGGCGGCGCGAAGTGCGAGAATTGCGCGGCAGGCGCGGCCAACTTGATGCAATTGGCGGTTTGGCCGAGCGAGCCGCAACCGCGGCCGCAGTCGGTTTGTGGACCCAATGAGGTGCCGGAGGCCGGCGAAACATGGCCGTGGCACGTGCAATGTCCAGGCGCACAGCAGCGGCATTTCCCGGCCGACACCGACCAGGATGCGTTTGCCGGGGTGGCTGAAACCGACAGCAAGGCCAGCAGCAGGAATGCCGCCAGCGTCCGGCGAACCGGGCCGGCGCAGCACGCTCGCTCTTGTCTTGATCGGCTCATTTCGGATGAACGGCTCTTTATAGAGGAAATGAAAGTATGCTATCAGTCGCTGTGGTTGTCAAGCGGCAGGACCGGCCTCACCTGCGATATGCTGATCGCTTCGCACCATGCGCAGCGCACCATTGGTCGCATCCCGGCGGATTGAACTCATCGACGCTCCCGCGCCCGAAGGCCCGAGCCACGGCGAGTTGCTGGTGAAGATGCACGCCGTCGGGCTGTGCGGCTCCGATCTGCACTGGTGGGCCGAAGGCCGCATCCACTCGACGCCCGCATCCTACCCGCAGGTACTCGGTCACGAGCCGGTGGGCGAGGTGGTCGCCACCGGCCCGGGCGTGCACGATTTCAAGCCCGGGGACCGGGTCTCGCTGGAGCCTTCGCTGACCTGCGGCCAGTGCGAATTCTGCCGCAGCGGCCGCCACAATCTATGCGTCGTGTCCCGCTTCATGGGCGGCCCCGAGGCGGAGGGGTTCCTGCGCGATTACGTCGTCGTGCCGGCTCACAACGCCGACCTGGTCCCGGAGCAGCTCAGCTGGCACCAGGCCACTCTGATCGAGCCGGTTGCCGTGCTGGTTCACGTGTATGAACTCGCTCCCGCGCGGCCCGGGCAGACCGTGGTCGTGCTGGGGACTGGATCCATCGGCTGCATCGCGATCGCCATGGCCAAGCTCGCCGGTGCCGCCGAGGTGCTGGCCTGCGACCGCGTCCCGCACCGGCTGGCCCTCGCCCGGCAGATGGGCGCGGACTTCGCCATGGACGCCGTGGCCGACGACTTTCTGGACGCGGTGATGCAGCGGACCCGGGGACGCGGCGCGGACGTGGTCTACGACGCCGCAGGTACGCCGGAGACGATCCAACTCGGTTTGCGCTGCGCGAAATCGGGCGGCAGTTTCGTCCTGATCGGCATCCAGGACCCGTTGAAGTTCAACGTGGATCTGCACGCGGCCATGTCCAAGGAACTCCGCATCCAGGCCATCAAGCGCTCCAATCACAAGGGTCGCGAAGCCGCCGCGCTGCTGGCGGCCGGCCGGATCCCGGACAAGCTGCTCACCCACTCCCTGCCGCTCGAAAAGGCGCAGGAGGGCTTTGAGTTGCTCCACAACTATGCCGACGGCGTGGGAAAGCTGGTCTTCGACTTTGAGCACTAGGCCGTTGAGAGCGACGTCCCATTTGCCGGAACACCAGCACGTTCCCGGGCGATGCGCAGAATCCGACCGCTCGCTCACGGTCGCTGCTCCGTGCCGGGCCGGAGCCGCGACCGTGAGGGCGCGGTGCCTGTTACCGGACTTGACCGCTCACTTTCGCTCGCGGCGCGGTGCCGGGCAGCCGGCGCAGGCGTTCATCCCCGGGGGTGAACAGTCCGCTGGTCAGGGCGAATTCTGTGCTGCGCCAAACCCGGCGAGTCTCGCATTCCACATTTCTCATAAGGCAGGCAGTTCATCATGAGTCACTATCTGGCCCTCGACCTCGGCGCTGAAAGCGGCCGCGCGATCCTGGGAAGCCTCTCCGAAGGCAAGCTCACGCTCGAAGAATTGCACCGTTTTTCAAACCAGCCCGTGCGGCTGCCCGACGGACTCTATTGGGACGCCTTCCGGCTGTTCCACGAAATCCGCGAGGGCTTGCGCATCGCCGGGCGGCACCGCGGGCTGACGCTTAGCGGCATCGGCGTGGACACCTGGGGCGTCGATTTCGGGCTGCTCGATTCCCGCGGCGAATTGCTCGCCAATCCGCGCCATTACCGCGATGCGCGCAACAACGGAATGATGGAGCGGACCTTCGCCGTCACCCCGCGCGCCGAAGTCTTCGGCCACACCGGGCTGCAGTTCATGCAGTTCAACTCGCTGTTCCAACTGAATGCCATCCGGCTCTCCGGCTCGCCCGCGCTGGATGCCGCCAGCCGGCTGCTGTTCATGCCCGACCTGCTTAGCTATTGGCTCTCCGGCGTGCAGAAGAACGAGCTGACTATCTCGAGCACCTCGCAGTTCTGGAATCCGGCCGAGGCCCGCTGGGCCACCGAGTTGTTCGACTCTCTGTCGCTGCCCACGCGCCTGCTCGGCGAGGTCGTCCGGCCAGGCACGAAGCTGGGCGGATTGCTGGATGAGATCCGCGACACGTCCGGGCTGGGCGAGACCCCGGTCTTCGCCACGGCGGGCCACGATACCGCCTCCGCCGTGGCCGCGGTGCCTGCGGCCGGGCCGTTCTCGGGCGATGCCCCGTGGTGCTACATCTCCAGCGGCACCTGGAGCTTGATGGGCGTCGAACTGGATGCGCCCGTGATCAACGCGCGGACGCTGGAGCTGAACTACACCAACGAAATCGGCGTGGACGGCAAGGTCCGCTTCCTCAAGAACATTGCCGGGCTGTGGCTGGTGCAGGAGTGCCGCCGCGCCTGGGCGCTCGCCGGGACCGAATACACCTACAATGAGCTGACCGTGATGGCCTCGGGCGCGCCGCCGTTCGCCGCGATCATCGACCCCGACGCGTTCCTCGAACCCGGCTCCATGCCGGAGCGCATCGCCGCGTTCTGCGCCCGCACGGGCCAGACCGCTCCCCAGTCCGCCGGTTCCTTCGTCCGCACTTGCCTGGAGAGCCTGGCACTGCGCTACCGCCAGGTGCTGGAAAGCTTGGAAGAGGTCACCAGCCGGCGCATCGAGACGATCCACATCGTCGGCGGCGGGTCGAAAAACTCGCTGCTAAATCGCTTCGTCGCCGAGGCCACGGGACGCCCGGTCGTGGCCGGCCCGGGCGAAGCGACGGCCATTGGGAACGTGCTGGTGCAGGCCATTGGCGCGGGCGAAGTGGACGGTCTGGAAGGCCTGCGCGCCATCGTACGCAACTCCTTCGAACTGGAACGCTTCGAAGCGAAAGGCGCAGCCCCCGAATGGGACCGTGCCTATGAGCAGTACCTGAAGATCGTCAGCGCACGAGGCTAGCGGCCCGAGGTGAAAAACAAAAACCGCTGGTTTTAGCGGAATGGCGTTTCAAGTTGTTGAATCATAAGGGCCAAAAAACAAAAACCGCTAATTTTAGCGGTTTGAGGATTTTGCCGGAAGCGGCTCGGCCCCTGGCCCCGCCCATTGGCGCCTGTTGCCTCGCCACTCAGACTAAGGCGGCGCGGCGGAAGCGCCGCTGTTTGGCCAATTGGTTGGAAGGGCTCCCGGGACCGGGAGCCCGCAGTGCAATCGTTACTTCTCGCGCTTGGCGATGATCTTGTCAACCATGCCGTAGGCCACCGCCTGCTCGGCTTCCATGATGTAGTCGCGGTCCACGTCGCGCGCCACGCGCTCCACGTCCTGCCCCGTCGCATCGGCGAGAATTCCGTTCAGGATCTCGCGCATGCGCAGGATCTCGCGGGCGTAGATGTCGATGTCGCTGGCCTGACCCGCCAGTCCCGACATGGACGGCTGATGGATCAGCACCCGCGAGTGCGGCAGGGCGTAGCGCTTGCCCTTGCTCCCGCAGGCCAACAGCACCGCCGCCATAGAAGCGGCCTGCCCCACGCAGTAAGTCACGATATTCGGCTCGACCAGCCGCATCGTGTCGAGAATCGCCATGCCGGCGGTGATCGAACCGCCCGGGGAGTTGATGTAGAGGGAAATGTCCTTTTCCGGGTCTTCGGAGGCCAGGAACAGCATCTGGGCGATGATCAGGTTGGCTACCTGATCGTCAATCGGGGTGCCCAGAAAGATAATGTTTTCTTTGAGTAGCCTTGAGTAGATATCGTAGGCTCGCTCGCCGCGAGAGGTCTGTTCGACCACCATCGGGACAAGCATATTCTGCGGGGTAGAGAGGTCCCCCTTGCGGATGGGCATCCAGCGCCTCCTCGGCTTGGTTCTCAAGCCGTGTTTGTCTGAAGTAAGCCCCTATACCGAGGTCTTCTTCGTCGTGGAGCGCGTGCCTTTGCGAACCTTCTCGAGATTCCGCTTCTTCTGGTCGAGTGCCTTGGCCAGGTCCTCAATCGACGTGCGCTCCAGATACTCCATGATACGTTGGCGCAGCGCCTTCCAGCTATCGTGCATCCCGCAGGGCGCGGAGTCGTTACACTCCGTCATCCCGCCGATGCAGCGTTCGTAGTCCGCCAGACCATCGACCGAATCCACAATTTGCAGGAGATTCAGATCGCTGGCCGCCACGCGCAGGCAGAATCCGCCGGTTGGGCCTTTGCTCGACCGGAGGAATCCCTTGCGCGCGAGCTGCTGCAGAATCTTCGCGAGAAAATGAGATGGGATGTCGCCTTGTTCGGCGATCTGTTTCACCATCGCGTACTTGCCTTCGGGAACCGAAGCAAGCAGCACGAATGCACGAATCGCGTACTCCGCCGAGCGCGAATAAATCATGAGCAACCTCTAGAGACGTAAGATCAAAATACGCCTTTATCCCAAAATGATAGCAACACTTGCGCAAGAGGAAAAGAAAAAAGTCAATGATATCAAGCGGGAACGCAAGCGGGGCGGGCAGTCCGATCCCGCCCACGGCGCTCAACCGATTAAGAACAAAACACGTTAATCGTGTTTCAATCAAATGCAGCGCAAAGCGCCATCGGCAAAAAAAGCGCCCCGCAGTCCCACCGCGAGGCTAGACAAGCCCTAAAAACGCGCGGGTGAGCGGCTCCAGCGCGGGCACGCACACCACCGCATTGCCGCCGTAGATCGTGTCGGCGCCCGTGTAATCGAAGAAGCGCAGTCCCGCTTCCCGGGCCATCACCTGCACCACGGCCACGTCCCAGGGCTTCGCCGAAGACTCCACCCAGACATCCACCTGCCCCGCGCAGGCGGACATCGCATCGAGCGCGCCGCCCATGCTGCGGACCGTCCAAAACTGGTTCAGGAAACCCAGCAGCTTCTCGGAATGCGGCTTCTTCATGGCCTTTTCGAGGCTGTTCACACACAGTACGGCCCGCCCCGCGCGGTCGATGCTGGAGCAATGGATGCGGCTGGTCTGCCCGTTCTGGGTGCGCCAGGCGCCCTGCCCACGCGCAGCCCAGTACGACTCTCCCAGTGCCGGGAAGGTGCACACACCCAACTCGACAACCCCTGCCACCTCGAGTGCGATCAGGTTGCACCAGATTCGATTGCCGCGCACGTAGTCCTTGGTGCCGTCGATGGGATCGATGATCCAGCGCCGGCCCGACCTGCCATCCCGGCAGGCGCCCTCCTCGCCCAGCAGCCCGTCGTCCGGGAACGCCGCCGTAACCGCTCCCACGATCAGTTCCTCGCACTCGCGGTCGGCGACGGTCACCGGCGAATCGTCCGGCTTGTCCTCGGCCGAGATGCCCGCCCGCCGGTGCTCCAACGCGAGTTCGCCTGCGCGCCTGCCCAGACTGCGGGCCAGTTCGAGTTCCTGCTCAAGTGCCATGAGGATCATCCTAACTTGCCCGCGCCCGCCGCGGCGAAACACCCGCCCAAATGGGCGGAAAGACCCGATACCCCACCGCCGGGGTCTGGTATCCTGGGGGTTGGCTCGAATCACCCCCTTCCAACCCTATCGCTACACGTCTAAAGCAGGCGACCTGGCGAATCTGGTCACCCAACCCTACGACAAGATCACTCCGGCCATGCGGACCCGCTACCTCTCGCAGAGCCCGTACAACCTGGTGCGGGTGATCCTTGGCGAGTCGCGCCCGGGCGACTCAGCGGCAGAAAACGTCTACTCCCGCGCCGCCGCGTACCTGCGCGACTGGATCGCCTCGGGCATCCTGGCCCAGGACGCGGAACCCGGCGTTTTCCCTTACTTTCAGGAGTTTACGGTGCCCGATACGGGCGAGCGCCTGGTACGTAAGGGCTTCATCGCCCTGGGCGCGCTGGAAGAATACTCGGCCGGGATCGTGCACCGCCACGAGCAAACGCTCTCGGGTCCGAAAAGGGACCGTACCCAATTGCTGCAGGCCACGCACGCGCACTTCGGCCAGATCTTCATGCTCTACCCGGATCCGGCCGGCGCCATCGACAGCCTGCTCGACGCGGCCGCCCAGAACCCGCCCATCGCCGAAATCACGGACGAGCATGGCGTGGTGCATCGCTTCTGGAAGATCGTCGAGTGCAGCCGGATTCAGGAGTTGATGGCCGACAAGAGGCTGTTGATTGCCGACGGCCACCACCGCTACGAGACGGCGCTGGGCATTTACAAAGAGAATCCCGACCTGCCGGGCGCGGACCGGGTGATGATGACCTTCGTCAACATGTACTCGCGTGGGCTGAAGATCCTGGCCACCCACCGGTTGGTCAGCGGCCTCCCGCAGGAGAGCCTGCCCGACGGATTCCTGAGCGCCGCCGCGGCCTACTTCAAAATCGACGAAATCGAATCGACGGACGATCTGAAGGCCAGTTGGGCGGAACTGCCAGACCGGACCGTGATCGGCGCGGCGGTCGGCAACCGGCTTTTCCGTCTGGAGGAGCGCAACGCGCACGGCGCGCTGGACGTGAAGATCCTGCACGAGACGCTGCTCGCCAAGGTGCTCGGCATATCGGAAGAAGCGGTGCGCGACGAGAAGCACCTGCGCTACATGCGGAGCATGGACCAGGCCGTCGCCGAAGCCCGCACCGGTGCGGCCCAGATCGCGTTCCTGCTGAAGCCGACGGCGATCGACCAGGTGGCCGACACCTCCTTCAGCGGCGGTGTGATGCCGCAGAAATCCACCGATTTTTACCCCAAACTGCTTACCGGGCTGGCTATATACAAGCTGGACTAATGCTTGGCCGCCCGCTCCCGGAAGGCAAGTCTTTCTTGGTATCGGCGCTTGGTTTACTCTAGAGGGGGTTGCACCCGCAATGCCGCTGGCGCAGGGATGATGGCGGCGATGCGGACGAGTAGCCCGGTGGCGTCGTTTATCGAGTTTCTGGGAGAATCCGAAGCGTATGGCCAAGCTGCCGCCTGAGCTCCCGCGCGAGCGCAGAACCGTCTACAACCTGCTCGCCGCCACTGCCGATTTCCTCGGCAGCGCTCCGGCGTTGCACCAGCCGCAGGGCAATGGCGTCTACAAGCACTGGACCTGGATCGAATACCGCGAGATCGTCGAAGAGGTTGCCGCCGGGTTGCGCTCGCTGGGCGTCGGCCTGGGCGACATCTGCGGAATCGCTTCGGAGACGCGCGCCGAGTTCTATCTGGCAGACGTCGGCATCATGTCCAACGGCAGCATCGCCGCCGCGGTCTACACCAGCCTGCCCCCCACCGATCAGGTAAAGACGCTGCTGGCCGCCGAGCCGAAAGCCATCTTTGTCGAAAACCCCAAAACGCTCGCAATTCTGGAAGCGGCGGGCATGACGGAAGTCCACGCGCAGCGCATCCTGCTGACCGGCGAAATTACCGATGAGCCTGCCGCGGAAGCCGGCGCTGTAGTCACGTTCGACCGCCTGAGGCAGCTCGGGGCTGCGGCGCTGCTCGACGATCCGCGCCTGCTGGACCGCATCCGCGACGAGGTCACGCCGGAAGCTTACGCCATCCTGTATCTGACGTCGGGCGCCACCGGCGAACCGAAAATGGGGCTGGTCACGCATAACGCGGTGCTCGCCAACTGTGCCATGGCTCCGCTGGTCCTGGACATGGACAACAACGATTCGTCGCTGGTGTTCCTGCCCTCGGCGCACATCACGCAGCGCTTCGGGATGGAGTTGCTCCCCATCCGGCACGGCATTCAGACCTGGTTCAGCGAAGGTCTTTCGAAGATGCCGAACGAGCTGCGCACGCTGCGGCCGACCTTGTTCGTGGCGCCGCCGCGCGTTTGGGAACGCATGTACGCCAGCATCACAACCGAGATTCGAAAGAAGCCCCTGGCCGTGCGCAAGCTGTTCTACATGGGGCTCGGCGTCGGAGCGGCCGTCAGTCAGGCCCGCCAGCAAGGTAAGACCCCCGCTCCGTGGCACCTGGCTTCCATCAAGTTTTTCGACAAGCTCGTGTTCTCCAAGATCCGCGAGCGGCTGGGCGGCCGTCTGCGGGTTGCGCTGAGCGGTTCCGCTCCGCTGGGCAAGGGCCTCGCCGAGTTCTACTCCTCCATCGGCATGCCGCTGACTGAGGGCTACGGGCTGACCGAAGGCGGCGTGGTGACGCTCAACCCGATCGGCCGCCCGCGCGCCGGCTCCATCGGTCTGGCGCTGCCCGGCGCCGAGTTGAAGATCGCCGAGGATGGCGAGTTGTTGATCCGCAGCGAGACTGTCTTTTCGGGCTATTACAAAGACCCCGGCTCGACCGCCGCCGTGCTCCGCGACGGGTGGCTGCACACCGGCGATATCGGCGAAATCGACAAGGACGGCTACATCTGGATCACTGGCCGCAAGAAGGAGCTGATCGTCTCCTCCAACGGCAAAAAGGTTTACCCCTCGCGCATCGAAGGGCTGTTCAAGATGCACCCGATCATCAACCAGATTCTCCTGATCGGGGACCGGCTGCCCTACATGACGGCGCTCATCAGCATCAACGAACCTGCGGCTGAAACCGTGAAAGGCGTCTCCCCGTCCGTCAAAGGACTGGGCGAGTTGGCGCAGGACGAAGCCGTCAATGCCGAGGTCAAAAAGATCGTAAAGAAGGTCAATTCGCAACTGCCGCCGTTCGAACAGGTCAAGCGGTTCAAGATCATCGAACGCGACTTCTCCCTGGAGAAGGGCGAGTTGACTCCTACCATGAAGCTTCGCCGCACGAAGGCGATCGAGAGTTTCCGCCAGGAAATCAGCGATCTCTACGTCGGGCGGGAAGAGTTTTGATGGCGTGGACCGCACTCCACATCACCGGCCGGTGCGCTCGGCGTCTGCTTGACCGACTGAATAGATTGTCTTAGACAGGACTCCAATCAATGGCTCAAAACGTTCCCATCACGGTCGCCAAAGGCGACGGCATTGGTCCCGAGATCATGGACGCCACGCTGCATATCCTCAAGGAGGCGGGCGCCCGGCTGGACATAGAAGAAATCGAGATCGGCGAAAAGGTCTATCTCCGCGGCAACACCGCCGGCATCGAGAAAAGCTCCATCGAGTCGATGCTGCGCACGAAGGTGTTTCTGAAGGCGCCCATCACGACGCCCCAGGGCGGCGGCTATAAGAGCCTCAACGTGACCACGCGCAAGATGCTCGGCTTGTATGCCAACGTGCGTCCCTGCGTCGCCTACGACCCCTACATTCCGACGAAACACCCCGGGATGGATGTGGTCATCGTGCGCGAAAACGAGGAAGATCTGTACGCCGGCATTGAGCATCAGCAGACGCCCGACGTTACGCAGTGCCTCAAGCTGATCACCCGCTCGGGCTGCGAGCGCATCGTGCGCTATGCCTTCGAATACGCCATCCGCAACAACCGCAAGAAGGTCACGGTCTTCATGAAAGACAACATCATGAAGCTGACCGACGGGTTGTTCCACAAGGTGTTCGACGAGATCGCGCCGGAGTACCCGGACATCGTCAACGAGGCGTGGATCGTGGACATCGGCGCGGCCAAACTCGCCGACACGCCGGGCGCCTTCGACGTAATCGTGATGCCGAATCTCTACGGCGACATTCTCTCCGACGTGGCGGCGCAGATCGCGGGTTCGGTCGGCTTGGCCGGTTCGGCCAACATCGGTGCGAAGTATGCGATGTTCGAGGCCATCCATGGCTCCGCCCCGCGGCGTGCCGGACAGAACCTCGCGAACCCGTCCGGCCTGCTGCTGGGCGCAGTGATGATGCTGGTTCACATCGAGCAGTACGACATCGCCGAGCGCGTCCACAACGCGTTCCTGCGGACGCTGGAAGACGGCATCCACACCTACGACATCGCCAAGGAAGGCAAGAACCCGCATACCACCAAACAGGTCGGCACCAAAGAGTTTGGCGATGCGATCGTGGCCCGGGTCGGCCAGGAACCCCAGCGCTTCAAGCCCGTCCGCTACATCGCCGTGCCCAAACAGGCTGACCGGGCGGGGTCCGTGGCTCGCCCGCTGCAGCAGCGCGACCTGGTGGGCGTCGACCTGTTCTTCTACAATCCGCCGGGCGACCCGGTCGGGTTCGGCCAGCGCGCCGAGAAGCTGAACGGCGGCGGGTTGAAGCTCATCATGGTGTCGAATCGCGGCGTCAAGGTTTACCCCGACGGCCTGAAGGACACCCTGACCTGCGACCACTGGCGCGTCCGCTTCCAGAGCGACAACGCCAACCCGCTGGTTTCCTATCAACAGGTGATCGACCTGATGCAGCGCGCCAACAGCTCGGGCTTCGAGATCATCAAGACCGAGGGGCTCTACACTTTCGACGGCAAGGCTGGTTTTTCGCTCAGCCAGGGCCAGTAGCATTACCGCTGGGGCGGAGCACGCGTTCCGCCCCAGCGCCACTTGATTTCGGGTTGCCCGGGGCACGAGGGTTGAGTTCGAATCGAGGAGACAAGTTCCATGGACACCAAACCGCTGGTCGGCATCGTGATGGGCAGCACGACGGACTGGGACACCATGCAGCACACCTGCGCGATTCTCGACGAGTTCGGCGTGCCGTATGAGAAGCGTGTCATCTCGGCGCACCGCGCTCCCGACGCGCTCGCGGAATGGGCCAAGACCGCCCGTGCGCGCGGCCTGGAAGTGCTGATCGGCGGGGCCGGCGGGGCCGCGCACCTGCCCGGCGTAACTGCCGCTTTCACCACGCTCCCGGTGCTCGGCGTGCCGATGCAAAGCGCGGCGCTGAACGGCATCGATTCCCTGCTCTCGATCGTGCAGATGCCGGGCGGCATCCCCGTCGGTACGCTGGGCATCGGCAAGGCGGGCGCGATCAACGCGGGACTGCTGGCCGTGGCCATCGTGGCCTCGCATCGCCCGGTGTTGATCGAGCGCCTGGAAGCCTATCGCGCCAAACAAACCCAGAAAGTGCTCGACGCCAAGCTGCCGGGATAGATGGGCATCGCCCCTGAGGGATGGCTGCTGGCTTGACGCGGGAGAGTCCTGTGGCGCACGCTTCAGCGTGCAGCGTCGACACTCCTGTCGACGTCCGGCCACGCTCCAGAATGCCGGCAGGAGTGCCGGCACTGCACGTTGAAGCGTGCGCCACAAGCACTACCGCCGCCACTTGAGAAGTGAATCATCGTCGTGACTCTGAGACAGAAACTCGAACTCTGGCAGGCACGCTGGGCCGACCGCCAGGCGCTCTCGTTTCGTCCCCGCAACGCCACCTCTCCCGCACGCGCCGTCATCGACCTGCGCGACCAGTTCTTCGAGCCCCTCGACATGGTCAGCGAGAATGAATTCCTGCAAGGCTCGGGAGGAGAGCTGGCGGGCACTGGTTCGGAGGGCCACCTCTATTCCCTGCTCTCCTCCGCCGCCCTCGCCGTGAACGTGTTCGCCCACTGGCGCTTCCGTCCCAAACGCGAACTGCTGCGGGCGCTCGGCTTCCAGCTCGACCACCCCGTCTGGCTTGGCTTCGAGTGCGAATTCCCCATCGCCGCGGGCTTTGGCACCGCGCCTTACGCCGACGTCACCCTGGCGGCCGAGGGCTGCGAGCCATTCCTGTGCGCGATTGAGGCCAAGCTCGGCGAGCCGTATGCCGACATGCCGCAGCACGGTCTGCGCCCCGGCCACGCTGGTCACGCCTACTTCAAAGATTGGCCCAACCTCGCCAAGCTGGCCCGGAAGATCTCTCCGGAAGACCACGTGCACCGCTACCTGCACGCCGCACAGCTGTTGAAGCACCTGCTCGGACTGCGCAGCCGCTCCCGCAAGTTCACATTGCTCTACCTGTGGTTCGACGTCTCCGACCCGGCCGGCCGCCGCCACCGCGACGAAGCCCACGCGTTCACGCTGATTGCCCGCAGGGATGGAATCGATGTGTGGGCCATGACCTGGCAGGAGTTGTGGGAGGCGCTGTCCGAGGAAGCGCGCGGCGAAGAGCATCGCGCCTATCTCGCCTACCTGCGCCAGCGCTACGCGCTCGACCGGCGCGTGCCGTGACTTCAGGACGTATCTTCAGGACGGAGCCGCGACCGTGAGGGAAAGGTAAGGTCCGCAGACATGTTGCCCGCTATGCAACTGGTGCTCCCAAGCACCAGTTGCACCCCAGCCTCGTCGTTCCGGTTGAGAATGGATCATGGCACAGAGCACTGCAATGCCGACACTCCCCGGCGGTCACGGCTCCGACAATGTGCGGCTCGCCTTCCGCGTTCACCCCGGCCGCTACGCCGTCTGCCGCCTCTCCCCCGACGCGCCCCCGCCTGCATGGGCGTTGCAGGGGGACTTCTATAGCCTCACGCGGACCCACCAGGAGCTTTCCATTGTTTGTACGGAGACCGCCGTTCCCGACGGGGTGCGCGCCGAAATAGATTGGATCTGCCTCCAACTCGTCGGCCCGTTCGACTTCGCGTTGACCGGTATCCTCAACGCCTTCCTACAGCCGCTGGCTGCAGCCCGCGTGCCCATCTTCGCGCTCTCGACATTCGATACGGACTGGGTGCTGATTCCCGCTCCGCATCTCGCCGCTGCCCTGCAGGCGTTAGCGGGTGCGGGCCACACCGTTAGTTAGGGAACAGCCGCACCATCGTGACGCCGTGGCGATTGACTTCCACGCTGAGCAGATCGCTGGCGTGGCCGATGTCCTTCTGCCGCCACACGTCGTGGACCCGCCGCTGCCCGTCGAGCCCGAGTTCATCCCAAGTCACCTGGATGCGCGCAGGCTTGTCGCCCGTGTTGAACACGCCCACCGCCAGCGAGCCATCCTCCATCGCCTTGGCCAGGACAAACTCGCTCTCCGTATGCCGCACGATCCGGGCTTGCTTTCCCAACAGATCCTGATCCACCTCGATTACCTCGGAGTTGCAGAGCACGTTGAGCGTGAACTCATCCAAGTAATTCATATCACCCGAGAAGATCAATGGCGAGGCCATCAGGGCCCACATCGACATATATGAGTACTGTTCGTCGGGTACTAGTACCGTCGGCGAAGGCGCTGCCTGAATGTTGAAAGCATTCCCTACGGAACCGATCAGAATGTAGTCCGGGTCGTTCCAGCGTCCCGGGCGCGCCGCTTCGGGATGCGCGGCGTTCTTGAACCCTATCGAGTAAAACCCCGGGAGCCGCGTGTCCTTTTCCAGGCCGAGATCGCCAGTGGTGCGCCACGAGTGGCCGCCCACTTCCCCGCCCCAGTTCCACACGTCGCCCATGCCGTACTGGCACAGGTTGAAGACGATGTCGCGCTCCAGTTTGGGCAGAATCCCGCCCATCAACTCGTACGGCCGCTTGTAGTCTGCCAGTGTCTTGCCGCCGGCAACTTCCGTGTACGAGCACCAGTCGTATTTGAGGAAATCGAAACCCCACTTCGCGAACGTCCGGGCGTCGATCTCCTCGTGCCGGTAACTGCCGGTGAACTCAGCGCAAGTCCGCGGCCCCGGCCCCGTGTAGACGCCCGCCTTCAGCCCGCGCGCGTGAATGTAGGCGGTCAGGGCGGCCATGTCCGGGAAGCGCCGGTTCGGCCGGATCGCGCCGTCGGCATCCCGCGCCTCGCCCTGCAACTCCGGGTTGTCCGAGCCGGGCTTCACCATCCAGCAATCGTCAATGTTGACGTACTGGTAACCGTAATCCGCCATGCCCGAGGCGATCATCGCGTCGGCGGCCTGCCGTACCAGTTTGTCGGTGACGTGGTCGTAGTGCGTGTACCAGTCGTTCCAACCCATCGGCGGCGTCAGGGCCAGTGTGTCGCCCACCACCAGCTTGAACTGGCGAACGGCCTTGCCCTGCTGGTTGGCGGCGCGTAATTCCAGCTTGTACTCGCCGGCCTTGTCCGGCGTTTTGCCGCTCAGGATGCCGGTATTGCCGTCGAGGTGCAATGTCGCTGGCAACCCCTTCGCCGAGAATCGAATCGGGCGCGCCCCCGTGCAGGGGATGCGGTACACAAACGGCCGTCCCGGCCGCGCGCCGTACGCGCCCGGCCCGTTGATCCTGGGTGCCCGACCTGGCTTTGGCGTGAGCATGAAGGCGCTGAGGTCGGCCGCGCCCGCCAGTCCCGTGCCCATCATGAGCGACACCGCGATGAGCGCGGCGCTATGCATCAAGCGGTCTTTCAAGTACGCCGGCGCAAACGAACCTCTAGGCATGATCGTCCTCTCTGTGTTCAGGATCGCTGCCATCCTATCACCGGCAGGTCCATGCGAGGTTACAGGCCCCGCGATTGCGGTTCGTATTCGCCGGAGCGGGCACTACAACGACTGGTGCGCCGCACCCCATACAGGCGACAATTGAGGATTGGGCGTCCTGGAGCGCGTGCAGCCTGCCTTCAAGGCCCGATCGACGCACTGCGCGGCTCACGTCGAGAGTCACCTCCGCCATCGCCCGGACTGGATTTAAGCACATGAAAACTGCCCACTTCGACGCGTTTTCCGGAATTGCCGGCGACATGACCGTCGCGGCCCTGATCGACGCGGGCGCACCCGCGGAAGCGCTCTTCGCGGGCCTGGACTCGCTCGGCACCGGCGCGCGATTCTCCGTCGAACGCGTCAAGCGCCACGGCATTAGCGGCACCAAGTTCAACGTCGGGTTCGAGGACACGCACAAGCATCGCCACCTCCCGCACATCGTCAAAATGATCGAGGCGTCGGCGCTGCCGGAGACCGCCAAGTCCAACGCCGTCCACGTCTTCGAGGTGCTCGGCGCGGCGGAGGCGCAGGTCCACGGCGTGCCCATCGAGAAGGTGCATTTCCACGAAGTTGGCGCGGTAGATTCCATCTGCGACATCGCCGGGGCCTGTTACGCACTCGAACTGCTGGGCATCGAAAGCGTGCACTGCTCGCCAATTAACACCGGCTCCGGCACGGTGGAGGCCGATCACGGGACCATGCCCGTGCCCACGCCAGCCACGGCGCTGCTGCTCACCGGCATCCCGGCCTACGCGCGCGGGCCGGAAACGGAGTTGACCACGCCTACCGGGGCCGCGTTGATGGCCGCCCTCTCGGCGGGCTTCGGCGTGATGCCGCCCATGGTGATTGCTGCGCAGGGCTTCGGCGCAGGCACCAAGGACTTCCCGCAGATGGCCAACGTGCTGCGCGTGATGATCGGCGAATCGAGCGGCGCGCTGGAGCTGACCGCGGTCAGCGTGCTCGAAGCGAATATCGACGACTGCACGCCGCAGGTGCTCGGCTTCGCCATGGAGCGACTATTTGAGGCAGGCGCGCTCGATGTGACCCTGTCGCCGCTGCTGATGAAGAAGCAGCGCCCGGGCAGCCTGCTGCGCGTGATTGCGACCCCGGACACGCGCGAGGCGCTGGCGGCGATCATCTTCCAGGAGACGACCACGCTCGGTCTGCGCGTTTACGAGGCGGAGCGGCGCGTGCAATCGCGCGGCTTCGAAACCGTGGAGACGCCGTTCGGGCCGGTGCGCGTAAAGGTGGGCGAATTCGGCGCCTCGCCCGAGTACGACGACTGCCGGGAACTGGCGCTCAAGACGGGCGTGCCGCTCAAGGAAATACTGTCCGTCGCAACGCTGGTGTGGAAAGCGAGCAGCAAATAATGCAAGAAGTGTCCCCCAAGTTCTACCTGACGACGCCCATTTACTACGTCAACGCCGCGCCGCATATCGGCCACACGTACACGACGTTTGCGGCCGACATGATCCGCACCTACAAGCGGATGACCGGCTACAACGCCATCCTGACATCGGGTACCGACGAGCACGGCCAGAAGGTCCAGCGCGCCGCCGAGAAGATGGGCCAGACGCCCGAGCAATACACGGCGACGATCTCGGAAGAGTTCCGCACCCAGTGGGAAAAGCTCAACCTGCACATCGACCGCTTCCTGCGCACCACCGACCCGCGCCAGACCGCCGCGGTGGGCAAGCTCTACGCCGACTGCAAGCAGAACGGCTACATCTACAAGGGCAGTTACACCGGCCAGTACTGCATGTTCGACGAGCTCTACGTCAACGACGCCAAGCCCGGCGATCCGTGCCCCGAGTGCGGCCGCCCCACCGAGACCGTCACCGAAGAAAACCTGTATTTTAAGCTGTCGGCGTTCCGCGAATTCCTACTCGATCACTTCGAAAAACACCCCGAGTTCATCCAGCCCGAGATCCGGCGCAACGAGATCCTGGCCTTCCTCAAGCAGGAACTCAAGGACCTTTCGATTTCGCGCACGACCATCACCTGGGGCATCCCCGTGCCCGATGAGCCCGGCCACGTCTTCTACGTCTGGTTCGACGCTCTGATGACCTACTGGACGGCGGTTGAAGGCGAGGGATTGTGGCCCGCCGACCTGCACCTCATCGGCAAGGAGATCACCCGCTTCCACGCCATTTACTGGCCCGCATTTTTGAAAGCCGCTGGCTGGGAGTTGCCCAAGCGCATCTTCGCGCACGGCTGGCTGCTATTCGACAACGACAAGATGTCCAAGTCGAAGGGCAACATCGTGCGGCCGGAGCCGATCCGTCAGGTGATGGGCGCCGACCCACTGCGCTATTTCCTGTTCCGCGAAATCCCCTTCGGCGGAGACGGCAACTTCAGCTTCGACGCGCTGGTAGGACGTTACAACTCGGACCTCGCCAACGGAATCGGCAATTTGCTCAGCCGCACGACGGCCATGCTGCGGCAGTATCGCGGAGGCAAGATCCCGGACTCGACCGGCGCGCCGGCCATCGCGGATGAAGTCGTCAAAACCGTGGCGGCGTTCTGCGATTCCTTCGACCGCTTCGAATTCCACCGCGCGCTCGAACAGGTCTGGGCGCTGCTGACCTCGGTCGACCGCGCCATCGTGCAGTACCAGCCCTGGAACCTCGCCAAGAAAGATGACCCGGAATCGCAGGCGCGCCTCGACGAGATCCTGTACTCCTCGGCCGAAACGCTGCGGGTCGTCTCGATTCTCCTGAAGCCGGTGCTGCCCGAGATCACCGAGAAAATCTGGGCGCAGCTGGGCATGTCAACGCCTCTCTTGGACGAACGCATCGACCATTTGGAGTGGGGCGGTCTCGCCGCCGGGCAAGCCGTCGGTGAAGCCGCACAGCTCTTCCCGCGTCTCGACCTGAAAGAGACGGTTGAAAAGATGAACGAGCTCGAAGTGGTCGAGGTCGCGCGTCAAAATGCCCTGCTCGGCAAAACGGCGCCAGCTATAGATGCCAAAGCAGAGGAGTGGACGACGCCCGAGGGCATCACGCCGCTCGCCCCGCCCATCGAATTCGACGACTTCGCCAAAGTCGATTTGCGCGTCGCCCGAATCCTGACCGCCGAGAAAGTGGAGCATGCCGATAAGCTTTTGAAGCTCACCATGGACGTGGCCGAACGCGAGCCGCGCACCATTGTAGCGGGCATCGCCAAGGCCTACACCCCCGAGCAGCTGATCGGCCGCAAGGTCGTAATTGTTGCAAATCTGCAACCGCGCAAGCTGCGCGGAATCATGAGTAATGGGATGATCGTCGCCGCATCGCTCGAAAACACCTCGCCGGTACTGGCTGGCTTCCTCGAAGACGTGCCGGTGGGGGCGAGGTTGAAATAATCGGCGTAACATGCGGGATCAATACGTTGGCGACATCACTGATTTCCTTAAGTACGCACTGCTTCGCGCCTTGGCGGGTTATGACCGCAAACTCGGCGTGGCCTGGTACTTCAACCCTAGCCACGATGGCGGGATGGATGGAAGGCACACCGCATGCGCATCAGACGAAAAATGGTCCCAAATCGATGAGCCGCTACGACTGGAATTGAAGTCATTCCAGCAGCGCTGCGAAGATGGTCAGGAGTTTAGAACAGTCAAGAGCATTCAAACCTCACCTTTCTGGCCAGCAGGTACGGTTTTTCACGGTACGGGGCCAGATGAATCGGTCCCGGATAGAAACAGACGGGCGGCGTGGACGGAAGATATGTGCGCGGCTCTGGAGCCCTGTCGGCTGTTGATGCTGGATCCAGACGTGGGCACAAGCTTGCCCGAAACTCAGCCCGCGAAAACGCATGCTTGGTTTAACGAGGTGAAGCGACTGCGGCGGCCACCCGGCCGCTCCATCGTGCTTGTCCAGTTCCCACCGAGAATCCCGCTCAATGAGTCTCCGGAGCAAGCCTTTCATGCGGCGCTGAGTCGAGAAACCGGTGCAACGAAACTCGCCACGCTTATGATTTACGTTACCGTACCGACGACCGGGAATAGCAAGGTTCCGAGCGCCCGTTGGTTCACGCTTGTTGACTACGACGAAGTACTCCTGCTGCGCTTGCGGACTTTCCACCAAGGGCTGGTCAGTATGACGCCCCCGGTCAGAGTCCACCTATCAGTGTTTGATCAATCGGAATGCAACTAGTCGATTCGCATTGCCATCTCGACGCGGCGGTCTTCGACGAAGATCGCGAAGCGGCTATTCAACGCGCCCGCGACGCCGGCGTCGAGACCCTGGTCGCCATCGGCAGCGGCGACGGCCCGCCCGATCTGGGCG
>CAIVVT010000048.1 GCA_903909435.1 uncultured Acidobacteriia bacterium | reverse complement strand
ATGTGTGGGAGTGGAATAACGACTGGTACGGACCGTATGCTGCGGGAGCGGTAACTGATCCCAAGGGTGCGGCAAGCGGCACGGAGCGGTGCGCCCGGGGCGGCGCCCATCGACTACTTGCGGAACTTCAGTTCGGTCAGGAGCTCGGTGCCGAAGAGCTCGCGGATCTCCACGCGATTGCCGCTTTCCTTGCTGAGCTGGGCATTCGTCTTCTTCTTCCAGGCCAGGTACTCATCGGACCGTGCTTCGGACTCGGCGCTGGTGGGGATCTTCTCGTATACGACGATCAGGTAGAGGTCTGCCTCGTCATGCCGGCTCCAGGTGTTGGAGAGCACGTGGTACCCCTTGATCCAGCCCTTCGACTTGGCGAACTCCTGGTCCGCGCGCCATTCGTTCGCGATGAACGTGGCGTAGGCCAAATCGCCGCCATCCTTGATCTTGATGGCACTCAAATCCCAGAAGTCACCGGCGACGAGCGGATACTCGTCGGCCAAGGCACTCCCGACACTCCCCATCGAAAGCAGTGCGGCGCAGACCGCGCCAGTCCAGAACGAGGTTACATTGCGCATCGGATCGACTCCCTGTCGTATGCAGCGATCAGTGCTGCGCACACACTGTAGTCCCGACCCGACGCGCGCGCGACTCTGCGCAGCGTCCCGGTGGGGTGCCGGGACGCTGCATCGCAACACGACTGCGTGGGAGCCGTCGCCAGGGCGTCTCTAGGGCGGCGACTCAGCCCTCGTCCATCGCGAAGGTCATGCCGACGCTGCTGTAGCCGCCGTCGACATACAGCACTTCGCCGGTGATGCCGGCCGCGAGGTCCGAGCACAGGAACGCGGCGGCATTGCCGACGTCATCCTGGGTGACATTGCGCTTCATCGGGCTCGCTGCCGCGACGTGGCTCAGCATCTTCCTGAACCCGCCGATGCCGGCGGCCGCGAGCGTCTTGATGGGGCCGGCCGAGATCGCGTTGACGCGGATGCCCAGCGGTCCGAGGTCGGCCGCGAGGAAGCGCACGTTCGCCTCGAGGCTCGCCTTCGCCAGTCCCATGACGTTGTAGCTCGGGATGGACTTCACGGCGCCGAGGTAGGAGAGCGTCAGCAGCGCGCCATTGCGGCCCGCCATCATCGGCTTCGCCGCGCGGGCGAGGGCCGTCAGGCTGTAGCTCGAGATCTCGTGCGCGATCCGAAAGGCGTCCCGGGACGTGTTGTCCGTGAAGCTGCCGGCGAGCGCCTCGCGCGGGGCGAAGGCGATCGCGTGGACGACGATGTCGATCCCGTCCCATTCCTTCGCGAGCTCCGCGAAGGTCGCCTCGATCGACTCGTCCGAACCCACGTCCATGTCGTAGACGAGGTTGGCGCCGACCTTGACGGCCATCTCGGTCACGCGCTCGCGGAACCGTTCGCCGACGTAGGTGAAGGCGAGCTCGGCCCCTTCGCGGTGCATCGCCTCGGCGATGCCATAGGAGATCGAGCGATCGCTCGCGAGACCCGTGATCAGTGCGCGCTTGCCGGTCAGAAATCCCATCGTTTAGATCCTCATCCGCCGTAATCCTGCTCGCGCCCGAGATAGAGCACGAGCTTCTGTCCCTTGCGAAGGTCGGAACCCGAGAGCTGGTTCCATTCCTTCAGCTTGTCGACGCTGACCGCGAACCTGCGGCTGATCGCGTGCAGCGTGTCGCCGGTCTTGACGACGTAGCTGACGCGGCGCGGCTCGGCCGGGGCCGCGGCATGCGCAACCTTGCCGCCCTTAGCCTTGCCCGCGTGCGCCTTGCCGTCGGCCCTGGCACGCTCCTGCACCTCGGTAATCAGGTGGGTGCCCGGGCGCAGTCGGGCCTTGGCCGCGAGGCCGTTGAGGCGCGCGAGCTCGGCGACCGGCACGCCGGTGCGCCTGGCGATCGAGGCCAGCGTCTCGCCCTTGCGGACGACGTAGCCGTGGCCACGGTGGCCGCGCGGCGGCAGCTCGCCCTCGATCACGAGTCCGGCCCGGAGCGGGGAGATGTCCATCGCCGGCAGCAGGATCTCATTGCCGGCCTTGAAGTCGTCGATCGCGCTGCCGTTCAGGGCCTTGATCGTCGCGATCGGGATCTCGCGCTCGTCGGCGAGCTTCTGCAGCGTGTCGCCCGGAGCGATCACGTAGCGCTCGATCGGCAGGCGCTGCTCGGGCGTCATCGAGGCGATGGTCTCGGCGAACTGGGATGCGCTCTCGGCGGGGACGAGGAGGTGATGCGGACCCTCGGGGTCGGTCGCCCAGCGGTTGAACGCCGGGTTGAGCGCATGGAGCTCGTCCTCGGAGATCCCGAGGATCGCCGCCGCGACGCGCAGGTCCAGCTGGCCGCCGACCTCGACCTGGGCGAAGAACGGCTTGTTCGCGATCGGCGCGAACTCGAGTCCATAGGCGTCGGGGTTCGCGACGATGCGGGCCATCGCGAGGAGCGCCGGGACATAGCCCTTGGTCTCGCCCGGGAGCTTCAGGTGCCAGAAGTCCGTGGGCTTGTGCTGGGCCTTGTTGGCCGCGATCGCGCGCTGCACGTTCATCTCGCCGCAGTTGTACGCGGCGATCGCGAGCAGCCAGTCGCCGTCGAACATCACGTTGAGCTCGGACAGGTAGTCGAGCGCGGCACGGGTCGAATCGACGATGTCGCGCCGGCCGTCCTGCCACCAGTTGACCCGCACCTGGTGGCGCGTCGCGGTCGGGGCAATGAATTGCCAGATGCCGGCCGCCCGGGCGCGCGAGAACGCGTACGGGTTGTAGGCACTCTCGATGACCGGCAGCATCGCGAGCTCGAGCGGCATGTGCCGGGTTTCGAGCTCACGCGTGACGTAGTAGAGGTAGCGCTCGCCGCGCTCGAAAGTCCGGTCGAGGAAATCGGGCTTGCCCGCGAAGAACTTCACGGACCGGTCGATCGACGCATCCGCCACGTCCGGAAGCGCGTAGCCCAGGCGGATCCGGTCGAAGACGTTCTGCAGGTCCGCCATCGGGGAGGTTTCGGGCGGGATCGGCAGGGAGACGAGGGCCTCGCTCGCGGCGTCGATGGCGGCGGCTTCCGTCGTCGCCTGGTCGATCGCGGCCTTAGGTGCCGGTGTCGTCGACGGCACCGCCGGCACCATCGGCCAGTCCTTCGCGGTGGGCGAGGGTGTC
Source organism: uncultured Acidobacteriia bacterium (assembly GCA_903909435.1). Taxonomy (GTDB): domain Bacteria; phylum Acidobacteriota; class Terriglobia; order Bryobacterales; family Bryobacteraceae; genus CAIVVT01. Next base: position 8,403 of record CAIVVT010000048.1, on the reverse strand, counting down.
GTTGCGCAACCGGCCAGCACGAGGAGGAGGGCGCTCGCGAGCGTACGGCCGAGCAGGCCTTGGCGGGACGTCGGTGTCATCCGCGGAACCCGTTCTTCCACTCGCGCACCTGGCGGAACGCGTCGGCATCATTCGCCGCGGGGCGGCCCGAGAACTCAGCGGCGGCCTCGCGGATCGTCGCCTCGCGCGTGCGCAGGAACGGGTTGATCGCGCGCTCTCGCCCGATCGTCGTCGGGATCGTCGGCTCCAGCTTTTCGCGCCGGCGCGCGACCTCCCAGGCGTAGGAGACGAGCTCCGCATTGCTAGGCTCCACGGCCAGCGCGAACTTGAGATTCGAGGCCGTGTACTCGTGCGCGCAGTAAACCTGAGTGTCCTTCGGCAGCGCCGCGAGCGTGTCGAGCGAGCCCAGCATCTGCTCCGGGGTGCCTTCGAAGAGGCGTCCGCAGCCGCCACTGAACAGCGTGTCTCCACAGAAGACGGCGCCGTGGCCGGCATACGCGACGTGGCCGGCGGTGTGACCGGGGACGTCGAGCACGCGGAAGTGGAGTCCGAGCGACGGGAGATCGACGACATCGCCGCCCTTCACCGCGATCGTGCGGCCGGGGATGTCCTCGCGGGCCGGGCCGTACACCGGGACGCCGTGGTGGGTCGCGAGTGCTTCGACGCCGCCGGTGTGATCGCCGTGATGATGGGTCACGAGGATCGCCGCGAGCGTGAGGTGATTCGCGTCCAGTACGGCTTCGATGGCCGCAGGATCGCCCGGATCGACGGCGACGACCTGCGTCGCTGCAGCGGCCTCACCATGGATCAGCCAGAGGTAGTTGTCTTCGAACGCAGGGACGCGGGTGACGGCGAGGCCGGGCGATGGACGGTCGGCGGCGTTCGGCTCCGGTCGCATTTCGCAGTCATATCCTTAGAAGCCACAATACGGCCACCCATTCATTGCACTCAGCCGCCGGCATCGAAAGCCGGCGGATATTTAACCCGCAACCCCGCTTGAGTGCTAGCATTTTCCGCACGCCAGGTTCGACTCCCCCCCGTTGGAGCACTGCAAGTTTCGCCGTCGAACCATCCGTTTCGAGCCATCAGCGCCTGGTAATTCCTCAGAAGCCGATGCGTGACGCGCGAGTGCTCGAAATGCGGCTTGACGAAACGAATTAGAAGATGTTCGTCTCGCGTTCGGTGAATCCGGCGCGATGGCAGGTGCGAGCCTTGCAGCCTACACCGCGACATGACCCGCCAGCGAACCTCAGAGCACCAAATAAATCGCGCGCGTCCACTACTCCTACGCGATCCTGAAACGTCCATTTGGCATTCACGGATCCACAATGAATTGCCCTAATGGAATTTAGTGCGCGTGTCTTTCCAAAGGACCAATATCCGATCGCTACACGTATCGTATCAAGCAAGAATTTGCATTTATATGGAATTCCAGCGCCGCAACAGACTCGCAAAGTAGCGCAAATATGAAGATTTTCCGCTGCAACCAACGCGAAGCCGCAGGTGGCGCCATTTTTCGCCGTATGCCGGTTGCATTAGCTTCGACAAATTTTTAGATCGTACTAATGTATTACAGTGTCCCGCGATCTCTCGGCCGACCGATACTAGCAATTCAGATTAAGAGCAAAATCGGGCAAGGCCACCAATGATGAATGCAGATCCGAACATGATAGTGATACGTGTTTCATTCCATCGACTAGATTCGAGACGTTCCTTCGCCAAGATTATTAAGAAGAATCAAGCTGACGATCCACATTAGTTTATGAATTTTTGAGAACTGAACATGGATAAAGTAACGAACGGCACTTTGCTTGAAAAGATAGCCCAGTTATCGAAGCGGAGGCGGCAGCTCGCTTTCCTCATCTTCGGAGCGGAGTTGTTGCTTTGCGGAATTCTGATGATGATTCAGCCGAAATTCGATGCGACAACGGTAGTTTACCCGACGGGCAAGCAGACGGGCGCTGGCGCGGCAGCGTTGGGTCAGTTAGGTGGTCTTGCAAGCCTTGCGGGCATCAGCATTCCTCAGCCTGACTCCGTCGTGCCTGTGGCTGTCCTGCAATCACGTGATTTGACACGGGATTTTATAGTCGATAACGACCTGCTCCCGGTAATATTTTCGGACCAGTGGGATGGAAAAAAGCGAAATTGGAAAGAGGGGCTGCTATCTCAACCGCCAGATATTCGTGACGCAGTAAAATACTTCAATGAAAAAATTCGTTTCGTCGTTGAGGACAAGAAGACCGGATTGGTCACCGTTATCATAAGATGGAAAGACGCCCAGATCGCAGCGAAGTGGGCCAATGAGTACATTGCTTCGGCAAACACGAGGCTACGAAATCAGGCAATTCGAGAGGCGGATCAGAGCGTAAAATATTTGGCGGCTGAGTTGGACGGAGCCGCCGTGCTATCGGTCCACCAAGCCATATCCAAAGTTCTGGAAGGCCAGTTACAGAAGGCAGCTTTGGCGCGTGCGACTGAGGAGTTTGCCTTTCGCGTGGTCGATAGTGCTGTTGCGCCGAAAAAGAAATCAACACCACAACGCACCGCCATAGCCCTAGTTGGTTTGTTGGTCTTTACCCTAGGCTTTGGCGTGTACTTTATATTTGAAGCCGAGCTAAAATTGATCCGAAGCGAGATCAGGGACGCTCTCAATAGAAAAAATGTCGCGTCTTAAGCGGATTTTTTCAGGCTTAACTTGGGGCGTTGCTTCTATGGCAACGAATGCGATATTCCAAGTCGCATTCACTTCAGTGATGGCTAGAGCGCTTAACCCATCGGACTACGGCATCGTCGCTATAGCAAATGTCTTCCTGCGAGTATTTAGTTACTTCTCTCAATTAGGCATTTCAACAGCACTCGTTCAGAAGCAAAACGTCTCAGACACCGATGTTTCGACAGCTACGACAGTCTCCTTGGCTATTTCCATCGGATTTACGATGCTTGCAACCGTTGCAGCACCGTTGGGAGCTGCGTTTTTTAAAATTGATGGTTTAACGATTGTAATAGCAGCGCTTTCGCTAAATTTTATATTGTTGGGTGCTGCAGGGATATCCCAAGCTCTACTGCGGCGCGCTAGCGAATTCAGGAAGCTTGCCCAAATTGAAGTGGTCTCTTATGTGGTCGGGTACGGAATATTTGGAATTGGAATTGCGCGTTATGGTGGTGGGCAGTGGGCGCTGGTAGGGGCAGTGCTGGCGCAGTCATTAATCGTCGTGATTCTCGGCTATTGGTATACCCGCCACCCGATTAAACCGGCTCATCGCCTTCGGATCACGGACGCGAGATTCTTTATCGATTTCGGATCGAAATATTCCTTCATCGGATTCATTGAGTTTTTAACTTCCAACATCGATTCCGTGACCGTTGGGCGTGCCTGGGGTGCTGTGTCTGCAGGATATTACGGGCGGGCAAATTTGCTTGCGAATCTACCCGTGATGCTACCATCCAACTTGCTGACACGCGTTATGTTTCCAATCTTGAGTCCAATGAAAATTGGATCTGAAGATCACCAACGGAGTGTGCTATTCGCAATAGCGTTGGTTGGGGGATACGCCAGCGCCGTCGCGGTTGGAAATTCTTGGGCCGCTGACGATATCGTCAAACTGCTTCTTGGGAATAAATGGGTAGAAGCCGTCCCTATTCTTAAAATTCTCGCAATTAGCGCTATTCCAATATATATATCGCACGTAATCAGCGTATGTCTGGATTCCGCTGGCGCGCTCAAGGAGAAACTACGAATTCAAATTTTGACGTTTCTTGCAATGGTGTCATCAATTCTAGTCGCGTACTCGCTAGACACTGGGCTGCGAGGAATTGCTGTTGGTATCGTGGTGGCCGAGACGATACGCCTGATTCTTATGATGAACGCCGCCCGATATACGTTACGACTTACGGCGAGAATGTTAATGGGTGTCAGCTCCGCACTTTGCATAAGTGCCGTGAGTGAAATTCTCGCGCTCAAACTCGCGTCGGGGTTAGTATTGAATCGCGATCCAGCCAGTCGCCTCGTTATAGAAATATTCTTCGCTATTCCGGGTGCGTGGCTGGGTGCTGTGATTTCTAGCCGAGTAGTGCTAAGCGCGGAGTTATTGACTTTTACAAGAACGCGTTTCCCGATTATTGCCTCCATTTTGCAAATTCGATAGTTATTGACAATATTTTTGGGAATACCCCGATGACCGAATTTGGCGTCCGGCCGCTATCCCGCCCGGCCTTACTCAGCGCAACGACGGTGCATATGCTTACGAACTTGTAAAGCGCCTGACACTCACAGGGCCCGCAAAATGTATGACGTGATTTTAAGACCCCTTCGGCGTGCGCATGCCGTGCTTCGCCCGGATTGCGGAAGCTTTGGACGAAACTGGAGAATGTTCTCCAATCGGCAGTATTCTTCGCATTTGATAAGCGATGCGCTGTTGGCCGAATCGCCTAAAATGATAGCGCGTATCGGATCAACGGAAATGCAAGCGATGACGACGTACATGGCGGTCACAAACCCAGCGCGTTTCCGAAGTGTCGTCGGCTACATTACGAATAGAACCCCTCCTTGGTGGTGGTCTACCAGGACTTTTTCGCAACTTCGCGACTGGTCGGGTTTCTTTCCCGCTCGCCGAGATGAAGTTGAAAGGTTCTGTGAGTTGATGATTAGCTCGCTTTCCGCGGTAGATATTCTTGGTTCCTGGCTAAAGGAGGAGGCGTTTTTTGCGGACCAACTGAGAAATGCAAAGCGCGTCATGTTGGAGGATCTCGAGCCATTCTTCTGTGAAAGGCCATGGACGCTCGCGTTGAAGGGGAAGCGCGTGATTGTCGTTCACCCGTTCTCAGCAACAATAAAATCTCAGTATCAAAAGAGACGTTTGCTATTTGAATCAGAATTGCTACCGGAATTTGAATTGGAGTGCATTCCGGCGGTTCAGAGTTTGGGGGGTGCGGCCAACGGCCATGTAGATTGGTTCGGCGCTCTGGAACATCTTAAGAACGAGTTGGAACGTGCTACTTTCGATGTCTGCATTCTTGGTTGCGGTGCTTACGGATTCCCACTTGCGGCTCACGTTAAGAGACTAGGAAAGCACGCGGTGCACCTAGGTGGCGTTACGCAGCTGCTCTTCGGAATCCGCGGGCGTCGATGGGACAATTTCCTCGTATACCCATATATGAACCTATATAACGATTCGTGGGTGCGGGCCGCGCCGAGCGAGACCCCGGCGAATGCGGCATCGGTCGAAGATGGATGTTATTGGTAATCGATGATGTTGCTTAGATTTGCGCTGGCTCCGATAGGACTGCTTCTCGCCGTGATACGGCTTGCTGTGTCGGGGTCACGTGACCTGCATAATAGATTGCGGTTTAGGCCAGCAATTATAGATTCTGGTTGCATCATCGACGCCAATTCGAGCATCGCGACGGTGTGTCATGTCCTCGATGGTTGTCTAATTCTAAACAGCGCGATAGGAAAGTTCAGCTACATAGGTCGGAGATGCGTGCTTAGAAATGTAACTATAGGCCGCTATTGTTCAATAGCAGATGACGTCGCAATGGGGCTAGGCAGGCATCCCGTTGCGAACTTTTCAACGTCACCGGTAACTTATCGCATTCAAAATACGCTAAACGTCTCCTCGGCCTCCGCCGATACCGAATTCGTGGAGCACCTCCCCGTACATATTGGGAATGACGTGTGGATAGGCGCGAGGGCGCTAATAATGGATGGAGTTCGGGTGAATGACGGCGCAATTGTAGCTGCAAACGCAGTCGTTACTAAGGAAGTACCGGCGTATGCAGTCGTTGCTGGCTGCCCTGCTCGAGTTATCCGAATGCGATTCCCGTCGAATCTCATCACCAGCATTTCTGAAACGAAATGGTGGCTTATGGATCCTGAGCAATTAAAGGAACGGCAGCAGGAGTTGATTGCGCTCGTTGGCATGTCGCGTGACGCAAATTGATTGGTCGGGCGAGCTCTTTTGCCTTGTTGTTGTTCGCCACTACAAGTCTGGATGGCTATTTATATGATGGGTTCGCTGTCTGGTCAATTTCTCTGCGTATTCATGCATACGTGAGGATGCGATTCGTCATCGACGATCTAGATTCTATTGTTCTTCGGCGCCTAGGTTCGCTGACTCGCGGGTGTAGCCTGAATGCTAGCCCATGAGCCTTACTGTCGTCCGATCGAATAGGGGATAGCTGTGAGGGCTGTGTTCCTAGCCTACAAGGCCGTATTCAAGTCATCTGAACAGGTTGTTGGCCTACTCACAGGTCTTATCGCCAGGTTGATGTTTTTTCTGAATGATGTACCCGTCGGAGCTGGATTCCGCTCGTTAGGTATACCCAGTCTGATCGTCACGCGCCGCGGCTCGTTCAGTGTAGGTAGGCGCTTTCGCATCAATAATGGACGACGATTCAATGTTATTGGCCGTCAGCAGCCGTGCATCTTCTTCGTGGAAGGAGCATTAAGGATTGGCGACGATGTCGGGCTGAGTGGTGTGGCAATTGTTTGTGTTCACGCCGTAGAAATTGCTGATGGAACGATTATCGGGGGGAACTGCGTTATTTACGACACTGATTTTCACTCCCTGAGAACGAACGATCGTAATCATCCAACTCTAGATATGCGGAGGGCAAAGTACGCCAAAGTATCAATAGGGAGAAATGTATTCATCGGCGCCCATTCAACTGTGTTGAAGGGTGTAAAAATTGGAGATAATTCTGTTATCGGAGCATGCTCCGTAGTAACAAAAGAGATTCCTTCGAATGAGATTTGGGCCGGAAATCCAGCAAAATTTATTAGGCGCATATAATCCTGAGGTGCTGAATGCGCTCAGGTCGCGGGAATCAACGCCTTAACAGCCCATACTGAATATAACTAGAGGCGCAAAATAGATCTGGCGCAAAGCATCCTAAATGATTAAGAACGATAGCCGAACCGGTCACTATGCCGCTCTTGCTATTCTGCCTCTAACACTCGCGGACGCTACGTGGCGCTTGGTAGATAACGAATTTTCCGTGTGGGGAGGTGCAATCATCGCACTTGTTCTCAGATGGACCGCCGCGTTTCTGCTAGTTCGTGGGATTCATCCGGCGGTGAGTATATCCCTGCGAACTGGTGAGTCGGCTGGACTTGCGATAATTAAGATATTTATAGTTCTGAATATTGCATCGCTCCTGCGAGGAATCCTCGATATTTCCGATTACTGGGATCTGAGATACATTGCTTTAGATTTTTGCTTCACAGTGGTAGCGCCGCTGGCGGCGTTCTCCGTAAACTCCTGGGTAGCGTCTCGTGCATTATCATCGTTCATAAAGCTCATCCCATTCTATTTCATAGCGCTCCCATTTTCGCTCGACAATAATACGGAATTATTTCCGAGAGTAGTGGCGCCCGTATCGCTGCTCGTGCTGTTCGCCTCGTATCGAAGCCGGCAGGCTGTCGTTGCTACTGTGGGCGTTGCGCTGATATCTCTTCTATTGGACATTAGTTACCGGACGAATGACGTCCGCATAGTTTTCTCTCTGGCGGTTGCAGTCGGCGGTGCCTTGGGGTTGTTTTACGGCGCACTCGGGCCAATTCGTAAAGGCGTTTTTGCTTTCGCACTTGCGTCAATTTTTCTCGCCCCGCTCGTGTTTCTTTCGCTCGGTGTCTCGGGTCGGTATAACGTCTTCGATCCACCCTCCACAACGGCTACGGAGGCTTCTATAACGCTATTTGGAAAGGAGCCAAAAGCGCCCCTTGACGCTGATTCTCGAACTTTTCTTTATGAGGAGGTTTTCGCGTCGATGATTCGGCGCGACGAGTCATTCATCTTTGGAGGTGGAGCTGGCTCTGGGTATGATTCAATCGCATTTTCGGATACGTTTCTAAATAATCGAGGTCGAATTGCGACGGAAGTTGGCTTTCTAAATGTCCTTATGTCCAGTGGGTTGCTCGCAGTCCTTCTGTACTTCGCGGTGCTGCTGGTCGCGTCTGTTCGGGGCGTTTTTCAATCGCGAAATTCCCTTGCGCGGATGATTGGATTCTTTGTTGCAATAAGATGGGTCATCTTCTTCTTTGAAGATATTCCTGCGTTTGACCTAAATCAGTTATCGATTTGGTTCTCCATTGGGCTTTGTATGTCGCGCAAATTTTGTGAAATGTCAGAATGTGAACTACGTGAGACATTCGGCTACAACATTTCCAAATAGAAATTCGTCGGGCCTACTTGATGCGGGTGCGATATTTTCTGAGGTGCTAAGTCTGAAGCATCTGTGTTTGGTGTATGCCTAATTGCGCACTCAGAGGTGGCTTCGGGATTTCGGACACGGGTATAAGTGGATTTCGGGCCGGCCGGCATAACCGGAGGGACGATTTCCATGAGGAAGCCGAGACGTAATCATTCCGCGGCGTTCAAGGCGCGGATAGCCCTGGAAGCGATT
>CAIVVT010000047.1 GCA_903909435.1 uncultured Acidobacteriia bacterium | reverse complement strand
GGCTCCGGAAATCGACGATATGTTCACGCTCGGCGATATTGACACGCCCCCGATCTTGCGGCGTGAGCGAAAATCGTACTGATGATTGCCGCAACTGCTGTTTCCACCGGGCGTATGATCCTGCGCGGCGGCCGGCCGCTGTCGGGGGAAGTAACGCTGCGCGGCGCTAAGAACTCGCTGCCCAAAATCATGGTCGCGGCGCTGTTGACCGGCGAGCGCTGCACGCTGCGCAATGTGGCGGGCGTGGCCGACGTGGCCATCGTCTCGGACCTGATTCGCTCGCTGGGCGGTGAAGTCGCCGAGGTCGAGCCAGGCGTGCTCTCGATTTGTGCCGCTAACGTGCGTCCCATGGAGCGCGCGGTACTCAAGACCTTCTCCGGCAAAAGCCGGATCCCGATCCTGGCCTGCGGCCCAATGCTCGCGCGCTTCCGCGAATCGCCCGTGCCCAGCCTGGGCGGCTGCCGCATCGGGACTCGCCCGGTGGATTTCCACATTCGCGCGCTGCAGGACCTGGGCGCCACGCTGCACGACGAGTCGGGCAATGCGCATCTAACCTGCGAGCGGCTGTACGGCAACAAAATCCACCTCGATTACCCCAGCGTCGGCGCGACCGAACAGGTGATTCTGGCGGCGGTGCTCGCGCAGGGCAAGACCGAGTTGGCCAACGCCGCGACCGAGCCCGAGATCATGGACCTGATCATGGCGCTGCAGAAGATGGGCGCCATCATCTCGGTGGACGTGGACCGGGTGATCACCATCGAAGGCGTGCCGGAGTTGCATGGCTACGACCATGCGGCGGTACCCGACCGGCTGGAAGCCGCCTCCTGGGCCAGCGCCGCCGCCGCCACCGGCGGACGGATCTTTGTCCGCAACGCCCGGCAGGTGGACATGATGACGTTCCTGAACCAGTTCCGCAAAATCGGCGGCGACTTTGCGGTCACCAGCGACGGGATCGCGTTCTGGCGCCGCGAGGCGGGCCTGCACTCCACCGTCATTGAGACCGACGTCCACCCCGGGTTCATGACCGACTGGCAGCAACCCTTCGTCATCGCGCTGACCCAGGCCTCCGGCGTCTCGATTGTCCACGAGACCGTGTACGAAGAGCGCTTCGGCTACGTCGAGGCGCTGAACCGGATGGGTGCGCAGATCCAGATTTACCGCGAGTGTCTGGGACGCGTTCCCTGCCGCTTCGGGCAAAGGAACTACCAGCACAGCGCGGTGATCGTCGGCCCCACGCCCCTGCACGGCGCCGAGATCAACATCCCGGACCTGCGCGCCGGTTTCTCGTACGTCATCGCCGCCCTGACAGCCGAAGGCGAATCGACGTTGACCAACACCAACCTGATCCAGCGTGGCTACGAGAATCTGATCCCGAAGCTGCATGCCCTCGGAGCAGAGATCGTAAGCACCGAATAGGGCGGCTTCAGAGTCGGCCACACTCATCGCGGCGGAGTTGCCAACCATGGAGAATCTGCCGTCTGCATGCCGGGTGCCTTCGCACGGGATAATGAGGTGTTCTACTCTGTTTTCCTGGACTCCTAACAATGAAGGTGGTTGCGTTCAACGGAAGCGCCCGCAAAGGCGGCAATACGGCGATCCTGCTCGGCTACGTGCTGCGCGAATTGGAAGCCGAGGGCATTGAAACCGAACTCGTGGAGTTGACTGGCGCGCGGATTCACGGGTGCCTGGCGTGCCGCGAATGCTCGGCCAACAAGGACCGGCGTTGCGCTCAAACCAAGGACGAGGGCAATGTCTTTATCGAGAAGATGGCCTCCGCCGACGGGATCCTCCTGGGTTCGCCCACCTACGTGACGGACGTCTCGCCGGAGATCAAGGCGCTGATCGACCGGGCCTGCATGGTCTCGGGTGCAAACGGCGGGATCTTCCGCCGCAAAGTCGGCGCCGGCGTGGTGGCCGTCCGCCGCGCGGGCGCGATACACGCCTTCGATACGCTGAACCACTTCTTCCTGATCACGGAGATGATCATCCCTGGCTCCACCTACTGGAACATTGGGATCGGCCGCGAGATCGGCGATGTGGAACGGGACGAAGAGGGCATCCGCACGATGAAAGTGCTGGGCCGGAACATGGCCTGGCTGCTCAAGCAGACCGCTCAGTAAGAATCACGCGCGGTGGCCGTGGATGTGCTCTTTCACGTAATAGCGCGGATCGTCACCGCGCAAAACGACCGAAAAGCCCGCATTTTCCAACGTCTTCACCACGAAATCGTGCGTCCTGAACTCGTCGCCTTCGCCGCGCGCCGCCCGGAAGTCGTGAGCCGCGATACAGGCGAATCGGGCGCGCCTTAGTGCGTCCGGCATTCCGGGCAGGGCAAATCGCTCCGCGCCCTCGATGTTCATTTTCAAGAAGTCGAGCCGCTCGATCGCGTGCCGCTCGCAGATCTCGTCGAAGCGATAGGCCTCCACCGCATGGCTGGTCGGCGTGGCGGGCCCCTGGTAAACGAAGTTCGATTCCCAGACCGCTAGCGTCTGGATCTGCAGGGTGCCGCGCCGGTCCATCGCCGCGCAATTCAGCAACCGCACATTCGACAGGCCGTTCTTCCGGCAGAAGCGCTCCAACAGCCGGTAGCTGCCCGGGTGCGCCTCGATCGCCCAGACCGTGCCCGCCGGCCCCACCGCGGCGGAGAAGGCGAACACATCCTCTCCACGGCCGGCGCCAATGTCGACGATCACGTCGCCCGGGTTTGGTTTGTAAACGTGGAACCAGTAATCGGCGGCGTCGCGGCGGAATTTCTCCTCGCGCGCGGACCACTTAGCCCAACTGCCTTCTGCGTAGTCGAAGCGCGGCCCATCTGGGAACCATAGCTTCCCCGCCCTGTGCAGCCACAACCCGTCTTCGAAGGCGATCTCCAGATCTTCGCCAGTCACGGATCGCAGTTCTTTCGTGGCCTCTGCGGCGAGTTCCCGGTGGGCGCCGTCGCGCTCTAACTCGGCGGCCCGGGCCTCAGCAATCCACATGGTCGCTGAAGAACCTGTCGATGGATGCGCGCAGCTGCTCCGAGACGTTCTTGGGCAGCGATTGCATCTCTTCCCGCGTCAGCGGCTTGAAGCCCTTGGCCACCGCGATGTTCGCCTTCAAGTAGTCAAGCTTGGGCATGCCGACGACCGCCACGGCGACAGGGAGCGTCATGGCATAGCGGACCAGCATCTCCGGCGCGGCTTTGCCCAGCAGTTTCTCCTGCGCGAAGACCTTCATCGCCGTAAGCCCCATGCCCTTGCGCAGGGCCACTGGCATGGCGATGGACTCGAAGCCTGAAGCTCCGGTCATGCCCTGCCCTGCTTTGTCCGATGGCGCTGCCCCGCCGATCTGGCCGATGTTGAGCGCCATCTGCGTGGAGTCGAAATCGTGGCGTTCCAGCGCGGTCTTTAGAACCTGCGGATTCGAGTGGCAGGTGACACCGATGAAGCGGGCGACCTTCTGGTCGCGCATCTTGTGCAGCACGTTGAGCAGTCCGTCTTCGGCTTCCACGGCCGCTAAGTCGGCCTCGTCGCCGAGGCTGTGCACGTGCATGAGATCGACTTGCGAGACTCCGAAATTCTTCAGCGAGCGCTCGATGGTCCGCATGGCTTCGTCAGCCTTGCGCGGCGTGATCTTGGTGACCAGGAAGAAGTTCTTCTTGTGGCTGCGCAGATACTCGCCGATCCAACTCTCGCTCTTGCCGTCGCCATAGCTGGCGGCGCTGTCGATGTAGTTGATGCCGGACTTCAGCGCCGTGTCGAGGGCTTCCATGCCCTTTTCGCGGTCCTGATAAGCCAGGAAGCGGCTGCCGCCTCCGAAACCGAGAGCGGAGACCTTCACGCCCGTCTTGCCGAGTTCCCGCATTGGCATGCCGGTCACCGGATCGGGCACTGCCGCCGTGGCCTGCATCGCCAGGGGCGCGAGCGCGGCCGATTCGAGGAAGTTTCTGCGCGTGAGCTTCATGGGTAAATCTTACATCGGTTGTGCGGATCGATGTGGGGGTGAATGTGGGGCGGCTCTCCGAGCCGCGCGGGGTCTCCAGACCCCGCCTTGCTTC
>CAIVVT010000046.1 GCA_903909435.1 uncultured Acidobacteriia bacterium | reverse complement strand
GCCAGCGACTGCCGGATTTCGGAGATCGTCCCGTAACGCCGGACTGCGCTGGCAACCAGACGCCCGGCGATTGGACCGATGGCGCGGGAAAGGCGGGTCTCGAGCTCCAGGAGTTCCGGCTTGTCGAGTTGCGTCCGGTCCAGTGCGAGGGCGACTTGGCCGGTAGCCTGGATCGCAGCCTGGAAATCCAGTACGGTCTGAAAGCGTTGGCTGGGGTCCTTGGCAAGCGCGCGCATGATCGCAGCGGAGACCGCAGCCGGCACTAGCAGGTTGACGCTGGCCGGATCAGGCGGAACGACGTTCAACTGCGCCTCCATCCTGCTGTGCTCCGTGCCACCCGTGACCGGATGGTGGCCGGTGACCATCTCGTAGAACATGAGGCCGAGGGAGTAGATGTCCGAGCGCGTGTCGGCCTGGCCGTAGCGGATTTGCTCCGGGGACATGTAGGCCGGGGTTCCCACGGCGAGTCCCGTCCCTGTCAGGCGCTTGCCCTCGTTCGAGCGCGCGATCCCGAAATCGGTGAGCTTAACGATGCCGCCCGCTGCGATCAGCACGTTCGCCGGCTTGATGTCGCGGTGGACTACTCCCCGCTCGTGTGCAAAAGCCAAAGCTGAGAAGAGCTGATTCATGTAGTGGACGGCGGTCGGGATCCCGACGGAGCCGCGCCGCAGGGTCTCTTCCAGGCTGACGCCTTCCACTAGCTCGAGGATCATGACGAGACGGCCTTCGATGCGCAGGGCCGTGTGGAGCGACGCGATATTGGGATGCTGCAGGCTCGCGTGGACCTTGATCTCACGGAGAAAACGGTCGGCGAACCCGGGATCATCGTCCAGGTCGGGGAGGACAACCTTCATCGCCTCCTCCCGCTCCGTGACCAGGCTGCGGACCCGGAAGACCTTGCCCATGCCACCCCGGCCCAACACGCCGGTGACCTGGTAATCGCCGAGGACATCGCCGATTTGAATAGCCATTAGACTGACTGTAACTCGAACCCGGCTGGACGCAGCACACGGTTCCGTGCGCCGTGTTACCCGCGTGTTTGCTCAAGGCTCCGCGAGCAGACGCGCTGTTACCTCAGCGCCGCTTTCGTGTCCTTGAGTTCCAGGTCGATGATGCGCCGGAACGCTTCCAATTCCAGCGACCCCTGGTACTTTTTCCCGTTCACGAACACGGTTGGCGTGCCCTGCACACCAGCGTTAATGCCGTCGTCCAAGTCGTGTTGGATGGCCACCTGGGTCGCCGCGGAGTCCATGTCGGTCTGGAACTGGGCCTGGTTCAATCCCAGTTGCCTGGCCCAGTCCAGGATGCTCGAGCGGCTGAGGTGGCGGAACTCCGAGTACATTTTGTCGTGCAGCGGCCAGAATCTGCCTTGCCGGTGAGCCGCCAGAGCAGCGGCAGCCGCCGTCGCGGCGGTGGAGTGGATCTCCAGCGGGAATTGCTTGAACACCAGCCGGACGTCATTCGGATAGGCCTGCATTAACTCGTTCAACTTGGTCACCGCCACGGCGCAATACGGGCACTGAAAGTCAGAGAACTCGACAATTGTGACTCGCGCTCCAGCGGGGCCCTTCACCGGGGCTCCCGCAGTCCGGATTTCAACCGGGTCAAGCAGAATCCGATTGCGCTGCTTGGCCTGTTTCGCGAGAGGCGATTGTTCGAGGACGGCGCGGATCTCGGCCTCCGACTTGCCCTGCTTCGCCGCCGTCACCGCCATCGCCGACAGAGCGGTGCTGTGCCCACAGGGCGGGTCTTCGATACGGCACTGGGCTACCTTCATGCCGCAGCCGCAGGTGCAGTCGAACGCGCGTATCGCGTTCAGCGCGGCGAGTTTCTGGTCGGGAGTGGTGCCGTCCCACGACACGCCCGGAAGTTCGACAGCCGTCTTCCAGTCCACGGCGAAACCCAGGCTGGCGACAAGCAATAGACCGGCGATGACTCGCATATTCTGATTATCCTGGACGATCCGATTCAGCGCGACAGTTGTGGCTGCCGGGTGGCCCGCAGTGGGCGTTAGATCTCGCAGCGCACACTGGATCTGCCGGCCCCAAAATGTGCCCTACTTTCCGGCCCCGGAAGCGGGCGGCAAAACTCAAAACCGTAAGTACTTACGGTTCTTGTCCGTAAGTGATTGATTCTATGAGTCGTTATTCTGCAAAAGCGTAACTTCTTACGGTTTTGGTAATTCGACCACAGGCTGCTAGGCCATCTGATGAATCAGCCCGTAGATCGGCTTCAGAGTTGGGTACAGCACGCCGAAAACCTCGTAGCCGCGCTGGTACACCGCGCACTCGTGCGGGCCGGGTACGACGCTGCTGACCTCTTTGATCGCCATCGCGCAGACGTCTTCTACCGAAGCGTAGGGACCCGCGCCCGCCAGTGCCAGCAGCGCCGCACCATAGGCCGAGCCCTCGGTGTTGGCCAGCGTGGTCACTTTGGACGAGAAGACATCGGCCAGCATTTGTTGCCAGAACGGGCTCTTGGCTCCGCCGCCGGAGACCCGCACTTTGGTGATGTCGAGGTTCATGTCCTCATGGATGATAGAAAGGCAGTCGCGCAGGCTGAAGCTGACGCCTTCGATGACCGAGCGGATCAAGTCCGCACGCGTGTGTTTGTTGGTCAGGCCGACCCAGCCGCCGCGGGCGTAGGGATCGAGGTGCGGCGTGCGCTCGCCCATCAGGTAAGGCAGCCAGTAGAGGCCATTGCTGAGCGGCGGCGCGGTGGCGGCCTCGGCGGTGAGCGCGTCGTACTCCACGCCCGGCGCGAGTTGATTGCGGAACCACTGCAGGCTCAACCCTGCTCCCTGCGTGACACCCATGACGTGCCACTTGCCCTTCACGGCATGGCAGAAGGTGTGGACGCGGCCCTTGCGGTCGTACTGCGGCTTGTCGAGGTAGGCGAAAACGACGCCCGAGGTTCCGATGGTGCAGGACGCGACACCGGAACTGACGATGCCGTTGCCGATGCCGCTCGCGGCCTGGTCGCCGGCCCCACCGACAACCGGAGTGCCCTCTTTCAGCCCCGTGGCTTTGGCGGCCAGTTTCGACAACTTGCCAGTGATTTCTACTGACTCGTAGAGCTTCGGGAGCAAAGCCTTGTCGAGTTTCAACCGCTCCACCATCTCGTTCGACCAGCGGCGGCGCACTACGTCGAGCAATCCGGTACCGGAGGCGTCGGAGACTTCGGTGGCGTGCTCGCCGGTCAGGCGGAAGCGCACGTAATCTTTCGGTAGCAGGAACTTGCGCGCACGCTCGAAATGCGCCGGCTCGTTGTCGCGCACCCACAGCAATTTCGGCAGCGTGAAGCCCGTCAGCATCGGATTCGCCGTGAAGGTGACGACGTCGTCCTTGCCGACCTTCGAGTTCACAAAATCCACTTGCGCCTGGCTGCGCTGGTCGCACCAGATCAAGGCAGGGCGGATGACCTCATTCGCCGCATCGAGCAGCACCAGGCCGTGCATCTGGCCTGAAAGTCCGATGGCTTTAACGTCCTCACCCTTGGCTCCGGCGGCTTCCAGCACACCCTTGACGGCCTTCTGCGCGGCATCCCACCAATCCCGTGGGTCCTGCTCGGCCCAGCCGGGACGCTCCATCGTCATCTCCTGATGCGGAGCGGTGAAGCCCGCCACGAAGGCGCCCTGCTCGTCGATCAGCAGCGCGCGGCTGCCTCCGGTGCCAATGTCGATTCCTAGCCAGTACATGAATGTGAACTCCGTCGTTTGCGGCCTCTGGATGATGCCACAGTCCTATTATGAAATCCCGGCGGGCCCGGCCGCAGCGTCATTTGAATCCAACGGGTGCGCCCGCTTCCAGAAATGGCAGGTAAGCCGCCCCGTACAACCCAGCCTCGTTGCCCAGTTGCGCTCTCTCTATCCTCGTCCCGGTGTTGCGAAAAGTGAAGCTGCGCTTGCGCGCTTCCGCGATCATCGAAGGAGCGAATAAGTCCCAGGCGGGCAGAGGGCCGCCGCTCAGCAGGTAGAGCGGTGCGTTGAAGATGTTGACGAGGTTCCCCACCGCGATGCCCAGCGCCACGCCCATCAACTCGAAGATGCGGCGGGCCTTGTGAGCGTCTTCCCCGGTCCCTTCGGTGGCGATGCGAAACACCTGCTCGGCCGTCAACAACTCGCCCAATTGCAACAGCCGCGCCATCACCGAAATAGCCGTGGCCGAGGCGTGTTTCTCCAGGCAGCCGGCGTTGCCGCAGCCGCATGGGTTGCCATTCGGGATCACGGTCATATGGCCGAATTCGCCGGCCATTCCGTCGCTACCGCGCATGATGCGGCCATTCAGAATGACGCCTCCGCCGATGCCCGTACCGAGTGTCAGCAGCACCAGGTCCTCAACGTCACGGCCGGCTCCGAGCCATTTCTCCCCGAGAGCCGCGGCGTTCGCGTCGTTTTCCAGGATGACCGGCGTGCCCAGCTGCTGGTTGATCTCATCGCGCAATGGAAAGCCTTCGAGCGACGGCAGGTTTGCCGAGTTCTCAACCACGCCTTGCTTGAGCCGGATGAAGCCCGGCACGGCGACTCCGACACCCGTACACTGCTGCTCGCCAAAGCGCTTCCGCAGGGTTTGGATCGACGCCACGATGTCGCCGACCACCGACTCACGGCTCTCCCTGAGTCCGGTGGAGCCGGTCTGCTTCCCGAGTGACCGGCCGGCTCGGTCCACGGCCGCGGCGCGCAAATTCGTGCCCCCTAAATCCACGCCGATGGAGTAAGCCGTTGTTTGCACCACAATGCCGCCCATGCAGCCGAATGATATCAAACCGGGGGCGGCGCATTGCTAAGCAGCATCAGCTCACCATGCTTCGCCGGACTGGTGCTTGGCGTGCGGCATAATTGACCCATGCGGGTTCTTTTCATTGGTGGCACTGGCATCATCAGCACGGCTTGCACTCGGTTGGCAGCGGAGCGCGGCATCGATCTGACGCTGCTCACGCGCGGACGCCGCGCTGCGGGCTTGCCCGACGGTGTGAAGACGCTAACGGTGGATATCGAGGATGCGGCAAAAGTTGACGGCGCGCTGGGCGGGCACGGCTTCGATGCTGTAGTCGACTGGATCGCCTTCACACCGGAGCAGATCGAACGCGATCTGAAGCTGTTCCACGGACGCACCCGGCAATTCGTCTTCATCAGTTCGGCGAGCGCCTATCAGAAGCCTTCGACGCACTACCTGATCACGGAGTCCACCCCGCTAGCCAACCCGTTCTGGGATTACTCCCGCAACAAGATTGCTTGCGAAGAGCGACTGCTGCGCGCGTATCGCGAAGTAGGATTCCCGATCACCATCGTACGGCCGTCGCTGACCTATGGTGAGACGCAGGTGGCGCTGGCGATCAACAGCTGGGCCAAGTCGTACACAGTGGTGGATCGAATGCGGCGGGGCAAGCAAGTGATTGTGCCGGGCGACGGTTCGTCGCTGTGGACCATCACGCATAACACCGATTTCGCGAAGGGCCTGGTCGGACTGCTGGGCTTAGAGCAAGCCATTGGGCACGCGTTCCACATCACCAGCGACGAGGTGATGACCTGGGATCAGTACTATCGCATCACCGCCGAGGCCGCGGGTGTGGAGCCGCGACTGATTCACATTCCGTCGGATTTCATTGCCGCCTGCCAGCCCCCGGCACTGGGCGGCCTGGTCGGGGACAAGGCGGTCAGCGTCGTCTTCGACAATACGAAAATCAAACGCTTCGTGCCTGGGTATTGCGCCACGACGCCGTTCGGGCAGGGCATTCGCCGCACGCTCGCGTGGTTCGACGCCGACCCTACCCGGAAAGAAGTGGACGATCAGTCGAACGCGGCGTGGGACAAGCTGATCGCGGCGTATGAGAGCGGGTTGAGCCTGGCGGTGCGCAGCTTTCAGGCTTGAAAGCGGCGCGGTAAGGGGGCTTGGGCCGAACACAGGAGGCCTCCAGGCCTGGGAACGTAGCCTAACGCTCGTCCGGCAGCAGGGCACGGGTTCGCCACACGGTGCGCAATCCGGGAGGCAGATCGAAGGTTCTGCCTTCCACAAGAAACGCCGCGATGCCGGGCAAGTCGGGTAGTTTGATTTCACTGATGCCGGCGGGAGGATTCGGGAAGTATACCCTCTCACGCGGCACGGGCAGAACGCCACTAGATTTCGCGAACATAACGAGGTCAGCGTAGAACCGCAGGGTCGCGCCGCGTGTTTGCACTTCCGTGAACTCCAGGCTGACGACGAAGCGGCCGTCCGCATCTCTCTGGAGGCGTCGGATCCGGCCTAGCACCGCTGTGCCGTCTTCCAGAACGACCTGGCCCTTCTGCCTTACATTGCCGGCAACGTGCCCCTGGATGAGCTTGCCGGCCGCGTCCTTGTCGGTGATGCGGCTGTCTACGTCAATTACGACGCGCAGCGCAGCGGGGAGGTTTGAGTCGGGTTCCGGCGTAAGGCGGCGCCGCGCGGGTTCGACCGGACTCACGGCTGCTTTCTCCTCGCTGTCGAAGTTGAGCGTGCTCTCGGCGTGGAACATCTTGCAGTGGGTGAAGTCCATGCGGTCGAAGTCTTCTACGCCGGAGGATTGAATCATGTGCAGATCGGCGTACTGCGCCAGCAGTGCGTCGAATTCACCAATCCGCGCCCGGCCGTAAACCACCGTGAATTCCATGCTCGCGAGCGGCAGCGACGGTGGGATCTCGGTGACCCGGCCGTCCACGCGCAGGAGATCGAATGACTTCGGGTCAATCCAAACCGACCCTTCCTCGTTGACCGCGCCACTTCCTCCGAGAAGCTTGATTTTGGCGATGGTCGAACCGTTCGGGAACCGGTAATCGAACTTGATGGCGTTACGGCCGCCGATGGTCGATTCACCCTGCGGAGTGAAGCTGGCCCCGTCGGCGAGGAAGAGATTGTGCAGCGTCGTTGCAAATACGCCATTGGCAATCAGTCCTGCGCCGCGGGCCAACGAGACGGGACTATCCACTGAAAGATCGTGGCGGCCCGGGGCACCGAACCACTCGCGGCGGTTGCTGTAAGCGACTTCCAAACGCAGAGTATCCAGCGCCTTGAATTTGCTTGCCGGCTCGGCCTGCCGTTGGAAACGGGAGACCGTCTCAAGGCACGTGTAATTCGGCAAGTGAGCGAATTCGTAGCGTAGAAACGACTTGATGCGCGAGAGCATCAGCACTTCGGGAGCGAGGTGTTGCGCGGGGGCGCCCACACAGGCAGCCAGCCAGATGACCGACGCGAGTCTACTCAGACGCATTGGAATCGTGACTACATCACAACACACTGGCGCTAGCAGGGCGCGACCTCGTACCTGCCGGAAGCGGGACGCACGCTGCGTTACAACCCGGACGTCTTGCTACGCCGGATCGGCAACGGCCCCGTAGCGCGGCCTTTCCCGGCCGCTAGATCAAGTGCTTAAGCCAAGCGCGAGCTGCTGCGATGTGCGGGCTCAGCGTGCTGGCTTCGAACCTGCCGTAGATCTGATTTGCTTCGATCATCCCGAGGACGATCAGCCCCAGCAGCAGGACTACAAACAGCGCTAGAAATGCGCGCTTCCACCACCTGTCTCCCGTGATGTAATTCCGCAGCACCGACACCGCCAGTCGCGTACTGACAGCCAGCACCAGAAGACGGAAGCCTAGCGACTGAACGGGCTCGGAGAACAAGGTGCCGCCCGCTATCATCACCGCTGAAAACAGCAGCAGCAGGCCGAACCAATAGCTGAAGAACGAACCCCAGATGGAGCCCGGTGTGGCCACCTCCACCAAGCCCCACAGCACGCTACCCGCCTGGACCAGCAGGACTGCCGGCTTCTTCAGGAGCGGCTTTCTGCCCCCGATATCGTCCAGGATGCGGCCAATGATACGGACGGATCGTGCCAGGTTCCTGAGCGAGTCCTTGCGGTTGGGCTCCCGGCTGATTTCAAAGCTCCCCAGCGCCTTGCGCAGTTCATCGGTCTTCAGGGCGCTGCGGAGGACTGCGAGCAGTTTCGGGTTAATGTCGCTCGAGCCGGCCGCATTGCGCACACACTGCTCAAGCTCATCGAGACTCCGCTGCGCGCCTGTGTCCGTCGCCGAGCGATCCCTAAGTACGGCGTCGAGCAGCATCTTGCAGATCTGCTGCCGGTTCGCAGGCGTCAGCTCCTCGGCGATGATCACGTCGTGGGCGCGCTCAATCAGCGCATCCGCTTGGGGCCCCGGCCCGGCGAGCGCGCGGATGATCCGCTCGGCGCCGTCGAGTCGCCCCCACAGGATGTCGTTCGTGCGCCACACTCTTTCGAGGAATGCCCCAAATGCCCCGAAGGATGTTCCCGCCAGCTTCGAACGGCCGGTTTTGGACTCGTCCTGGATCGCGATGGCGTCCTCCGGGCTCACCCGCAAGACGTCCACCGGGAACAACTCGCCAGCGTCGGTTTCATAGGTGATGGGGAAGATCGCGGCGTCGAATTCCCAGAAGCCGTAATAATAGACGCGGGCAATCTTGAGCACCGCCTGCCGCATTGGAGAATCGGTCTCGCTGCTGGTCAAGGCCGGAGTCACTTCCGCTCGCGCGGCCTCGATCGCCGCCCCATAGTGCGCCTTGATAGCGGATCGAAGTTCCTGCAAAGCGGCCTTGCGCTGCGGGGTGAGCAGCGCCTCGGCACGCTCTTCGCAGGACGCCTGGTCGGACACGGACACGGGCGCGAAGCTTAAGCCGTTACTGCCGGGGTCAACCACGCCCAGGATCCCCATCAGGTCATCTTCCGTTAGGTCCAGCCCGTGGATCTTCGCCAGGAGGGTCTCGTTGGCCGCCGCCAGCCGGGAGGCGGTGCGGATGCGCAGAAAGCAGCCATGCAGAACACGGCGCAGGCGCTCAATTTCGCGCTGGAACTCCGGCCGGCTATCCTCGCTCACCTCCAGTCCGAGTTTGGCGAGCCGCTTTTTTGCGTCGGGGCTCAGACGGCTCAACAGTTGTAGCTGGCTCTTGACGAACTGATATCTCCGCTTCCGGTAGGAGATGTCAAAGTCCATCAGAAACTGCATTTCGTTGCCCTGGAATTCCCGTTGCCGCCACACTTTGATCAGGCAGCGTATGGCGTACACGAAGTCGGAGTCTTCGTCGATCTTCAGTCCGCGGGCGATGCGGAGTGCCAGGTCGTCGGTTACCGCATAGAGGCTCAAGGCCTGATACGCCCTGAAGCCAGGCGTGTCGGTCCGCTGTGGGCCAAAAGTTGCTGGCGGCCGGCCCGAACTGCCTGCCGATTTCGTCTCCGACCGGCGGGTTAAAGGGCTTTCCTCCACCACGCTGAAAATCTCGGTGACCAGGTTGTTTACCTTCCGGATGAACCGGTTCCGCTGCTGGAGCTGCTGCAGGCTGTCGTGGATCGGCTGCTTGCCCGGGATGCCGGAAAGCGCGGCCCAGGCATTCTCAATCGCATCGGGTTGCAGCGGTCGCCCTTGCGCGTCCCTACCCTGGTTGGTTTCCCGTTCCGGATGGTCCGGTGAAGGCTCGATGTACAGAAGTTTGCGCTCGGCCCGCACGGCGGAGGATTGCCTGGACATGCTGTCGAGTGCGTGGTCGAACGGGTGGTTGTCCAGGTATCCGCCATCGGCGAAGAACCGGTCTTTGTCCGGCCCCGAAGGATCTACTACCCCAAAGTAGGCCTGCCACTCCGCGAAGCGCCTTTCCCAGCCGGCATCGGACACGTCGTATTGCTTCCCGCGTTTCCACGAAGCGCGCACCAGCCTGGGGATCGAGGCCAGTTGCATCGGTTCGAACGCCAACGGAAAGCTGGACGTGCAGCGCGCGGCGAACGCCAGCAGCGGAGTCGTTTGCGGTCCGAAATCGTCCGTCGGTGGCTCGTCCGAGTACTTCAGGTGGAACGCCTGCCGGTACCTACGCTCCCATACCAGGCGATCGGCCAATCGCATTGGCACCACTTTCCCCAGCAGGTCAGTGGCGGTCACGGAGAGTTCCAGGTCTTCGACATAGGACTGCCCGGGCTGCTCGTCCATCTCCGCCAGCGCCTCCAGGAGCTTTACATACATCCGTTCGCCGCTCAGCAGCGACCTGGGTGGAACCTGCTTTGGAAGACTGATATCGCTCAGAGACTGGTCGTTGAGCAGCTTCTGAAAATCACCCTCCTCCACCCACACCTGCTTCAGCGACAGCATGTCTTTGCGCCGCGCGAGGGCCTTCGCAAGAAAGACACCGTTGATCCCGCCGGCCGAAGTGCCGGAGATGATATCGATGACGAAGCGCGTATGGACGCTGCCGTCGTTTTCGTCGCTCAATAGCAGTGCCAGGTCGCGATATACCGCATCGGTTCCCTGAACGTCACCCACCATCGGCGAACTCGGGAGCTTCCGATCCTGCACCGCCGTTGACCGGACCATGGCCAGCAGTTCTTGTGCAATTCCATTCATGTAAATGGCCAGCGAGATGCCGCCATACATCACCACCGCGACGCGGTATTCCTTGGTTACGTTTTCGTTAGTTCCGGTGGCGGGAGAGGTTGACATTCGGGGCACAGTATACACCGCAACCGGTAAGTTTCCGCATGATTTCCAACGGCCGGCCGAGCCTGATCCCCACTGTCCCACCCCGGGCGCTGCAATTCCCGGTTGCGCCGGGGCCTCCGCACGTCCTTTGGCATAATCGTTAGCGAGGGCACCCAAGCATTGAACGCAGCGTGGAATTGGCTGGCCGTCGCACTCGGCGCAGCGTCGGGGGGCATGTTGAGATACGGTGTGGCGCTCTGGTTCGGCCGCCGGGGATGGCCGGGCTTCCCCTGGGGCACGCTGTTCATCAACATCACGGGCTCGGCGTTCATCGGGTTCTTCTCAACCTTCAGCGGCCCGGAAGGGCGGTTGCTGGTGTCGCCGCAGGCGAAATTGCTGGTGATGACGGGTATCTGCGGCGGATACACGACGTTCTCCACGTTTAGCCTCGAGACGCTGCGACTGATGCAGGACCGCCAGTATGGTGCAGCCGCGCTCAATGCAGTGGGTTCGGTGCTGCTGTGTCTGCTCGGAGTCTGGCTTGGGCATACGCTTGCCGCGACGTGGAATCCCCGCTAGATTGAACATGCCTGAGGACTAACGCCATGCAAATTCCTCGCGACGCCGTGCTGCTGCGCATCTTCGTTGGCGAGAACGACCGATTGGGCCACAAGCCGCTCTACGAAGCCATCGTGATGAAGGCGCGTGAATCGCACCTGGCGGGAGCAACCGTACTGCGCGGGCCGATGGGATTCGGCCACTCCAGCCGAATTCACACTACCAAGCTGCTCGAGATGTCCAGCGACCTGAGTTACGTGATCGAGATCGTCGATAAGGACGAGAAGATCCAGGCCTTTCTGCCGGAGCTTGACCAGTTAATGCTCGAGAGCCACGGCAGCGGCCTGGTGACTCTGGAGCACGTGCAAGTGCTGCAATACGGACCGGTGAGCCAATAGTCCTATTCCACGCGCAGCGCTTCCACTGGGTCCAGGTATGCGGCGCGAAGAGCGGGGATCAGGCCGCTCACCACGCCGACAATCAGCAACACGATGGCCGAAGTCACCATCGTCGAAAGGTGGATGGCCAGGTGCAGGTCGGTCTTCCCACTTTTGTCGTCGAAGAGTTCGCCGAGCATGGGGAGAGGCGGCATCGCCGCGACAAACGCGTACGACAGAGCCACGCCAATCAGTCCTCCGGCGAAAGTCAGCGCGATTGCCTCGGTCAGGAACTGCCAGGCGACATTACGCCGCGTTGATCCCAGAGCGCGACGTAACCCGATTTCCCGCGTC
>CAIVVT010000045.1 GCA_903909435.1 uncultured Acidobacteriia bacterium | reverse complement strand
TGACGGTCGCGGCTCCGTTCAGTTCGGAGCCGCGACCGTCAGGGAGAGGTTGGGATTTGGGGCGACGTGCCGAGTGCGTGGCAATTTCAGATAGACTAGTGGACGGTCCACTTGAACCTCCCCCGATTTTTTCAGTGGATCACCCTGCGCGTTTTCCATCTCGGTTTAATTCGAGGGGCGATCATTCGGGAATCTCCACGTCCACCTTCCCCGGCGGCAACATCCTGGCCCGCACTCCCCCCTTGCCGTCGCTTAGCAGGGCAATGGCGCGCGAGCGGCTCTCGTACTTCACACGAAGCCTTCCTTTGACAATACGGGCGTCCAGCAGATCACCCGTAAAATCGGCCAGGTGACGGGCAGGAAGTTGATCACACGGCGTCAACCGGTGTGTGCCGGCCGGTACGTAGACACGTTCGCCGTCCTGCACGGGCCACTCGCGGCCATCCATTCGCGCGCAGCCCTTCCATGCCACCGACAGCGACTGCGAGGACTCGAGTTCCAGATTCTCGCCGGACCACTCCGCTCTGCGCACCGGCGCGGCGGCGGCAGCAAGTAACGGCCAGTCTGCCGGCAAAATCGAATTCTCGAAATACAGCGCGACGCGATTGAACGAGTCCGCCGCGCTGCGCACGAGTTGAAAGAGTTCAGTGCCCGTTTGCTGTTTGACGGGATAGACGTCCTGGTAACGCTCGACGATGTTCAGGTCGATGGCCAGCAGGTCTTTGCGCTTCGTGAGCGGAGCATAGCGGCTGGCGATCTCGGTATAACGCTCGGGGCCGAGATGCCAGATCGTAGCGGGGTCCTCGACCAGAAAGGTCACTCCGCGATCATGGGCGGAGGCGAGCAGTCGCGGCGCGTCCGCTCCGAGTTTGTCGCGCATGGAAGCGTCAAAGCGGTCGTCAATGTGCGTCAGGACGAGATCGAGGTGTGGCTTCGTCTTCCTAAGCTGAGTCAGCCGTCCTAGCCATTCCTCTTGCAATCTAGCCGCCAGTGCCGCTCGGAACTCCAGGAACTTGCGCAAAGCAGCGGCGTTCTTGGCATAGAAACGGGGGCTCTTCCTGTCGTAAAGGTCCTGGGGGTCGAAGCCCTCCAGCGTCTGGAATGTGCTTCGAACCAGCGCGTTGAAGGGCGTAAAACGCGAGGGATTCTCATGACCTTCCAGCGACTCAAAGTACAATTCGCCCAGATTCAAGCCGTCCCAATCGAAGCGCCGGGTGAGGTCTTCCAGCCCCTCCGCGGCAGCCTTTGCACAATCGGGAGAGGCCAGGTTCATCAGCTTGCGCCAATCGAGCTGGGCGTCCTGCCCGGAGGCGGTCTTCTCCCTCCACTCGGGATGGTCATTCCAAAACGCATCGCTGACGTGGGGGAATTCGACCCAGGCGTAGACCAGGACGCCGTGGTTGTGACATGCGGCGATCAGGGCATCCAGCCACTCGTCGCGCGCCTGATCGCGTTCCCAGAAATGCCAGGCTGCCAGTTGAAGGGCCGCCACGCCACCGCGGCGCCAGCGCCGGGCCAGGTAATTTGGGTCGGCGCGCAGCCGGTAGGAAGAGTCGAAGAAGGCCCACAGCGAACGCGACTCGAACTTGGGTGTAAGCCCCAGGTCCAGAAGGTCCTGCGGTAGGTAAGGGAAACGCTCAAATCCGCGCACACCCGGCGTGACGGCAGCCCACAGGACGGGCTTCCCCTTCGCGTTGAGGCCCGCGACCAGCGGCGCGCCGGTCGATCGTTCACGGGTGAAGACGCGGGCGCCGGCCGGCGTTTCGAATACGGGAACTTCGAGCGATTCTTCCCAGACGATTTGCAGCTTGGGGCTGCGCGCCTCGATCAGACTGCGGACAGTGACTGACTTGGCTGACGGATGGAACCCGTAGGCCTTCGCTTCGGGCGAGTCGCCGACGACGAAGATGACCTGGTCCGGGTCCAGATTCAGTGGCGCCAGGATGCTGCGCAGGCTCTGCCCGCAGCAGGGTCCCCCCGCGGCCAGCAGGCAGGAGATGAGTAGATTAGCGGGTAATCGCATACCATAGGCTCGCGCGGAGATCCCAGTAATTCGGCCGGTGCGGATTGTCTCGATTCACCAGATACGTTCCGCGCAGGACATCCACTCGCACTGAGACACTGGGCGGGAGACTATCCCAGCGCACACGGACACCCGGTCCGGTTTCGGCGAAATTGCCCCACCATTGGCGGCCGGCATCGGCTGTCCAATTAAGGTTCCAAACCGGTTGGAGGTTGAAGCCGCCTTTGATCGGAGACAGCGTGTAGCCTCGGCGCAACTGGCCATACATTAGGAAGTCGTGATTGTAGCGGGAAACGTAGACGCCATCGCCGCCCGCCTCGTTGAACCAGCCGCGCTCGCCATTGTTGGCAACCGCTCCCCAACCGCGCAGGTAAGATACTCCTCCGCGATAGTCGGCCTGCCCGAGACCCGAAGCGGGGTTATGGCTCAGGTAGCTGAAGGCCCGGCCCGCCTCCGCCCACACGAATAGCCGGGGCGTGATGAAACGGTTGACTCCCGCTGCCAGCATCACGGCGGAGTCGGAGAGCATAGCCCCTGGGGCGGACCCACCGCCGGGCAGTATCTCGCGCATACGTGTGTCGCCGTACCAGCGCAGCGAGATGTAGGGCTGAATGCCCGACTTCTTCAAGTGAACGAATTCGAGCTTCGCCTGGGAATAGAGGAAAGTGGTCTCCCAACGCGACGAGTACATAGGCATGGCCCAGACGGTGAGGCGCACCGCCCGCCTCAGGCTGCGCAGACTACGGAAGGCCCGGTCCGCTTCGCGCGCAACTGCGGCCACGTCGCCGAGCCGGGCACGGTCAAACCAGCGAAGCGCCTCGTCGTCGCGCTTAAGCATGTTCAGCGTCCAGCCCAGTTGCAGTGCCACCTCCGGATCGCCCGGACGCTCCTCCCAAGCTGCCTGAAGGTAGCGCAGGGCATCCGGCATGTAGCCGCGATGATAGCTTTTTAGACCCATCTCTTTTGCGGATGCGACGCTGCCCACCGGGGCTGTCAGAGCAGCTTTGGCGGAACCATCCCGGACGGGTGCCGCATTCAGCCGCGTCCCGGATTGCGGCGCCGCGGTCCCAGACAATAACCGGAGTTGCTCAGCGCTAATCCGGTCGTTCGGGTATTTCTTCAGTTGAATCTCGAACTGCTGCCGCGCCTCGCCGCTCTTCCCCATGGCCAGCAACAGAAACGCGTATTCCCGGCGTAGGTCGAGGTTCTCCGGGTCGATGACCAGTGCTTCCACGAACTCGTATGGATAGGGATAACGAGCCGGCAGAAGTTCGCGAGCCAACTCGGCGATACGGGACGAGAGCGAGCGAGAGGCCGCCAGCAGCAGTGCCGTCGCTTCGGATGTCCTGCCCTGTTGACTCCAGACGCGAGCCAGATCGATCATCAATCGCCGCTCGTCCCGGTGCAACTGGAAGGCGGCTGAATACTGTTCGCCGGCAAGGCTCAACTCGTCGCGCTCTTCCGCCAGGCGGGCCAGTTCTTCGTGCGCGGTCCATTGCTCTGGCGCGGCGGTGACTGCCGCCTGCCAACGCTCGATCCCCTCGCGCAGAGGCCGGTCGATGTTCTCAAATGCAGCGGCGGCGGTCTTTCTGGTGCGATCAGATCCGGAGCTCTTCCAGCGCAGGAACATGCGGCGCGCTTCGACGGGCCGCTTGGTTTCGAAGCACAGGAAACCGAACTCCAGCGAGCTCTGCTCGTCATTGGCGTCGATTCGTAGCGCTTCGGCGAATTGATCGCGAGCTTCATCCCGCTCACCGGTCTTGAGAAGCGTGTACGCCAGATCCTTGCGCAGGTGCGCGGCGTCCGGGCGGGTTTCGATCGCAGACCGGAACATCGCCACGGCGCAATCCAAGTTGCCCGCCCGGAGGGCCGAATAGGCCGCGTCGCCGGGGTCCCCGGCCTGACTTGGGGCGGCGATTTGCCTGGCCGTCAAATGGCTCGCCGCCATCCAGAAGTACAGGCCTACGAGCGGAAGTAGCAGCCGATTGCGCATGGCAGTCCTTCCATTGAGTGCCGAAAGGCCGCGGGAACTCTCACGGGCCGGCGCGATGTTGTTGGAAGCGATACGATGATGTGCGTATGCCAGCCTATCGTGGGACAGATTATCTACTGCTCGACACTCTCCTCAGCGAGGAAGAAATCCTGGTGCGGCAGACGGCGCGGCAGTTCGTCGAGGAACTCCTCGTGCCCGTCATCAAGGACTGCTACAACGAGGGACGATTCGCGTCGCATCTCGTCGCGGAGATGGGCGAGATGGGGTTCTTCGGGGCGAACCTCGAAGGTTACGGCTGCGCGGGCATGAGTAATGTCGAGTACGGCCTGATCATGCAGGAACTCGAGCGCGGCGATTCTGGTCTGCGCAGCTTCGTCAGCGTGCAAGGCGCTCTGGTGATGTATCCGATCCACTCCTGGGGCTCTGAGGAGCAGAAACGGCACTGGCTGCCCCGATTGCAGAACGGGAGAGCAATCGGTTGTTTCGGGCTCACTGAGCCGGGTTTCGGATCGAACCCCAGCGCCATGGCGACACGGGCGAGGCGTGACGGCGGCGACTGGATCCTGAACGGCGAAAAGACCTGGATCACGAACGGCAGCGTCGCGGACGTCGCCGTGGTGTGGGCTAGAACCGAGGAGGGCGTGCGGGGATTCCTGGTTGAGCGCGGCACTCCGGGCTTCACGACTTCGGACATCCATGGCAAGCTCTCAATGCGCGCTTCGGTGACGTCCTCTTTGACGCTCTCCGATTGCCGTTTGCCCGAGTCCGCGCGGTTGCCGGGCGCGCAGGGGATCAAGGCGGCGTTAGGCTGCCTTTCGCAGGCGCGCTACGGCATTGGCTGGGGTGTTTTGGGAGCGGCGAGCGACTGCTTCGAGACGGCTCGTGAGTACACGAAAGTGCGCAAACAGTTCGACGACCGGCCCATCGCCTCGCACCAACTCGTCCAGGAGAAGCTGGCTTGGATGATCACCGAGATCACCAAAGGCCAATTGCTCGCGCTGCAGTGTGGCCGGCTGAAAGATCTGGGCCGGATCGAGCCTGCTCATATCTCGATGCTGAAGCGCAACAACGTGGCGATGGCGCTGGAGTGCGCGCGAATCAGCCGCGACCTGCTGGGTGCTAACGGTATTATCGATGACTATCCGATCATGCGGCACATGTGCAATCTGGAGTCGGTAAAGACGTACGAGGGCACGGATCATATCCACGCGCTGGTGATTGGTGAACGCGTGACCGGTATCGCCGCGTACAAATAGGTCGCCGTGGCGGGGCAGGCGTTGGAGCGCGAGCTGACTGCAGCGACCGGCCAGTATCGATTTGAAGGAGACGGAATTCGTTGATTGCCTCGAAACACAAAGCTCGTCTACACAACAAGCCGACGCGCCGCGCCTGGCTCGCTGGCGCCCTACTCTTCGCCGGTATCGCGACTGCTTGCGCGCACGGTGAGCACGCCTACGATTACGGCGAGGCCAAACAGCATTACAGGATTCACGGCACGATTCTGCGGCTGCGCAATGAGAACCGCATCGCCGTCATCAAGCACGAAAAGATTGAAGGCTGGATGGAAGCGATGACCATGGAATTCCCGATCCCTTCCCTGGCCGAATTCTCAAAGCTCAAAGAGGGTATGGTCATCCGGGCCAATGTGAATGTCAACGACGAGTACTTCTGGCTCACGGGCATTACTATCGAGAAGCCGTAACGGCCGGCTTGATCAGGACGACGTTGTTCAATTACCCACTGCCTTCCTGGCTCGATCTCAACAGCCTGACACCGTGAGCCCAGCCTGTGTAGGCTGGTCACTGAACTTCGATGGCTTCTCCAAAGACCAATGCGATGCGACAGCTCGATGCACTGGGCATCGCCTATGAAGTGCGGTCCTACGAAGTGGATCCAGACGACCTGGGTGCAGAGAGCGTGGCGGCCAAGATCGGATTGCCAGCCGAGCAGACATTCAAGACATTGGTGGCGCGGGGCGATCGCAATGGTGTCTGCCTGGCCGTAATCCCTGGAAGCGCCGCGCTCGAGCTGAAGTTACTGGCACGCGCGACCGGCGACCGCAAAGTGGATACGGTCCCACTGAAGGAAGTCCAGCCACTCACAGGCTACATTCGCGGAGGCGTTACGGCACTGGCTTGCAAACGCGAGTACCCGGTGTGGGTGGACGAATTCGCTCAACTTTACGACGTCATCAGCGTCAGCGGTGGCCTGCGGGGAGAGCAGATTCTGCTCGCGCCCGCGGACTATGTGCGTGCGGTGAACGGTCGCTTTGCCCCCATCGCGAAGGACAAAGAGGGGTAAGCGCGGCGAGGTTTACGGCCGGACGACGATCTTGCTCACCTCGGCATTGTCGTTCTCGTCGGTGACGCGAACCGCGACGGTCCACTCGCTGCCGGGCGGGAGAGCAGCCTCAACCAGATAGTCGAGCGAGGCCGCGTCCGTCATCCCGTTGACGGGTCGCGCCGGCTTCCAATCCGAGCCATTCACGCTGTATTCGGCGGAGTCCAAGTCGCTCAGGGCATCGGCGGCGTGGAAGCGGATGACGAGTTTGCCGCCGTCGCTTTTCGCCGTCAGAGCTTCGATGTGTGGAGGCGTATTGTCGACCAGGAACGGCTCACTTTCGATCGAAGCCGTAAGCGCGACTTCCGGATAATTGTCCGGCAAATCGCTCGCCGTGACGCGCAGCAGATAGCGGCCGTCGGCGAACGAGGCAGCGTCCCAACTGATGCGGTTCTCCTTGAGCTGCTCCTTCAGGAGCTTCCACTCGCGTTCTTGTTGGCCACGGTACTCGACCTTGTATTCCAGCGCATCGCCGTTCTGATCGGAGGCTTTCCAGCGCGCACCGATCCAACCTTTGTCGTAGTTCATCGTCGCCGCGCCTGAGGACTCCGAGGTGGGCGCGGACGGAGTATTGCGGCGAACCTGCCCGATCGGTGGTAGGGACAAAATGTTGGCTGCTGACCCCGTCAGCAGGGAGGACGATGAATTGGGAAATTTGTGATTGTACGGCGTGATCTCGATCTTCTCGAGCACGGGCGCGACGTTCTTCTGTTGATAGGCGACTTCGATCAGCTTCAGTACCGGCGGCTGGCCCGCGGCGTCGGACTGCGCCGTGAACGTCGCCTTCCACTGGAGGAAGCGCGCCGGAGGAGAGGCAACGCGAGAGTCGGCCGCACCGCCAACTGCGGCCCAAGGGCTCCAGTTCTTCTCGGGCGTATCGAGGTTGCCGCTGCGCGTTTCGAGCTTCACCGCGCTGCCGTTGGCCTCTATCTCAGTGTGAAGCCGGCCCCAGCGCGTGAACGAACCTGCGTCGAAGACGTCGCTTTCGAGGGTACCCGAACTTTCAAATTGCGGACCGAGTTGGAACAGCTTGCCCGGGTTGGCCGTCGCTACAGCAACGCCGCCGCCCGGCAGCGGAGCCAACGCGGTGGCTTGCCCCGTTTCCGTCTGTGCCAGGCGCGTGTAGGCTTGAGGCGACTCGATGCGATAGACGCGTCCCTGATTGCCCGTCGCCGCGAGCAACTGGCCCACAGGGTCGAAGGCGAGCCCGTAAACCAACGCTTGCGGGTGATTCCAGAACAAAGTCGGCTCGCCGTCCGTACCGATGCGCCAGATTTCACTGCCGCCTGCCGCCACATTGTAGGGCTGAGTGGTGGGAGGTGCATTAGTACCGCGCGGAACCGCCGCCTGCCCGGCAGGTTGATGTGGGTTGGCCGGGCCGGCACCGACTGGCGGTGTCACGGGTGGAGTCGCCGGCGTTGCGGGAGGGGGCAGCGGAGCGGCCGTTCGATTGCCTGAGGCCGCGGCGTAAATTGTCCCGTCCGTCGCCACCGTGATGGCGGTCACCTCGCGCTTGCCCGTCTGCTGCAGCACGAAGCCTTCACCCTTGGCGTTGACGCGCAGGATCACTCCAGAGGAGTCCGTCCCCGCGATCAGTTTGCCGTCCTTATCCAAAGCGAGCGCACGCACGTGCGTCTCACCCGAGTCGAACAGGAGCGTCGTCTTGCCTTTTGCGTCTAACTTCAGAATCTGCCCAGGATCGCCGGTAGCGGCGTAGAATGCGCCGTGATCCGCCGGGATCAACGCCCAAATGTAGTGGGCATTCGGAGCCGCAGCAAACAGAGTTGCCTTGCCGTCGTGGGCGATCCGCCACACCTTCGCATCGGGTGACGAAGCCGCGTATACTTGTTCGTCGAACGCCGCCAGCGCATAGATCGTTCCGCCGCCTTCGAGTGTCGCCAAAACGCGGGACTTGCCCTGCGCGTCGAGGACGTAGACCTTGCCGTCGCTGCCGCCGGCGTAAATGCGCCCGCCGCTGCCCGCCACCGCGCTCCACAAATGGGAAGCGCCTGCGTCGAGGCGTTCGGTGAGTTTCGGAGCCAGGCTGATGCGGCCGTTGTTGGAGAGGGAGACTCCCTTGAGCGTCCCTTTGTCGAACTCCTGTACCTCGGAGTGAACCCACGTCTTGGTTTCCACGGCCAATGCCGCGGTCGCGACGACAACTGTCGAGCAGAGCAGAATGCGTGAGAAGTGCATGGGGTGTTTTGTCGGAACTACTTCACGGTGATGTGGAGACTGATATTGCCGGTGACGACCGCATCAAGAGTGAACGACTGGGATGCGCGGGCCGTCTCCGCGGTTGCCACCATCGGCCCCGCGGGCCGCGACGACGTCAGCACGTTGAGCACAGAGGAAGGCAAGGCCGCCATGGTGCGATCATCCTCGTAAACGCTGGGACGCGATTCCATCAGAGTGATATTGAACTGGGAGTTCGTGCGCTCCTGGCGAATCAGATTCACCGCTTCCGGGGCAGTCAGGTGCCGGTTGACCATCCCGGCGACGAACTGCGCCCGGTTCATCACTTCGCTATCGGCGATCAGGATATGGTGCTCGCCTTTCGAGATGGAAAGCGGAGCGGTGAGACGGAATTCGCGCGTCTCGGCCGGTCCTTTCCAGGGACGCAGCAGCACCCGGCCGCGGATTTCTCCGCCAGGCGCCACCTCATTCGAATCCAGGAGCGCGCTTTCAATGGTGACGATCCGCCTTTGCGGATGTACCTCGATCAGGCTCTCGATGCGATTGATTTTCGGGGCACCTTCGGCCAGCGTGTAGAGCCGGTTGAACTTGTCGGCCCAGCGGGAGGCCAACTGGAGCGGCGCGGGCATAGGCGAATCTACCGTGGTGATGGTGTCTCGCACTTCCAGCGGATCCAAACCTTCAAACTCGATCTTCCCGGTCATCGAATAAGTGGCCTCGTCGCTGGTGCCGTCGTTCAAGTCCTGCAAGCTGTTGAACATGGTCAGCAGCATCAGGTAAGGCGTCCACTTGGGATGGACAAAAACGTTGTAGCGCAGCTTCGTGTCACGCGGAGAGCCCCCAGCCCAGGAGCGCACGGTGAGAGTGACAGGGATCATCTCGGCGGCTTCGCCGAGCACGCCCATGATGCCCGAGTGGCGATCCTGCCGCAGAGCGCCGACTATGCCTGTGGCGTTCGCGAACTTGTTGGGTTGGTAAGCCGAGCTGAGCACGTGGATCACTTCGCCGCCGCTCATCGGCATTGAAATCGGGCCGAGATTGAAAAAGCTGTGGCCAAAGCCGAGGATACGGCGGCCATCGTTATAGCTCACCGTGCCGAGACCGGTGATGGCCAGGTCGCCGTTGACCAGTACGCCAGCAATCGCTTCGCCCGGTTGCAGCGATTTGTCCCAGCCCGCCACCGGCTTCGAAGAGTAGGAATTGCCCGACGCTCCGCCTAAAGTCGGAACTACGCCCATCTGGTCAAAGTACGGCTGAAACTGCTGCAGGGTGCCTTCGTGGAAGCCCGAGAAGCTTAGCGGTGTGCCGATGGGTATCAAGGTCGGGTTAGTCAGGGCGAGCCGTGGGGCCGCGGATGCAAGCAATTCGCCCGGCACGGGAAGCGCGTTCATCGCGGCGGGTGTCAGGGGCGAGCGCGGATCGGAGGGGCGGGAGCGATCGATCTCGTCGATCTGCAGCATGTTCTCGATGGGCGTGATGCCGCAGATGGCGTCGGGCGAGAACACGCTGAGACGTAACGCGATAGCCCCGACGAGTTTGCCGCCGATGTACACCGGGCTGCCGCTCATACCGCCAGCAACGTTCGTGCGCGCGGCTTTCCCGCCGAGTTTAGCCAGAATGATATCCTGCTGCGGGCCCCAGGCGTTCTTCCAGAGCCCAATGATCTCTACCGGAACGGACTCAGGCTTAGTTCCTTGGAACACTGTCCAGGCTATCCCGGTCAAGCCGGGACGAATGTCGGTGACATGGAAGATCTGAACGGGCCCGGCTTTGGGCGGTTCAAGTGCAGCCTCCTGCGCCATCGCAGCCATCGCAATCCAATACGAAAACGCGGCCATGATAGCCACGCGCGCCAGGTTCATAGTGTTCCAATTCCTCGCCGGGGCGCAGCCCCGTAGCATCCATTATCGATGAGAGACGGTACAGATTGCCGCCGGTCATCCGGAGCGGTTAGAAGGTCAGATGACACAAGGACGTCCGGGGACGGTTCTTTGACTCCAAAACCCGTCAAAGTGATGGAGGTGAACCTGGGAATCCGCAATGGCAGTGCCAACTTCGGTCAACTCCGCAGTCGCATCGAGCGCATCCAGAGGGCGGATCCGCTCCGCGGAAATGTGCCCAAGACCTAGTTTGGCAAGCGTCTCGGTGGTGAGCGCGGCATCGTAGCGGAGGTAGGTGAACAGCTTCTTCCCCCCAGGGGCGGTGGCACCGATCAGGTCGCCGACCTCTTTGTCGAGAGCCAGCCCGAAACGGCAGTCGCCGAACAGCCGGCACAGCATGTCGGTGTGTGCCTGCATACCGGCCATCAGGGACTGGGGCACGGTTGAGGCGACGGAGATGAGGTCCATGTCGAAGACCGAGAGGCCGTCGTTGAACGGGACCGGCGATCCCGTACCAACCGAAACCACCAGCAGGCTCTCCCGCTCGGCCTGCCATCCTACGCGGTAAGGCTCGGCGGTGGCCATCAAAAACGTCTGGAACGCGGGATCGTTGAACGGAGTGACGCCGCCATCCTGAAACAGGAATGACGTGGTGCCGATGTGGATTTCCTGCGCGGGGAAGTAGGCCGGCGCGGCCGTCGAAGCACGAACCAGTTGCCAGAGGGGCAGGCGCAGATTGCAGTTGGCGCGGGCTGGATCGTTGTAGTGCGCGCGGGGATTGTTGGAGACGGGCCAGGCGGAGCCGGTGCTGGCATTTCTCAGCATGAGCAGCAGGAGCCCGCTGATCCGCTCCGTTCCGAGCAACGTGGTTTCGCCGAAGACTTCGCGCAGTTTGCCGGCGAGCCGGTCCTGCTGATAGCGATACCAGAACCGCTCCACCAGGCTGGCGTGGCGGAACATCGCGCCGGCGCAAGTGCGATAGAAACCGTCGATTTGGCGGACCTCCATGCCCAGCGCAAGACAGGCGGCGATAATCGCGCCGGTACTCGTGCCTCCGATGCAATCGAACCACTCGGCTAGCCTGAGTTGCGGGTTGCCGGTGGAGTGGCGCAGAAGTCGCTCGATCCGGGCAAGGATCTGCAGCGAGATCAGCCCGCGAATACCACCTCCGTCGAGGGCCAGGATGCGTTTGGGGCCGGGCGCGTCGATGCGTTGTATCAGGGTCAATCGGTTTCTCCGGCCTCATTAACGCCTGCCGGCGACGCCCCTACCCGAAGCGAATTGCGTAAAGCGTTGCAAACACTAATAAAAAATTGGGCGTTTGGCTGTGACTCAAGGGACGGGGCAGAGCCGCCGGCGCCCACGCCACCACGATATGCCGGCTCCCCGAGTGCATGCGTAGAAGCATACGGTTCCCGATCCGGTTGATGCGCCACAAGTCGCGCCGGACAAGGGGACGGCAAGCTTTCATCCCGGGAAGACCTGTTCAGGACCGGGGATGTGAAGCACGCCAATCGCGCCTGTGCGTCTCCAACGGTAGAATGAAACGAGCCGAGCGTTCGGCTCAACCCGGCCCGGGTGGCGAAACTGGCAGACGCAACGGACTTAAAATCCGTTTTTCCGTAAGGAAAGTGTGGGTTCAAGTCCCACCCCGGGCACCATGAGAAAGAAGCACTTAGACGATTCCGCAATCCCCTCAACACGCCCCCATGACTGAACGGCCGTTGTGACTGGGTTGTGGCAGCCTTCGCCCGCGCTTTTGACCCAAGCCAGTAGACTGAGATCATGTCTCGACCTGCGGCGGCCATCACGACATTGCTGTTTTTTGCTCTAGCGGGATGTCACAGGCAAGACGCGAAACCGGTGCAGGACGTCGGCGGCGGAAGCGATGTCTCGCAGTTCGTGCTTACCTCTCTGCGCGGGACCCGGGATGGCGATCAACTCCACGTTAAGGCGGAGTTTGGCGGCGGCGCGCGCGAAGTGCTCAGTCTCGACCTGCAGTTCACCATCGGGATCCCCACTAGCCTCAAGTCGGGAACGTGGACCGGGTTGGGTCCCGGCGGCCGAGTCAAGGAGCGATCGGTTACTTTTCTAGGCGGGCAATCAGGACCACCCAGCGTGGGCGGCCGCTTCGACCTTACCGCTCCGGACGGCAGTCCGCTCTACCGCGTGAGCATCCCGGTCCAGGAGTTAAAGCACAAGCTGTAGCACGGTCCGGTCGGTGCAATTCAGCCGCAGGCGACGGCGGAGCGGCCGTTCCAGGCGTATTGTTTGCCGGTACGGACGGCGAGGACTCCCAGCAGCAGCGGGAGCGTCGAATAGAACCCCGTCTCGATATCGGTGATGGGCTTCTGCCTTGACTTCACGCAGTCCAGGAAATTGCGCGCATGAGTACGATCGGCGGGTTGGCCCTGCTGGCGGAAATGCTCGTTGACTTCCTCAAACGGAGGCGGCGGAACGGTCTGGCCAGGAGGCACGCGTACCGGCAGAGGGCGGGCCGTGTAGCTCGCGCGACTTACGTGCAGGGTCCCCGTTTTGCCGTAGAAGTAGACCCCGTGCTCGGGGTTGACATCCGGCCCAGGCATTAAGGTGTTGGCGAAGCTCAGCACGAAGTTGTCGTACTTCCAGGTGATGACGAAGGTGTCGGGAGGCTGCTCTGGATTAGGCGGAGCGACACGAACCCACTGTCCGGACGCGGCCACGGAGAGCGGTGCGCCGGCGTTCAGGTACCAGCGCACGAGGTCGGCCAGGTGGACGCCCTGGTCCGTGATGATGCCGCCACCGTAGTCGAAGTAGCCGCGCCAGTCGAACTGGCGACCGGGGGAGTAGGGCTTGCGCTCGGCAGGACCCTGGAACAGTTCCCAATCAAGGTCGGCGGGCGGATCGACGGGCGCTTCGGGGGCATGGCTGTAGTGGCCTTGCCAGTGCATCTGAGCATGGTAGATGGCCCCGAAACGGCCGCCGCTCACCCACTCCTGACACTGCTGGAAGTGGGCCCAACTCCGCTGCTGGAGTCCGATCTGTACGATGCGCCCAGCCTTGTTGGCGGCTCCGACAGCGCGCCACGCGGCCTCGATGCTGTTTGAAACAGGCTTCTCGCAGTAGGCGTCTTTGCCTGCCTGGGCGGCCTCGATCACCATGGGCGCATGCCAGTGGTCGGGGGTTGCGATCAGGACGGCGTCGATGTCCTTGCGCTCCATAATGCGCCGGTAGTCGACCACAGCGTCGGCGGGCGCTGGCAGAGCGGCCGTGGTCTTGTCTCGATTAGGCTTGTAAACATCGCAGACAGCCACCACTTCGCAGTCCGGGTTGGCGGCAAAAACAGGCGCCATGTAGGAGCCACGAACCCCGGTGCCGATCGCCCCCATGCGAATCCTGTCGTTGGAGCCAACGGCGGAGCGGGCCAGGGCGGCAGTCAGGCCGGAACCCACCAGGAACGAACGGCGGCTTGTCATACGAGGGGCCTTTCCGCCCGCGAGTGCGGGCTGGCACGGTTCTATCACAGCGTTTGACAGGGGGTCAACGAGCGGCCTCATCTCCGCTTAGGGCTGCTGGCCCGGTTACTGCCGGGTGTAAACTTTACGGCAGGTGGCTGTCCGTTCGTTGCTACTGGCACATTCCCACACTCTGGCGAAAGCGGAATCGCCCGGTTGCAACGGCTAGAGGCCCTCAACGGGGAGTCTTCTGCGAGTCATCAGCGGGGGGGCATGCGGCCCATTTCGAGCGGCATGTCTCTAGCCAGCGGTGGTTCAAGTTCGTATTGCCGAAACGTAGGTTCGACCAATGCTTCCGCGGTTAGTCTATTCCGTCCAACTCTTGGCCACCGCAGCCGGTGTCGCGGCCCTAGCCGCCTACGTCTGGAAGAGAAGGGCAGTTCCCGCAGCTGCCCCATTGCTCGGCCTTTTGGCTACCATTGCCTTCTGGTGCATTCCCTGCGCCTTCGAGCCGTATGGCACCAGCATCGGCGCCCGCCTGCTCTGGATGCGGCTGGAACTGCCGTCGATGGCATGCATTTGCGTCTGCTACATGCTGGTAGCGGTTCAGTACACTGGCGCCTCGCTCTCCCGCCGGTTCTGCGCATGGCTCTTCATATTCCCTGCCGTGCTCCAGGTGGTCGCCTGGACCAAGCCGGAATGGTACTGGGAGCGAATTTGGATCGACAATGCAAGCCCCCTCCATCTCACCGGACTGAGTTGGGGCCTGGCGTTCTGGTGCGGGGTGGCGTACGGCTATTCGGCCACCGTCGTGGCGATTGGACTGATTATTCGCCAGCTTGTGCGCAGCACGGGACCACGCAGGCAGGAGGCGGTCATATTCCTCGCTGCTACTTCGCTCCCGGTGGTAGTGAACATTGTGGATGTGCTTGGGTTCACGCCGCATGGATCCCCCGATCTCACGCCCTTTGCCTTCGGACTGACCGCCGCGGGCATTACCTGGGTACTGTTTTTCTACCGGTTTCAAGCCATCGTTCCAGTCGCCTGGCAGAGAGTTTTCGAGAGCATGCGGGACGGAGTACTGGTCTTCGATTCCGAGAATCGCGTCCTGGCGCTGAATCTCGCTGCTGAGCGGATGCTGAGCCTGCAAGGCGGGCAAATCGTGGGCCGGCCGTTTCGGGACGCCTTCGCCACCTTTCCGCACCTGGTCAATTTAGCGGAAGTCACCCGGGAGGACGGGGACGTCGAAGTGGACACGGGCGGTGATTCGCACATCTATGAGGTTCACTTCACCGGGTTGAGCGATCAAAGCAACCAACCCATGGCACACTTGTTGACGCTGAGGGACGTCACCGCGGCACGTTCCGCGGCACGCGAATTGGAGAAAGCCAAGCGCGCAGCGGAGGAGGCCAACCGGGCCAAAAGCGAATTCCTGGCCAACATGAGCCACCAGATCCGCACGCCGATGAACGGCGTGCTCGGCATGATCGACCTTGCCCTGGGGACCCGGTCCGCCACGGAGCAAGAGGAATGTCTGGTCATGGCGCGCAGCTCGGCCGATACTTTGCTCAGCGTCATCAACGATATCCTCGACTTCTCGAAGATCGAAGCGAAGAAACTGGAACTCGATCCAGTCGATTTCGACCTGAACGAGTGCGTGGAGGAAGCCCTGCGGTCCTTTGCCATGCGAGCCGCTGAGAAGGGCCTTGAACTGATCTGCGAAGTACGGCCCGAAGCGCCCGCAATGGTGTCTGCGGACGCCGCCCGCCTCAGGCAAGTGCTCAACAACCTGGTAGGCAATGCGGTGAAATTCACTCACGAGGGTGAAGTGGTACTGCACGTTGCACAAGAGGGAGAGAGCGATGGGCGCGTCCGTCTGCATTTCACCGTCAGCGATACCGGAGTTGGCGTTCCTGCAGACAAGCAGAAGCTCATTTTTGATCCTTTCGCGCAAGCGGATAGTTCCGTCGCGCGCAAGTTTGGCGGGACGGGATTGGGGCTCACTATCTCATCGAGGCTGGTGCAGTTGATGGGTGGGGAGATCTGGGTGGAAAGCGATGCGGGACAAGGCAGCCGCTTTCATTTCACCATCTCCGCCCGGCCCTCCACGAAAGCAGCGGATCCACAGGAGAATCCCGCTGAATCATTGACCGGGATCCCGGTCCTGCTCGTGGAGGACAATGCGACGTCCCGCCGGACCCTGGGGCAACTCCTGGCGCGCTGGGGGATGTGTGTGACGGTGGCGGCCGAAGGTGCTTCCGCGCTGGAGAGGATCGAGTCGGCGGCACAGGCCGGTGTGCCCTTCAAGCTGGTATTGGCGGGTACCAGAGTGCCTGGCCAGGATGCATTCGCACTAGTGCGCCAAGTCAAGCCGCTGCCCGGAACCGTCCGCCCTGCAATCGTGAAGCTGGCCTCTTGCGGAGAACTGGGAGGCGTCGCCCGGTACCGCGAAATGGGCGTCGCCGCATGCGTGTCCAAGCCCTTGCGTCAGGCGGAGTTGAAAGCGGCGCTGAACCGCGCCTTGCGGCCGGTCGAGGCAGCTTCTCCGGTCGTCGCCATCCCCAGCGCTGTCGACAATCGCACTGGCTCACTGCGGATTCTGCTGGCGGAGGACAACCAGATCAACCAGCACCTGGCGGTGAGGCTGCTGGAAAAACGCGGTCACCAGGTTACCGTCGCCGGCAACGGGCGCCGGGTGCTCGAACTCATCGAGATGAGTGACTTCGATCTGATTCTAATGGACGTGCAGATGCCCGAAATGGATGGCTTCGAAGCCACCATGGCAATTCGTGCCCTGGAACAAGGCACGGGACTGCATCTCCCGATTATTGCCATGACCGCCAACGTTATGCAGGGTGACCGGGAGCGCTGCCTGCAGTCTGGCATGGACGGATACTTGCCCAAGCCGATCAAGCCGGAAACGTTCTTCACGACCATCGAGGCCATCTACCCAACCGGTCATTCAGCTCCAGTGTGACGACCGCGGCAGGCACTTGGACTTCCCTGACCTCTCCGATGGCGATCCGCCGAAAGAAATAGAATGCTTGCAGCGCCGCACGTTTCAGCGTCCTGTGCCGGGGCGGCGTGTGGATACTGCGCTCAGGAAGGTATGGCAGATGCCGCAACAAGGTTTTTCACGGAGATATTTCTTTTACGGAGCCCTCCTCGCAGGGGCGGTGCCTACGGGCGGATTCGGCAGTACCCCCTCATTGAAGAAGCTGGGCTACAAATCGCCAAACGAGAAGCTGAACCTCGCCGCGATCGGCGCGGGCGGACAGCCGGCGGCGGACTTGAAACTCGCGCAAGCTGGCGTTGAAAACGTAGTAGCTCTGGCCGACGTGGATTGGGTGCGCGGCAAAGAGTCCTTCGAGAGGTTCCCAAACGCGAAGCGCTACAAAGATTTCCGCCAGATGCTCGACCGTCAAGGCAACGAGATCGACGCTGTGGTGATCGGCACTCCGGATCACATGCACGCCACCTGCGCGCTGGCTTGCATGCAACTCGGCAAGCATGTGTATGTGGAGAAGCCATTGACTCGGACGGCCTGGGAGGCAAGGTTGCTGGCTCGCGCGGCCGAGCGCTATGACGTGGCGACACAGATGGGCAACCAGGGTTATTCGCACGACGCCACGCGGGTAGCGTGCGAAATTGTCTGGTCGGGTGAGATCGGAGACGTCAGCGAAGTGCATGCCTGGACGGGACGGCCGAGTTGGCCGCAGGAGATGCCGCGTTTGGCCAAGCCTACTCCGATACCCGAGACTCTGGATTGGGACCTTTGGCTGGGTGGCGCGGCGGAGCGTCCGTTCACCGCGGGCGACGACGAGTACACTGCGTTCGTGATCGAGCGCAACCAGCGCTACGGCCGCAGCGGCACATCGGCGCAGCCCGAGTGGGGCTTCTACCTGCCCTTCAACTGGCGCGGCTTCTACGATTTCGGATCGAGCCTGATCGGCGACTGGGGCGTCCACATCCTCGGACCGGCCAACTGGGCGCTGCAATTGGCTCCGGAATATCTGATCAGCGTGGAGTGCATCAAGCAGGACGCACTGCCGCCCTTCACCTTCCCGGACGTGATGACCATCAAGTACGAATTCGGTCCAAGGCCGGGCGGAATGCCTCCGGTGACCGTGTATTGGTACCAGCACACGGGCGGTGATGCCTGGCTGCCGCCGGGCATGTCGGCTGATGAAGCGCGGAAGCTCCCGGACTCGGGCCCCCAAGTGGGTCCACAGCGCGGGCAGGGCGGGTTCACCCCGGGCTCCGGCGGAATTGTCCGGCCGAAGCCGGCTCCCGCTGCGCGGCAGCGGCCCGCCGAAAGCAGCGGGTACAACCTCATCATGTCGGGTTCGAAGGGCTATCTGGGCACCAGCGGGCGGGGTGAGGACGTGGGCCTGCTGCCGGGCAAACGCTGGTCGGAATACAAGCTGCCGGAGCAATACCTCCAGCGCTCGCCGGGAGCCGGCACCGGCAGCAACCACACGGCGCACTGCCACGACTGGGTGCGCGCCTGCAAGGGCGGGGCCCCGGCGTGTTCCAACTTCTCCATCGCCGCCAAGTTCACGGAGTGGCTGGTGCTGGGTTCTGCCGCCCCGCATGTGGAGGGCAAGCTGTTATGGGATCAGGCCAGGGGCGAGTTCTCTAACAGCGCGGAAGCGAACAAATGGGTCAAGCCGTCATTCCGCAGGGGCTGGAAGATCGAACTCTAGGCGGACGGCGCTCGGATTGTGATTTTGGAGAGGAACACTATGACGACGAATTACGATGTAGGCGGACGGGACCGGCGTGCATTTCTCAGGGACCTGACTTTGGGTGGGGCGTGCGTGCTGGGCGGCGAGAGCGCCTTGCTGGCCGCGCCGAAGATCGCGCCTCAGTGGAAGAACCAGATCGGCCTGGAACTCTATACCGTGCGCGACCTGTTGGCGAAAGACTACGAGGGGACGCTCGCGAAAGTGGCGGCCATCGGCTACAAGGAAGTGGAGGCGGCCGACCCCTACAACAACCTGCCTCCGGCTCAGTACAAGGCGCTGCTGGACAAGTACCACTTCAAAATGTTCAGCACGCACGCCGATGCCACCGACGGGCCCGGCCTCGAAAAGGAACTCGAAGGTCACGCCCTGATGGGCCTCAAGTACACGGCAGTGCACAAGGCAGGAGACCGGCCGCGCGGACCGAAGACCATCGAGCGCGTCAAGGGCGACTGCGCGGAGATGAACACTTACGGCGTGCTGCTGAAGAAGTTCGGGATGAAGTACTACATCCACAATCACTCGGGCGAATTCGACGTTCTGGACGACGGGAAAACGACCGAATACGACGTGATGCTGCGGGAGACCGATCCGGCTTTGGTGGCGATGCAACT
The DNA here is from genome assembly GCA_903909435.1 of uncultured Acidobacteriia bacterium. Taxonomy (GTDB): domain Bacteria; phylum Acidobacteriota; class Terriglobia; order Bryobacterales; family Bryobacteraceae; genus CAIVVT01. The sequence goes on along the minus strand of CAIVVT010000045.1, from coordinate 47,671 downwards.
CGACATCGGCTGGGCCTACGTGGCCGGGCAGGACGCTGTCGAGATGTTCAAAAAGAACCCCGGCCGCTACGAACTGTGGCACGTGAAAGATGCCAAGTATAAGGAACTCGATCCGAAGCTGAAGCCGAGCCAGCGCCAGCGGGTAGCCAAAATCGTGGCGATGGGCGAGGGCGACGTCGAGTACAGAGCGGTCTTCGCGAACGCTAAAACGGCGGGCCTGAAGCACTTCGTGATCGAGCAGGATACGGCGGGCCAGGGTGGCCGGGATGCGATTGCGGACTGCAAGATCGCCTACGACAACCTGAACAAAATCCTGGCGTAGGCCTGCGTGCGCCCTTGCGGCCTATCCTCCCGAAGGGACGCAAGGGCAATTCGCTCTGGGCACCCGGATCTAGGCGCTGCACAGTGTTCCTGAACTCCGCAGCGCCCGACGAATTGTCCCAAATTCCCATGATGTGGCCGCGTATAATGGCGCTACACTACCGGGTATCCTCGTGCACAACCTGTTCAGAACGCTGCGGCGGCCGGGAAGTTGGCGCTGGGTTCTCGCTGTGGCTTGCTGCACCCTGCTGTTCGCGGCCGGGACGGCATTCTGGCGGGCTTCTCAAGCAACGGAGGAGGCGTCCGCGGAGCTTCTCGCGAGGTCCGAGTTTGCTTTCCAGGTCATCCCAGTGGACCGGCTTGCGCCGGGTTCGGTGGACGCCATAGCCGCCAGTCCGGGCTTCCGTGATCTCGGACTTTACAAAGAGACGATTGCGGTCAGTGCGCGTGCCGGGTTGTTCGTGTACGACCGGAATGGCACACTGCTGCACTCGTATCGAGCCGGCATCGAACTGCCGCCGGCCGAACTGGGTTCCATGTCCGCAGGGACGGTCGCGGGTGCGGCAGGGCCGGAACTCTTCATCGCGACGCGCGGAGAAGGGCTGCTGGCTTTCGACGGTGCGCGCTTCCGCCAGATCCTGCCGGCGGATTCCGGAATGCGCACAGTGACCTGCGTGCTGACGCTGGGCTCGGGCCGCATCCTGCTCGGCACTGAGCGGCAGGGCGTCCTGGTGTTCGATGGCCGGCGCCTCACGCCCTTCCACCCGCGCCTCAAGGCGGCTCACGTTACCGTACTCGCAGGCAACGACGGCAGTCTCTGGATTGGCACTCTCGACAGCGGCGTGTTCCACTACCGGGCCGGGCAGTTGGAGGAACTGACTGGTGCGCTGCCCGACCCGCAGGTGCTGTCGCTGGCCGTCGAGGGGGATACGGCCTACGCCGGCACGCCGCTCGGCGTGGTGGAGTTTCTTGAGGGGCGGCGCGTGCGCACTCTCGCCGACGGGTTCTTCGCCCGCGCCCTGGCTCCCCGGGGCGAGACGCTGCATGTCGGAACCGAGGACGAAGGGATTGTCGCCGTGCCCTTAGAGTCGCGCCCGGGACCGCGCATTCCAGCCGAAGGCAAGTCAACGCCGGACGCCGTGCTTCAGCTGGCAAACCTGGAGGGCGAGATGTACGCGGTCGGAGAGAGTGCCGTCTACCGGTACGACCCGGCTCCCCGGCGCTGGCGGACCGTGCTAAACGCCGGCGCGGCCCCGCTAACGGACCGCAATGTAGCCGCGCTCGCATGGAGCGGCGGCCGGTTGTGGATCGGCTACTTCGACCGTGGGCTCGACGTGCTGGATGCCGGCCTGGAGCGCGCCGTGCATCACGAAAGCGACACTCTGTTTTGCGTCAACCGGATCGTCGCGGACCCGGAACACGCACGGACCGCAGTCGCCACCGCGAATGGACTGGTGCTGTTCGACTCCGGCGCTCAACCACGTCAGGTGATGGGCAGAAAGGAAGGCTTGCTCTCGGATCACGTCACCGACATCGCCTTCCGCGACGAGGGCATGGTGGTGGCCACACCCGCGGGCCTGTCCTTCGTCGATCGCGGCGGAGTCCGCAGCCTATACGTGTTTCATGGGCTGGTGAACAACCACGTATACGCGGTTGGTAGCAGCGGAACCCGAACCGTGGCTGGGACGCTGGGCGGCGTGTCGGTGCTCGATGACGATACAGTCCGCGCCAATTACACGACCGCCAATTCGGGCCTAAAGCACAACTGGATTACCGCGTTGGTTCAAGTCGGCGACGAGTGGTTCGCAGGCACCTATGGAGCGGGCGTCGTGCGGCTCGACGCGTCAGGGCAGTGGCATTCGTTTCCCGATCTGAAGGGCGACTTCGTCGTGAATCCAAACTCAATGACGGCGAGTGGCGGTCTGGCTTACGCAGGCAGTCTCGACCGCGGCCTGTTCGTTTACGACCGCGCATCCGCCCGTTGGACCAACACCACCATCGGTCTGCCTTCGAAGAATGTGACGGCGGTAGCTACTGGCGGAGGCTACGTTTACCTGGGCACCGACAATGGACTGGTGCGGATCGCCGAAGGAGCCTTGCGATGAGCCGCGTGCCCCAACACTGGCGTAGCGTGGTCGCGTCGCTGGCGTGCGCCGCCGGCGCACTGGCCGACACCGGCGTGCTGATCCCCGGGGACCGGCAGCAGCCCGATCCAGCGATCTTCTCGCTGAACGAGATGACGCTCGAGATCCGCATCGACAACGGCGTCGCGCGAGTTCAAGTGAGACAGATCTTCGGCAACCACAGTGGGACCATTCATGAGGGCGTTTACAGATTCGCGCTACCGGACAAAGCGACGGTCTCCGGCTTCGCGGTGTGGGATGACGTGACCCGCATACCGGGAGTCATTCTCGAACGCCGCCGCGCGGGCGAGATCTACGCGCAGGCGAAGGCCCAGGCCATCGACCCCGGCTTGCTGCAAATGGGCGAACGCGACGCCAGCGAAGCCGGTCGAAACCAGCAGTTCGCGGCCCGAATCGTCCCGATTCCACGGTTCGGCACAAAGCGGATCGAGATGGAGTACCAGCACCCGATCGCAGTGGAACGCTACCAATCGGAATTCGTGGTTCCGCTGAAGCCCGACGTCTACGGTGTGCAAACTGCCGGGCATCTCAGCGTCACATTCGAACTCCGGTCCGCTCACGCAATCAGGGATTTTGCGGCCATTTCAAAACAGTATCCGCTGCAGATCCGCGAGCGCACGCCTAATCTGGTGCGTGCGGAGTTCTTTGCTTACAACGTGGAACTCAAGGATGATTTCGCGGTGCGCTATGCGCTCGACCCGAAGCAGGCCGACACGATCAACGTGATCACCGAGCGGGAAGCTGCGACGGGACCGGGGTTCTTTCAGGCCCAGGCGCTGCTCGGCCTTTCCGCCGCGCAGTCTGGAGTGACGCCGCAGCGGACCGCGCAACCGGCCAAGACTTTGATCGTAATGTTCGACAACTCGCTCTCGATGCAGTGGGACAAACTGGAGCGGACCTTCGCCGCCTGCGAGACCGCACTGCGACGATTGCGGCCTGCCGATTCCTTCAACCTGCTGCTGTTCAACTCCGGTGTGAGCCCATTCGCACCTCAGCCGCGGCCAGCGACTCCGGAGAACATCGAACAAGCGCTCGCGTTCATCCGCAACAGCCGGATTCGCGGGGGCACGGATCTGCAAAAGGCGCTGGCGTCCGCGCTTGGACAGAACTCGGCCAACGAGACTTACCTGCTGCTGCTCAGCGACGGCGGCGCCACCGAAGGTACAGTGCATAGCGGCAGGTTGGCGGAATGGTACGCGGCGGAGTGGCGCAAGCGTTCGCCCGCGCAGTCGGTGCATACTCTGGTGCTGGGCATCGGCGACGACGCCAACCTGACTCTGTTGAAACGGCTCGCGAGCAACAACGGCTACTTCGATTCGGTTCGATCGACGGAACCGATCGAGTTCAAGTTGAATGCGTTTCTGAACAAGATCGGTCAGGAGCCCGTGAAGAACCTGCTGCTGGCCGCGACGCCGGCGGACAACATCGACCTGGTTTATCCGCTGGAGGATTCGCGCTTCGCCGGCTCGATGGCCACGTGGGCCGGGCGGTACAAACAGCCTCTACCGCAGGCTGCTTTCACGGTCACCGGGATTCGGGATCGCCAGGCGATTCGCCTCTCACGCAACGCCCCGCTGCCGGCCGCCGCCATCGATCACCCCGATTTGCCCCGCACCTGGGCGAAGGCGCGCGTCGATGCGCTGCTAGCGAAAATCGAGCGTGAGGGCGAGGACAGCGCCAGCATCGACGAGATCATACGGCTCTCCAAGAAGTACAAGTTCGTCACGCCCTACACCTCCTTCCTGGCGGTGCCGCGTGCGCTGTTACGACCGCGCGTGATCCGGCCGGGAGACCCGATCCTGCGTCTGAAAGTCGATAAATCCATCGTGTCGGTGATTGCGCTTTTTCCATTCGGCCTGACCAAGCCGCTGCGCTACCTGAAGGAGGAAGACGCCTGGCAGACGCGCTTCCTCGCGCCCGTGGACATGACCGACGGCGTGTACCAGGTTCGCCTGATCCTGCGCGATCTCGACGGCCATGTGTATCGCGAATCCAAGAGCTTCGTAATCGCCAGCAAGACGCCGGTGCTGCGCGCACGTCTGGAGAAACCGAGAATCCGAGCCGGCGAGACGCTGCGCATTTCCGCCCAGGCATCCGGAAATGCTCGCACCATCACGGCGCGACTCTACGGCGCGCTGCCGGTCGCGCTGCGCTGGAACAGCGCAGCGCGGGCGAATACGGGCGAGATCGTCGTACCCGCTTTTCTCCCGCCCGGGACCTACACGGTGCACGTGACCGCGGAGGATGTCGCGCACAACATCGGCAGCGAGGAGGTGCCCCTTGAAATCTGGTAAGCGATTCGGAACCGTCGCCGGCCTGATGGTCACGGGCGCCATCCTCATCCGTGGCGATCTGAGTCCGTGGGTGCAGCAGATTGCTGCGGGACCGGCGCTTGCGGCACTTTTCCGGTCCGTGCCCATGCCAGGGGGCGCGATGCCGATCCTGAGGCCTCCTGCGGAAACGCGGCCCGCGCTGAGTGATCTAATCGCCAGTTCGCCGCGCGACTCCATGCTGTACCGCTTGCGAGCGCGGGAAGCGGAGACGGCGCTTGATTTTGCGGCAGCCGAAATCGATTGGAAAGCATGCGCCGAAAACGCTGCCGACCAATACGCCGCCCGGGTCGAATTGGCCGATTTTTACCATAGGCGAATCCGGCCGCGGGACGAGTTGGCCGCGCTGACAGCTGCGGCCTCCGCCAAGGACGACCCGCTGCAACCGGTGCCCGCGCAGCGGGGTTGGCACGCGTTTGAGCGGATGGCTGAGTTAGCGGTTGAGGAAGCCTTGCCGGAAGCCCTCGCGGAGCCCGTGTACCGCGCGTGGGTAGCCCGCTATCCCAAACAGCCCGACGCGTGGCGGAAGCTGATCGAACATCTTACCGCAAGGCAGCAATTCGCCGCCGCCGAAACGGAGATCGCGAAGTATGGCCGCAGCTTTAGCGACCCGTTGGAAGCCGTAAGAATGCGCGCGGATCTCGAAGTCCGCCGGGGATCGGCCAGCGCCGCTCTGGCGCTCTACGATCAGGCTTTTCAGCCCCTCTGGCCGGACGAGATGCGCGCCGGTTACTTCAAATTGCTGGAGCAGGAAGGACAGCTCAGGGAGTTCGTCGGCCGGGCACGCACGAAACTCGCGGCGAATGCGGCAGACCTGGACGCCACCGCGCGGCTGTTCCACTACTTTCGGGCGCAGGGTAACGAACCGGCGGCCCGCCGCGCGTTGCTCGAATACCGCAACGCCAAAGAGTCCAGCCGGCAAGCCTGGACGGCCGATGAGCTGCAAACGCTGGCGCAGTTGTTTGAGTGGCTGCCCGATGTGAACGAGGCCGCCCGCCTGTACTATGCGCTTTACAGCGTGCCGCCCGCAGGCGGTGCGCACGCGGAACGAGCGCTGTACGGTCTAGCCAATCTGTTACTGACCGCGCCTGAACAGCCTATCCAGTTCGGCTCTGGCGACTTGTCGTTCTATAGGGACATAGCAACGCTCGATTCGTCACCGGGGTTTCTAAACGGCATTCTGTCGCTGTTGCTCAACTGGACGGGACCGCGCTTTGAGTACCAGCGGCAAAACGAGAAGTCGGCGGCTTATTTCCATCGCGCCGCCGCAGCCCAGTTGGTGGTTCTGCTGGAACAGCAGTTCCCCAAGTCCGCCTATCGAGGGCCTCTGCGCGCAGCGCTGGTTTCCGCATACGCGGCCTACGGCGATGATGCCAGCGTGATTCGAGCCGGCCGCGAATACCTGGCGGCATTCCCAGCCGCAGCCGCGCGGGTCGCCGTGTCGATGCAAGTATCCGATGCACTCGCGCGGTCCAACCGCACAACCGAAGAGTTCGCGCTTTACGATCGACTGCTACGCGAACTGGCGGCCAGAGCCTCCGGCGTGCCGATCGGCTCGAATTCGGCTGCGGAACAAGGCGGCGCGTTCGGACCCGATCAGCCGGGCGTGCTTGCTCCACTATCCGGAGTTCCGCCGCAGCGTTTCGCCATCGGACCTGGAGCGAACATAAACGGCCCGATGCTGATGGCGAGGCCGTTCGGGCGGGCGATGGAGCCCCCCGGCCCAGTCGGAGCCCGCTCCGCCGATTACGTTCAAGTGCTGGACAAGTACCTCTCGCGGCTGGCCGGTCTGAAACGCCCGCTGGATGCGCTCCGAGTGTACCGGACCGAGATCGATCGCAACCCGAACGACCCGGGGCTCTACCAGCGATTCGCCGCTCACCTGGAACAGAACGGCATGTCGCGCGATGTCGAAGACATCTATGGCAAGGCAATTGCGAAGTTCGCCGATCGCTCCTGGTATCACAAGCTCGCGCGCTGGTACTTGCGAGGGCGGCGTTACACGGCGCTCGAGAAGATCAGCCGCGACGCCATCGCCGTGTTCACGGGCAGCGAACTCGAAAAGTACTTCGGCGAAATTGTCTCCCAGGCGAGTCCCGATGCGGTGCTCTACCGGCAGTTGAACCTCTACGCACACGAGCGCTTCCCGGAAGACCTGGCCTTCGTGCACAACCTGTTGAGCGCCTACTCCCGCAAGGAGACTTACGATGCGCCGGCCTACGAACGACTGCTGCGGCAATACTGGTTTTACGATCCGCAACTGCGCTCGATGCTGTTCGAACGGCTCTCGGCGGGGGGCCGGCTGTACCCCGAACTGGCGGAGATACGCGCCTCCAATCCCGGCATTGTGAATGGGCAGTTTGACCAGGCTTTGACCACAAACCCAGCCGCCATTCAGTTCGCCATGGAGGCTGAAGCCTGGCTGTCGCATTTTGAAGCCGCCGCCCCGGCCGCTCGCGCTTTGGCGACTGCAACTCCAGGACGCGGCGAGTTCGCCGCAAAGGCCTCCGCGCTGTACCGGTCGCTCGGCGGCTACGACGGGCGGAACACAGAGGTCGCGGTCGCTCTCGCCGATTACCAGCAGCGGGCCAATCCGCGGGACCAGAGCCTTCTGGCGCGAATGGGCGATATCTGGGCCGACCGCGAGATGTTCGACCGTGCCCGCGTGTACTGGGAGCGAATCCCGGCGGAGCAACCCGGCAAGCCGGAGGCGTACCTGGACGCGGCGACCGTGTACTGGGATTACTACCGCTATAACGACGCCTTACGCTGGATCGCGGCGGCGCGCAGGAAGTTCGATAACCCCGCGTTGTTCGCCTACGAAGCAGGCGCCATTTGCGAGGGGCAGCGGAATTACAGCGGTGCCGTCCGCGAGTACATGACCGGAGCGCTGCACGGTGAGAACGCGGCTAATAGCCGGCTGATCAGCCTGCTAAACCGGCCGCAAAGCCGGGATCTGGTGGAACAGGCGACCACGTCCGCCGTCACCGCCGGTGCTTCGCCGCAGGCCGTTGCGCTGCGGATCTCGATCCTGGAAGTGCAGCAGAGGCGACCGGAACTCGAGGCGCTGCTGCAATCGCGGGTCAGCGCTGAGACCTCTTTCGTAGAACTCAGCGGACTTCAGGAGACGGCACGCCGCCTGGGGTTCGATCCCGTGGATCGGCAGGCCAGCGAGCGTCTCGTCGCCATCACGGGCGACCCGGTGGACAAGATGCGGCTGACCTTAGCCCACGCGCGGCTGCTCGAATCGAAGCAGGACATCGCGGGCGGGGCGCGGGTGGTTGACGCTTTGTATCGCGATCACCCGTTGATTCTGGGCGTGGTGCGTGGGGCAGTCGCCTTCCACGTCCGCAACCACCAGCCTGAGGAAGCGATCGAGATCCTGCTCGACGCTGCGAAGCACGCCAGGGCGGGTCTGGCTGCCCAGTTCACGCTCGAAGCGGCTCGTACAGCCACAGGGGCGGGCCAGTTCGAGCGAGCCCGCAGCCTGCTCGCGGGTCTACTCTCGGCTGATGAGGTTCGTGCTGAGTGCCTGACCGCCATGGCCGATACGTATCTCCAGGCGAAAGACGATAGGGGCTTCCGCGACTACCAACTCGCAACGATTCAGAGGTTGAAGCAATCCACGCTGACGCCCGCCCAGCGCGTCGAACGAATCGCGGTTGTTCGGCGCAGCCTGATCCAGGCGCTCGACCGTCTGAAGGACCCGGCTGGCGCAACCGATCAGTACATCGCAGTGGTCAACAGCTACCCGGAGGACGAGGCGTTGACGAAGGAAGCCGCGAGTTACGCCGTGGCGCGCGGCCAAGGGCCGCGAGTGGTGGCGTTCTACCGCAAGACCATTGCCGAGGCACCGCTCGACTACCGCTGGCCCGTCGTGGTGGCCCGCGTTGAAACCGTGACTGAGGACTATCCTGCCGCCATCGCCGACTACGAGCGTGGTATCAAGGCACGGCCGGACCGCGCCGACCTGCTGGCGGCGAAAGGCCGCCTGGAAGAGCGCCTGATGCGGTTTGACGACGCCATTAAAAGCTACTCAACGCTGTATGAGTTGTCCTATCGCGACCCTCAATGGCTGATTAAAGTAGCGGAATTGCAGGCGCGCCTAGGGCGTTCCGCAGAGGCCGTGTCCGCGGTGAAGAGCGCCATCATCGGAGCCCGCAGCGAGACCGCCGCCGCCGATTTCGCCATCGCCGAGCGGCTGGAATCCTGGCACATCATGCGCGATGCGCTGGCGTTTGCCGAGCGAGGCGCGAGCCGTGCGGGCGCTGGGCTGTTCGCGGAACCCAACCTCGCGGTGAACTATGCCAGCATCATGGCGCATGCTCGGCGCATGAACGCGGTCCTCCCCCGCCTGGGCGAGAACATCGCGACGGACCGGCAGGTGGTGGAAGCGACGGGAAGGATCATCGACGAGACGTATTCTCCGGAAGAGAAGTTGAAATTGGAACAGTCGTTGATCGCGCAAGCGACTGGGCTGGCGCTACCCAATCGGGATAGTACGCTGCTGCCGCTGGCTCAATCCGCAGGACTCGTGGATCTGGAAACGCGCTGGCGGCACGAATCGGTGCTCGCGCAGTCCACTGAAATAGACCAGCGCCTGGTAGCGCTCCAATCGCAACGCGGACTCTATGGCCAGTTGGGCAGTCAAATGGAAGCCTACGCGTCGAGAAATCCCGGGCAGACCGTCGAGGGGAGCGCCCTGCTCCAGGCCGCGCAGGCGTTTATCGCCGAGGGCGATATCGGCGGGCAGATGCGTGTCTCACGCCTGGCGCTGGGTAGATTCAATACTTTTGGCAACTTGCTCGCCCCCTATCTGGCATTGCTGGCATCGCGTCAGCCGGAGGAGTTACTGGCGATCGTGCGCGGCCACGGCGACGACCAGGTCCGCAATCTGGCGGTGCAATTGGCCATCGGTGGCGACCATCGCGAACTCGCTTACTCGGCCATACAAACTCGCGGCGGCGCGCTGCCAGCGGTCTGGAGCAAGGCGTACACCGCCCTGGCAGGGCAGTACTTCGACGACCACGCCCCGGCAGTCGATGCCGCCTTCCAGTCTGCGCTGGACACGCGCCCCATCGGGGAACGCCTCAAGACACCGCCGAAACCAAACTCCAATATCGTGGGTTCGGTGTGGTTCTATTACGGCGGACGCTACGGCGACTACCTAGCCGCCACCAAAGACGAGGCGGCTGCGGCGTGGCTGCCCGCTTCGCTCGAAGCCGCCCCTGGCAATCCGGACGCCTATCTGGCACTCGGACGCTCGTTTGCGGAATCCGGCCAACCCGCCAAGGCGATCGTGCAGTTCGAGCACGCGCTCGAACTCGACCCGAGCCGTGGCGACGCGGACGACCAGATCGCCCTCGCGCTGTGGTCGCAGGGGCGGCGCGCGGAGGCCATCGCCCGCTGGAAATCCGCCATCGCCTTATTCCTGCGGGTGCAGAGCCGGGGCGTGCGGGTGCCCGAGCAGTTTTGGAGCCGTGTAGCGGAGACCTTCCTCGATATCGGGGAGTCGCACGTCCTGGGCGAATTGCGCGCCGACATCTCGCACTTGCTGGGAGACTATTACCAGCGCAACAACCAATACCGGCTGAGCGAACTGATCGAGCCTGCGGCGCGCGCGTCCATCGCAGGGGGCGAAGGGACGGCCTGGCTCGTCGAACTCGCACGCTCCATGGACAATCCCGAGATGATTCTCTACGAGTTGATGCGTACGCACGGGCTCACTGCTGAGCAGCGGATAGCGCTGCAGCGCGGAATGGTCTCCATTCGCTCCAAGCAGGTTGACGCCGCGTACGGCTACGAGCGGCAGAATGCCGCAACGCTGGTCGAGCAGGCGCGCTGGCAATTGATTTCGATGCTACTGGACTCCGGCGACGTGAAGGGCGCGACCGCGGAGTTGAGCCGTGTGCCCGCGGAACATACCAGGAACTTCGATCAGAGCATCGAGATTCGAGCCGCGGCCCGCGAGGGAGCGCTTGACGCCCTGCTGGAGCGGTACCGGTCGAAGCCGGAGGACGCTCCGGCTAGCGATGCCTTGCAGCGAGCGGCGGTCAAGTTAAAGCAAGACGGCGATATTGACGGCGCACGCAGCGTGCTCGAATTCCTGTACGAGCACGAGCTCCACGATGGTCACTTGGAGGCTGCTAACTTCCTGGGACTGGCCGAAGTGAAGCTCCAACGCAAGGACGCCGCCACGGCAATGGGACTGCTGAATCGCATGGCGCTGGTCGTCGAGGACGGATTCGAGACCTTGATGCCCGCGGCGGAACTGCTGGGCAGATACGGGAGCAGCGCGGAGTCGGTGGAGTTCATGCGACGAAGAATCACGGCCGTGCCCTGGGACTCGGCGGCCAAGCTGCAACTTGCTCGCGCTATGACTTCCGGCACCGCAGAGCGCGAGCACCTGTTGACAGCGGCCGTTACCGACTCGCAGGCAGCGTACAAGCTGCGTGCGGAAGCGGCCCGGCTAACCGCGAAGCACGCGGCGCCTGGCGACTCCGGAACTGAACTCGCGCTGCTTTCGTCGGCCAACATCACCGCGGAAACAGCCTCCAGGCCCTACCAGGTCGAGGCCCGGCTCGACGCGGCACGCGGGGCCCCTGACATCGAAGTCAAGTTCCGGCTATGGCGCGATGCGCTGGCAATTGCACCCGCCGACGAACGGGCCCGCCTGGGAGCGCTGCGTGCCGCACTGGAGCTTCGCCGCGACAATCTGGCTCTCGCTCTGACCCAGAATCGCGATCAAGTGGGGACTGGCTATACGCCGGAAGCGCCCGTATCCCCGCGTCGCGGACGATCGCAGGACTACCCTCGAATCGAGCCCGCCTCAGTCTTGCCGCAGGTGCAGATGGCCAGCGGCGAGCGCGCGACGCTGGCGGAATCGCTCGCCGCGGCAGCCGAGCGCCTCGACGATTTGAGTGCAGCACGCAGCTATCTCGGCGCTGCCATCGACCTTCGACCTGCTGGGCAGAGCGCCAATCTCACGCGTCATGTGAAGGAGATCAGCACCGAGCAGGAACGGCGTGCGAAGAACGCCTTGCGGCAACCCGTCATCAAGAACGTGATCGAGCAGGACCAGCTTGTGCGCGCGCAGATTCGAAGGAGTGCGCCATGAAGAAGATGCTTCTGCCGGCCGCGCTCCTGCTATCCGCAGCTGGCGCGGGATATGTCGCCCTGCAAAACGCCACGTCCCAGCCCAAGCTGGCTAGCCTGATGCCGGGCGGCGCATTGCTCTATCTGGAGGCGCCGGACTTTGGCAACCTGCTGCGCGATTGGGACGCGTCCAAGTTCAAAGCCGACTGGCTGCAGAGTGCCAACTACGCCGTCTACTCGCGCTCGAATCTGTTCACTAAACTCGAGGAACTATATCAGCAATACGGCGCAGCGGCGGGGTTCCTGCCCGACCTCAAGGGGGTCATCGAGCTGGCTGGCAAGGAGTCCGCACTGGCGCTTTACGAAGTACGAGACGTCGAGTTCCTGTACGTCAGCCGCATCGCCGATGGCGACCTGATGAAAAGCCGCTTGTGGGCTGTGCGAGAGAAGTTCGAGCAGCGTCAGGCCGGCGGGGTGTCCTTCTACTTGCGGGCCGATCCAGCCTCGAAGCGGATCGTCGCCTTCGCGTTCGCCAAGGGGTATCTTCTGATCGCCACGCGGGACGACCTGGTGGCACGGGCGCTCGAGCTGATGAATGGGAGTGGGAACCCGAGTACCGCCAGCGACAGGTGGTATCACGATGCGGTGGAAGCAGCGCCGAATCGCGGCGAGTTGCGCCTTGTGATGAACCTTGAATCGATCGTCAAAAGCGTCTACTTCCGTTCTTACTGGGTCCAGCGGAACACTTCTTTGGTGCGCCAGTATTGGGCCGCGGTGGCCGACGTGAAGCGCAGCGGAGGCAACATTGTTGAAAACCGGGTGTTCCTGCGTGCGCCCGACTCCGTGGGACCTGCTCCAACCGCTGCAAGCTCGGCGGCGATTTCAAGTCTGGTCGCGCTGGTCCCTCCGGATGCCGGCCTGTATCGGGCTTCCTACGCTGGCGACCCAGCCGAAGTGGCCGCGCTGATCGTACAGCGTCTGGCCGGGCCACAGCCGCAGATTGCCCGCGAATGGCGGGACGCCCCCGCGGCGGTATCGGCCGACCTGCGCGCTGGTACTGAGGCCGATCTGGAGACGCATATCGACGAGCAGCCGCTGCCGCCCGACGCCGGCAATGCGGAGGCGTTAGCCGCCGCGCGAACGCTTGCGGATAAGGTGATCGGGCACGCACATCTGTTGGTGCAATCGAGTGCCCCGCCGGTTGGGCCCTTCGTGCAGTTGCACACTGCGATGGTCCTCGACGGCTCGGAGGAGTGGGACGCGCGGGTTGTCCGCAATGCACTTGCTCTTGTCGCCGGGAGGCTCTGGACCACCTCCCAACTGGGTGCCGGATGGTTAACGGAAACGCTGGGGCGGCATTCGGTCGAACATCTGGACGGGCTCGGAACGCTGGCGTTTGCGGTGCAGGGACGCCTGCTGTTCCTCAGCAACGACCCCGCCCTGCTTGCTTCGTTGCTCGATCGGATCGGAACGAGCGGGACGGCTGGGAGCCTTGCTTACGCCGCCGGTTTCCGGCACCTGAGGGAACGCGCGAACTACGAGCGGATCATGAAGGCCCTCGATTTCAGCAGACCAGCCCAGTACAGCGGGATCATCATGTATGACGTTTCAGGCGGATTGCCAACGTTTTTCTCGGGGAACATCGCCAGCCTGAGCCACGTGCTCTCCAAGCTGTCCGAGATTCGCATGTCAGAGGAGCAAACCGGGGCGGCGACGCTTCAAACCGTGGTGTATCAAATGGCACCGTAAACCGGTCTTTGCCGGCGGCACTTCCTGAATGGAGATCGGCGGAGCGCGGCCGTCCACGCCACGGACCATTCAAACCTGCCTGCCGCTCAGGTAGGATGAGGGTTCGTGGCCACTTGCGCGGAGAGAGGGCTTGGCATGTCTTTGGAAATTGAGACCAGAACCGAGGGCGACGTCGCGGTGATCGCCTGTGCGGGACCAATCCAGATTGGCGAGACAGCCAACCGCTTCAGGGACGTACTGCGGGAAACGCTGCGCGGCGGGGCAATGAAGATTCTGCTCGACCTGCACGGCGTAAAGTACGTAGATTCCACCGGGATTGGCGAGTTGGTGGGTCTGTTCACCAACGCTTCTGAAGTTGGCGCCGGCGTGCGGCTCTGCAACGTTCCACAGAAGGTGCGCGACGTTCTGGAAGTCACGCGATTGATTACCGTGTTCGAGGTCTACGGCACGCTGGAGGATGGACTGCGGGGCTTCTAAAGGGCACCTTCGCCGATCGTGCGGGCGCTCGCCGCCTTTTTGAGCTCCGCACCAACCGCAGTTCTGGATTCGATTCTAAGTGCTTGAGCAGGCGCGAACTCCTTCACGAGAGAGGGCCGCAGGGCCGAATCCGGACCGACTGGAGCCATGCATTGCGCCATGCAAGATTGGCAGGACTCCAATTCCGGACCTCCGCGGGAAGCATAACAGGCGATAATGGTCGTATTCGGAGTTTATTCTCTAATACTCCCGCGAGGTAAACCGTTCCATGAAACCGCTGTTCGCTCTGAAGCCCGAGTCGGCGCACGACATTCTTAAGCAGGGCTCAAATCCCTTAGACCCCTTCTTTACCCCCCGCAACGTCGCCATTATTGGTGCTACGGAAAACCCAGGCAGCGTGGGCCGAACCACGCTGTGGAATCTGATCAGCTCTCCGTTTGGCGGAGCGGTCTTCCCCGTCAATCCCAAGCGCCCGAGCGTTCTGGGCATCAAGGCATACCCCACGGTCAAGGATATTCCGGCCGAGGTGGATCTGGCCGTGATATGCACTCCGCCGAAGTCGATACCTGGACTGATCCGCGATTGCGGGGAGATTGGCATCAAAGCCGCCGTGGTCATCTCGGCTGGGTTCAAGGAAGCGGGCGAGGAAGGCAAGCAGCTTGAGAAGGAACTGCTGGTAGAAGCGAAGAAGGCGGGTATCCGTATCATCGGTCCTAACTGCCTAGGAGTGATGGTTCCTCCCACGGGCATCAACGCGACTTTCGCCTCGGGCATGGCGCGCAGCGGCAGCGTCGGATTCCTGAGCCAAAGCGGAGCGTTGTGCACGGCGGTTCTCGACTGGAGCTTGCGCGAAATGGTCGGCTTCAGCGCCTTCATTTCCCTCGGTTCCATGGCCGACGTCGGGTGGGGCGACCTGATCACCTACCTGGGCAACGACCCGAAAACGCGCAGCATTCTGATCTACATGGAGAGCGTGGGCGACGCGCATTCCTTCCTTTCCGCCGCGCGCGAGGTGGCTCTTACCAAGCCGATTATCGTGATTAAAGCGGGACGGACTGCGGCAGGCAGCAAGGCCGCGGCGTCGCACACCGGCTCGCTGACGGGTTCCGACGACGTGCTGGACGCCGCGTTCGAGCGCTGCGGCGTACTGCGCGTCAACATCATGTCGGATCTGTTCTATATGGCAGAAGTTCTGGCCAAACAGCCTCGGCCGAAGGGCCCGAGGTTGGCGATTCTTACCAACGCGGGTGGACCGGGAGTACTAGCGGCCGACTCGCTGCTACTGGGAAATGGCGAACTCGCGGAGATTTCGCAGAAGACCATCGATGAGTTGAGCGCCATCCTGCCGGGAGCCTGGAGCCACGGCAATCCGCTCGACATCCTGGGTGACGCCGAGCCGGCGCGTTATGCCAAATCGCTGGAGATCGCCGCCAAGGACCCCAACAGCGACGGGATGCTGGTGATCCTCACGCCGCAGGCGATGACCGACGCCACGCAGACGGCCGAATTCCTGAAGCCCTACGCCAAGCTGGGAGACAAACCAATCCTGGCAAGCTGGATGGGCGGCGTGGACGTCGCGGCGGGCGAGCACATCCTGAATGCCGCCGGTATCCCGACGTTCTCCTACCCCGACACTGCGGCACGCATGTTCAACTACATGTGGCAGTATGCGAAAAACCTGAAGATTCTATACGAAACGCCCCGCAACGCCGCCGGCGACGCAGGCATGGACCGGGTCAAAGCCGTCGAGATTATCGAGCAGGTGCGGAGCGAGAAGCGCACGATTCTGACCGAGTTCGAATCGAAGAAAGTGCTCGCGGCCTACGGGATTCCCACTCTGCCGTCGGTGATTGCGACTTCGGAAGACGACGCCGTGGCCGCTGCGGATTCCATGGGCTACCCAGTGGTGCTGAAGCTCCACTCGGAGACCATCACGCATAAGACGGATGTTGGCGGGGTCATCCTGAACCTCAAGACTGCCGACGCAGTGCGCGACGCCTTCCGCCAGATCCGCGATTCGGTCGCGGCCAAAGTGGGCGCCGAGCATTTCGGGGGGGCGAACGTCCAGCCGTTCGCGAAGCTTGAAGGCTACGAAGTGATTTTAGGATCATCCATCGACCCGCAGTTCGGGCCGGTTTTGCTGTTCGGCATGGGCGGCCAATTGGTAGAGGTATTCAAAGACCGTGCGCTCGCGCTGCCCCCGTTAACCACGACGCTGGCGCGCCGGATGATGGAAAAGACGCGCATCTACACGGCCTTGAAGGGCGTTCGCGGCCGCAAGCCGGTGGACCTGCCTGGTTTGGAGCAGCTGCTGGTGCGGTTCAGCCAGCTTGTGGTCGAGCAGCCGTGGATCAAAGAGATCGACATCAACCCCTTGCTCGCATCTCCCGAGCGATTGCTGGCGCTGGACGCCCGGGTGGTCCTGCACGACCCGGACAGCGATCCAAAAACGCTGCCGAAACCGGCCATCCGGCCGTATCCGGCCCAGTACGAATCACTCTGGACGCTGAAGAACGGCGAGATGCTCGATATCAGGCCGATCCGCCCCGAAGACGAGCCGGCGCTGGTTAAGTTCCACGAGACGCTTTCCGAGCGAACAGTCTATTCGCGCTACCTGCAGATGCTCAATCTGAGCCAGCGCACCGCACACGAGCGGCTCACGAAGATCTGTTTCATCGACTACTCCCGGCAGATGGCTCTGGTTGCTGAGCGAAAAGATCCGCAGACCGGCGAGCGCGAGATTATTGGCGTCGGCCGCCTGCAGGGGATCGGTGGAGACGAGGCAGAGTTCGCCATCGTTATCAGCGACGATTACCAGAAGCAGGGCATGGGGACGGAGTTCCTGCGACGCTTGATCCAAATCGGAAGACTCGAGGGAGTGAAGGTGATCGTGGCTGACATCCTCTCCGACAACAACGCGATGCAGAAGATCTCCGAGAAACTCGGATTCAAACTGAAGCGGGAACTTGGCGACAACGTCGTCATCGCGCGACTGACGCTCTAAACCAGAGAGGCGTTGTTCGTGTAGGACAGGCCCGTCGGCATGTGCCGGTGGGCCTGTTTGATTTTCCAGGCGGGGTATGACCGGTTACCCTGAAACATGACTCCGCGCGTAACGGCGCCCGGGCTTTGTGTAGGATGCGTGCACACCCAGACCATTGTGAACGATCGAGGAAGCACGTTCTGGATGTGCCTCAGGGGCCTGCTAGATCCCGGCTTTGCTAAGTACCCAAGACTGCCGGTCCTTGTTTGCCGCGGATTCGAGGAGTCGCCGCTTAAGCCTGCCGAGCAGGAGTCGAGCAAGCCAAACCAGATAGAGGAACGGGGAGCATGATAGCAGCTATTTCCGGTCTCATCACTTCCGAGTTTGCGGGTAGGGATCGAAGGTCATAAACAGAGCATCCCAGAAATGGTGATACGGGTGCGGCGAAGCCTCGAGGGCTCGTTCCGCTGTGCTGTCGCCACCGCGGGGCGCGGTTGGATCCCCGCTCATTGAAGATGTTGGATTCGGGACGGCATTGGGCGATATCGGACGGTGCGGCACCAGCCAGAGGTCATTGAAATACACGATCTGGCTTATATCGCGTGTGCCGGTGGCGCCTCCGGCGACGTCGAGGGTATCGGGCACCTCCGCCTTGCCCATGACGTTCACGGAGAATCCGGATCGCCGGAGTTCCTCTATCCGGTCCGAGAGTTCCCCAAGCCGGACATAGATCTTCCGAATCTCCTTATCCTGAATTGATCCGAACTGGGCGGAGAGAATCATCTGAGCGGCACCCTCGATAGCGCCTGCCGTGGCAGTCTGCCTACCGAGAGCCTCGGACACTGCCTCCGTGCGCGCGGCGGCCGGAATATTAGCATCCGGGCCACCCCTTTGCGCTTCAGTTCTGACTTCGCGGGGGTCGGTAGGCGGAACTTCGCGCGGCTCATTTCGATCCTCCATGCGCTTTTCCACCCGTTCTCGAACTCTGAGGATCGCTGTGCCTTTCACATCCAGCGAGCGATTCAGCACCATTCGCTCGTCGGACAAAATGATGATGCGTTTGATGTTCGTATTGGCGCTGGCAATCAGTGCATCGGCTATCTGGTGCCCCTTTTCAAGCGCTTGCCGTCCGGTCAAGCCATTCAACTCGACGACAACAACGTCCGCCTGACCGGACTTTGCGGTCACATGCAAGGCGATATCTTCGGCTTTGTTGTCCTTGCTCGTGGGGCTGTAGAGATCCGCCTTGATCTCGGTGCCATCGCGGAGAAAAAAGGCATAGTCGGCCGTATTGGGAGGCACTTCAGGCCGTCCTACGACCGCACTGACGTCCCCCAATTTGCCCGCAATAGCCAGTTCGTTCAGCCGCTGCCCGGCTCTAATTTCGGCTTTGGTAGCGCGTGGGTTTTCGTTGCGGTATGGCGTGGATGGCGGTGGAAGGGACGGAGTTTTCGATGTGGCTGTGCCTAGCGCCTTTGCGGACTTCACCTGGCTGCCGGCGCCCTTAGGTTTCAGCGGCTTCGCTTTGGCGCCCGGGGGATCCGGCAGCGGTGCGGCGGGCAGGTTTGGATCTTTACCCGGAATCCCTGAACTCGGATTGGGCTGGCCAAGTGGACGGCCTGAATCGGAGTAATCCTCGGGCTCGACAACTTCGTCGCCAATCAGTTTGGTAAGACTCAGCCGCTCTTCCAGAAGCCGCGTCCGTTCCGCCGGAACGAGTTTGGGGTTCTGCAATTGCACGTCAATTTGATCACGCCTTCGCCACAGTTCTGAAACCGGAACGGCGTTGCGCTGAAGCATTGAGAGAGCGGAACGGGGCAGGAGAGACCCACCCTGCTGCACGACATGAGTCAACTCGTGCGCCAGTAGATGACGACCTGCCGCCGTCCCTGGCCGATAGTAACCCTGGCCGAAGACGATGTCCGATCCGGAGGTGAATGCCCGCGCGCCGACGGTTCGAGCAGATTCAGCGGCGCTAGCGCCGTCGTGGATCCGAACACGTTCGAAGTTGTGCCCAAAACGACGCTCCATGTGGCTGCGCGTGGAAGACTCCAGCGGCTGCCCCGCCACGCTCAACTCCGCTTCAACCCGCTGTGAGGCTGTGGTCTGCAAGTCCACGGCGGCGCTCACCCGGCTCGTCCGCACCGGGAGATCCTCGGCTGCTGCAGCGCCCGGTTTCACAACCTCGTCGGCAACACGGTCGGCTTCCGCTTCAAGCGGATGATGCGCGGATCCAATAGCTAGTTTGAACTGGAGTGCCGGATGCCGCTGTGCCCTGGGCGAGCCAGTATCCCGCTCCTCTTGGGAGAAAAGCGGGATACTGGCAAAATTGCGTAATCCAGCGGGGAGCCGAGCGAGCTTTGCAGCATTCGCGCTAAGCTCGCTCGGGGCAGAGCGCCAGACGATGTCCGGCGCTTCGCGGGTGAGAGGTGCCGATTTCAGCCTCATGTAGCGCTTCCGATACCAGTAATGACGCAGGACTAAGCAGACAAGAAAGTATAGCTTAGTTGGCCGAGAACATTAACCATGGATGAGGCGGCGCGCTCACTACCGCAAGTCGGCGTGTGCCGCCGCGCCGTGGGTCTTGGTCCGAATCCGGCACAGATACATGTCCGCGGTGACGTACAGGGTCGAGCCGTCGTCGCCCCACGCGCAGTTCGAAGTCGCCTCTCCAGTCTCGATTCTCCCCAGGCGTGTCCCGTCGGGAGCAATGATGTGGATGCCACCCGGCCCTGCCGCCCACAGATTGCCGTCACGGTCGACTTTCATCCCGTCCGGCAGTCCTGGGAACTGAGCCACCATCGCCGTCACGTCCACAAACACGCGGCCAGCACCAAGCGTCCCGTCTGCCTTGACCGGGTAGGACATCCAGACTGCGTGTTCCGGGTCGGAATTGGCGACATAGAGCGTCTTTTCGTCTGGCGAGAAGGCAATGCCGTTGGGCCGGGAAAGGTCCTTGGTGAGCAATGTCAACTTGCCGTGGCTATAGCGGTAGACACCGCAGAAGTCCAACTCGCGAGATGGATCGTCGGCCTTCTTCGGCAGGCCGTAAGGCGGATCGGTGAAGTAAAGATCGCCGTTGGACTTGAGCGCGCCGTCGTTCGGGCTATTCAGCCGCTTGCCCTCGAAGTTGTCGACCAGGGTGACTTTGCCTCGGCCGGCTTCCCACAGCGCCACACGCCTGTCGCCGTGCTCCATCAAAATCAATCGTCCTTTGGCATCCAGCAGTAAACCATTGCTGCCCGGCTCGGGGCTGTACTCGCCAATGCCCGTGAAGCCGGACGGCTTCATCCACAACTCCGCGCCGCTCTCCATGCTCCAATGGAAGATCGAATTGCGCGGGATATCGGAGAAAAACAGCCCGCCGGAATTCCCGTCCCAGACCGGCCCTTCCGCCCATGCGAAGCCGGAAGCGACCACCTCCAAACGGGCGTCATTCGCCAATACAGCGTCGAGACGCGGGTCCTCGCGGACGACGCGGCCCAAGGCGGGATACGAGTGGGGCGGCTTGGCCGCAGCGGCCAACGCCAGGACGGCAAACGCAATGATTAATCTGGACATGTTCTGCATTCTACTGCTTACCGATAGAGGTGCAACTGCAAGCACGAATATTTGCCGAAGATAACCGCAAACACATGAATCGAGGACTTCCCAAGCTGGAAGGCGTCTGGTATTCTGTCTGAGTATTTGAATTGCCCGCTCAGTTAGGTGAGAGTTATCAGGCCCGCGTCCGTTTTTTCCGCGTCCGCCCCTCCAGCCTGGCAAGCCCGGTGTCAAGTACAGTCAGGAGTGTCTGCTTGAAGAATATTTTTGTGGGTAATCTGAGCTTCACCTCGACAGAAGATGCTGTCCGGAGCATCTTCGAGGGGTATGGGACAGTGGATCGGGTGAGCATCATCACGGATCGTGAAACCGGCAAATCGCGCGGTTTTTCCTTCGTCGAGATGCCGAACGATGACGAGGCTAACAGGGCGATCGCTGCGCTAAACGGCGCCGATTTCGGGGGGCGTAAGCTCAACGTGAACGAAGCCAGGCCGCGTGAAGAGCGCGGTGGCGGCGGCGGTTTTAACCGTGGAGGTGGTGGCGGCGCAGGCGGTGGGGGCGGGTTCCGTAAACGCGAACCGCGCTGGTAACAGGGGTCTTTTCAGTTAGTTCAGTTTTGACTCTGAGTCTGGGATGCGGCGGGTGTCGCATCCCAGGCAACATCCGAATAATCCACGTCTAATTCAGCCATTCCCCAGAATCGGGTCTTCGTGTAAATCGTCGTGTTTTTGGGCAGCGCGTAGCCATCCCGGATCTCATAGTCGCGAACAAACCGAACATCCTTGAGGAATACTGAGGGGCTCTTCACTAAGGTGCCTGCTTCATGCACGTTTAGGCCGGTTTCCGTATCCGCCCACACTTCGCCCTTGAAGAGACCGATGCGCTTCTTCTTGGGATGCAGTTCGAAAACATCGACGCTGCGCCCCGCTTCTTCCCGGGTCCCCTTGAATTTGAACTTGTAGTTGTCCGGCGTAATCGCCATGTCGGTGCCAGATAGCCGGTGTGGATCGATCTCCGTGCCGATGAACCGATTGATCAGTTCCTTCTGGATGGTCTTGTCGCCGTCCCTGGAGATGAGGTCGTAATCCACCGCACCGTCTGCCCCAACGTGACGGCGGGCTTCCACGCGCGCCATTTTGTCGAATTGGGTCAGCTTCCCCGCAAATCGGGCGACCATCGTGACACCTCGCAAAATGCGATTCCTGCTCTTATTGAGGTGCAACTCATAGCGCTCTTCGCCGTCCCGATCATGGCGGATCCCGGACGCAGCTTCAGACGGTGCTTCAGAGGCGCTGGCAAGTCCGGCCGCCACTAGGAGAAGTACCAAAGCTATCCGCAACAGTCGAGTTTTCGTATTGATAGGCGCTCGCAAATTTATTAGATGACAGGAGTGTTCTGGAGGTTGCAAAAGCAAACAACCCTTAATCTCCCCCCGCGATACCATGATCTCATGAACGAGATCCCGGTTGGAACCATCGGCGAATACCCTCTGCTGGTTACACCCGAGTGGGCCATCGATTTTCTCGGCGACCCAGAGGCGAGAGTCCTGGCCACCCCTTACCTGATTCTATGGCTGGAAGTCACGGCGCGCAATGCCGTCAAGCCTTTCCTGACAGAGGGTTACGAGTCGGTTGGGACTGAAGTCAGCGTTCGGCACCTGGCGCCAACACCGATTGGCATGTCGGTTAAGTTCATAGCCCGCGTGGCGGCTGTTGAGGGCTCGCGAGTCCGATTCGAGCTCATGGCGCGCGACGAGCGGGAAGTCGTTGCCGAGGGTACGCACGAGAGGTTTATCGTTAACGTTCCCAGATTTGCAGCAAAGCTGGCGGCGAAAAGGACTTCATGATGAGACTGTTGATTTTAATGTGTGCCGTGTCGAGTCTCTCTATAGCGCAAGCTGATCGCATCGAAGGTGAGAGAATTCGTCCGCATGTAAAATTCCTGTCAAGCGACCTCCTGGAGGGTCGTGGACCAGGCGCTCGCGGCGGGTTGCTGGCCCAGGCGTATATTGCCGCCCAATTCGCTGCTTCCGGATTGAAGCCCGCCGGGGATGACGGGACCTACATTCAGAAGGTGCCGTTAAAACTGGTGGAACCCGTGGGCGCGAAGGCGCAACTCGGCTTCAGCGCAGCCGGCGGCGACGTGGAATTCAAATGGCTCGACGACTTCATCGGCACTACGCACCAGCAGCGGCCGACCGTGAAATTTGAGGCTGAGGCGGTCTTCGTCGGCCACGGTATCCGGGCCCCGGAGTTCGATTGGGACGATTACAAGGGCGTCGACGTCAAAGGCAAGGTGGTAGTCCTGTTCACGGGCGAGCCGCCCTCGGACGACCCGAAGTTCTTCGCTGGAAAGGCCCTAACCTACTATGGACGCTGGACTTACAAGTACGAGGAAGCCGCCCGCCAAGGTGCACTCGGCGCACTAATCATCCACACCACGCCGACTGCGAGCTACGGCTGGCAGGTCGTGCGGGGCCAGAGCCGGCCGATGCCGCAGGTGGAGCATGTGCCGGGCACGCCAGCGCTCGCGCTGGCCGGCTGGCTAACTTCCGAGGCCGGCGCCAAACTGCTAGCTACTTTGCATCTCAACCTGGATTCGGCGCTTGAGGCTGCCAACAAGCGGGGCTTTCAGGCCCAGGCGTTGGGTGCGAAGGTTCGCGCCAACATGGAATTCCTGGTCTCGAACATCGACACTGGAAACGTCGTCGGCATGGTCCCGGGTAGCGATCCGAAGCTGAAGGAGCAGGCCGTTATCTTCACCGCGCATTGGGACCATCTTGGGATCGGCGTTCCAGTGAACGGCGATGCCATTTACAACGGCGCGCTCGACAACGCGACGGGCAGCGCCATGCTGATTGAGATGGCCCGCGCCTGGGCTTCGATGGAGCCCAAGCCCAAGCGCAGCGCCTACTTCGCCGCAGTGACCTCCGAGGAGAGCGGATTGCTTGGCTCGACTTACCTGGCCGGGCATGCGCCGGTGCCGGTCGGGCAGATTGCCGCGAACTTGAACTTCGACAGCTTTGCGCCATTTGGAAAGACCAGCGATGCTGGCGCGCAGGGCGCCGAGCGGACAACGCTATGGGACTTGGTTCAGCAGGAGGCGAAAGACGCCAGCCTGACTCTGCGGGGCGACACCCACCCCGAAGCCGGAGGCTATTACCGCAGCGATCATTTCTCGTTCGCCCGGGCCGGCATTCCGGCCTTCTCCATCAGCATGGGCGGCAAGTATGTCGCCCGTCCAGCAGCCTTCACGCCCGAGCGGATGAGGGCTTTTGGAGCTAGCTACCACCAGCCGTCGGACGAATACCAGGAGGATTGGGACTGCTCCGGAATGGAGCAATTCGCCCGCTTCGGCTTGACGCTCGGGGTGCGGATCGCTAATCAGGACACACTCCCGACATGGCAGAAAGGCGACGAGTTCTTAGCCGCCCGCGAGCAAAGCGGCGTGCAGTAGCACTCACGCGAAGGTCGCGGCTAAGGTGTCTTAGACGACCAGTTCCAACACCTCGCCAGTACGAATTGCAATCACCTCGGGCACAGAGACACGCCTCAGTTTGCCATCCCTTTGCACTTGGCAATCGAGCGTGCTGTTCCCGCTGCGCAGCGTCGCCGCGTTGCCGGAGGCCTCGACCGTCAGCTCGCGTACGGGCAGGATGCCGTGAAGCACCTCGACCACGGCCTTCGCCCGGCCGTTCTCAAGCATCAGTGCGTACTTGCCCCATGCTGTGCCAGTGGCCCAGAAACTGCGGAACGGAGTTGCGCCCGGTTTGAAGTCGAACCGCAGGTGGTGCTCCGGGCCGTTGTAACGGAAGCCGGCGAGGACGGCCATACCGGACCACGATGACATGGCACGCGCATAGTGGTGCCCGCATTCGGGCTCGTTGAACGGATTCCG
Source organism: uncultured Acidobacteriia bacterium (assembly GCA_903909435.1). Classification (GTDB taxonomy): domain Bacteria; phylum Acidobacteriota; class Terriglobia; order Bryobacterales; family Bryobacteraceae; genus CAIVVT01. Next base: position 23,132 of record CAIVVT010000045.1, on the reverse strand, counting down.
CCGCTCCCCGTCGTGCCGCCGCCGGGTGCCCGCGAAAGTCTCTGTGCCTTCGCGAAGCATCCCGTATTGGAAGAAAAGTGAGCCAACCAGATACTCAATTCCCGTCCAGGCCTCTGTGGAGTAGGGGAATGGAATCCTTGGGCGCGGCGCAGCGCCGTAGTTGCAGACCAGCATGGCCTGCTCGTCGTTCATGATGTAGGCACGTTCCACCGAGTCGCGATCGAACAGATTCTCGTAACGATTGAAGCGCCAAAGCGTGTTCAGAGTTTTGCGGATGTGATTTGGATCGAGCAGATCGCCCAGTCCGGCAATGTGCGCCAGGTACTGGCCGATCAGCTGATCCGCCAGACAGCCTTCGCCTAGCTGGAAGTCGGGATGCTCCGGATCGTCAGCGCCCATCGGGCCCGTTAGCCCTCTGGCGATATCCTCCTTCTTGATGGCCCGAATCTTCTGCACGTAATACTCGCCGTTGAACAGGTTCGCGTCGATCCACTTGCTGCCGCTTTCAAACAGCCGGTGGCATTCCGCCGCGAAGTCCCGCTCTCCCATGGCCCGCGCCATCTCTTCGGTGGCGCGTAAGGCGCCGAGGTAGTAGATCCCACACAGCGGGTTCGGCCCATAGAATTCGATGTCGTAGGTGTTGTGCTGGACGCCCTCCATCACTCCGTCACGATTCGCGTCCCAGCCTCCCGGAACCCAGCAAAACTCCATCGCCTTGCGGACTTTCGGCCAGACGGAGCCCAGCCATTCGGTGTCTCCGCTGAGCCGCCAGTCGAGGCAGGTTTTGATCAGTTGGCCCATCTGGCCGTCGGCGGCGGCAAACCCGCTGCGACCGGAGCCTTCCGGCAGATGCTGGCGGAAGTAGATGCAGCCGCGCTCGTCCATGGAGTGCCCGAATGCCGCCTTGCGCAGCGAGCGGGCGAACTGCGGGAAAAGAAACTGCGTAGCCGTCTCGTAATTCCAGACGTGTGTGCAATTGCCGTGGCAGCATCCCCCGTGATCGCCCACGCCTTCGAAGCCGTGAAACTCTCCATCGGCCGTGCGGAAACAGGTCTGGCTGATGAGCGTGGTCAGATTCGCTGTGGCGGCGTCTTTGACTGCCGGCGAGTTGGATTCTTTTATCGCCGAAGCGAACTTGCGGGACTCCTTTTCAAGTGCCTCCAGATGGCCGGCCAGATGATCTGCTACGGCCCAGGCGTCCGGGTATTTCGTGGCATACCAATTGCCGATGATCTCGTGTTCGCGCCCGCTGCCAGATTCCCAATCGCACCACGCTGCGGTCCGGTTGGGGAAGTGCCAGGCGAGCAGGAAAGTAAACTCCGCTGTTGCTCCAGCCGGGATGTCACGCGTCAAACTGATTGCGCCGACGTCGGTGTGGCTCTCGCTCTCGGGACTTAGTTCGCCGTGGGCCTTAAAATCGTCCCAGTAGAGCATCGGTCCTACCCACCACTTGGCCTTCTGCCAGCCGCGGATGCGGGTGACGCGCGCGCCATCGGCAATCGCAGCCAGCGCAAATGTGCCGTTCGCAGGATGCTTTGCAGCCATCCCGGGATTGTCCATAAACAAACCCTGCAGCAGACCGGATTCGCGCAATTCGTTGCGCCGTTCGTCCTTCGAGCCCTTCTCCTCGGTGTTGCCATCGCGCGGCTTCACCGGGTTTTCAACGGCCCAGGCGATCGAGACTTTGGCCGGTTTCAATCCGGGATTGGCGACGCGATAGCGCAGGACAGTGCCGGGCAAGCCGGAGGCGTCCGGGTCGTGCGGAATGAATGGGGAGAAGGCCGTCAACTCGACCTTCACGGGCAGCTTCGAATCCTGGAATGAGACGTGGGCGAATGGGAAATCGCTCGTGAACCGTGCAGACTGGAGACGCGTCAGACCGGGTGCGCTGCGAGTCCCAAGGCCTGAATTCCCTTCGTACGGCGGCGCAATGCGGGCCTCCAGAACGCGCGCGACAGGCTTCGCGCCAGCCACCTCGACGCGAATTCCGGGGAAGGCGTATTCAGGATTCACACCCTTGTCGGGACGGTTGAAGATCTCCCAATCGCGCAGGTTGCCTCTCCCGCCAAGGCTCAGCGAGCCGGCGCAGACTCCGCCCAAAGGAAACGCGATACAAGCGAGTTGGCGCCCGGCATAAGAACGGGGGTAGGCGATCGCTTCCCGGTCGGCATGCTGGGCCACGGGCGGAGTTGCCAGGGCGGTTGGCGCGGGCTTGCCGGGCAGCGCGGCGGGCTCTGTCGCGGCAGTCAGCGCTGGAATCCCCGCAGCGGCGACGGCGGACTTGAGGAAGGTTCTGCGGGCAGGCCCTGCGCTTTTTGGCATCACGGTTTTCTCCCGTCACAGCATACACCGGACGAGGGGGAAGTTGTGGTAAGCGGGACTCGAAGGCCCTCACTCCCGGTCAAGTCAATCGCGGATGATCGTCACGACCGCTTGCGCTTCGGCGGAGCGGCCTTCCCCGACCGGTCCGACCTTCTCGGCGGTCTTGAATTTCACGGAGACACGATCCAGGTCCAGACTCAGCGCGCTGGCCAGACTCTCGCGGATCGACCTCCGAAAGTCCTTCAATTTCGGCCGCTCCAGGATGACCGTGGAATCGACGTTCAGAATAGTGAATCCCTGTGCGTGGACCAATTCAACAGCCTGCCGCAAGAAGACCAGCGAGTCGCAGCCTTTCCAGCGCGCGTCGCTGTCAGGGAAGTGCATCCCAATATCGCCCAGCGCAGCCGCACCCAACAGCGCGTCGGTGATGGCGTGGGAGAGTACGTCGGCGTCCGAGTGGCCATCCAGCCCGAATTCGCTCGGTACCGTCACGCCGCCCAGGATCAACGCCCTCTCGGTGGCGATGCGGTGATTATCCCAGCCAAGCCCCGTACGAATGTCCATCAGGCAGGTTCCCCGCCCTGCTTCGGTGCTGCGGCCTTGCGCTTCTCTTCCGCCAGAAACAGGTGAGCCAGTTCGACGTCCGAGGGACGCGTAATTTTGATATTGCGATCCGTGCCGGCGACGACGGTCACTTCGACGTTCTCGAGGCGTTCAACCAGACTGGATTCGTCCGTCCCGATGAAGCCATCCTCGCGGGCCTTCTCGAATGCCCGGCGCAGCACCGCGGCTTGAAACACCTGTGGAGTCTGGGCCAGCACCAGGCGCTCGCGAACGAGAGTGCCGCGCACAGTGTGCCGCTGCATCTGCTTCACTGTGTCCACGGGCACGATGCCCACTATGGCGGCACCGGTGCTCGCCGCCTGCTCGATCACCTGCTCGATGGTCTCGGGATCGACGAACGGGCGGACAGCGTCGTGGACGGCCACGACATCGACGTCCGGCGCGAGCGACAATAACGCGTTTTCTACCGATTGCTGCCGGGACGCCCCGCCCGCGACGCAGCGCACCGGCTTCGCAAAGGACTCGGGCTTCAGAAGCGCCTCCACCCATTCGAGATCGTCGGCACGCAGTGCAATGACGACCTCGGACACCAGCGGGCAAGCCACGAACTTGCGCACCGTGTGCACGAGCACCGGCACGCCGTCGATCTGCATAAACTGCTTGCGGCTGGTGCCCGTGGGCTCAGCGGCCGATTTCATGCGGGTACCGAGACCCGCCGCGGGGAGAATGACAGAGACTTTCATGGTTCACACTGCAACAATCCGAGCGAACTAATGGCTGGGCGGCATCGCGGACGGCGGCGCCGAAGCGGCTGGCGGCGGGGGCGCACTGCGCTCCCGATCCTGCGATCGGTCCAATGGGGGCAGCGGGGCCTTGTCATAAACGTGGTGCACCCGCTCGTCAAATCGACCGAAAATCATCTTGCCGGCGGTGGTTTGAAGGACGCTGGTCACGGTGATGTCGATCGTCTTCGAGATCATCCGTTTGGCGTTGTCCACCACCACCATGGTGCCGTCGTCCAGGTAGGCGACTCCTTGGTTATATTCTTTGCCTTCCTTCAGGATGAAAACGCGCATGATCTCGCCGGGAAGCACGATCGGCTTCAGGGAGTTCGCCAGTTCATTGATGTTCAGAACCTCGACGCCGTGGAGTTGGGCCACCTTGTTGAGATTGAAGTCGTTGGTCACGACCTTGCAATCGTAGAGGCGGGCCAGTTCGATCAGTTTCAAGTCCACCTCTTTGACGTGCGGGAAATCCTCTTCCAGAATCTGGACGTTCAAGTGGGCCATCTTCTGGATGCGCTGCAGAACGTCCAACCCCCGGCGGCCTCGATTGCGCTTCATCGAATCCGCCGAATCGGCCACGAGTTGCAGTTCGCGCAGGACGAACTGGGGAACCACCAGGACGCCGTCGAGGAAACCGGTTTCCGCTATATCGGCAATCCGTCCGTCAATGATGACACTTGTATCGAGAATTTTGAAGCTTTGTTTGGAGACTTTCTCGCCACCAAACAGGCCGCCGAGCGCAGCCAGATTGAGCATTTCGCCTTTGTTGGCCCCCACGATCAGGCCAACATATGTCATCAGTAGCAAAATCAACAATTGTAGAAAAGCAAGGGTCCCCGACTCTCCGATTACTGCTCGCGAGAGGATCAGGGAGATAAGATACGCACCAACGATGCCCAACACCGAGCCGGCCGCTGCGCCGATCAACCTTTTCAGACTCACCTGTCTGATTCGAAGCTCGAAAACTACGACGAACAGCCCCAATGCCACACCCGCCCCAGCGGCGGGAAGACTCTGGAGTCCAAAAGGTTTGAAATACCACGCGGTGACCGACAGAATGAGGACGAAAAAGGCCCGAAGTAGTAACAAATCGTACACAGGAACACCTCACGCCGTCGACGTGAAGCGCATGCTGCACGCGAGTGCGCGCAGACCGCTCCGCGCCACCGAGTATACCACCGGCAGCACTTGATGATTGGCAATAGTCGGGGGAGAAATGCTACGCCCGGAGCGCGCAGTGCGCTCCGGGCGTGAGGCAGGGAAACTGAACGAACTAGAGCGCTTTGGCCAGCTCTTCGGCAAACTGCGTTTGGGGAGCCTGAGGCTTCCGTGCGTGCTTTTTGCCACCGCGCCGGTTGCGGTCGAGCACACCAACTCCGGCCGTGGACGCAGCAGCGGTAGAGGAGACAGTGGCGCTCGGCGCACTCGTAGCAGCCGCCGCAGGTGCGGCAGATCGAACATATGGGACCGGGGGACCCTCGCGGCGAACCGGACCAGGTCCACTCTTGGACTTGGGCGGTTGAGCCGGATTGGCCCGCAAGAGGCGATCCTCAAGCGGAGCCCGGTCGAAGCGCTTGATGATGAGGTTCATTTCTTCCTCATTCGGCGCTTCTATAAATGCAAAGCCTTTTGATTCCTGGGTCTCCGGGTTACGGATGACCTTCACAGAATCAGATACCAGATTTTCCGCTACAAGCCATGCCTTGATGTCATCGGCAGTGACCCACGGGGGAAGGTTACCAAGAAAAACCGTCGAACTCATGTATGTTGGGAAAGGCGCTCCGTCGGGAATTGGGACCAGTTCAGGGAACCGCAGTCCTTGAGGCTCCTCAATCATAACACGCAGATCCGGGTAGAGCAACGCGATGGGTCATCGAAATGCAGAGCTTTTGATCCTTTTCCCGTTTGCGCCGCTTTTTCCTGCGAAACCCTCACTCCGCTCTATGGCGCCCGTGACCAATCGCGCCCGCGGCTTTAGACGGAGCCCGCCCGCCGAATCGCTTGCAGACTGAACAAAAGCGCCCTCGGAATGTGGAAACAGCCTTTGTAATTCCCGCCCTTAAGCGTCAGTTCGGGGCTCCCTTGCCGGTCCAGGTAGCCGAACCATTCTCCGAACTGCTTGTCGGGAAAGTGCGCCCAAACCCATTCCTGCACGCGCTCGAACCACTCCAGCCACTTGGGGTCCTGCGTCCGGATGTAGACGTTGACCAGCGCGTACAGCGCCTCTACGTGCACCCACCACAGTTTCATGGCCCATTCAAGCTGCAGCGGAGAGTGCCCTTCGGCATCGAGGAAGTAGAAGAAGCCGCCAAACTCCTTGTCCCAACCGAACTCGAGCCCCCCCTCCAAGGTCAGGAGCAACAACTTCCCGACCTCCGCATCCGGCACATAGTCCAAGGCGCGGGAAAGCAGCCAGTTGATCTCGAAGATGCTGCCTGGACAGATCAGCCGCCCGTCCGGCGTCTGTGCGGATTCCTGGTCAAGCGGCGCATTTTCGTAAAAGAGTTGCCGGGCCGGGTGGTAATGCAGCTTGATCTGGCGCAGACAGCCGCGCAGCACATCGAGACACTCCAGGTTTCCCGGGTCGTCCTCCAACAGGTCCAGGGCCATGGCGCACAGAACGTAGATATCGGCCAGACCGCTCAGCCGGGGCGCGCCCGGCACGCTGGGTCGCCCCAGCAGGCCGGGTTCTTCGATGTATCGCCCGATGCGCCTGAACAGGTCGAGGGCCAACTCGCGATAGGCCGCATCGCCGCTGGCCTTCGAATACTCCAGGAATCCCAGCATCACGAATACGGCGCCATAGGGCTTTCGTTGGTATCCAGCCGGTCGGCCATCTGCCGTGAGGCTGAACCAGCAGCGCTGCTGGTCGTCGAACACGTGACGGCGCAGGAACTCCGCTCCGCTACGAGCCGCCGCCAGCCATTCGGCGCGAGGCTCCAACGTCCGGTACAGCCGGCTCAACATCCACACCTGGCGTCCGTTCATCCAGACGTATTTCCGTGGGTCGAAGACCGTGCCATCGCGTTCGAGGCACGACCAGAAGCCGCCGTTCTGCGTGTCGATGGAGTGCTTCATCCAGAACGGCAGGATCGATCCGGTGAGTTCGGTGTGGCAGCGGTCGGCAAATTTGCTGAGCATTTTCATGGGCGCCGCGGACTTCAGCCGGGGCGTGAAACCAGTGTATCCCGGAGGCCGGTGTAGCCTGAAGACGAGGGATTCAATGAGCGCGCTCTTTGTTTACGGGACGCTGCTGCAGGGCGAAAGCAGGGGCGGTCTGATCCTGGCGGCGAACCCGCTACGGGTCGTTCCGGCGCGGACACCGGGGCGTCTGGTGGACCTTGGTGAGTACCCCGGGCTGATCCCTGCCCGCAGGAGCGGTCAGTGGGTCCACGGCGAATTGGTTGAGTTCCCGGAGGAGCGTGCGCCTGAATTTGAGTCGCTGCTCGCTCAGTTGGATTTCGTCGAGGAGTATTTCCCCGGCGCGGAGGCGAGTTCGCTGTATTTGCGGCGTATGGTTCCGGTCGCCCAGGCCGGTGATGCTGAGTGCTGGGCGTGGGCTTATTGGTACAACCGGCCTTATGACCCGCGCCGCATTGTGCGGAGCGGCAACTGGCGTCAGGTAGCGAAGGGATGAGGAGCCGGTTGGAATCGAGCGGCCAGGCGCATGGGCCCGTGTCAGTGGCGAAGCACACCGGCAATGTTGCTGAAGTGGTCCGTCCAGAGCCGGCCTTGCCCCGGCGATAACACACGTCCGAGCTTCCTGCGGACTAGTTGTTTGGCGAATTCGCCTTCGGGCATGACGAGTATCCATTCGGCAGTCAGCACCTCGCGCGCCGGACGGTCCGTTGAATCGACTCGCAGCGCGATCCGGTGGACCGTTGCGGCAAGATTGACCACGACTGGGTCAAGGTCGAGATAGATATTGCTGACGTGGACAGCCAGAATACCGTCTGGCTTCAGGTGGCGGGAGTAGGACCGGAAGGCCTCCCCTGTCAGCAGGTGAACCGGTATGGAATCGCCCGAAAACGCGTCCAGAATCAGAACGTCGAAGTTCTGCGCGGGTTCAGCCTCGAGCGACAGCCTGGCGTCACCGGGCACTATCTCAACCCTTGCGCCGCAATCCTTCAAGAAGGTGAAAGACGTGCGCGCCAGCGCTTCGACCATCGGGTTCAGTTCATAAAACCGGTAGGTGTCCCCTCGCTGACCGTACGCGGCTACGGTCCCAACCCCCAATCCGACAATTCCCACGCGGCGCGGCGAGCCCGCCGGTTGCAGGACCAGCCCCACCCCGGACTCGCGCCCGTAGTAGTAACCGGGCTCGCGCCTCAATTCGTCGGTCAGAATCTGGCCGCCGTGTGCAACTCTCCCGTGGAACAGCGTCCGGACCGTACCCGCAGTAGCGCTCTTTTCGCGAACGGAAAGCGCCCCGTAGAAATTCCTGCCGCGAAACACCATGGTTCCTCCGCGCATCCCGTTGCCCACGTAGAGCACGACCAGAAGCAGGCTGGCGCTGGTCGCCAGGAACACCCTCGAGCGGTAGCCCATGAGGAACCTGAGGACCAATACCAACGCAATGGCGACGGCTACCTGCAGTTCAAAGTAGTCCGGGAATATCGCGGGCGCCACCAGTCCCGTAAACACTCCACCGAGGGCGCCGCCGAGCGACACCGAGAGGTAGAACGAAGTGAGCCCGCTGGTGTCGGGCTTCAGTTGAACCAGTTGACTGTGCAGGAAAGTGCAGAGCACGAACAGCGCGGTCAGAATGATCGATATCCCGGGAATCGGTGGAATGTGGGCGCCCGGAATGACTAGCACCGCGAGGAGCGCCAAAGGGGCCAGCAGCCTGTACACCTTTGGCTGGAATAGGCCGTCATGCTCGAAGCAGAGGATGAAACTCGCGAGGTAAATCGTCAACGGTGCTAGCCAAAGCAGGGGAACGGGCGCGATATCCTGGCACAATTCGCTCGTGACCGCCATCAACAGCATCGATGAACACGCCGGAAGCAATACCCACGAAGTTCTTCGAGACAGCCCGGCATGAAAGCGTCCGCTGGGCCGATCCGCTGCCCCATCTGCCGTAGCCGTCCATGCACGCATTGCAACCCAGGAGCAGGAGAGGGCAAACAGACTGTAGGCGACGCGCCAAGCCTCCATTTGCATCCGTGTGTCCAGAGACGGCTCGATCGCGAACGGGTATGCCAACAGGGCCAGAAGTGAGCCCAGGTTCGACAGTGCAAACAGGCGATACGGGATGCGCCCTCGTTCGGGTGTGGCATACCAGGCCTGCAGCAAGGGACTCGTCGACGACAAGACGAGATAGGGAAACCCAACGCTGGCCGCGATATAGCCCAGCACGGCTAGAGCGGGATGCTGGACGACCGCCGGATGCGTCCCGATGCCGGTGTTCAGCCACAAAGCCAGGGTGCTGAGCCCGAGCAACGCGACGTGGGTCAAAGCCTGAGCCTTCCGGCTCAACTTGGCTATCGACCAGTGCGCATACCAGTAGCCAAACAGAAGCACCGTCTGGAAGAACACCAGACACAGCATCCAGACCCCGGCTCCTCCGCCGAAGCCGGGCAGCAGTTGCTTGGCAACTATGGGTTGAACCAGGAAGAGGAGTGTGGCGCTGACGAAGATGCTGATGGCGTATGGAGCGATCTCAGCCGTCATCCCGACAGGCTTGGCGGCGAGTACGGCATCACTGGTTCGCATAGGGTTCAGACTCAAACGGATCGTCCATGCGCGATCGACACCTGCTAGCCGCTGGCCGGTCGGTTCTGTCGGGGAGACAAGTGGTGGGCCCTGTAGGATTTGAACCTACGACCAACGGATTATGAGTCCGCGGCTCTAACCGCTGAGCTAAGGGCCCGGGCGCGAGTGTACCCGCGCTTCTGAATTTATCATGCCTGCGGTACCTAAGGCAGTGGCTGTGAGCGTTCCAGCAGGTGGAGGATGTTCCCGTCCGGGTCACGGAAGAATACAACCTTGTTGCCGCCTTTGATCAGAGGCGGTTCCAGAAAGGCCACTCCCGCCGCAGTCAGTCGCTCGCATTCCGCTTCAAAATCGGTGACGGTCAGGGCCAGGTGGCGCAGTCCGGGCGTTTTCACAGTCGGCTCCGCGGATTCGCCGTCAGCCGGGATGATCTCGATCATGCTGCCGTCACCCGCCTTCACGAAAATGGCGGTCTTGCCGCGATAGTTGATCTTGAACCCGAGCGTTTCGACGTAGAAGGCGGCGAGGCGTTCCACGTCCTGGGCCGCGATGGCGGCGTGTTCGATGCCGTGTATCATGCACGCATCCTATCACCGCGGCCGGGCAAGCGGCCGTTGTGCACCCGCCGCGCGCCGGGCCGAGCCGGATCTTCGCACGCTCAAGTTAGAATTGGGTCATGAGTGAGCAATTGACCATTGCCGGACGCACTTTTCGTTCGCGGCTGATGATCGGTACGGGCAAGTACCGCACCTTCTCCGAGATGATTCGCTGCCATGCCGCCTCCGGCGCCGAAGTCGTTACCGTGGCCGTGCGCCGCGTGAACCTGACGGATCGCTCCAAGGAGTCGATGTTGGACCACATCGACCGCTCCAGGTACTTCATCCTGCCCAATACCGCTGGCTGCTACAACGTGGACGATGCGGTTCGCACCGCCCTGCTGGGCCGCGAAGTGGGCCTGTCCAACTGGGTCAAACTGGAAGTGATCGGCGACGAGCAGACGCTTTATCCCGACGTTGTGGGATTGGTCGAGGCCACGCGCATTCTTGTGCGCGAGGGTTTTGTGGTATTACCGTATACGAACGACGACCTGATTACCGCCAAGCGCCTGGTCGATGCCGGCGCAGCGGCGGTCATGCCGCTGGCCGCACCGATCGGCAGCGGTTTGGGCATCCAGAATTTCACCTCGCTCCGGATTATCCGCGAGCAGATCACGGCGGTTCCGCTGATCGTGGACGCGGGCGTGGGCACGGCTTCCGACGCGTGCCAGGCCATGGAACTGGGCTTCGAAGGCGTGCTCCTGAATACGGCCGTGGCGCTGGCCGATGACAGCGAAAAGATGGCGGCCGCGATGGGCCATGCGGTGGAGGCGGGCCGGCTGGCTTTTCTTTCCGGCCGGATGCAGCGCAAACTCTACGCCTCCGCGAGTTCGCCGCTGCAGGGAGTGATTCGCTAGCGGCGTCGATGCCTGGCGGCGAGACAGCTGCAACGTGGTTGTTTGGGGGCTCGGCCGTCCTTTCACGCCCGCCGCGCGTCTAACAGGACAGAACCCGATGCACACAGCGAACCGAGCATCCGTCACCAGCCTCCAAGCCTGTGTTATATTGTGGTTTGGCCTCACTGGGAGGTCGTCTAATGGTAAGACTGCGGCCTCTGGAGCCGCGTATCGGGGTTCGAGTCCCTGCCTCCCAGCCATCTCTCCCGAAAGATCCCCCAAATGATGTTTTTTCGATTCGCCCAAAGTGCGGTAGCGTTGTGCCTTGTTGCCTGGACCAGTCTCGCCGGCGCGCAAACCAGCCCGGCGCCTGCGAAATCGGCCGAGGCGCAGCAAGCTGAGTCGGTGGTACGCGAACAGGTTAAGAAGTTCTACGACCTGCTGATGGCGGGCAAGCCGCGAGCCGCCGAGGCGCTGGTTTGCGAAGCCAGCAAAGACGAGTACTACTCCATGGTTAAGCCTTCTCCCCGCAGCGTCGAGGTTCGGGCGGTGAAGGCTGCGGATGACCTGAAGACTGCCCAGGTCACCCTCGTCATGGAAGACGAGGTTTCTTTTGGTGTTCAGAAGAAGGTCGTCAAGTTCCCCGTCCCCACGGAGTGGAGGCTGGAATCGGGTCAATGGTGCTACTTCCTGCCGCCGGCAGGCCAAGACATGGTCACGCCCTTTGGCACAGTGAAATCCAGTCGCGGCGTCGATGGCGCCCCGCCTAAGGCGCCTCCGGCTCCGCAGCCCCTGGAGAAATTGTCGATGGAGGTTTCCTTCTCCAAACCGGCACTGCAGCTTCCGTCCAAGGGTGAAGGCAAGGATGAGATCGAAGTTTCGAATGGCCTGAACGGCCCGATCCAGTTCCAACTGGCCTGCCCTTCCGTACCGGGGCTCCAATGCAAAATGGGTCAGGACTACATCGCCGCCGGGAAGAAGGGTAAGCTTCTGGTTGAATTCAAGTACCAGGGAACCGCGATTGATGGACAGCAGGCGGTGACCCTTTGGATCATGCCGTTCCGTAGCGAACACAAGTTCCCGATCCTCCCGGTTGAGGCGGCGCCAAAACCCTAGCCGCAGCGGCGCTTCAGCAAAAAGCCGCATGCCGCACAGCTCGTCCGGCACAGAGCCGCGAACGACAGAGATCGGTCAAGTCCGCTAACACCCACCTCTCTCTCGCGTTCGCGCCTCCGTTCTGGATGCTCGCTGAATGCAGCCAATCGATTCAACGCTTTGCGGTAGAAGGTTGGCTGCTATCGCGCAGCTTCGTAGACCACCAACGGCTGGCCCTGTGCATTTACCGTGTAGCGGATGGCTGCCGAAAGTTGCTCTTTGGTCCAGATATAGCGCGTGCTGCCGTGCCGGGCCCAGCGAATGCGGCCCTCGCCGTCCAAACCGAGCCCGTTTGAAGCGCGGCTGGCGACGCGCTTGAACGAACTCATCACCCACTCCGGAGTAGCGTCCGCTTCCACAACGACGTGGACATGGGTCGTCCGGATATGGGCGGCGAGGAGCAGCCACGATTCCCGAGCACACAGGTCCTGGATGGCCTGCAGCGTAGCCGAACAGCGGCTTGCATCCAGAAGATAGGGAGGCTGGGCCATGCGACGTACCTGGGCTGCCAGACGGCCGGAGTTTTGCGTGAGTCGGGGCGTGCCGGGGATGTTATGGAAAAGGTCCACAGCGCCCTGTTCGCCCGTGGAGCACCTTCCCGTAGCAGGAGAATGTGATGAAGAAGGTGCCTGGAGGCGGTCGCTACCGCTTGGGGGTGTCTGCTAGGGATTCTTGCCGGGGGAATGACCACAAAGCTGAAGTGCGCAGGGCGGGATAGTCCTCTCAGGGCGCTGATCCTGCTTCTGTCACCTTCGTACCGAAGCTGTCTGGGAAATGAACTTATGACTGTAGAACCGGGAGAGAGTTAGCGGTCTTGACCGCTAATGGTCGCTCGCGGCCGCTCCGAAAATGCACAGGATTGGAGGGTGACTGCGAGAGTAGTGGTTGTTAGCGGACTTGACCGCTCTTTGTCGTTCGCGGCTCTGTGCTAGGCGGGTTTGGCGCTAGGCGGGATTAGTGCTGGGGTCGTACATCCGGAGGCGGGAATGGCGGAGGGGAAACCTGGGCGTCGCGGGGCGTCAAAACGAACCAGGAGCGCGGCTTGCGCCGCGCCCCTGGTCGGAGTTACGGAACCAAGATTTGGTCTAAGACCTACTTGGAGAGGTAACCAGCGCTGATGTAGCCCCTGGCTTCAGGAGCGAACGGGAACGCGAAGCCCTGCGACGATTTGAAGTTGCAAACCGCGTAGGCGTAGCCCGTGAAAGCTCCACCAGCCGGAACGGCGGCGGAGGCCAAGCCAACGGCAGTGGTGCCGGAAGCGATGGCGGTGGTGTCACCGAAGCCGGCGGCGCCAAACGCGACGGGAGCGGCCGGTGCGCCTGTGGCAGCGTAGAAGCTGAATGCGCAGGTGCCACCGAGGGCGTTAGTGGACGAAGGCGTCAGGCCGGTATTCGAAATAGCGAGGCCGGTATCCCAGCCGCCGCCCGTGGAAACGTACGGGAAGAGCAGCTGGCTGGTGCAAGCGTTGATTCCGTAATAGCCGCCGGCGATGGTCTGCGGGGAGCTGCCAAAACGCGGGATAGCCGCTGTGGCGGACGCTCCGGGGACGGAAGAAAGCGGAGCATAGTTGGCGCTCACGCTGCCGGCAATGGCCGACAGAGCGGGGTTGGCAACCGTGAAGGAAACCGCAACCGGAACGGCCAGAGTCTCGCCGATGCCCGAAATGTTGCTGCCGAAGATCTCGTAAACAACCGGGGTGCCCTGCGTGACTGCAGTGTAATCGTTCGGGCCAAGCTTGGTGGCCAGCTTGCCGTTGGAACCGTCGGCGTCAGGTCCGAGAACCAGGATTGCGGACACGGTGCCGCTGATCACGCCATTCGGAACCCAAAGCTGGGTGCCGGCCGGGAAGCCAGTGAACGTCGCCTGCAGGCGGGTTCCGTTAGTGACCAGCGTGGTATCGACGCTATCATCCTTCTCCTGGCCGGGGCTCAGGAAGGACTTGCTGTAGGATTCGGTGAAATTGATCGTGAAGATCGGGCTGAAGTAGGGCGTCGTGGCGGTCGGGTTCGAAAGAGTTCCACCCGGGGTGGCGCACTGGTCGAACGTGAAGTTCTTGTTGACGACGTCCTTCGTGGCGCCAACGGTCAGAGTCGAGATCGCATAGGCCACGTTCTCGGCGGTGAAGATCGGCGACGAGCCGCCATTGCTGGTGGCAAACAGAGCGGCCGGGGTCAGGTTATCCTGCGGCAGCGCGAACACGGTGAAGCTGACGCCCGAAGCGACAACGGGGCCGCCCGTGGTCAGCAGGGACGCGTTCACACGGATGCCCTTGATGGTCACCGTGAAGGAAGCTGGCGAACCGGCGACCCACGCGGTGGGAGTAGCCTTCACGTTGGTAAACGTGACGCTGGTGCTGCCCGCGTTGATAACGCCATGGACGGCGCCGCCGCCCGCATTCAACGTGATCTCACCAGTCGCCCCGTCGTTCTTGCCAGGGTTTGAGGTGATGTTGGTGGTGTTCGAAAACAGCGTGAAGTTGTAGAAGCCTGTACCCAAAAAGCCGGCCGGGAGTGCGGCGGCCGGAAGGGTGCTGTTGAGGACGATGCCGCCGTTATCGATCGGTTCGGTAACGCCTTCTGCGCGAACAACGATGACCTTTGTAGTGTTGGTCGTCTGTGCCATGACCAGACCGGCGCAAAGCGCCAGGAGAGCCACGACCATCAAAGATTTGCGAAAACTAACCATTACCTTCTCCTTGGAGATGCGGATTGAGATGTGAATTGAATGAAGTTTCTCTGACCTGAGCCTGAATATTAATCAAACCCTGATCGTGCCCCAGCCACTCGCCGCTTGAAACAGCGGTCGGTGTCCCCTGCCCTGTCCCGGGCTTAGGGGTTACTGGAGTCGTATTTGTTGTCCCTAAAGACAATAATGCAGTCTCTCTGTGCCCGCAGGATTTACGCCAGCACTGAAGCGGCTTCGGTCCGGACGCAACCAGAACCGTTTTACCATATCCCATTATCCGTTGCTGGAGAGCGCTGGATAGCACGGAGTCTGGCAAACAAACCCTTGCAACGATTAGAACATGCGGCCTTCTCGCCTGTCAATCGCATTTAGGCCAAGGCAGGAGAATCGGACCTGTTTTGTCCATGTACCTGCTTCCCACACGGGAGCGGCCCCCCGGACGCTGACCGGACCGCAGCGCTGCGCCCGGCAGCACAGAGCCGCGGGGTGCACTCTGTCAGGCGGGTAAGACAGCGCTCGTGCCGGGCGTCAGAGCGTGGTGGGACTGCAGGCAAAACCGCTGAGCTCAGCGGTTTTGCCCGTATGTTGTTGAATCGCAGCGGGCGATTTTCGACGAACCGCTAATTTTAGCGGTTTCCCGCCCTCGCCGCCGTCTTTTGGGGATCGTAAGCACAATGAGCAGATCTAGGCGATTGCCAGCGGCCGCGAGGAACTGGCGCCCGTTAGCGGGCTTGGCCACCCTTATTCCCGGATCATCTTCTGCACTTTCTTCATCCCGTTGACCAGTTCGTCGTTGGCCTCGCTCAACGCGTTGGTGTCGTAGATCACGTGCGGCGTCAGGAAGATCACCATTTCCGTGCGGCTCTTGGTGGTGGACTTGTTCCCGAAAGCCCCGCCGATCAAAGGCAGCTTGTGCAGCAACGGAATGCCCGAACTGGATTCGGTCTTCTGCTCGCTGATGATTCCGCCAATTGCGATCATGTCTCCGTCCTGGACCGTCACCTGCGTCTTGACTTCCCGATTGCTGAAACTCGGCGACTGAATCCCGCCGGCCGCGGGCGCTATCGGGGAACTGACCTGTTGGTCGATTTGAAGCGTGACCACGCCGCTGGGGTTGATGCGCGCGGTGAAGCTGAGCGTCGTGCCGGTGGAAACCGTGTTGATCGTGTTCGCAAACAAGGAATTGCCGGAAGAAGTCGCATTCGTCACGGCCTGCGAGGCCAAAGTGGGCACCTGCTCCCCAACCGTGATGGAGGCGGGAATGCTGTCGGTCGCAATCACTCGCGGAGTGGAAATGACCTTGGTTCGGCCGCTGGTCTCCTGAGCGGTGAGCAGCCCGAAAAGTTGCCTGCTATGGCCGACCAGCATGCCGGCGGAGAGCGTGGTGATCGCACCGTCGAAAGCGCCCAGGATCGTCTGGCTGCTGCTCGCCGTACTGCCGGGCACGCTGGCCGGGTTGGTCGCGCCGCGCTGTTGCAGCCAGGCCGAGACACCGCTGGCGAAGGCGCCGGTGAGTGTCACTTCGAGGATCTGGGCCTCGATCAGCACCTGCCGCGGCGGCACGTCGATTTGCTGGAGCAGTTTCTCCACGCTCTCGTACTGCTCGGGCGTGGCCAGGATCAGGAGCGAGTTGTCTCCCGTGTTCGGCATGATACGCGGTCCAAACTGAGTCGATCCGGGCATCATCCCCATGCCCATTCCCATGCCGTAGCTCGAACCGAGGTACGAGCCGGTCATATCGCCGCTGCCCAGCCCGGAGGAGGTCCCGCCCAAGGCGTTCGCGGAAGGGCCGATGGAGGCGACTCCAGATGCCACGCCAGACGCGGCGCCGCCGGCGCCTGCCGCCGCAGCCATACCCGCCTGGTTGCCGTAGGCGCCCGCGCCGTACGCCCCCATGCCGTAGCCGCCCATCCCGGACATCCCGTATCCGCCCATCCCGTAGCCACCCATCCCGGACATCCCGTAGCCACCCATCCCGGACATCCCGTATCCGCCCATGCCGGACATGCCGTAGCCACCCATCCCGCTCATCCCGTAGCCGCCCATCCCGCCCATGCCGTTCATGGAGTAGTACAGGCTCATGATGGACTGGGCAATCAGGTCGGCCCGGCCATACTTGATGCGGTAGACGTAGCTGTCGCTCTTGCCCGCCGCAGCCTTGACTTTGGTGTCGAGTTTGCGGATCCACTCCTCCACCTGGACGAACGCTCCGGGATTCGCAGCCACTGCGATCAGCGTATTGATGCGGTCCACCGGCACGAACCTGACGCCGCTCGAACTGGACTCCTTGCTCATCGAAATGGACTTGAGAATCCGCTCCAGCTCGCGGGCCAGATCGGAGGGGCGCGAGTTGCGCACATCGAAAACCCGCACCCGTTTCTTCGCCAGCGAGTCGCTGTCGAACATCGCCACCAATTCCATCAGGCGCCGCATATTGCGCCGGCTGTCGAGCACCAGCAGCAGGTTTGCGCTGGGATAGCTCCAGGCTTTGCCGTCCACGCCCAGGAACTCGTTGGCCAGCTTCGAGAGTTCCTCGACGTCGGCGAACTTGAGGAAGATGAGGTTCAACATCGGACGCTCATCCTCTGGAATATCCTTGTCCATGGTTTCGGGCTTGAGCGGCATGTGGGCCAGGTCAACCAGCGGCACGATGCGGTAGAAGTTGCCGGTTTGCACCATGGCCGCGCCGTTGATACGGAGAATGGTCTCCAGCAAGTCGCGGGGATCGACGGCCTTGGTCTCCCCATAGGTGTTCAGGGTGACCACGCGCCGTTCGACGCGCGGGTCGAGCACGTAATTGAGCTTCGCGGCGCGGGCCAACTGGTCGATCACCTGCAGCAGATCCGCATTCTGCAGGGACAGCGAGCCGATCGGCGGCGCGGACTGAATGGTGGACACGGGCGTGGCGGTTGCGGCCGGCGTGGCGGTTGCGGCGGGTGTGGCGGGAGCTGCGGGCGCGGGTGCCGGCACAGCAACTTGCGTGGCGGACGCGGGCGCCAGACGCTGCTGCAGTTGCTGGCCGACCTTCACCTGCCGGTCGTACTCCTGCTGCATATAGGGGGGGAGCTTGGGCGGCTGCGAAGGTTGTTGCGCGGCGGAAAGCGCCGCGCCCGCCAGGACGAGAGTCAGGAGCGGGATCACCCGCGCTTTACGGACTCGCATCCCTGCGGCTGGAACCGCGGGCGCGAGCCGCGAGGCGGAAGCGGCGGGCAGGCTGCCCGGCACCGGCTGGAGGCCCATCTGACTGGCTGACATTACTGCACCCTCTCCCAATAACAACTTTTTCCGAAGCCCATGTCCTGGATCACCTTGCGGTAGCCTTCGCTGATCGTCCCTTCGGGCGAGGTGTCGCCCGCCTGGCAACCGCGCGCGAACCCGGTGCCGGAACCGGGCTTGCCCTGCGTGTTGGGGCTGGCGGCGATGGTCTGAACGCCGGCTGGTTTCGGCGCCGTTCCCGCTGGCTGCCCGGCCGGAGCCGCACCGGGAACCGCCGTGGCGGCGCGTGTCGCGGCTGCATTCGCGCTCTGGACGGGCGGAGTCGCCAGGTCGCGCATGTCGTCGTAGCTGGCGGCCACCTGCTTGCCGTCCCACTCGAACACGACGCCCGCCT
Source organism: uncultured Acidobacteriia bacterium (assembly GCA_903909435.1). Lineage (GTDB taxonomy): Bacteria > Acidobacteriota > Terriglobia > Bryobacterales > Bryobacteraceae > CAIVVT01. The sequence goes on along the minus strand of CAIVVT010000045.1, from coordinate 4,864 downwards.
GCGTGATGGCCAGCAGCTTGAACTCGCCAACCTGCTCGCCCACCGCGTAGGAGCGCTGCGGAGCAGTGTGCGTGACCGCCAGCACCACTCGCGGCCCCTCACCCAGGTCCATCGCGCCATAGGCGCGCGGCAGCGCCGGCATCACCTTCGGCGGCACGACGTCCAGAATCACGGACGGGTTCCGGTCGCCGCTCAACAGCAGTTGCTGCGCCACCTGCAGGTACGGGCCGGCCGCGACCGGTGCAACCGGCGGCGGCATCAGGATCACCGGCGCGGGTACGCCAGCTTCGCGGCGCTTGAGAAAACTCGCCTGGTCGGCCAGTCGCTCGCGACGAAACTCGTTGAAGCGCCACACGCCCAGCCCGGACAGGGCCAGCAAAAGCAGGTCCAGCAGAAGCAGATTCCGCCTCAAAACGACACCTCGCTTTTGCGCTCGGGCGCCAGCCGCTTAGGCACCAGTCCGCTGATCGTCATGCGCACCGGCAGCGTCTTCTTCTTGGGGTTGGCCTGCCCCAGCTGCATGCTCGACGTTGCAATCAACTCGGGCTGGCTGGAGAGATCCGCCATGAAATTGAGCAGCTGTTCGATGCCGCATTCCGCCGAGATCGTGACCGTGACCTCGCCGTAGGAGCTGCCGAATTGCTTGACCGGAGAGAATTCCGAGCCACTCACCGACAGCGCGGGCGACTGCGACTGTGCGATTCGTCTTACGATTTGCAGGAGTTGCGCCTGAGCTTGCGCAGGCGTTTCGGCATTGATCAGGCCCTTCTCGCGACCCGCGAGTTGGGCTCCGAAACGCCGGTCGATTTCCTCCCTGGCCGGAACTGCTGCGACCAGCTTGCGCAGGCTCTTCAGCCGCTTCTCCGCTTGCGGCACCGTCCCCACGGCGCCCACGCTTTCGGGTACTGGTTGCGGCCAGAACCAGATCACTGCGAAGACCGCGCCGAAGATCCCGACCGCCGCGCCCAGGGCTTTGAGTGCGCGCTTGTCGCGCTCGCCCATCTGGATCACTTGGAGCCTCCCGCGGCGGCTTTTTCGCGCTTTCTTTGCGTGCGCAGCCGGAAATACTCCGTGTCGCCATTCTTGGTTAACTGCGTTGTGAACTCGGAGGCTTGGAACAACGGCGATTCATCCAGCTTTTTGAGCAGGCCCTCGGCCTGCCCGCTCTCGCCGCCGATCTGCACCTCAATCCGGGTCATGGCGATGGAGTTCAGGGTGGCGGGCGGCGGGAGTTGTTTCGTCAGTTCCAGCAGTACGTCCAGGTCGTCGCGGGTGCGGCGTCGAAAGGCGTCCAGTGCTTGAATCTGGGTCGCGGAGTCGGCAATGTGGCGATCGAGCGCTTCCACCCGCCGCGCGGCCGGGCCGAGGCGTTTGATCTGCTGTTGCAGCGTCTGCAGGTACTCCCCATCGAGCCACGCTTCCTCCCCCAGCAGTGCCCCGCACAGGCACAGCAGCAGCAGGCCGAGCAGCAGCGGGGGGACCAGCGCCAGACGCGAGGATTGTACCCGCAACTCCAGAGGCAGGAGGTTCAGCGGCGCGCCGAGATGCGAGCAGGCGGACACCAGTGCCGCCGCCCAGGCCAACGCCAGGCGCGAGCGGCCGGCATCGGACAGGTCCAGCGTGTCCGGCGCGGAGTTCCAGGCCGGCAGGATATCGATCCAGTCGAGCACCGCGTTTTCACCGTCGATCGCGGGGCCGGGACCGTCGTCCAACCGTGTTTCCGCGCGGGCCAGCGCCACGGCCCGGCCGGCCGGCACGGCGAACAGCACGTTGTAGAGCGGGTGCGAGGCGCTCTCCGCGTAGACTTCGACCTCGCTGGCATCAATGCCTGTTTTGGCACCGCGCACGGCCGCGAAGTCCGCCGGGGGCGGGCCGTCGCCCAGACGCGCCGCGAAGTACAGGGCACTGCCCGAGCAGGTGAAACCGGCCAGCCGGATGCCCGCCTCAGAGAACATCGAAGCGTAGCGGTCCACCAACTCCTGTTGGACGATGGCAACGCTGAAGCTGGAGGTATCGCCAATGCGCTGCCAAGCCCAGGCCACCGCCATATCGCCCCGGGGATGCAGGCTATCCAACTGAAAACCCAAGGCTTGCGGGGCATCCGCGTCGCGCACGCCAGGCAGAACGACGATTCTGGAGATGACTTGCGCGCGCGGCAGCACGACCACGGCGGCTACATGCTGGGCGCCGCATCCCGCAAGAAAACGAACGACCTCCGCCCCCCACTCGGCCGCCGCCTTCTGGTCAATGTTCTCAACGCGCAGGCATCCGGCGACGACAGGCCCGGTGGGACGCGAGCGCGCGACCAGCACGTCCAACCCTTGCGCGTCGAGCACGATGCCCACGCCCGTTCCGAACCGCAGCCATTTTCGCAGTCCGCCGGGAACTACCAGGGCCATGTCTCCTCCAGGGGCCGGACTGCCGGACCGGACCGCGAGTCGAGTATGCGGTATCCGCCGGAATCGTACCGGGGCGCCATCTTCACCGTCAGCGAGGCGGTGCGGCGCAGTTCGGACAGGCCTCCGTTGGGCAGCCGCACGCGGGCCGTGGCGCGTATGGTGAAAATCGTCCCGCCGCCAATTCTAAAGAGGTTGCCGGCATCGCCCAGCGCGGGCAGCAGGTTAGCCAGTTGTTCGGCGTCGATAGGTCGTGCGCGGCGCAGCGCGACCACAGCGGCAATCCCTTGCGGCGGCACGCCTTTGGCGGCCAACACGGCGGGCTGCACCGAGTTGATGTCGTCCCCGTCCGCCCCGCTCAGCACCGAGAGGCAGTCCCGCAGGCCTGCACGCGTCACCCAACTCCCGTCGGGGGCGCGATCCACGCGGCCGTAAAACAAGTCAGGGGTGATGCCAGGCACGGACAACAATTCCTCGATCTGTTGAAATGACGCGTGCGGAGGCCGAAAAGTCGGATTCGCCTGTTCGTACAATGCGTCGAGCCCCGCCTCGGCACTCAGCGGACTCCTCCACTGCACGATCAAACCGCTGAGCCTGCCCGCCACTGCCGGTGCGACGCCCAAGGCCGCGATCAGCCGGGCGATCACTTCCGACTGCGCCCGGTTCACATCCATTTTCGACGATTCAGGGATCATCTCAACCAGAGCTTCGCCGGACGGGAAGGACATGCGCACGAAAGGCATGCCGCGCGCCCAAAAACGTGGACGCCCGTCAGACAATATCGCCTGCGGCCCCCACAGAACGTACAGCAGTCCCCGCTCGGCAGCCGACGATGCCAGGAAAGCGGCCTGGGTTCCCTCCAGGACATTGCGGGTGTGCTCCCTTTCGGCGCGCACCGTCTGGGCGGCGGAGAAAGCGATCGCGGCCAGGGCGGCGGAGAGCCACAGCACGGCTAACAGCGCTCCACCCTTGCGTCGCGCGGGACTCACTCTCCGGGCGTCAGAACTCGATGGCTTCATTGATGTTCCGGTTCACCTGGATACGGGCGAAGAACGGCAGCGGAGGCAGGCGCGAAGCATCCGCCTCCAACGGGGTCATTTCAATGCGCACGGCGGACGGGAACACGTCGGTGCGAATCCAGCTGGGTAGCCAGCGTTCATAAGGTTCGCCCTGGACAAGTTCCTGGTAGGCGAACGACACCTTTGACAGCCGGTCCGCCAGCACGAAACTGCGCGGAGACGGCCGGGGCGGCGGGAAGACCAGCAGCGCGGGGCCACCCACCTCGCTCACCTGGAACCGGCACATCAGGCCTGCCGTGATCGGGCTGGAGTACGGCACCTCGTTCACCACCAACCTCACGCCCTGGCCATCCTCCGCGCGGATCGCAAACAGCTCGATCACCTGCGGACGCCCGCGTCCAGCTTCCTGCAGCGAGTACGCGGAGACGAACCGGATCACGCCGGGCTCGCCGTCGAAGAACGCAGCCGGCGAACCGTAGTCCTCGGCCGCCCCGGTTCTGCACGGTGCCACCACCGGCATCAGCCCCGCAAACTGCTGCTCCAGGATGGTCTGTGCGCCGGAGGCCTTACGGGCGTTCCGGACGTGCCGGTTGATGCTCTCCACCGAGCCCAATCCAGCGCGCAGGGCGAACAGCATTCCGGTACTCAGCAGCGCCACGAGCGACACCGCGATCAGCACCTCGATGAGCGTCATGCCGCGCGGGTGCTTCACCGTGCCCCTCCCACGCTGGTTTCGCTCAAGTGCGCCTGCATCCACTCCGCGGCTTCGGGGGTGAGGACCGTCCGGCGATAGGCCTCCAGGCGCATGGTTCTGCGGCCCGCCGCGGCCTTCCACCAGACTTCAAGCTGGATGCGCTCCAAAGCGGGCGCGCCCGGCGCGGCTTGCGCGGCCGCCGTCTCGTAGGGGGTCACCATGGCGGTCCAACCCGCTTCGATACCACCCGTGTAGAGCGGCGGAAACACGCCGCCAAAGCCCTGGCAACTCGGATTCAGCCGCTCGGCGAGCAACTCGTCCATCTTGCGATGGGCCAGCCCGCCCACCTTGTCGAGTTCCATCTGACGGTCGGAATTGCGGAGCGAGGTGCGGAGGGCGGTCACGGCGGTGGTTACGGCAATCGCCATAATGGCGGTGGCTACGAGCACTTCGAGCAGGGTAAAGCCGCGGCGCTGCCTCATTTTGAGACTGCCCCCGGCTGCAGTTGCGTGGCTTGCTCGACGATGGGCGTTCCGGTGGCAGGGTCGATGCGCACCACCCGCCGGCCTCCGTTCTGGCTGGTGAGTTCGATCAACAGGCGCGGGAACGCCGCGCCTGGCAGCAGCAGGAAGCTGCGCTCGACCAGCAAGTCCTCAGGGAGCGCCGGTTCGATATTCCCGATGCCGATGCCGTCCGGCAGTTGCAGTGTCCTGTGCGGCGTATTCGGCCCGCCCATCTCCACCGCGTGCTGGGCC
>CAIVVT010000044.1 GCA_903909435.1 uncultured Acidobacteriia bacterium | reverse complement strand
GCTGGCAGGGCGGCGCCACGTCGGGAGCCCGGTCTTCTCCGCACCAGTAGAACTGCGAGTCCGGGTTGTTGGCGGTGGCGCGCTGGGCCAATGTGGTGGGATTCGGCCAGACGCAATAAGCCTGGTGCACGGCCGTGGGCAGGACCTTCTTGCCGACTTCGGAGACTGCCATTACCGACAAGGTAGTGGCGTTGATAATGGCCTTCTCGCAGAGCCCGGCAAAGATGGTTCGCGCATCGCTCGAAAACGTGTTGGCCCCCACGTCCCACAGCACGAGCGTCAGCGTCACCACTGCGCCGCGGAACCCGATGGTGGTTTCGTTGGCCGTATAAATGGCCGCGTCGGGATCCTCAATCGCCAGAGTGATCGACGGGATGAGCGAGATGCCCTGCTGCGACAGCGACTGGATTTCCTGAATGTTGTGGGAAGCGAGGCGTGCTTTGTAGTCGGTGGCCGGCGCGCCCGGCAGGGGAAATCCACCCTCCACGGTGTTCAGCGGGTGCGTGCTTAGATGGAGCTTCGAGCCGTCGCAGAACAGGAAGTCCGCCAGCAGAATCGGCTGGTAGGTCGAGGACTGTTCCTTGGCCGCGTTAATCGTCGTCAGGGCTACTGGCATCAGCGGTTCTCCACCAGCGTGAAGGCGGAACGGTAGACGTTCGAGGCGAGCTTTTCGACCGCCAATTCATCCATCGAGAAGAAGATGTGCGTGTACACAGTGGCTGTGTCGGGGTCGGTGAAGTTGAAGGGTGCCCAGGGGCCGCCGACGCTTGCGAAGAACGCGACGAGCGAGTCCCGCTCCGTCTGGGTGAGTGCGTTCAACGTGACATCGAAGGCAATCAGCGACGCGGCGTCGTAGTCGTACTCGTAGCGTGGCCCGGTCTCGCGATCGGACACGATGGCGTTCCTACGCTTGGCGGAGTTGTAGGGCGCCTGCACGAGGCCGGCTGGGAACGACGGCTGAGTTCCCCCGATGGTCGGGTGGGCAACCGTGGATTCCGGCAGCACCTGGCGCGCCTTGAGCGACACGTTCACGAGGCCGCGCTGCTGCTCTTGCGCCGTGAAGAGCTTGTCGGAGAAGACGCAGTTGTTGTAAGTCGCCGCGCCCACCGGCAAACTCCATGGGCCCGCGAGTCCCTGCGCGTCCCAGAAGTTGCGCAGCGTGATCACGTCCGCCCAGCGCAGCTTCACATGCGAGATCTCGAAACGCAGATAGGCCGCCGCGACCCGCCAGCGTTGCACCTGCCCACCGGCGAATTGCTTCACCCGCACGGGCGAGCACACCGATTGCCTCAGGCTGGCAATCAGAGTCGTGCCCGTCGAAAGCGTCGGATAGGTCGGCATCAGGATTGAATGGCGGCGAGGATCCCGGCGCGCAGCGGCGGGTAGGAGTTGAGGCCCATCCGGATCGCTTCAGAGATATCGGCTGCGCGGTCCGTGATGGACTTCGAATCGAGTGCGTTGATGTTAATCACCACGCGGGGCTGGCCCGCCGACGAATAGTTCACATTGCGGCCATAGGAGTCGACCGTATAGTGCGTTCCGGTGGGCATGTTGTAGGCGGCGTGGACTGCTTCCTGGGAGAGTTCGTTCGCGCGCCGCTGGTGGGGATCGCCCATCAACGCGGCGACCATGCCCAGAGCCAGCCCGACTCCGGCGACGATGGGCGCGGCCGGACCGGTCACGCCGGCTAGAGCGAGCACTCCGCTCGCCGTGCCGGCCAGACCGCCCAGTCCCTCCATCGCGCCTTGCCCGCCGCCATGGCTGAAGCCGTTGTAGGCAGCGAATGCGCCCCCGGCGACTGCGGCGCCGCCCGCCACCCACTTGGCGGCACCTCCGCCAGGCGCAAACGAGGTCGGCGCACCGAGGGCATAGCCTTGCGAGGTCTCCTGGTAGGTTGGATTGCCGAAGGTCGGATTGCCGTAAGCGTCCGTGCCGTAAGTGCTGCCGTTGCCCACCCAGGCCGGGCCCTGGCTGCTCGTGGAAGTTGCGCCGGTGGCGAACAACTGTTTGAACGCACCCACCAGGCCGCCCGTTCCAGAAGCCGCGGAACCGGTGCCTGCTATGGCCCGCCCCGTGATGGCGGCCGTCAGCGTGTTCAGAGCCACGGTGTTGGCATCGAGCGGAATGTTCCTGGGATCGAGCAGCGTCCCTTTGAGCATGCCCTTCAGCCCAGCAGGGAGCGCGGCGTCGATGGACTTGCCGAGCGTGCCGCCCTCGCCACCGGCCATCTGAAAGAACTTCCCTCCGACGTTCATGGCGATTTGCCTGGCGTTCGAAACGAGCGTCGAATTGAGCAATGCACGGAGGCCCGCGCTACCACCCAGCGCGGCGTCGAAGACCCGGCCCACGCCATCCTTATATTGATCGAGAGTCTGCTTCTGCAATTGCGCGTAGGCAACTTCGCGTTCCATGCGGGCATCGTCCATGCTGCGCTGCGCATCGGCCTTGAGTTTCAGCGTGTCGGTCTGCAGTTTCAGCGCCTGCGTCTCGACCGGCTCGAAGCGAATCATCTCCTGCAGGCGCCGGTGCTCGATGTCGTATTTCTTCCCGG
>CAIVVT010000043.1 GCA_903909435.1 uncultured Acidobacteriia bacterium | reverse complement strand
TCTCCTTGTCGAATCGCCCGTCGCTCAACGGCCATCGCGCGCCTCCTTGCCCAGTTGGAAGAAGGCATAGCCGTTCCAGTGGGTGCCTGTAATCTCGCTGGCAATCGCGCTGAGTGAGGTGTATCGCCGCCCCTCGAACTCGAAACCAGTTGGGAATACTTTCACCACAATCGTCCGTCCCTTGTACTTTCGAATCAGTAGGCTGCCCGGCATGGGAACTCGCGTGTCCGAACGAGGCCGGACAACACTCGCAGTCGCGGTGCGGCTGGCTGGAATCGCCCCTTGGCGCAGGTTTGCGTTCTCAGCAATGCGCGATCGCAAGGTGGCATCGCGAGCGATTCCCAGCGCGAACGACCGCGCCGATTGCGGTAGCCCTCCCTCGCGCCGCGCCTGCAGGTGCCAGGCGATCTTCCTGCGCAGATGCGTGCAGTTTGAGATCGCGTGCTTGGCGCCGAACATCGTCTCGTGTACCGCCTGCAGTTCCCTCGGTCCCATATCTGGCAACTGGCCAATCTCGGGCAGTGGATCAGGTTCTCTCATGAACGGGTGTTTCCTTTCTCCGACGTGTCAACGTCATTTCATGAGGGCTCTGCCGGGCGGTCTTATCAACCGCGTTTGTTGACGGCTGAGAGTCTGGGACTGGCGCTAACAAACGCAGCCGTGCCCGCCGCTCCCAGGCGATTGCCAATAGCCTGGAGATCTCTTTGAGAATCTGATCCGCACCGGGCAATTCAGAAGATTGCATCGCTCTCGCCTTCCTTTGGCGGCTGGCGCGAGAGCGACGTGGATGCTGGACGATTGAGTAGTACCGGCCGCCGCCAGCGCGCCGAGTGGTTGCTTGAACTCTCGTCCAGCACCCACAACGGCTCCCGCTGGGCGGCCTTCCCGTTGTCTGGTGTTACCGGGACGCATTCGCGCCCCTGTTAACTAATACCAGCGGGAGTTGGACTTTGATCGGATTTCTTTGAGGATTGGCATGCTTGACGGGGCCGCCAACAAGACTAGGCCGCCTTCGTGTTAGCCGGATGGGCGGTTGCCCGAGCAACTCGGGCGCCATGCATATTCTCGTTTCCATTATGTCCGTTCGGCTCGGCCGGCATCGTCGGCGCGCTGCAACTGGCCTTCGCGGATCGATCTTCGAAAGCGCCGCGAAACGGAGTAGGCGTTGAACCTAGATCCGGCGGTTGGATCCCGTGGTCGGCGCGCGGAGTGCCCGATAATAGGCGGGATGAGCGAGGCGCAGGAGCAGGCAATGCTTCACCCTACGGGTGAGCGAAACAGCGAGCCGTTGGCGTACCCGGAACCGCATCGGGTGGAGACCGTGGGTGGGCCGATGCAGGTGCATTGGGAAGAAGATCCCGGCATCAGTCCGCATGGGATGCTGACTTACTTCCTGGAGTTTCTCCATCTCAGTGGGATTTGGGCGGAGTTCGTCGAGCAGTGTCCGCTGCGCTACAGCAGTCCCAACGCACCGACCAAGGCCGAGATTCTGGGCACCATTTTGTGCAGCGTGGTGAGTGGCCACCGGCGCTACGCGCACATCACGGGGATGCGCAGCGACAGCGTCTTGCCGAAGCTCTTGGGGATCGCCTGTCTGCGCAGCGAGGATAGCATCCGGCGCGCCTTCGCCCAGCAGGACGAAGAGGCGTTGACTTTGTGGATGGACCTGCAGACCGACAAGACTTTCTCTGCGTTGCTGGAACAGGAGTGGGTGCTGGATCTGGATGCCACGATCAAGACGCTGTACGGCCGCCAGGGAGAGGCTCGCGTGGGTTACAGCCCGATGAAGCCGGGCCGGCCGTCGCACGTGTATCAGGTGATGGTGCTGGCGGCGGCGAAGCTGGTGTTGAATGTGGATGTGCAGGCCGGCAACCAGACGGCCAGTCAATACGCGCAGCCGACGCTGTGGGGCTGGCTGGAATCGCGTGAGCGGAAAGACTGGCCGACCTTTGTGCGTGGCGATATCGCGCATGGCAACGAAGCGATGATGCAAGGCGCCGAACAGCGCGGAGTGCCGTATTTATTCAAGCTGCGGCAGAGCAAAGGGGTGGCGCAATTGATTGCGCGCCTGGCTGCGCTTGGAGACAAAGCGGGCTGGCGCTCAGCCGGGCAAGGCTGGCAGGGCGTGGAGAGCCATTTGCAGTTGCAGGGCTGGAGCCGCGCCCGGCGCGTGGTGGTGTTGCGGCGGAAACTGCGGGAACGTCCGGCGCCGGAACAGGCAGGCGCACAACTCCGCTTGCCGGGCTGCGTGCTGGAACACAAGGGCGGAGATTGGTATGAACACGCGGTGTTGGTGACGAGCTGGGAGGAGCAGGATCTGCTCGCGGTGGCGCAGTCGTATCGCGACCGCGCCGACAGCGAGAACATGTTCGACGAGTTGAAGAACCAATGGGGCTGGACGGGGTCCTCGACGCAGGATCTGAAGCGCAGCCAGTTGATGGCGCGGATGGTGGCGCTGATCTTCAATTGGTGGAGTCTGTTCACGCGGATCGCGAGCCAGGACAAACACGGCGAAGCGATCACGACGCGACCGCTGTTTCTGCACGGGATCGCGCGCCATACCCGTCACGCGCAACAGAACCACTTGAGTCTGTCCAGCTTGCATGCCAAGGCACGCAAAATCGCCCAAGTACTATCTCGCGTCAGCGGGTGGTTGCGGGCATTTCGGGATGGTGCGGAGCAGTTAGTCAGCGCCGCACGGTGGCCCACTCTGCTGCGCCAGATCTTTCGCCACTTCTGCTCGGCGGCACATCCATCCATGCCAAATTCAGCCCTGATGGAAGGCCCCAACTGCCGGATTTAGGTTCATCGGTCAGAAGCGAGACAGGATGCCACGTTTCCGAAGACCGGGGTTCTGGAAAATCGGGAATCTGATCCGTCCCGTCGCCGTGCTGTTCGTCAGGATTCTCTCGAGCCATTTCTTGAGCCGCCCGTCAATTTCTGACCGCCATGCATGGGCGTGCTCCAGCCCCCAATAGGAGGAGATGATTAGCGGGGCAATCACGCCCATACATGGTTCGGCAGAGTGCGTTCCTGAGTGAAGATAGCAATGCAACGTCAGGCGGTCTGTTCAAACTTGCACACCCAGTTGCACACTGCACAGGTGCAGCCAGAATCGGATTTCCGGTTGGCGAATCGCGTGACAACTCGGACAGGCCAGGACAAGATCGGCCCGACTATTCGACTAGCCTGGAGTAGCGCCTAAGCCGTCTTTCAATCAGGCGTTCGATGAAGCAGGGCTCCGAGTTCATTCCGAGGGTCGGATGGCGGCTTGCCCAACGTCGCAACGGGATCACTCAGGATCTCCCTCACCTTTGATCTCAGGACATTTTCGTTAATCGGCTTGGTTAGGCACGGCAGATCGGCAAATGGTGTGAAGAATTCGCTCAGGGCTGCACTAACCGAGAAGATCACTTTGATTCCGGGCCGCTCTTCGAACAGGTGAGCGCATAAGTCAGTGCCGTTGAGCCGAGGCATTCGCACGCCAGCGATCAGCATGTCAATTGATCCGGGGTACTGGCGCGAAATTTCCAATCCCTCTTGTCCATCGGCGGCGGTGAGAACAAGATACCCGTCGCGCTCCAACAAACGAGTGGCTTGCTTGCGGCCTTGCGAATCGTCGTCAACCAATAGGATGACCGATTGCTGTGACTTCGAAATTCGGCGTTCTGGAAGATCGGCGAGGCGACCAGTCCAGGCGTCAATCGGTCTGCCGGAATACGCTGGACCCATACTGCCTCACCCTTTTGGCCGTGACTTCAAACCTTGCGCGTCTTAGCCCGTGCCTTGGGACAACCGAGGTGGATGCACCTGTGGAGCGCTCCCAGAGTACCGAGTCTAATATGAACACAGCATAAACTCGGCCCGATGCTGAAGGAAATCACGTGCATCGGACCGCCGCGCCCGTGCTGGATTACTTGAGTCGCTTTAGCCCCTCCAGCCGCGCATGAAGTTGCTCAAACTTCATTTGAAATTCAGTTTCTCGTTCCGCTGTCAGCCCGTTCGCCTTGGAAAACATCCGAAGTAGGATGGAATAGCCCCTCTCCGCTTCGGCAAGTGTCCGTTCGGCGTGTTCCCAGTTGCCGATGCTATACTGCGTTTCGACAATTGCGGCGAAGGTGAGCAACACGCCCAAGTCCGTCCAGATGAAGTCAAGGCGTGCTTTTTCAGTCTGATCACGGAGTGCCAACCATTCGTGAGACGGTTCAGCCACGTTCAGATTCTACGTGACCTCGACAGCGACAGCCGAACATAATGCGTTCTCGACTTGCGGTTGTCGCTCTGGTGCTAATCCTCCCCGCAAACCGCCCAAGTCTTGCCGAGCCGTCATGCCAACCCCTGGACACGATTCCAGCCACGTTTCCAGATCGCCGCGCCTGTACCGAACCACCAAACCTAATCTTCAAGTATTTCGGTCCTGTGCGGAACAAAGGCTGCTTTCGCGGATCGGCAACGCTTGTGCTCAGGCATTTCACCATTTGCATTTCGTTCAGCATTTCGGGTTGATCAGGAATTGAAGATCACTTGGAAGGTGGCCGTGGTGTTTGCTTTCGCATCATCCGAGTAGGTTTAACCCGTCAAGGCGTTCACGAACTTGTTTGAGTTTCGATTGGTAGTGTGCTTCTAGTTCCACTGTCAACTCTTTCAGCTCTTTCGCCTCGGACAACCTCGGCAGGAGTGCAGCATAGCTATTCTCAGCTTTGGTGAGCATCCGAACGGCGACCTGCTTGTTGCCTATACTGTGCTGCGTTTCGGCAATTGCGGCGTACGTGAGCAACAACTCCAAGTCCCATCTGATGAATTTAAGGCGTGCCTGTGCAACTTGACCTTGGAGTCCTCGGCGGCACATCCATCCGCGCCAAATTCAGTCCTGATGGAAGGCCCCAACTGCCGGATTTAGGTTGAAGAGAAAGAGGATGCCGACAAAAAGGGGAAGGGGCTAACTGATGAGTTCAAGGACGGAGGGAGTTTCTGCGATTTCTCAGAATGGCAAGACCGGGAACAGGGGCCGAGTCCGAAACCCTGAAGGGCATCGGACCCAGCCTGATGCGGGTTATACCTAAGTAGGTTTCAGGGAAGACCGCGAAACCCGTGCCTTGCGTCCGAGAGGGGTTGACCGGGCGCGCCGGTTCAGTTGGCCGCAGTCCGCAATCCGCGCCGCCAGACAGTGGTCAGTAGGGCCAGAACGCCGAGCCCACACAGAAAGAGTGTGGAAGGTTCGGGAACGGGATTGGCACTCACGCGGAACGCCATGTCGCCGTCGTCCAATCCCCAGGCTCCACCATCCCAGGATTGCGCTCTTGTCGCGCCTGGCCGCGGCCGATCATCTGCCCACCACCACGACATACTGGTCGCCGCCGGATCTGGAACTTCGACTTCGATCCAGTACTGAGCGCCGCCGGTCAGGATAGGGTGCAGCGTGGAATCCAGTGTGATGATCGACCCGTGCGTTCCGGTCGGCTGTACGACATTGGACAGCAGAAACGTCTCTATGGGAACGCCGGGCACTCCGGCGTTATCGCTGAAGAGGCTCACCGTCACGAGGTTTGGTCCTTGACGATAGCCAAGCGCGATATCAATAGTAGTGAGGGCGGAAGCATAGGGCGCGGTGAACGCTGCTGCTTCTTTGATGTAGTCGTTCGAGCCGAATTTCCCAAAGTCGCCGCGAGTCTTCGAGTACGTGTCCCCGGGCAGAAAGCCGTTGTAGATGATAGCCCCTCCCCAAGCGGGCGCGGATGTGAGCAATGCGAATCCAAGCATACAGTATTTAAGCATTCAAGACTCCTTTTTACTTTCCTCCCGCGACTTGACAGAATGTCCAGGCCGAGGCATCGGATCCAATGCGAGTCGCACGATTGGTCCAACGGTTTCCGCGACTTCTCGGAATAGCTAGACCATGAACCTACCCCGCGCCGTGGTATGTTTTGGAATTCATTCAGGTATCCGCCTTTGCTTACCGCTCTCGCCCCAAGTACTCGGGCCACAGCGGGCAGGGGCCTAATAATGCCTCTTGGCTCGCAGGACAGTGACAGTAGTATACGGTCCTTCCCGCCCCCATTCAATAGTACTATCGGCTTATTTTATCTGAATCTATAGTGTACAAAGCAGTATGTAAAGAGGTACGACAGAAGCGTCTCCCACTGCGAAGGCAGTTCCCGAACAGTCTCCCGTTGGGTCTACTGCGAATTCCGCCTCCCGCTCGCGTCAGCAAGTGCAGGCGCTGGCTCTCAGGTTTCGGTCTCGGTGTTGGGGGAGCCGGCGCGGCGCCCAGCGTGGGAACGGTCAGTGCGACCGATTGTAGAATGGGGCGGCGTGTTGGACGGGGCCGTCAACTAAACTATGCCGTCAACCGGAGAACCCCGAGAATTCGTACCTAAAGTCTGAGGGTCGATTCTCAACCATGGGGTTGAATGCGACCTCCCAAAGGCTCACGCTTCCAACGAGAGAAACCGCATCGTACGCCAAGTTCTGCGGAGTGTGGCGCATACGGGCGAACTGCGCGGCGGGCGTTCCTGTCAAGATGTTTGGGCTTGGAATTGGGAGTGCGGGAGTCTGGCGTCCCCAGCGGGATTCGAACCCGCGTTATCGCCGTGAAAGGGCGGTGTCCTAGGCCGGGCTAGACGATGGGGACGCGAAGGCAGGCGGAAGCCACCCACTTCTACTAGATTAGCGGTTCGTTGAGCCGGTGGTCAAACCTGCCGGCTTCAGATGGTCTTGAGGTAGGCCAGCAGGTCGGTCTTCTCTTCGCCAGTCAGCACGTCGGCGAAGGCAGGCATGGAACCCTTGCCTTTGTTGATCATGTCGAGGATGCTCGCGTCCGTTACAGGCTGCCCATTCGCCAACTTGGGCTTCTTATAAACGCCCTTCAGGCTGGGGCCCATCTTCTTCTGGTCCGTGGTTGCGGAGTGGCATACGCCGCACTGCTCGAAGACTTCCTTGCCCTTGGTCGCATCGCCCTTTTTCTCCGCCGCGAACATCGAACCCGTCAGCGTCAGGGTTGCCAGTAGTGCCATGGCGCAACAACTTCTCATATTCCCAGGTTTCTCCTTCTCCCTTATCCGATGCAGTAGTTCCATTCTACAATTCAGGATTGCGGAACCTGGTGATTCTCTTTGCGCGGGCACCGGTCCCAGGGCGGGTGAAGACCCGACTGGCGGCGGGGGTTGGAACGGTGGTCGCCGCCCGTTTGCACGAGGCTTTTGTTAGAGATACGATGGCTCGAGTCTCGCAGCATTTCGCGACTGAGTTACACACCGACGCCGCAACCTCGGACTGGCCCGACCTTAGCTGTACGCGGCGTTTGCAGCACGCGGGAGATCTGGGCGCTCGAATGCGCCAGGCGCTGAGCGATGCACTCGCGCGTGGAGTTGAGCGCGTCGCCGTCCTGGGCACTGACGCCCCAGACTTGCCGGAGACTCACATTCGCCAGTTGTTTCAGGGAACGAGCGACGTCCGCTTGGGCCCCGCGGAAGACGGCGGCTTCTGGGGCATCGCCTGCACTCGAATCGTCGATACAATGTTCGACGGGGTTCCCTGGTCCTCAGCGCGGACGCTTGACGCCACCGAAGCGGCTTGCCGCCACAGCGGACTCAGCGTTTCGCTGGCCTCAGTTTGGGGGGATGTTGATGAGCCCGCTGACCTTCGACGACTGGCTGAAAGCGCAACGCTCGACCCGGCGGGACCGACAGCCGGGGAATTGCGCAGGCTCCACTTGCTGGGTTAGTGAAACCGTTGTTAATATAAGACTTCGCTGTCTGGATAGTACTGAGCAGACAATTGACGCCGATTCAAGGGCTGTGATAACCCTGAGGCTTCAGTGAGTCTTGAGTTTGGATTCCGCGATGCCTGAGGAACAAAAGCCCGAAGGCGTGCAGGGCTCTGGCCCGGCGCGCAGTGAATCGCCGCAGCCTGCTGCTGACGCTGCGCCTGCAGCCGCGGCGCCGAAGCCGGAAGCCCCTAAGCCTGCGGCCCCGCCCAAGCCCGCACCGAAACCTCCCGCGCCCCCTCCGCCTCCGCCTGATTGGGAAGGCGACTTGCCCACTGCGCTCAAGGCAGAATTCGGCGATAAGGTGAGCGAGTTTATCGCTTACCAGGGTCAGCCTTCGTTTGTTGTGGCGCAGGATGCGGCACATCAAGTGGTGACCTCCCTGCGCGATATCCATGGTTTTGACTACCTTGTGGATGTAACGGCCGTTCACTGGCCCAAGCGCGACGAAGCGTTCGACGTGATCTACGTGCTCTACAGTTTCGTTCGCAACGAGCGGATCCGGATGAAGGTTCGCATCAAGGACGGGCAGAAGCCCGCCAGCGTGGTGGACCGCTACGTGACGGCAAACTGGCTGGAGCGGGAGGCCTACGACATGTTCGGCGTGGAATTCGCGGGCCATCCGGACCTGCGCCGCATTCTGATGCCGGACGAGTGGACCGGGTACCCGTTGCGGAAGGATTACGGGATTCTGGAAATGGACAACCGCTGGGTTCAGGAGAACCTGGGGATCGAAAGCGGGCAATAGGGCATGGCCGAAACCTACCTCGATTCAACCGAACTCGTCCTGAACATGGGGCCCCAGCACCCCTCCACGCACGGCGTTCTGCGCGTGATCGTGAAGCTGGACGGCGAGAAGGTTCTGGGCACCGACTGCGTGATCGGCTATCTGCATCGCGGGGTTGAAAAGATCGCCGAAAACCGGACCTATACGCAGTTTGCGCCCTACGTGGACCGCATGGACTACGTGGCGTCCGTCTCCAACGGGCTTGGCTACTGTCTGGCGGTCGAGAAGCTGCTGGGCGTGGAAGCGACGCCGCGCGCGCAGGTCGTGCGGGTGATTCTCACGGAACTGAACCGCATTGCGAGCCACCTGCTGTGGCTGGGCACGCACGCACTCGACATCGGCGCGATTACGCCGCTGTTCTATTGCATGCGCGAACGCGAGTACGTCCTGAACATCCTCGAGAAGTATTGCGGCGCTCGCCTCACCACGCACGCTTTCCGCATTGGTGGATTGCAGTACGAGACTTACGAGGGCTTCGAGCAGGAGTGCCTGGCATTCTGCGACATGTTCCTGCCTAAGGCCGACGAGTACGAAGAGCTGCTGACCGGCAACCGCATCTGGGTAGAACGTATGCGCGGCGTGGGCATCCTCAGCGCCGCGGATTGCAAAGCCTACGGCGTAACCGGCCCGATGATTCGCGCCGCGGGCGAAAAGTGGGACCTACGCAAGGCCCAGCCCTATAGCGGCTATCAGAACTACGATTTCGACATCCCGACCGGCGAATTCGGCGACAACTTCGACCGGTACTTGGTGCGCATGGAAGAGATGCGGCAATCGGTGCGCATCGTACGGCAGGCCGTGGCGGCTCTTCCGGCTGGACCGATCATGGCCAAAGTGCCCAAGGTGATCAAGCCGCCGGTGGGTGAGGTTTACGTCTCGATCGAAGCGCCGAAGGGCGAACTCGGCTATTACATAGTGAGCGATGGCTCGACGCAGCCCTACCGCGTGCGAGTGCGGCCCCCGTCGTTCGTCAATCTTCAAGCGCTCGACAAAATGGCGAAGGGTTGTCTGGTGGCGGATCTGGTGGCCATCATCGGCACCACGGATATCGTTCTCGGGGAGGTTGACCGCTGACCCCGGGGACGCAAGCGGGAGTACTCCGATGAAGAAGCTGCTTAGGAAAATCTTCCTCGCGGACCTGCTGGAAGGTCTGTGGGTCACGTTTCGCAACCAGGATCCCAAGTACATCGTCACCGAGCAGTACCCGTTTGCGCGGCCGAAAGTGGGCGAGCGGTATCGTGGTGCGCCGCGGTTGAATACCAACCCCGAGAACGGGGAGACGCTGTGCATCTCTTGTGATCTCTGCGCCTTGGCCTGCCCCGAGAATCTCATCGTCGTTGGTTGGGAGCGCAACGCGCAAACCAAGCGCAAGGAATTGGTTAACTTTACATACGATACGTCCCGCTGCATGTTCTGCGGATTGTGTGAGGACGCCTGCCCGGTCGACTGCCTGGAATTGACCCAGGACTTTGAGTTGGCGAATTATTCGCGGGACGGCGCCATTTGGGACCGGCAGATGTTGGAGGAAGGCCCCAAGCCGGCCAGGTACAAGTTCTAGGATCGGATTTGCGAAAGTTCGCCCCTAGCTTCATGCCGGGGCAACGACCGGTTGAAGTTCGCTGGACGACCGCCCATGTTGGATACTGCTCTTTTTTATAGCTTCGCGCTGCTGACGCTCCTGGGAGCGATCCTGACCGTGTCGCTGCGCAACGCCGTCAACTGCGCCATCGCGCTCATCACGTCGCTCGCCGGCGTCGCCGGTCTATTCCTGCTGCAAAAAGCCGAGTTTCTGTTCGCCGTCCAGATCGTACTCTACATCGGTGGCATCACCGTGCTATTCCTGTTCGTCATCATGCTGGTCAACCTGGACCAGACGGCGAAACAGCCGCGCTTCGGCCGGCATTGGATGATTCCGGTTCTCGCTATTGCGGGCACGGGCACGCTGTTCGTTGGATTCCTCACCCGCGGACGCGGCACACTGGCATTGCCTGCACCGGGCGTGGCGGCCGATGCCGGTGGCAACGTGGAGCGGCTATCCGACCTGCTGTTTCGCGAGTATCTCGTACCGTTCGAAGTGGCGTCCTTACTGCTGCTGGTCGCGATTGTCGGCAGCGTGGTGATGGCCAGGAAGAAGGCGGACTAGTACGATGCTGCATCCCATTACAGTCACGCACTACCTGGTGTTGAGTGCCGCGCTGCTGCTGATCGGCACGCTGGGCGTCCTGCTGCGCCGCAACGCGGTCGTCATCATGATGTCCATCGAGCTGATTCTCAATGCGGTGAACATCAACCTGATCGCGTTCAGCGAACACTTGAAGACGCTGAACGGTCAAATTTTCGCGATTTTCGTCATCACCGTGGCAGTCGCCGAAGCCGCGGTCGGCCTGGGCATTCTGATCGCGTTGTTCCGAAACAAAGAGACGGTCCTGATCGACGAGATCGATATCTTGAAATGGTGAGATGGGCGACAAGCCGCTTGAGTACTAAGGAAAGTTGATGAACTTTTTAGACCTGATCTGGCTGATCCCCTTGGTACCGCTCTTCGGAGCCGCAGTGATGCTGTTCTTCGGCCGCCGGCTGTCCAAGGCCGCCATCAGCATCATTTGCCCAGGCGCCGTCGGAGTGTCGCTGCTGCTTTCTATCGCCGCCGTAATCCAACTGGCTGGTCTCAAAGAAAAGATCCACCAGGTGACGCTGTTCCCATGGCTGCCCCTGATGAAGGTGGACATGGCCTACCTGCTGGACCCGCTCAGCTCCGTGATGATCCTGGTGGTCACCGGCATCGGGTTCCTGATCCACGTGTATTCGGTTGGCTACATGGGCCACGAGGGCGGGTACTATCGCTTCTTCGGATACTTAAACCTGTTCGTCTTCTTCATGCTGACCCTGGTTCTCGCCAACAGCTATCCGCTGCTGTTCGTGGGCTGGGAAGGCGTGGGGTTGTGCAGTTACCTGCTGATCGGCTTCTACTTCAACCGCAAATCGGCGGGCGATGCGGGTAAGAAGGCGTTCATCGTGAACCGGATCGGGGACGCGGGGTTCATTCTCGGAATGTTCTTCCTGTACCAGCTCACCGACTCGCTCAAGTTCACCGATGTCAACGAGGCCTTACGCTCGGCCCGCTTCGGCGTGGAGCACAGTTTTGGCTTGTTGAGCCTGACCGCGCTGCTGCTGTTCGTCGGCGCCACCGGCAAGTCGGCGCAGATCCCGTTATACGTGTGGCTGCCCGACGCCATGGAGGGCCCGACGCCGGTTTCGGCGCTGATCCACGCGGCGACCATGGTGACGGCGGGCGTCTACATGGTGGCCCGCTCGAACGCACTTTTCCAGTTGACGCCGGAGACCTCGTTCATCATCGCCGGCGTCGGCGCTGCAACCTCGATCTTCGCGGCCTCGATCGCCCTGGTGCAGACCGACATCAAGAAGGTACTGGCGTACTCGACGGTCAGCCAGTTGGGCTACATGTTCGTGGCCGCCGGCGTTGGTGCTTATTGGGTCGCCGTGTTCCACCTCTTCACGCACGCGTTCTTCAAGGCCCTGCTCTTCCTCGGCGCGGGCAGCGTGATCCACGCCATGTCGGGCGAGCAGGACATGAACCTGATGGGCGGCCTGAAGAACAAAATCCCCATCACGTTCCGCACCATGTTCATCGCCTCGCTGGCGATTGCCGGCATCCCCGGGCTGGCTGGCTTCTTCTCCAAGGACGAAATCATCTGGCAGACGCACGCTTCTCCGCTCGGGTCGAATTTCTTCACTGTCGTGGGTTTGATCACGGCCGCAATGACCGCGTTCTACATGTGGCGGTTGATGTTCCTGACCTTCTATGGCGAAGGCCGCATGGACGAAAAGACCAGGCACCACCTGCACGAGTCGCCCAAGACGATGACCGTGCCGCTGATGGTGCTGGCGGCCGGCAGCGTGTTAGTGGGCTGGCTGGGAACGCCGAAGATCTTCGGCCTACCTGAGTTCTTCCGCGGTTTTGAAGGCTGGCTCGAACCCGTGTTCGAACCAGTGAAGGCGCTTGCTAGCGAAGGCGCCGAGCAGCCTGAGCATGCCTTCGAGTGGTTCATGATGGGCGTCTCGGTCGTCATCGCGATTGGCGGCATCTACGTGGCGAAGTATATGTATACGAAGCTAAGACGCGACCAGCGGCCCAGCGGCGGAATGCTCTACCCGGTGCTGCTGAACAAGTGGTACGTGGATGAGGTTTATGATCTGATCTTCATCCGCGGACTGTCGCTCGGTGGCGGCGGGTTGTTCGCGAAGTTCGACCGCGAAGTGGTGGACGGCGGCGTCAACGGAACGGCGTGGACCACGCGCTTCGTCTCCACCGTTTCGATGTGGTGGGACACCTGGATCGTGGACGGGTTGGTGAACCTCAGCGCCTTCACGGTCCGAGCCCTTTCCTTCCCGGTCCGGTTCCTGCAGACGGGTCTCCTGCAAAGCTACGCACTGGCCTTCGTGATCGGCCTGCTGGCGATTTTCGGCTACTACTGGGTGCGCTAAAACATGCAGTCGCACATACTCTCTATCGTTCTCTTCACCCCGCTGGCCGGGTTGCTGGTGCTGCTGCTGATCCCAGGGCAGAACAAGTTCCTGATCCGCCTGTGGGCCAACATTGCCGCGGCGTTGGGCTTCCTGGTTTCGGTGCCCATGCTGCTCAGCTTCGACCGGGCCAAGGACGGCTACCAGTTTGTCGAGCGGGCCGACTGGATCCCTTCTCTGGGCGTCCAGTACCTGATCGGCGTGGACGGCATCTCGCTGCTGATGGTCATGCTGACCACGGTGATGGGCTTCCTGGCGATCTTCAGTTCCTGGACCTCGATCAAGGACCGGGAGAAGGAATACTACGCCATGTTCCTGCTGCAGCAGGTGGGCATGGTCGGCGTTTTCATCTCCCTCGATTTCCTGCTGTTTTACACCTTCTGGGAACTGGTGCTCGTGCCGATGTACTTCATCATCGGTATCTGGGGCGGACCCCGCAAGCTGTATGCGGCCATAAAGTTCTTCCTGTACACCCTGGCCGGCGGCGTGCTGATGCTGCTCGGCATCCTGACTCTGTACTTCCAGTACGCGCAGCAGTTCGGCCGCTACACCTTCGAGATCGCCGAACTGATGAAGCTGAACATGCCGCTGGGCCTGCAGCAGTGGGTCTTCTGGGCGTTCTTCCTGGGCTTCGCGATCAAAGTCCCGATGTTCCCGTTCCACACCTGGCTGCCTGATGCGCACACCGAGGCGCCTACCGCGGGCTCAGTGATCCTCGCGGCCGTTTTGCTGAAAATGGGGACGTACGGTTTCATCCGTTTCTCCCTGCCGCTGCTCCCGAACGCCTCGTCGGACCGGACCATCGTAACGATCCTCGCGACGCTGTCTCTGATCGGCATCCTGTACGGAGCCTTCGTCAGCCTGGTGCAGAAGGACTGGAAGAAACTAGTCGCGTACTCTTCGGTCAGCCATCTGGGGTTCTGCACGCTCGGCATCTTCGCGCTCAACCAGAACGGCATCGCGGGTTCGATCATTCAGCAGATTAATCACGGTATTTCCACCGGCATGCTCTTCCTCATCGTAGGTGTGATCTACGAGCGCCGGCACACTCGCGAGATCAAGGAATTCGGCGGACTGGCGCATGTGATGCCCAACTACGCGATTGTGTTCGCCATCGCCATGCTTTCCAGCGCAGGGCTGCCGCTGCTGAACGGATTCGTGGGCGAGTTCACGATTTTGCAAGGCGCCTTCGAGGCGAACAAGATCTGGGCGGCGTTTGCCGTGCTGGGCATCATCTTCGGCGCGGCGTATCTGCTATGGCTCTACCAGCGCACCATGCTGGGCGAGATCACCAACGAAAAGAACCGCGGTCTGAAAGATCTGAACTGGCGCGAGTGGGCCGTCTTCGTGCCGCTCATTATCTGGGCGGTGACCATCGGCGTGTACCCGAAGCCCTACTTCGACATTCTTGAGAAACCTGTGGCGCAGATAGTTCACCGCGTTCATCAGTCGGCCAATATGCCACTGGCCGCAGCCACTGTTGTCCCACCGATTGCGGCGGAGGCGCGCGTTCGATGAGCGTTTATTACAGCTCCACCGATCACTTTGTTCTGTTGCCCGTAATCCTGCTGGCGCTGTTCGGCTGCGCAACGCTGCTGTTCGATTTCTGGCTCTTTCCCGATGCCCGCCAGCGGCGCTTCCTGGTGTGGTTCCTGCTCATCGGCGAGGCCTTTGCAGGAGTCGCACTGTGGCGGCAGCAGTCATTCCTCAACCAGCACGGCGGTTCAATCAACGCGTTCAACGGGTCGCTCGTGGTCGACGGCTTCTCGCTGTATTTCCACTGGATCTTCCTGGCGACCACAACGCTCGTGGGTTTGATTTCCTACCGCTATTTCGAGGTGCGGGAAGAACACCACGGCGAGTATTACGGCCTGATCATGCTGGCTCAGTGCGGCATGTTCTTCCTGGCCAGCGGCAACGAACTGGTGACGCTCTTCATCGGCCTGGAAACCATGGCCGTCACGTTCTACGTCCTGGTCGGGTTCCTGCGGGCGGACAAGCGCTCCAATGAAGCGGCGCTCAAGTACCTGCTGCTGGGTGGCTTTTCCAGTGGCTTCCTGGCCTATGGTTTCTCCATCCTTTACGGCATCTCCGGCTCGACCAAACTCAACGAAATCGCTTCTGCCGTGGCTGCCCGGGATCCGTTCGACCCGCTGCTATTCCTGGCTATTGCCACCATCCTGGTAGGGCTGTTCTTCAAGGTCTCCGCTGCCCCATTCCACATGTGGACGCCGGACGCCTACGAGGGCGCGCCCACGGTTGTGACCGCCTATCTGGCCGTCGGCTCGAAGGCCGCCTCGCTGGCCCTGCTGGTGCGATTGCTGACCGGGGCATTGAGCACGGCGCACGCCGCGTGGGAGCCGCTGCTGATCGGCGTCGCGCTGCTCAGCATGACCGTCGGCAACTTCGCGGCCGTCACTCAGACCAACACCAAACGCCTGCTGGCCTACTCGTCCATCAACCACGCGGGCTATATCCTGCTCGGTCTGGTTGCGCGCAACACCATCGGCCTACAGGGCGTAATGATCTACATCCTGGTCTACGCCTTCATGAACCTCGGGGCGTTCCTGGTGCTCACGTCGCTCGCCAGCAAAGGCATCGCGGGCGAGGACATCAACGACCTGAACGGGTTGATGCAGAAGAGTCCGGCGCACGCACTCTGGATGCTGGTCTTCCTGCTGTCACTCGCTGGGATTCCGCCCACCGCGGGCTTCCTGGGCAAGTACCTGATCTTCCTCGGACTGCTCCAGAGCGGCCATTACATCCTGGCGATTTTCGCCGCGCTCTACGTGGCCGTGGCCATTTACTATTACTTCCGGCTGGTGCGCGCCATGTTCACCCAGAAACAGGAGAACGCGGTGGCGCCGACCACAAGCCTCGGCATGAAGCTGGCCCTCGGCGTGACGGGTGTGCTGACGCTGGTTATCGGCGTCTACCCCGAGCCGTGGCTGCGGTTCGCGCAGTGGAGCATCACCCGCTAGGAGGCACCGAATGAACGCGATTTTCTCCAATCCCTGGTTCCTCCCGCTGGCCATGACGCTGGTCATTATCGGAGTGGTCCCGCTCGCCGTCGCCTACACCGTGCTGCTGGAGCGCAAGGTTCTGGCCGACATGCAAGTGCGCCTGGGCCCGATGCGAGTAGGCCCTCACGGCTTGCTGCAGACGCTGGCCGATGCCGTAAAACTGCTGCTCAAAGAGGACCTGATTCCGGCAGCGTCGAACAAGGGCATGTTCCGGTTCGCGCCGGTCATTTCGTTCTTCACGGCCGCCACCAGCCTGGCCGTCATCCCGTTCAGCCGGGTGTTCCACGTGGTTGACGTCAACGTGGGCCTGCTGGTCATCTCGGCGCTGTCGAGCGTCGGCATTTTGGGCATCATCCTCGGTGGCTGGTCTTCCAACAGCCACTATTCGCTGCTGGGCAGCCTGCGCGGCGGCGCGCAGTTGATCAGTTACGAAGTCGCCCTGTCGCTCGCACTGGTTTCCGGCGTCATGGCAGCCGGCACGCTTTCGATGACCGGTATCGTTGAATCGCAGTTGCATCAGGGCGTCTGGTTCGCCTTCGGGAACTACGGCCTGATGTTCGTGCCGTTCATGGTCTATTTCATCAGCTCCATCGCGGAGACTAACCGCGCGCCCTTCGATCTGCCAGAGGCCGAAAGCGAACTGGTCGCGGGCTACTTCACCGAGTACAGCGGCTTCCGCTACGCCATTTATTTCCTGGCTGAATACACGGCTATGTTCGTGGTGGGCAGCGTGGCGGTGACGGTGTTCTGGGGCGGCTGGCTGCGTCCGTTCCCGAACGTGGCATGGTTGGCCATCCCGCTAGACTACGGTGGGCCGCTGGCCGTCTTCGCCGCGACCGGCGCGCTGTGCCTGTACCTGGTCAAGCAGCAGCCGATCAAAGCCTACGCGGTCGCCATGGTGGTCGTCGGCCTGGCATTCTTCGGAATCGCCATCGCATATCTGATCCCGGCTTTCAACGCCCCGGCTGTACCGGTTTTCTGGTTCCTGCTGAAGCTGTTCGTCGCGCTCTACGTGATGATCTGGCTGCGCGGCACGTTCCCTCGCTACCGCTACGACCAGTTGATGAACATCGGCTGGAAGGTGATGATTCCTACCGCGCTCGGCGCACTGTTCCTCAACGCACTGGTCGGCATGCTGCGCGGCTGAATCGTGTGGGACAGACCATCGCCTTGCGTGGTCTGTCAAGTCTGGCATGCGCAGATGCGCCGACAGACGACGCAAGCGATCGTCTGTTCCACTCGTGTTAAGAACCGAACGCAATCCGGATGTGTTCCAGGTGTTTCTCGCCGTGTCCGGCGTAGATCCTGACCAGGTCATCCAGCGACACCGTGCCGCGTTCCGGATGAAAGCCCGTCCGGTTAAAAG
Source organism: uncultured Acidobacteriia bacterium (assembly GCA_903909435.1). Classification (GTDB taxonomy): domain Bacteria; phylum Acidobacteriota; class Terriglobia; order Bryobacterales; family Bryobacteraceae; genus CAIVVT01. The sequence goes on along the minus strand of CAIVVT010000043.1, from coordinate 11,368 downwards.
CGTCGTCCGGCAAAGCGCGCAGGAACGCGGCCCAGCGCGCGTGGGCACCCTTCAGGATCTGCAGCGAAGGCTCGATGGGACCGGTGCAAGCGTCCGGCAGCAGCGCCCACGCGTCCTGGTCGTACGGTTGGATGGTCGGGTTGTCCGTGGTCGCTATGAAGCGCATGCGGATGAACGAATGGATGTGCGAATCCGCCAGATGGTGGATCACCTGCCGGGCCGTCCACTTGCCCGGTCCGTAGCTCTTGTTCAGATCCGCATCCGGGTGCCCGGCGACCAATGCCTCAAGTTGAGCGGGGAGTGCCGCAATTCTCTGGATTGCCACTTGGCGTTCTGCGTGGGTCATGTTCTCCATTTTCGCCTGTCCCGTTGAGATTTGCCCGCCGGCAGGATGGAGGCACAGCTTCCATGGGCGACCGCACGTGACGGGAGTCACGGAAGCACACCCGCATCGGCCGTACCCTGGAGACATGAGCGCCGCATCCACTGCCAGGGAAATCGCGCCTAAACCTGCCCGGGCGACGCTGGTGACGCCCTTCGTGCGCCGCGTTCTCCCGGACGGTTCGCAGGCGATTCGCCGGACCATCCAATTCGCGTTTCTCGCGCTCAATGTCTGGATCGCCGGCCAGTTCTACTTCTTCGTGCGCCAGTTCGAGACGGGCGCCGTCTCCACGATTTCCCGTCCGGCGGGCGTCGAGGGCTGGCTGCCCATCGCCGGTCTGATGAACCTGAAGTACTTCCTGGTAACCGGGCAGATCCCTCTGATTCATCCGGCGGCCATGGTCCTGCTGACCAGCTTCCTGGCCGGATCGCTGCTCTTCCGCAAGTCGTTTTGCGGCTGGCTCTGCCCCGTGGGTACGCTCTCCGAATTCCTGTGGAAACTCGGGCGCCAGACCTTCCGGCGAAACTTCCACCTGCCACGCTGGCTCGACCTCGGCCTGCGCAGCCTGAAGTACATCCTGCTGGCTCTATTCGCCTATGCTGTAGTGTCCATGCCTGCTCGGGCGCTCGCGGAGTTCCTGCAGTCGCCTTACGGCATCGTCGCCGATGTGAAGATGTTGAACTTCTTCCGCTACATGGGCATTACGGCCGCAGTGGTCCTGGCCGGCATCGCTTTGGCCTCGGTCTTTGTCCAGAACTTCTGGTGCCGGTATCTCTGCCCGTATGGCGCTCTGGCCGGTCTTGCCTCGCTGCTCAGCCCGCTACGCATCCGGCGCGACGCGGTTAAGTGCATCGACTGTGGCAAGTGCGCCAAGGCCTGCCCCTCGCGGCTCCCTGTCGATGTGCTCGTTCAGATCCGCTCGGCCGAGTGCCTGGGCTGCATGGAATGCACTGCCGTTTGTCCCGCGGAAGGGGCGTTGGTCATGGCCTTTACTCCCACCCGGCGGCCGGTGCCCGCCTGGGTGATCGGCGCAGGCGCGCTAGGCCTGTTCCTGACGTTTGTCGTCACGGCGAAAATCACCGGCCATTGGGACTCGCCCATTCCGGACCAGGCGTATCGCGAATTGATTCCGCACGCCAGGGAGTTCTCGCATCCTCGTTGAATTGCGCAAAAAAAGCGGGCGCCCAGCCGGCAAAGGCCGGCCGGCGCCCGCATTCAGAATCAACAAACCCGAGAACGCGCCTTAGTGAGCCGCTTTTAGCAGCAATGCCTGCATGGCGGCCGTCGCCTCCGCGGCATTCACGTTGCAGTGGCCGTATCGCAGCACGGGAATCTCAACCAATTCCCCCAGACTGCCCGTGTGGATCGCCTTGACGCCGTAAAGCGCCTCGTGCCAGAAGGGAACGACGGGGTCGGCGAGGGTGTGCAGGGCGACCAACGGATCGTGCAGTAATCCGCTGGTTTCATAACTGTGGAGATTGGCTACGGCCGCTGGAGCCGCCGCAAAACGCGGGACCGCCGCATTGAGACGCCTGTCGCCGAGGGAGCCTACGTAAACGGTGCCTACGTTGTCGTAGGGATTCCCGCCCAGAGTGAACTGCGCGTCGGTGGTCGCGAAGACGTTGTACCAGAGCGCACTCACGATGGCATCGGGTGCGTTGGTGAAATTGAGCCCGATAGGAATCTTGGCAGTGCTGATCAACTGCACCGTAGCCAGGAAGTTCGACTTAACGGCGTTGCGAATCGCCGGCTCATAGACGCTGGCCCAATTCAGCATCAGCGCGGGCGGGATGTTGATCGCACTCTCGCCAGGGGTGCCGGTGGTGAGAACGCCCGGGAAGAAGTAGTCGAAGAGCACACGAACGTCGCCGAAGTAGTTGACCTGCTTGCGGAAACTGCCAATCGGGCCGCACACGGCGATTCCGCCGCTGTAAGTCGAGTCGTTCTCCACAGATTTTGTGGCGATCAGGCCGCCTTCGGATGCGCCGGTTACAAAATACTTGCCCACCGGGATCGAGAGCCCCTGGATCACCGTCGTCAACGCCTTGGTATCCTGAACTCCCTGCAGAATCGCCAGACCTTCCTTAGAGAAGCTGGAGGCAGCGAAGCCGAAACCCAGGCTGTTCAAGAGGGTGGGCAAGCTCGTGCCGTCGGGGAGAGCCAGCTGGGATTGCCACGCGCTGGCGGGCGCGCCCTGCGGGACGTATCCGTGGGCGAACAGGATCATGACGCCGTTGTAGCAGGCCGCCGGCTGCGGCATGAAGACGACATATTGCGCGGTGCCGCTGGCACCCTGGGCCGTTCCGTACGTACCCTGCGACGCCAAGGCGCTTGAGCATTGGGCCCGCAGGTAGACCGGCATCAGCAGAAGCAGCAACGCTAGATAGGACTTACGCATTCAATTGAACCTCCGGGAACACCTTGCAACTGTACTTCACACTTTTGTCCAGATGCAACCTCAAGCAGACAAGAGTGTTTGTTTCCGAGGATATTGCACCCCATCCGACAGTGCGCTGCAAGCCCCGAATCCGTCGGCGGCTTCGCCACGGCAAACCGTGCGAGGCTAGAACCACCCGGTGGTCATAGGCGCATTCCGCTTGGCGTTGGCCAGCAGCGGCTCGTTGAGGAATTGCACCATCGGCAGCAGTTGCTTGAATCTGCTGGTCAGCTCGTCAACTATGCTTCCGCTCAGGGCCAGATCCGCATCCAGTTCGATGTAGTGATACCACTGCTTTGCTTTCAGGTATTCGCCACCGGGCGTACCGGGGTCAAAGCCCTTCGGCGGCCGACTCAACTTCTCCCCTTGCAGCGGGCCCAATGAGGCGACCAGCGCGCGACTCGTGACCAGCTTTTCGAATCGTGTCGCGTTTTCCGCGATGTGGGACCGAATCAGCCGCAGCTGATCCGGGCCGGGCATATAGCATCCGCCAGCCACCTCGACGCACTTGTCGGAGACCGCGAAGTAGAAGCTCGAGCTTTCATTCTTGGGCAAGTCCGCCCGGCGCAACAGCGCCCCCGTATGCGTCTTGTAGGGCGTCTTGTCGTGGCTGAAGCGGGTGTCCCGGTAGATCCGGTAGATCGCCTTCTTCGGCTCGCCGGCATGTTCCGGGGCGAAGCGCGACACGGCTGACATCACCAGCGTGGTCAGTTCCTCCATGGGCGTCTTCACACACTCCAGGTAGACGTCCTTATGCGCCTCAAACCAATCGCGGTCATTGTGCTCCCGCAGTTCGCGAAAGAACCACTGCATCTTCGCCGGGAAACCGTTGAACGTGGACTTCATTTCCTGCACCCGCCTAGACTCAAATCAGGATGACCATTCTCGCGGAAACGCGTGCGCGGCTGGCCCGGATCGAGGGCCTGACCCTGCTGGAAAACGAACCGCTGGCACAACACACGCGTTTTGGGCTGGGTGGCCCAGTTCCGATTTTCGCCGAAGCGGACGACGAAGAATCGTTCGTCCCGGCTGTCGCCGTCCTGAGCCCCAGTGCGCTCCCTTGGACCATTATCGGCGAGGGCTCGAATCTGGTGGTGAGCGATCGGGGCTACGACGGAATCGTGCTGCGTTTCCGGGGAGCGGCGCTCCTTGTGGATGGCGCCCGGGTGTCGGTGCAGGCTGGCGCGTCGCTGCAGAGCCTGGTCGATTTCACACTCGAGTTGGGCTTGGAAGGCCTGGACAAAATGACCGGCATTCCCGGCTGCGTCGGCGCGGCGGTTTACGGTAATGCCGGTGCATTTGGACAGTCCACGTCGGACACCCTGGAGCGCGTCAGCTTCCTCGATCGCGGTCAGGTTCGAGAGTTTTCCAACGCCGAATGCGAGTTCCGCTACCGGGACAGCATCTTCAAACGCCGCAAGGACTGGCTGCTGCTGGGGGCCGAGTTCCGGCTCAAGCCTGGCGACGCGGCCGCGTTGAAGAGCGCCTCGGACGAAATCCTCGCCACGCGCAATCGCAAGTTCCCTCCCGACATGCGCTGCGCCGGCAGCGTGTTTAAGAACCTCTTGCTCAAAGAACTGAGCGCGAGCGTGCAGGCCCAGGTGCCCGAGACCGTCGTCAAAAAGGGCAAGGTTCCCGCCGCGTGGTTTCTCGAACAGGTGGGCGCGCGCGGTCTGCGCCATGGAGGCATCCACGTCGCGGACTACCACGCCAACCTGATTTACAACGCCGGAGATGCCACTGCGGCGGAGTTGCGGGAAGTGTTGGACGACTTGAAAGCGCGTGTCTGCGACCGCTTCGGACTGCGCCTTGAAGAGGAAGTCCAATTCCTCGGCTTCGAAGTTCCCGCGGTGCGCTGAATCGCGGCAGCCGGCTGGTCAGAGCTGATCGCGGTACTGCTCCAGCGCGACCTTCACCAGCTGCGCCCGCGTGCGGACGGCCAGTTTCTGGAAGATCTGCCGAAGCGCCGACTTCACCGCGCCTTCCGAGATCTCCAATCGCTCGGCAATCTCACGATTGGTCAAGCCCTGAAAAATGAAGCGCAGCACCATCCGGTCGCGCTCCGATAGTTTGGGGCGCTCCGCCGCGCGGGTCCGGTCGACAGAGCGGAACAGGGATGCCAGGTACGCCTTCTCGAGGCATACCTCGCCCCGGGCGACCTGGCGAATCGTGTCGCAGAGCACGCCGGTGGAGTTGTGCTTGTGCAGGATACCCGCCACCCCGGCCTGGATCAATTGCACGGCTTCCTGGTCGCTGACACCCGCCGTAACGATGAGAATCTGGCCGTCGAAGCCGCCCTTCCGCGCCCCCACCACGAAATCCAACGCACGTTCCGCGCCCAGGTCGACATCCAGCAGCACCATCGTCGCTCCGCTGGCCTTCAGAGCAGCCAGACCCTCCGTGGAAGAGCCGCACTGCCCCACGATGTTGAAGCCCGGCTCCTTCTCGATACTGCGCACCAGGCCCTCGCGGAACATGGCGTGGTCATCGACAATCAGAAGACGAATCGGCGGGTCGCTGTTATGAGTCATGGCTGAACGTCACTCTGCCGCCTGAAGTTCGACGGTGAACCCTGCGCCGTGCGAGTGCGGCTTATAGCGCAGGTCGCCGCCATAGCTTCGCAGCACCGCGCGGGAGATGTAAAGGCCCAAGCCGGTTCCATCCGAGCCGGGCTGGAACGGCGTGAACAGCTGCTCCGGAGCGGCCACTCCGGGCCCGGTGTCGTCAAAGTCGATTCGGACGGTCTGCTCGTGCCTGGAAACGACGATTGACAATTCGCGCGTGGAGCATTCCTGAACCGCCCGATGGCTATTCTGCGCCAGATTCAGAAAGGACTGCAACAGGCCGTGGCGCTCCGCCAGAACCATCGGTGACGAGGCGGGAGAGCGCCACCGGATCGCTCCTCCGGCCTCTCTCCAATCCGCCTGGATCACGATGCGGAGATCGTCGAGCACTTCCTGCAGTTGGATTTTCTCCAGCGACGGATGGGCCTGCCGCTGCAGGTCGATCGAGGCGATTCGCTCCAGGCCATTCACCAACTGCGCGAGTTGTTGGAAGTCGTCGTCCCGCGCCAGGTCATGCTTCTCCTTAAGGCTGGAACAGATCACCCAGATGGCGCTGCACAGGTTCCGGACCTCGTGCGAAACGGCGGCCGCGGCGATGCGATTGCCCGCTAAAAGTTGATGCAGCCCTTCTTCCTCCCGTTCGCGCAACTCCTCGGACGCATCCACAACGATGGCAGCCAGCCGCGTACCCTCGGGCACGGCATAGGAAGAGAACCACGTATGTGCCAGGAACACGTCTCCATTGCTGCGCCGCGCCGTGCATTGCGCCGCCGTGCGGAACCCGTCCGGCATGTTGGTGAGGGCCAGCGCGTCGGACAGCACGGGCAAGTACTCGCCGATGGCCCGCCCTTTTAACGTCTCGTTTTCGGGAATGGCAAACAGGCTGCCGGCCGCCCGGTTGGCGCCCAGCACAACGCCCGCGCCATCCAGAGTGATCACTGCGGCCGGGCTGCTATCCACCAGCAGCCGGAGCTGTTCCTCGGCCTCGCGCCGTAATTCCTGCTCTGACCGGACGCTCTTGAGGTGTTCTTCAACCATCCTCCGATTGCTCATCAAAGCGGTGACGAATAGCGCTGAAACGGCGTAGGCCAGCGTGGCGAAAATGAAGCGCAAGACCATTTCGAGCTGCGGGCTGGGGATGTCGAAGCACGAGCGCAGGGAAGCGCACACAATCGCGAGACCCGCCGTTTCCCAACGGTTCAGGACGGTCGCGCCCAGCACCATCGGCAGGATGTAGAAGACGCCCAGTGAAGCCCGGTTGCCTACCGACCAGTCGGCCAGGGCGATCAGCAGCGTGAGTACGGCGACCATCGCCAGCACTCGCGGCTTGCCCGCCCGGAGAAAGATCGCAACCATCCCTAAACAATAAACCCCGCCCGCAGCGACCCGATAGCGGGGTGGACTGGCACTCGCCGGATTGGCGAGCGAATCGATCGATCCATCGCGGGAACCGTTTGATACAGGCAGGCTGACTTGAATTTCAGCCTGCTTTCGGAACCCCGGGCGTGATGCGCCCTGTTCCACCCGGACCCAGGCGCCTCGCTTGCACCTCGCACCCAGCGCCTGAAGTGGCGGTCAAGCGCGTGGCCAACCTGTCCGTAAATCGCTTCCAATGAATCGCTTATCCGGACTATCAGCGCTGCGTGCGACTCGTGCGGAAGGCCGCCACTCCCGTAATTGTCCAGCCGCGTGGCGGCATCCCAATCCCGCTCCGGCCTAGCGCACGCCGCCGGTTCACAACCTCGGTCCCTTCGCCAGCCTACACTAGATGAATTCCATTCGATTCTATGTGTGCCACTTTTAGTGCCAATACAATGTATCTTTCAGTCATAGCATCAGAGATGCTTTCCGCCGATATCGAAATAATCTATTGGACGCTTTCGGGCACTGCCGGATAAGCTAGTTTTCAATTCCCCTAAATATCTTGCCTCGTCCCGCAAGCCATAGATAGGCGTTTGTTTCTTTCCCGCGTGGGCATCTTGCGGGAAAGGCTAAAGGCAAATTCGTCAGTGGTGTCCGCGGGCAGCAAGCCGTAGGTTCCAAACCGAACACGGCGAAGGCGTTCGACTGCCTGTGATGGTAGTTTGCGCGTTTCCGGCAGGTGTTGGCAGCTCGCGGGCACAGCCCGGTCCCTTTTGCCTGAATGTTCCCTTCGAATGCGGCCTGGATAATTGTCGCAGCGCTGAGAATCGGTGCGGACTGAATAAACACTCAAGGATCAACTTGTCCATGACACATAGCTTGTCTATTTCAAATAAACTGTCCCGTCTGCGCGCCAGAATGAAGGAGGCAGAGTGGCAGAAATACGGCGCCCTCCTCCTGACAGGAAAGCTGACAGGCCTGCTGCTGCTCGCGCTGGTGATGATCTTCGTCAACCCGTCATTGATGGGCTTCCGCGCGTTGGCCGCCGACCCGGTGCTGAAGGGCAATGACATCGTAAACCCGATCAACACGGTCTGGACGCTGCTTGCGGCATTCCTAGTGTTCGGCATGCAAGTTGGTTTCACGATGCTCGAGGCGGGCTTCTGCCGGTCCCGGGAGACGGTCAACGTTTTGATGGAGTGTATTGTCGATACGTGCTTGTGCGGGCTCCTGTTCTACGCGTTCGGGTTCGCCTTCATGTTCAGCCACGGCAACGGCTTCATCGGTTTCCACTGGTTCTTCCTGCAAGGCGCTCCGGCGACCTATGAGACCTCGGGCGTGGCGTTCCTGGCCTTCTGGCTGTTCCAGTTCGCCTTCGCCGACACCTGCTCGACCATCACGTCGGGAGCCATGATCGGACGCACCGGCTTTGTCGGCGACCTGATCTACAGCGTCGCCGTCTCCGGCTTCATTTACCCGATCATCGGCCACTGGGCCTGGGGACCGGACGGTTTCCTGGCGACGATGGGCAGTGCGGGCAACTTCCTGCCGGGCCTGGGCACCAGCTTCCATGACTTCGCCGGCTCCACGGTGGTTCACACGATCGGCGGTTTCGTCGCTCTGGCCGGCGCCATCGTGCTGGGTCCTCGACTGGGCCGCAAGTTCAAGCGCGACGGCGGCGGACCGATGCTGCCCCACGACCTGACCATCGCGGCCTCCGGCGGCCTGCTGCTGTGGTTCGGCTGGTACGGCTTCAATCCGGGCAGCACGCTCTCCGCGATGGACTTCGAAGGCATTGGCCGGGTGGCCGCGAACACCACGCTGGCGGCCTGCGCGGCGGGCTTGTCTGCGATGGCCTTCGCGTACATCTTCTCAAAGAAATGGGACGTCAGCTTCACGGTGAACGGGTTCCTGGCCGGACTGGTCGCCATCACCTGCCCCTGCTATTGGGTCAGCCCGGCTGGCTCGGTCATCCTGGGCGCGGTGGCCGGCGTGATCGTCGTGTTGGGCGTCGAGGCGCTGGAATGGCTGAGAATCGACGACCCCATCGGCGCGGTGCCGGTTCACGGGATCTGCGGCATCTGGGGCACGGTCTCGCTAGGGCTCTTCGCCTGCGGACAGTACGGTGCGACGGGCCCGCTTTCTCCCGACAATTCCGCTCCCTTGCGCGGCCTGTTCTACGGCGGCGGCACCACCGTGCTGGTTGCGCAGTTAATCGGCAGCGCCATCGTCACGCTATCCACTTTCGGGGTAGCGCTCGCCGTCATGTACGCGGTCAACGCCTTCGGCATTCTGCGCGTATCGGAGCAGGGTGAACTCGAAGGTCTGGACTTGCACGAGCACGGCATCTCGGCCTATCCGGAGTACGTGATTTCCTCCGTAGTCATGCCGGCGGCCCTGTCGATTCCGCGCGAGGCCAGTTCTCTCAGAACCGCGGCACACACGCGAGCGGACTTGCCGGAGGCGGCGCACTAGCGCGGGTTCGGGTGAATCCAATACGAGACTCTCGCGCCGCGAGGTGCGAGGGTCTTGGGACACAGACGCCAAGCAGGGGAGATATCTATGAAGAAGATTGAAGCGATCATTCAGCCCTACAAGCTGGACGCAGTCAAGGAAGCGCTCAAAGAGGCCGGCATCGATGGCGTAACGATCTACGAAGTGCGCGGCCACGGCCGGCAAAAGGGGCACACCGAAACGTACCGGGGGGCCGAGTACACGGTGGACCTGCTGCCCAAGATCAAAGTCGAAATCGTCGTGCCGGACTCGAAGGAGGAACTGATCGTCAAGACACTGGAAGAAGCGGCCAGATCCGGCAAGATCGGGGATGGAAAGATCTTCGTGTCTACGATCAGCGAAGTGATCAGAATACGAAATGGCGAGCGGGGGGAGTCAGCGCTCTGAGGCAGTGAACGAGAATTCCTCCGAGCTAACGCCACACGAAGCCGCCACGGTGTTCGCCACCGTGGCGGCTTTCTTGTTGTCCCGGATTTGCCCGCCGCGGGGTGGCAAACGGGAGTGGATGCGAGGCTGGGCCGGGTGCTAATGCCGGACTGGGGGAGGCGTCGATGTTCTCTAAATGGATGGCGAGAGGGGCAGTTGTGGCAGTGGCGAGAGGGCGAAACCGTAAGAAGTTACGGTTTTCAAATCTAACCCTCTTAAAATCAACGACTTGAAATCGAGAACCGTAAGAAGTTACGGTTTTGGCAATTGGCGAGTTGCCGAAAGCGCGTGGTTGCAGCAGCGTCAAGCCCCGCTTGCGGAGCGCCGCCATTGGTGCTGCTGGCGGAGAGAACGGGGTGGTCCAAGCGGCCGGGATGTGCAGAAGAAAATGCCGCGGACAAGCGGGAAAGAGCGAGTCTCCCCGGCCGGCCGCGGCAGGATTCCAGGCAAGTGCGTCAAAATGCCACCACTATGTAGTCGGGATGGACCTACGGGCCACCGCTCAGGCTGAAAATGGGTCGGCCGTCGTGGGGCAGACTTCAGTCTGCAGACCGGCTTCAGCCGGTCTGCGGCGAAGACTGCGGGGCTGAAGCCCCACGCAGGCTGAAGCCTGCCCCACGACTCGGCCAACGACTTTCGCGCGAGCGGCATCCGGGCGGTCGAGCGGGCTACTGGGCGGCTTGCTGCCGGAACATCGGCACCGCCAGCGGGGATGGATGACGGCCCTTATTGGGAACGTTAGCAGGCAACAAGGTTCCTGCCGGCATGGTCTCCTGCGCGGCGACCAGCGTGGTCGCCGAAGGACCGTGGAACTGCAGCGCTTCAAAGGCGGTGTAGGCTGATCCGACCACCTGCAGCTTGAAGGGACCGGACGGGAGGTTGGGAATCACATTTGTCAGCACATCGGCGTAGGTGCCGTAGAGCGGCACCGGTTTCGTGGTCCCCGTACCTTTCAGGGCGCCGGTCGAATCGTACACGTTGATCGTGTAGGTGTGTGACAGCTTGGTAACTGTATCCAAGTTGTATATCACGAACGAGACCAGATTCTTGGTCTTCGCATTGGTGTTGGTCGCGCTGTCGTCAACGCCAATCGCGGACCACGCGAAGCTGGTCTGCCAGTCCCAAATCACGGGGGCGCTCAGCGACCAAGGATTGGATGGCAGCGCCGAGTAAATCAACTGTGCCTGAACCTGGGCGCAAGTGTTCGCATCCGGGCACTCGGCCAGGACCACGACGGGCCCGTCAGCGGTCGAGCCGTAGTTTGGAGCCTGTGAATGCAGTCCGAGAACGTTCACCTCCAGCGGCTGGTTGGCGTAAAGCGCCTGGCTGGCGGAGGTGCCGTTGTAGACGGTGGAGTCGCCGCTGTATACGAAATCCATTGTGGCGTCAGCCCCATTCACGTCGGCGAAGCTCAGGAAAAAGGCGACCGGTGCCGTGGGCGGAGCGGACACGCGGATAGAACTGGCCCAGCCCGCCCCCGAGGCATACCAGGGCAGGGTGCCGTAAACGTAGCAAACGTAAGCGCCGGCGGGAGTGGTGAGCGCCATTGGCGCACCGTTCGCGTCTCCATAGGACCCGCAGGCTTGATTCGCGTTAGTTGTCCAATAGACCGGAGTGGTCTGTGCATTCGCCACGCAAGCGGCCAACACCAGCAATCCAGCCAGCCACACGGATTTGACTCTC
>CAIVVT010000042.1 GCA_903909435.1 uncultured Acidobacteriia bacterium | reverse complement strand
TTCAACGGGTTTGGCCCAGGGAGCCACCAATAATCGCTGCCGCTGTAATGGATACTAGGCGAAACAATGACATACCGCCCAACGCCAGTTAGAAAGTCGATACCTTTGTACTTCGTCGTCTTCGTGATTGCTGGCGTGCTCTGGAACCAGTAGTGGAAGCCTCCCCCGCCTGTGCTTTCCAGGTTGCAGGTGGGCAATTCACCGTACTCTTCTTGGATGCGTGCCAGCGTTTCCAGTCCGCCATTCTTTTTGTGCGTATTCCGCTGAAGTGGGGCACCGAATCCGGTGAAGTGGGGCAGCATCGGAGCGAAGCGACGCTGGTTACGGCTAGGATCTCCGAAGTGCCCCACTTCGGTCAAGGATTTTGTGAATGGTCACGGCCAGCAGCATCATTTCGTTTCCGTCCTGTCGTTTGTGGCGGTGTCTATTCCGCTCGAAGCGGGGCAACATTCCGCTGAAGTGGGGCAACCTGTTCGGGTTACCCCATTCGACCGTTTTTGCTCAGATCATTTCCAGTGGCGGTAGTTCCGTGGGCAGGACTTGCGTGGTCGGCGCTGATCGCTGAGCTTGTGACCAGCGCCTCTCCATTCCCTCCATTTTGCGCCGCACGTGCTCCCAGTAACCCTCTGGAATCTGGGATTGGATCACCTCCTCGATCAAGGAGGCGAAGTACGCCAAACTGGTGATGGGTAGCTGGGTTTGCCCGTGCAGCAGGGCCATGTACTTGCGAGCGCATCCCAGCCAGATCGCTTGGCGCAGTTGTTCCAACGACACCCCGCGCTGAAAGAGACTGAGCGCCAGCTTTTCGTCGGCCGCCGTGAACGTCGAGCGCACACAGGCCGGCTTCAGAAAGACCTCCCGCACCTGCCTCACGAACTCGGCTTGCGGGTTGGCGCCGGCTCTGGTGGTTTGCTTTTGATACGGCCAAAATTGATCCTGGATTTCGATCGCATCGTCCCAGCCTGCGCATACCCCGGCGCCATGCAGCTCACCGAGATCAGCTTCGATCGACGTCGGGGTTTTCCGCAGCACTCGGGCCAGTTCGGTCAACTCGATTTGCGCTCGGGCGGTATGGCGGTCAGCCTGCAAGCAGAGCTGGATATACAGTTTGAAAGCCCCATCGGAGAGCACGGCCAACGCCTGCGCGACTTCCCGTCCCGCCGCAAACCAGCCGGTGGGTTGCTTGAGAATCAGCCTGGCCGCGCTCATGCGCCACCTCCGGGCCGATCCTCGGATGAGCCCCGGCCCTTCTTCTTGCGGATGGACTCGCCCGACAGCTCAATGCGGTAGGCGTTGTGGACCAACCGATCGAGAATGCTGTCAGCCACCGTGGGATCACCGATCTGCTGGTGCCAGCTGGACACCGGCAACTGGCTCGTCAGGATGGTCGAGCGGCGGTTGTAGCGATCGTCGCAGATTTCCAGAAAGTCCCGGCGCTCCTGTTCGTTCAGAGGAGCCATGGCGAAGTCATCGACTACCAACACATCCGTGCGCGCGATGGTCTCCAAGGCCCGGCCCAGGCTGCCGTCGGCGCGAGCGATCAGCAGATCGCGGAACAGCTTCGGGGCAGGCCGGTATAGGACGGTGTACCCATCCCGGCAGGCTTTCTGCGCCAGCGCCTGTGCCAACCAGGATTTCCCGATCCCGGTCGGGCCCGTCAACAGGGCCGACAGATGCTGTGCTACCCAGTGCGAGGTGATCAGCGTGCGCATCAACGGCCGGTCCAACCCACGCGGGTGCCGGAAATCGATATCTTCCACGCACGGCTCAGCATCCAATTTGGACTTCTTCAGCCGACGCGCCATCGCTTGGTTTTCCCGCCAGGTCCAGTGCTGATCCACCAGCAGCCCGAAGCGTTCCCCGAAGCTCAGGCCCGCCATCTCTGCGTCTTCCATCTGCCTTTGATACGCCTCGGCCATACCAGTCAGGCGTAAGGCGTGCAGTTTCTCCATGGTCTGGTGATTCAGCATCAGCCCACCTCCTGTGCCGAGCTGGCGTCGCCGGCATAGTATTCAGCGCCGCGGATGTTGACGTGTTCCAGGGGCGGGGCCGGCGTCACCAGTTGCGGCAGGGGCTGGCGATCCAGACCGGCCGCCAGAATCGACTTCACACTCTGATAGCGATAGATCTTCAAGCGCACGGCACGGGTGCAGGCTGCCTCCACCCGCTCCGGACCAAACTTGCGGCTCAAACTGATCACGCCCAGCGCGGAGCGATATCCCATCTCCGGGTGGGGCTTTTCCGCCAGCAGGCCCTCCACCAACCGAGCGGTGAACGGCCCCGCTTTGCCGGCCCACTCGATCATCCGCGTGGGCGTCCACTCCAGGTACTGCTGATGAGACTTCGGGCGATGTTCAGGAAGGGTGCTATGGGTATGCACCTTGCTGCTGCGTGCATGGCTGGCCACACGCTTGCCCCGGCACAGAATTTCAACCGTGTTAGCCGTGTAACGGATCTCCACCTGCTGGCCCACCAGCTGATACGGCGTGCTGTAGTAGTGCCCCTCCAGTTCCACGTGATAGTCGAGATTCACGCGGGCCTTCTTCCACTCGGCAAACACGAACGGCGCCGCGGGTAACGGTTGCAGCGCCGGTTTGTCGATGGTTTGATAGAGCTCGGCGCGCGATCCGGGCATCTTGCGGAAGGGGCGCTGATTCAGTTTGAGCAGTAGTTCGGCGATGGCCTCGTTGAGTTCGGCGAGGCTGAAGAACCGGCGCTTGCGTAGGACCGCTAGAATCCACCGCTGGACCACCTGCACTCCAGTTTCCGCCTTGGCCTTGTCGCGAGCTCGCCTGGGACGGGCTGGAAGTATTCCCACCCCGTAATGGATCGCCAGGTCATTGTAGGTGCGGTTCAACTCCGGCTCGTAGTAACACGGCTTGGTCACACCGCTCTTCCAGTTGTCCGGCACGATCAGACGACTGGTGCCCTGAAAGAACTCGAAGGCGCGTACGTGAGAACCACACCAGTCCCACAGATTACGCGTCCAGGTGGCCTCGGCGTAGGTGTAGCTGCTGGCCCCCAGCACGGCCACAAAGACATAGGCTTCCCGCACCTCGCCCGTCTGCGGATCGGTCAGGGGTACCGTCTGGCCGGCATGATCGACGAAAGTCTTCTCGCCAGCGCGGTGCTCCTGGCGCAACACGATGTCCAGATGGCGCGACCAGTTGCGGTACAACTCGCAGAACCAACTGTAGTTGTAACTTTCCGGATGGGCTTGATGATGTTCTTCCCACAGCAGTTGCAAGGTGACGTTCTGCCGGCTCTGCAGCTCCTTGTGGATGACTGTGAAATCCGGCAGCGGACGGCTCCCCGGCGCCGCCGACGGCGGAGCTGGAAACATCCGCTGCTCCAGGGTGGCATCATCGAGGTTGGCGGGCAGGGGCCAGGACAGGCCAGCCGCGGCGATTCGTGTCAGGTATCGCCGCACGCTGCCCTTACCGATCGAACAGATCTTGGCGATCTGACGTTCGTTCAGTTTGGCTTCAAAATGTAGTCTTAGAACTTCGCGGATTCGACGCATTGGTATTCGCTTTTCCGGCACATGCTCTCCTTCCTTTTCAGGGGAGCATGAGCCTTTGAATTACCAGCGCCGTCCGCGCCATCCGATTCCGCCGGATGTGGGGCAGCATTCCGCTACGAGCTGAAAAGTGCCCCGCTTCCCAGCGGAATCCTGCCCCACATCGCAGCGGAATGCTGCCCCACTTCAAACGGAATCAGTGCCCCACTTCGACCGGAATCCGCAGTTCTGAACGCTGCCGTATTGAACGTGATTCTCGATCGCGTAAGTCGATTGCAGGTATCCGAAGGTGTACGGTTGATTCTTGATCTCTGCGACAATTCCTTCGTTGAATCGTGCGCCGAGACCAACCGGAAATGACACGCTGGTACCGACTCCTACGCGCCCCTTCCACTCGCTGCTGATTTTGGAAAGATAATCTGTCCAGACGTACGTGGTCCCGCTGCTGTCGGTCCTGAAAAGAACCGAGATCTCGTGATTCGGAAGCCTCACATTCGGGTTGGCGCGAACCAGAGCCGGATCATTCCATCGCTTGATCTTCCCGAGATAGATGCCTGCCAGGATTTCCGAAGTGAAGCGCAGGTCCTCCGATACTCCGGGGAGAGAGTAAGCAGGCACGACGGCGCCAAGCACCACGGGAACATGCAAAATGCGCTTCGGAGTGTCCTTCAATTGAGCGTCTGTGATCGGGCCGTCCGACGCGCCAACATCGACTGTCCCGACGAGCGTTCTTGCTATGCCCTTTCCCGATCCCACGGGATCATAGGCGAGCTTGAACTCGGGATGAATCTTCGTGTACTCCCGAAGCCAGACCCCGAGCATCGGGTAGATGAATGTTGAGCCGGCACTGGTGAGCCGGACGTCCTCATTGGTGGCGGCTCCAACACCGCCCCCAGAAACAATCGGCAGCAGGGCCAAGCTAAAGGCCCGTCGTGTCGTTTGCATTTCCCATGACTCCTTCGCGTCAGTTAGACACTCGTCGGACGGTTTTCGCGACCGAAAACTGGTGCTTCTTCCGGTTAGTTCTTGATGGGAACACCGGTATCCAAGTCAAGGATTCGATTCCGGGTGCAGCACTCGGAATAGAGGAAGGCGAGAACCTCTTTCAGTGCAGCCGAGTTTGCCGAGTACCAAAGGAAGGTGCCGTCACGGCGGACCTTGACCAGTTCTTCGTTCTTTAGTCTCTCGAGATGATGCGATAGATTCGAGCTGCTGAGACCGAGTTCTTTTTGGATGTCACCGACCACCAGGCCGCCCGGATGCGCGGAAAGAAGCAAACGCATAATCCGGAGCCGCGGCTCCGTGCCCAGCGCAGCGAGCATTTCCGCATACCGGGCGACGTCGACGTCAGGTTCTTTGTGCGGCATATTCGTCATCCAGGAACACGAACACTAAACAACGCAATCCCTGTCAGGCTCTCTGCGTCCGGCAAGTGCCGACGCTATCGAACACGCCGCCGAACCACTTGCGGTTAATCCAGAGCGCGACGTTCACCAAGCCAATCAGCACGGGCACTTCCACTAGCGGCCCGATCACGGCTGCAAAGGCCGCGCC
>CAIVVT010000041.1 GCA_903909435.1 uncultured Acidobacteriia bacterium | reverse complement strand
GACACGTGGGTCCGATGAAGACGGCCGGTTCACGGACATTGCGCGGCCCAGCAACGTGATTGAGGTTCGGACCGAGTCCACGCAAGGTTCTCATTCTGCGCCCTTCCCGCGGGCGCTGGTCGAGTTCTTCCTCAAGGCATATTCCGACGAAGGCGACTTGGTCTTCGATCCGTTCATGGGCAGCGGCACGACGATGGCCGCCGCGCATGTGCTGAACCGCGACGGCTACGGCTGCGAGATCTCGCCGGCGTACTGCGATGTGATCTTGGCTCGAGTCGGCAAGCTGGCCGGCGAGCAGCCGGTTCTCGTGGAGACTGGACAACCGTTTGAACAAGTCGCCGCAGCTCGCGGCGTTGAAGTTCCACAGAAGGTATCGTGATCGACCTCTCCCATCTGACAATCCGGGTCTGGCCCATCGGAGACTTGATTCCGTTCGACCGGAACGCGCGAACGCACTCCGCTGAGCAAGTCGCGCAGGTGGTGAAGTCGATCCGGGAGTTCGGCTGGACCAACCCGATCCTGGTGGGTGCGGATCGGGTGATCATTGCTGGACATGCGCGTCTGGAGGCGGCCCGTTTCCTGAAGATGACCGAAGTTCCGGTCATCATGTTGCCGCATCTGTCGGAGCTACAGCGGCGCGCGCTGGTTATCGCCGATAACCAGATTGCAGCCAATGCGGGATGGGACGAAGAGGTGCTTCGCGGCGAATTGCAGGGGCTTGAAGCAGAAGACTTCGATATGAGTCTGCTCGGCTTCTCCGAAGATGAACTGGCGGCGATTGAGGACGGTGGCGAGGTCGAGCCCGGCAAGACCGACGAAGACGCCGTGCCCGAAGCGGCCGAGACGGCCGTGACCGTGCCAGGCGATGTCTGGCTGCTGGGCGCGCACCGGCTGTTGTGCGGGGATTCGACGCAGTTGGAAGCGGTGGAGAAGGTGCTCGACGGCGGCCTGGCCGACATGGTCTTTTGCGATCCGCCGTATGGCGTGAATTACGGCGCCACGATGAAGGACAAACTCCGCGGCAACACCCGCAAAATCGCCAACGACAATCTCGGCGAGGCGTTCGCGCCGTTCCTCCTCAATGCATGCACAAACATCCTCGCCGTTACAAAGGGCGCCATCTACATATGCATGTCGTCGTCGGAGCTTCACACTCTGGAGAAGGCCTTCCGAGATGCGGGTGGACACTGGTCGACGTTTGTCATCTGGGCGAAGAACACCTTCACGATGGGCCGTGCCGACTACCAGCGTCAATACGAGCCGATCCTTTACGGCTGGAAGGAAGGCTCACAGCACTTCTGGTGTGGTGCCCGCGACCAAGGTGACATTTGGTTTGTGAAAAAGCCGACCGTGAATGACTTGCATCCGACTATGAAACCGGTCGAATTGGTAGAACGTGCCATTCGGAATTCGAGCAAGTCTCGGGACACTGTTCTCGATCCATTCGGCGGTTCAGGCTCAACACTAATCGCCTGCGAGAAGAGCGGGCGCCAGGCACGGCTCATCGAACTGGAACCTCGGTACTGTGATGTCATCGTGGGGCGCTACTTGGCTTTTAGCGGCAAGGACGCCAGCCTCGAATGCGACGGCCGGTTGTTTAGGGAAGTGGCAAACACTAGGCATGGTGCCGCAGCGTGAACGTGGACGTAATCCCGGATCTTGAACTCGGCAAAGCCGCCGAACATATGGTGGTAGCGGACCTGATTCTGTCCGGCTACAGGGCTTACTTGACGGATCAGGGCATTCCATATGACGTCGTTCTCGATCACGCGGACACCCTCTTTCGCGTGCAGGTCAAAGCGACTCGCGAAGCAAAACTCATCCCCCAAAGGGGTGCGCGAGGGATGGGCTACCTCTTCCAAGTCCGCAGATCGGGGAAGGGTGGGAGGCGACTCTACGCCGATAATGCGTTTGACATTCTCGCGCTGGTCGCTATTGATATCCGGTCCATCGCCTATCTGCCATTCTCCGAGCGTATTCTGCAGACCGTCCAATTGAGACCTCCGCGCTACCAACACCACTCGCGAGCCGAGCGCAAAAGGAATATCGATCAATTTCCAATTGAAGCGGTTGTTTCTGTTTTATCGGGTAAGCCTCCGGTGCTTTCGACAAGGCCAGCGTTTACAAGCGTCGTTGCCTCCGAGCAAGGTAGGCTTTTCGAGATTGCGTGAGCGAATCGGCGAATCAAAACTGTGGCCCAATGAGCGGCGAGCAGTTGCAGCGAGAAATAGACCGCTGCCATCGTGAAATCGCTGAAATCGAACGCCAGCTGCGAGCAGGAAACCCCAAAGTGCAGGGTTTGTGCCTCGCCCTTTTCGATTGGTCCGCTGAACTGAAAATCCTCGAAGCCCTGCCCTGGAAGCTGACTTGGTCGGACTTCCTGTCCCCGCAAATGCGGGCATCTCTGGCCCACCCGGCAACCGCAATGCCTAGATTCAAATCCCAGGACGCGCCCGCGCTCTGTCCGGCAGTCGCTAACTGATGCCACTCCTCACCGTCACCGAATACGCGCGCCACCGGAACGTCAGCCACCAGGCCGTCAGCAAGGCTATCGAGGCCGGCCGCATTAAGAAGGAGCGCAAGGGCGGCAAGATCGATTCGGACAAAGCGGATGCGTCCTGGGCACTGAGGACCGAT
>CAIVVT010000040.1 GCA_903909435.1 uncultured Acidobacteriia bacterium | reverse complement strand
CCGACACCGTCATGTCACGCGGCGGCAACAGCAGCGACGCACTCAGCGCCGCCATGGATAGGGGTTCGACTACCATCAGAATCCTGCGCTCGCCACGGCCTTGCTCAGTTTGCGGAGCGCGGCGTCGATGTCGGCCTTCATGATCCGGTGCACGGTTGCGGTGTCGTTCACCGCAGCAATCGCGGGAGCCAGGCGGTCCGGCATCGCCATGCAGTGGTCCCGCACCATCAGACTGAAAGAGGCGATGTGTTCGTCCACATTGGACCGCTTCATCAGCGCGTTCTTCCGCTCGTCCCGCTCCATCTCCGCGGTGTCGGCCTGCGCGGTCTCCCGGCGAAGCCGCTGCATCGCAATGCGCAGTGCGACCTTTTCGCCCAGGCCCAGGGACTCGGTGCCGGGGCTCGGGTCATCGCGCACCGCCGTTCGCGTGGGTGCCGGTAGCACGGTCGCGCCCGCCAGCTGGCGCGGGGCGTTGTTCATCGAGCGCACCGGATCGGTCCTCAATGCCCAGGACGCATCCGCTTTGTCCGAATCGATTTTGCCGCCCTTGCGCTCCTTCTTGATGCGGCCGGCCTCGATAGCCTTGCTGACGGCCTGGTGGCTGACGTTTCGGTGGCGCGCGTATTCGGTGACGGTGAGGAGTGGCATCAGTCTGTCGGAGCTTGCCGCAGCGCCGGCGCGTTGCGGGGTTTGAACTTAGCCATTGCGGTTGCCGGGTTGGCCAGAGATGCCCGCATTTGCGGGGAGAGGAAGTCCGACCAGGTCAGCTTCCAGGGCAGGGCTTCGAGGATTCTCAGCTCGGCGGACCAATCGAAAAGGGCTAGGCACAAACCCTGCACTTCGGGGTTTCCGGTTCGCAATTCGGCTTCGATCTGTGCCAACTCACGGTGGCAGCGCTCGATTCAAGCCGCGACGCCCAGCCGCTCGGCCGCCAGATCTTTGAAGAAGCGCCCGTCCGCCGCCAGCGTTGCCAGTTGGCCGGTATGCTCCTCCCAACGGCGGAGGATGATGTCGCAGTATCGCGGCTCCAACTCGATCAACCGCGCCTGGCGGCCAGTACGCTCGCAGGCGATCAGCGTGGTCCCGGATCCGCCGAACGGATCGAGCACCGTATCCCGGGTCTTGCTGGAGTTCTGCACCGCGCGTTCCACCAACTCCACCGGTTTGGTCGTGGGATGCAAGTCGTTCTTAAACGGCTTCTTGATAAACCAGACATCACCCTGGTCGCGGGCACCGCACCAGAAGTGACTCACCCCTTCTTTCCAGCCGTACAAGATCGGTTCGTACTGACGCTGGTAGTCGGCCCGGCCCATCGTGAAGGTGTTCTTCGCCCAAATCACGAACGTCGACCAATGCCCACCCGCATCTCGGAATGCCTTCTCCAGAGTGTGCAGTTCCGACGATGACATACAGATGTAGATGGCGCCCTTCGTCACGGCGAGCATGTTGGTGCACGCATCCAGCAGAAATGGGCCGAACGCCTCGCCGAGATTGTCGTTGGCGATTTTCCGGGTGTTGCCGCGGAGTTTGTCCTTCATAGTGGCGCCGTAATTCACGCCATAGGGAGGATCGGTGAAGATCATGTCGGCCAGGCCACCGTCGAGTACCTTCTCCACCGCCTCGAGCTGCGTCGAGTCCCCGCACAAGAGTCTGTGCGGCCCCAGCAGCCAGATGTCGCCCGGCACGGTCACTGCCGTCTCGGCCACTTCCGGCACCGCGTCTTCGTCGGTCTTGCCCGCCTCGACCTCACCGCCGTCCTCAATTGCCGCCAGTTCGTCATCGGTGAAGCCGAGCAGACTCATGTCGAAGTCATCTGCCTCAAGCCCCTGCAATTCGCCACGAAGGACCTCTTCGTCCCATCCGGCATTTGCCGCGATCTGGTTGTCGGCGATAACGAGTGCGCGCCGCTGCAGTACCGACAAATGGGGTAGCAGGATGACCGGAACTTCGGTCATCTCCAGCGAACGGGCCGCCTCCAGACGAGCATGTCCAGCAATGATCACATGGTCCGCGCCCACCAGGATCGGGTTGGTCCACTTGAACTCCCGGATTGACTTCACAACCTGCGCGACTTGCTCTTCGGAGTGCGT
>CAIVVT010000039.1 GCA_903909435.1 uncultured Acidobacteriia bacterium | reverse complement strand
TCCGTAAGCCTGCTTCGACAAAGATCGTACAGGCATTACGGTACCACCTCTCTTAAGCCATCGGAAAATCTTCCCGATGTCCCGAATTGGCGCGCCCCTATTCAGCCACCGGCCGATAAGGCGATTCGAACAGGATGTCCCGGTTCACCCGGACGTTGAACCGATAGCCAATTGGAACCTTGACAGTAGGTTGGACGTTTAGATTCCGGCGAGTCACATCCGCGCCGAGCTGGGAGATCTGCCCGCCAACGGAGCTGGCGGCGGTCTCTCCCGCGGACGGGTAACCCAGAACGGTGCCCCGCCTCGACTGCGACAACTCGAATGACGCGCTGAAGAGGCTCGTCAGCAGACCGAACCCTAGAAGCCGCTTGTAATGGTTGTCCACGTCGTGACGGAGCCCGGCGTGGCCTCTCGCGTCCTGTCCGGCCATGCCCTCGAGATCGATGGATGACGCATCGGGAAAAATGACGCGGCTCCAAACGACTTGAACACCGTTCTGCCCGTAAGCCACGTGAGCGTCATAGGTACCAACCAGCCGTGCGCCCTGTGGAATAAGTAAGTACCTACCCGTAGCAGTGTCGTAGACGTTCTCACGCACAAGTGACTTAACGTCGCCCGGCAGGTCGGAGTTGATGCCCTGTTCGAGCACGGCCGGAATGTCCCAGCCCTCTTTGATCTCATAACGACCGAGGGGCTTGGCCCTAGTGGACTTTAGGTAGACGTCTCCCGCCGCAGCCCGCCTGTTCGCCAGAGAACTATCGTTTTGGTTCCTTGGGGAACTTGTGGCGTTGTCCCCGGATTGACTTTCTGGTCGAGGGGCCATCGAGAGAAGGCGGAGGCTGTCCTTGTTGACGCCGCCCGTCGCGGCGACGGGTTGCGGGCCTTGCATGGCCCGAAGCAGGTTTGTGATCTGCGATACGTCGCTTTCGGAGGACGGTAAGTTGAGGCCGCTCAATCGGGCCAAGCCACCCGATGACGCCTGTGAACTCGTCGCCGCGTCCATCGCCTGCTGTTCGCGCTCGTAAGCTTGAACCAGTCTTTTCTCCTCGGGTGTTGGCTCGCGATACTGTTGCGGCGCAGGCGCCGCGTGATTCGCATTCGCCATGTATGCCCTGGAAGCGGGCGTCTCCCCGCCTGGGCTCCCATTCTGCTTAGGCGGTTGAAGTTCGCCGCTGCCTTGCGCTTCCACGTCGGGCGTCATGGCCCCGACAACAAAGCGGTTTGGCACTTGCGCGGAGATCGCTTTCCCGGCGTCTGTCGCCGCGGTTAACGACTTGGTCTCGTCCGCATGGAAGCCCATCTTCAAAGGGTGATTGCTTCGAGTCATGATGCCGTACCCGATGAGTGCGACGACAGCGCCCACGACGACCAGTGCGAGGATGCCGGCGCGTTTACTGAGACGCATGGGTGAGGGCGGATCCGGGTTCAGGTCTAAGCCGGTGGGCGATTGGATCTCCGTTACCGGCGCGTCGTGAGGATCTTTCGGCGCGCTCATGGCTTGCCGCCCTCCGCGGCTTTGGAGTCGGAGCCGCCTTTCGGTTGTCCCTCCGCACGATAAGTTCCGCGAACAATTTCCACCCGCCGTGCCTTCTTACCGACCCCCAGGATCAAGACCCCGCGCTCGAAAAGCCGATCGGCGATATACATGTCGCCTTTCACGCGGTAATTCACCATTTCAGGCCCCTCCGAATCGATTACCGTCAGGACCGGCAGTTCGCGATGCGCTGCGTTTGCCGTCATCTGAATGAATGTCTTTCTGCCGTCGTCGAATACTCGAACGGGTTTGATGTTCTCGTCGCCGCCACGAATTGTGTATGCGAAGTAGAAGTCTTCGGCCGGCTCATCGGCTAGTCGTGCCACCCGTTCTCGTTCCTCCTTGCGGCGTTGGTCGTCCTTCGCGAGTTGCGCTTTCCACTTGCTGACTTCCTCTTCCGGATAGGCGAAAGCGATGCGAGCCAGGTATTCATCGGGCTTGGAAATCAGTCGCAGATAGTACGCGCGTCGATCGGTCGTCACGAGAAGATTCGTATCGAGACCCGGTTGCCTTGGCTTTACGACGATCATCGAGGTTTCGAAGTCCGCACGGCCGGACGTGGCGGGAGAAATGATCCATCGCACGGAGTCTCCGATCTGTGGCTCGCCAACGAGCTTTTCGCCAGCTTCCATTTCGATGACGCAGACTCGAAGCGGCGCGCAAACCATAGTGGGAAGCCCGGCGCCGTATGTATAGACAACGCGGCCGTCCTTGCCAGGAGCGGGCGCTTGTTTCTCCGCCAGCCACGCATGCCCAACAGCCAGAGCCTCCTTCGCTGAGTCTGGTAGCGGCACGTCCTTCAGGAGTTTGAAATCGCGAGGAACATCGACAGCCGGGTTTGGTGGAGACATAGGGTGAGTCGCCGGCAACTTCGAATGCGGTACAGCGTCATCGGATTGCAGTTCGTTGATTAGCTGGTCGAAAGGGTATTTCTCCGGTGATGGGACGGCCTCCGCGGGAAGGACACCTGATGGCGGAACTCTCTTCACTACGATGGGCGGAGCCTTCGACGGGGCTGCGGCTGGAGGTTGCTGTGCTCCGAGGAGGCTTCCCAGCAAGGAGAACAGTAGTTGAATGAGGATGGTTCGGCGCACGTCGCCTCCTTAGTTAAAGAACTTTTGACCAACTCACGTTCGTTACATAGATGCCGAGGGGATTGACCCGAATCAGCCCCTCATCGCTCGGGGGATTTACAGCGATGGTGAACGAGCCCTTCCAGTGCTCTTCGGCCTGAACCTCGCCCGAAATGCTGCGCAATGTCTCAGTCCACTCCACTTGAAAGGATTGATCGCTCGTCGCAAAAACCGCCTTCACCTCCACGTCTGTTGTCTTGTCTGCGCTCGCTGGGAAGGCGGATCATTTCGATAGAAATCCCCGACCTCGACTTGGGCCGGACTGCCACTAGCGATCATCGCGTAAACCCGGTCGATTGCCCTTCGCTGGGCAACGCCGTCGGTGGTAACCGTCCGCAAGTCGCTGACCCAGCGAAACAGCGCGGCGCGTTTCAGCTTGTCGTCCGTTGGCGTACTTTGGTCTGCCCTCCCCGAGGCGACCGCGCGGCCGAGACTATCAAGCGCGACTACGTACGGCACGACTTTCGGTTTCATGGCGAGGGCAATCAATCCCCCGGTCTCCGCCAGTGCAATGAATAGTGCGAGGAAAGCCGCAGAACGCCAGTTCTTTGCTCGCGTAATCAGGTTTCCGTAGCGTTCGTCCCATGCGCGCCGGGCGGCAAGGTATGGACTCGCATCGGCGCGCAGCGTCTGTCGAGTCGAGGTGCTTTCACTCACGGGCAGATCAAGTTTGACGGCCGGAGTGGAAACGGCGTGGTCTTGTGCGTGCTCTGTGGTGATGTTCATTCTGTCCCCTCACCTCCTGTGTTGAGTGGCGGCGGCGTTGCGTGCGGAGCATGATCCGGCGGGATCGCGGTCTGCGCAGCACGCGTCATCGCGGTCGCCTTGAGCATCCCCCTTGCGGCTGCTGAGCTCTTGGACTCCGTCGAACTGCCTTTCGAGTTAGCCTGCGACGCTGGCGGAGGCACCTGCCCATTCGAGCCGCTGCCTACAGTCGACACGGCGGATACTCCGCCGCCGCCCTGACCAGCCGAGGGGGCGGATCCACCGCCCGGTGTTGAACCCGCCGTGCCGCCGCCCCCATATCCACCGGCTCCGCCGCCCCCCGAAGCTCCCATTCCGGCCGCCTGGCCCACGCCCATCGCGCCGCCTTTTGCGGCCAACATCTTGGCTCCGAGAGCGACCCCACCTGCCACCGCCGCTCCTGCCAGCAATGCTCCTTGTGCCAAGCCGCCACCGGTACCCACCGCATCGCCACCCGTCAAAGCCGGAGTACCGCCGAGTATGCCGGCTGTAAGTTTCGGCGCGTTCCAGCAAATCATGAGCATGATTACTGCGGATGCCGCTATGTCTAGTGCGTCCACAGCCGGTTCCTTGCTGTCCGGAATTGCGGCGGCAGCATTCACCCATCCAGTCGTCAGGGAAAGGCCAGCGCCCAGCAAGAGATACAGGACCATCACTTTGACGCCAGTCGAAACCGCAAGCGAGATGTAGCGCTCGACGTACGGAGCAGTCCAGCGCGAGCCGCCGAACCCCAGGAAGATGAAGCCTGCGCCAACGACTAGATAACTCTCGACCAAGGTAACCACGAGCTGTACCGTGAGGCCGAGAAACGCCAGAAACGCAAGCAGAGCCGCGAAAACGAGCGCGAGCGCCGTTCCGAAGTTTCCCATCCACCCGGAGCTTGCGGCCCCGCTCAATAGGTTCCCGGCGATGTTCAGTCCACGGACGAGGATGTCCGTCGGCGCAAGCGACGGCAGACCCGAAGCGGTCTGGCCAATGATCTGAAAGCTGTTGATGATGCGTGGAATCCAGTCCGCACCGAAGTTCAGCAGCGCAAAGAACGCGCCGATGAACATCATCTTGCGGATCAATGCAGCGGTCCAACCTTGCAAGTCGGTCTTTTCAAGAACAAGAATCGCGGCGGTCCAGGCGAACTCAATAATAGCGAGCAGCCCGAAGAGCCGGTTCGCGAAGCTCGCAGCCGTGGTCAGCCAGGCAACCCGCACGGCGCGGAACTGGTCGAGCATCGCGCTCGGGGATGTCTGCGCGAGAGCCATCTGAGACAGGCCCGTCAAGGCCAGCGCGCAGACTGCACACACGAATATCCGATGTCGCCATGCGACGTGACTTGCCATCGTGTCTCCCTTTGTGGAGCCCAGCGACGGCAGACTTCGTCACTGCGCTATTTTGTGGCCTCGAACCCTCGACCGTCGCCCTTCCGTTCCTTGAAATTGAAAACCGAAGCGACGCTGGCCGCGCTGCAAACCCGACCCTCAGTTGTATTCGCCCAGTTCGCGGGAGCACTTTCGCGAATGGGTTTGCACTCGTTCCTCACGTCGACAGCCAGTTCCGTGTGCTTACGGAACCAGTCCTCGATAGACTGTTGCGTCGCGCCGCTCAGGTCCCCAGCGCCGGCCGCTTCGACTTTCTGCACGATCGGACTCGGCTGCTCTTTCGAGCAGCCGCCCAGAAAAATGACCAGGAGAAGAATTCGAGGTCTCATTCCTCCATCATTGGGCAGCTTTGAATCCACGTCCATCGCCAGATAGGCCCCCAAATGTGAAAAAGCGTTCGGTACCCGCCTCGCTCGACGCCTGTTTTTGGAGTTGTGCGGCCTGGAACGCCTGTTTGCTTTGCAGGTCGGCCAGAATCAACTGGCGCAGCTTCATCATCTGTTGGACCTGTTGCTCTGCGATCTGATTCGAGACCTGCAGTGCCCGCATCCGCCCATCGGACGATTGCGCCATCGTCCTCAACTGATTCAAAACGGCCTGCTCGCTTTGCATTTGCTGGCTTTGCATCCCGGCTGCTCGTAGAGTGCTCTGAGTCGTATCCAGGCTCGTTTGCGACCAATTGCGATAATCCATGAACCAAGTTCTAGAGTTGTAGCCCCACCCGCGAAATCGACTCCGAAATTGCGCGTCCAGGTTCGCCATCGAATAGGCGAGCGCACGACCACCTTGGACGATAGAGGCCAGTTGCCCGATGTCGGCCATGATCGGACCGAACACTTGGAACGGCAATGTGGAGCTGTTCCTCGCAAGGTCGAGCGTCATCAGAATCTGGTGCCGCAATTGCTCTCCTTGCCGAATGTAAGCGTTGACGAGCTGCAAATTGTTCGCGAGTTGCGTCCACTCCGTTGCGAGACCGGCCATAACTCCGGCTCTTGCGCTACGAATCCCGGTGAGCAACAGCCCGAATGGAGCGAGAAGTGCTGTTCGACGCGTTATACGAAATTCCTGCTTCATCCTGTTCCCCTTTCCATTGCGACTTCATCGTCAAGGAAACTTGCCCAATCGCCCAGCCCCCGCCTGCGGAGCCATGCAGACGGCCAATTCCGGCCAAAGTGTTCGATGACCTCCTGAATTTGCTTCCTCTCCTCCCGGCTACTAACGCCCACGAAGGAAAGCGCTACGCCGCCCAGTCCGAGAGCGATGAGGCGCCGGCCGATCGGCGACACCGCGTAATACTGCCGCTTAGGAATGCTCTTCTGTACGAGATCGATTTCTCGCTCATTGAGGCCCAATGATTCGTAGAATTGACGCGATGCCGGATTAGCCGCTTCGGCGTTTGGCAACAGAACTTTCGTCGGACAGGACTCGAGGACGACATCTCGTATAGGCGAGTTGAAGATGTCCGACAGGTTCTGAGTCGCAAGCAGCACGACTCCGTTCAGCTTCCGCGTCGTCTTCAGCCACTCACGCACCCGTTCACGAAAAAGCGGATGCCGCAGAAACACCCAAGCCTCATCCAACAGAACCAAGGTGGGCGACCCGTCCAGTCGTTTCTCGATCCGGCGAAACAAATATAGGAGCACCGCCACGACCGCCTTTTCGCCGAGGTTCATGAGATGTTCGGTTTCGAGGGTCAGGAAGCGGCCGTCCCCGAGCATGTCCTCATCGGCGTCCAGCAGATGGCCCATTGCCCCACCGAGCGTGAAGTAGTGGAGTGCCTGTCGGATCTCGGTGTCCTGAACATTCGCGCACAGCTCCGTTAACGTGCGGGTTGGCGAGCTTTGTAGCAGGAGTACCGCTTCCGTTAGCGCCTTTCGGTCCTTGGGGGAAACCTTGAAGTCCTGCAGTGTACACAAGCCTTCGAGCCAGTCGACGGCCCACGCCACGTCCGATTGACTGTCAATCTCTCGAAGTGGGCAAAACGACCAGCGCGTACTCTCACCACCGATGTCGTAGAACTCTCCGCCTGAGGCCCTCGTCAAAGCGAAGAGCGAATACCCTTTATCGAAGGCGAAAACCTGGGCGCGCGGGTATCGGAACCACTGCGCCGCTGCCAGTCCAAGGAACGTGGACTTGCCGGCACCCGGAGGCCCGACCATCAGCGTGTGTCCCAGGTCGCCGACATGCAGGTTGAACCGGAAAGGAGTCGCCCCGTTAGTCCCTGCGTAGAACAAAGGCGGGCTGTCCGGTGGCATCAGCGGCGAAGGGTTGCACTTGAGGCCCGCCCACACGGCTGTGATCGGAAGCAGATCCGCCAGGTTCAGCGTGTGAAGGATCACGCGGCGCACATTGCGATAGCCGTCCCCGGGCAGGCTCCCACGCCACGCCTCTACTGCGTTGACACTTTCGAGCCGGCACGCGAAGCCTAGGTTCTGGATTGTCTTCATAACCAGACTTGCTGCTTCGTGAAGCCGCTCTTCGCTCTCATCGGCACAGATGACCACAGTGTTGTAGATACAGAACTGAACGTCGCCACTGCTGGCCACGCTCATCGCCTCTTCGGCGTCGATCGCCATCTCTTGTGCAAACAGGTTGAGCGGCCCAGTCTCCGTCCGGAGCAACTGGTCCTTCCATCCCCGAACCTTGGACCGCCACTTTCGGCGCGTCTTCTCGAGCAGTCCACGCGCCTCTTCGATGTCGAGAAGAATCGCCCGCGTATGCCAGCGGTACTCGATAGGCAGCTTGTCGAGCGCCCCAAGGATTCCAGGGTGACTCACTCGTGGAAAGCCGTCGATCGCAATGACCTTCAGCAGCTTAGTTCCGATTTGCGGAGAGAGACCGGCAACGAAGTCCTCGCTCGCGAGCGTGTCGTGCAACAGTATCGGAATCGCTGGCTGAACAACCGCGTGGTCAAGAGTTGTCAAACATCTATGGACGTACCCCAACAGATCATCATCGACGCGTTCGAACCCCAGTTCATCGACGGTGACTCTCGCCCGAAGGCGCTCCGCTTGAAACAGCGAGCCAAATATGCCTTCGAAAGTGCCGGCGTGGGCTTGGAAAGACTCCAGCGTTCGCCGGGCTGTCGACTTCGATTCACTGTGACCGTCGAACATCCAACCCTTCAACTTCTCCTCCGCTTCCGCGGGAGGCAGATATGTCAGGCTCAGGAAGTACTCGCTTTCAAAGTGAGAACCCTCCGTCAGAAACTG
>CAIVVT010000038.1 GCA_903909435.1 uncultured Acidobacteriia bacterium | reverse complement strand
CGCGAATCGGGCCTTCTGGACGGTGGTTTGCCGGTGGACGGCCGGTCGGAAGCGGAGCGTTTGAACGGCGGGCGGTCCGGTTTGGGACCGTCAAAGGACCGCGAATCGGGCCTTCTGGACGGTGGTTTGCCGGTGGACGGCCGGTCGGAAGCGGAGCGTTTGAACGGCGGGCGGTCCGGTTTGGGACCGTCAAAGGACCGCGGGCCTGCGCGCTTCGCCGCTGGCCGGTCCACGCGGCGCGGCTCTGCGATGGGCTCCACCGGCACGGGCGGTTCGGGTTGGGGCGGACGGGCCACGGCTGGCCGCCGGGTAACGGGGCGATCTCCGCCGCGCAACTCCGCGTGCGCCTCCTGGATGCCGGGCTCCTGGAAGCGCGGACGCCGGAAGCGCTCCTTGGGCAGAACGGGGTATTCGGTCCGGGCCGGACCCGCTTCACCGGCCGCGGCCGGTTTCCGCGAGCGCCGCTGGTTTTCAGACTCGCTGCGGCTGATCAGCTTTTGGAAGTGCTCGACCTCCTCGGCGTCCAGGTAGCGCCACATGCCCGGCGGCAGCCCGCCCAGCGTCAGGTACCCGATCTTCACCCGCCTCAGCTTCTCCACCAGGCGGTGAAAGTGCGTGAACATGATGCGGATCTGGTTCTGACGACCTTCTGTCAGGCGCACCTCATACCACGGGTTTTCGGACTTCCGGATCAGCTTGATTTTGGCCGGGGCCGTGCGTTTGCCGCTTAGGGGTACGCCGGCTTCAAACGCCTCCATCTGCTCTTCGCTGAGGTGCCCGTTGGCCTTGACGACGTAGACCTTCTCCACGTGGCCGGTCGGCGACGTGATGCGATTGGCGAAGTCTCCATCGTTGGTCAGCAGCAGCAGCCCCTCGGAGTGGTAGTCGAGCCGCCCCACCGGGAAGACCCGCTCTTTGACACCTTTCAGCAGGTGCATCACTGTCTGGCGCCCCTGCGGATCGCTGACCGTGGTGACGACCTCGCGCGGCTTGTTCAGCACGATGTAGACGTGGCGCTTGGGCAGCTTGATCAGGGTGCCGTCCACTTTGATGGAGTCCGTCTCGGGATTGGCTTTCGAGCCCAGTTCTTTGAGCACCTCGCCGTTCACGGTGACTCGGCCCTCGACGATCAACTGCTCGGCCTTGCGCCGGCTGGCCATTCCGGCCTGCGCCAGGATCTTCTGCAGACGTTCCTCAGCCATGGTTCTCCTGTGAATCGGGCCCGGATTCGGGCGTGGGCGGCGTTTCGGGCTCTACGACGGGCTGCGCGGGGGCACCGTCATCATCCATTCGCTCTTCGGCCAATTCCTGCACTTCCGCGGGCGTCTCACCGGCTGGCGAGTCGCTGTCCAGATCGATGGCGGCGGCCTGCTGTAACAGCGGAGCAGACATGTGCGCTTCGGGCCGGTCTTCCATCTCGTCGTCCGACATCGACTGCCGGCGAATCTCTTCGAATTCTTTCAATGTCGGCAACTCCGAGAGGCGGTTCAATCCGAACTGCGTCAGGAATTCCTTGGTGGTCTTGTACAGGATCGGCTTGCCGATCACGTTCTTGCGGCCCGCCGTGGTGATGAGCTTCCGGTCGAGCAGCGTCTTCAAAACGCCGACGCCCTGAACACCGCGGATTTCCATGATCTCGGGCGCGGTGACCGGTTGCTTGTAGGCAATCACGGCCAGGGTTTCGAGCGCCGCATTCGAGAGCTTCAGCGGCTGCTTCAGGTTCTTGACGAAGTTGCGGATCGCTTCGTGATGCTCCGGTTTGGTGGCCACCTGATAGCCGCCCGCCACCTCGCGGACGAAGACGCCGCGCTCCGGCCGTGCGGTATCGTCCATCAACTCCCGCAGGATGCTCTCAACGCGCTCCTGCGGCTGGTTGAGGGCCGCGGCGATCTGCGCCGCCGGAACCGGTTCGGGCAGGACGTAGACGATGGCTTCCAGCACGGCTTTCAGCGTGGCGGCATCGGTCTC
This sequence comes from uncultured Acidobacteriia bacterium, assembly GCA_903909435.1. Lineage (GTDB taxonomy): Bacteria > Acidobacteriota > Terriglobia > Bryobacterales > Bryobacteraceae > CAIVVT01. The sequence continues at coordinate 4,300 of CAIVVT010000038.1, read as the reverse complement.
GGCCTCGGTGGCCTGATCGCCCGTGGATCCAATCAGCTCGAAGGCGTTGATCGAGGTCTGAGCCTGTTCTTCCGCGAGGGCCGGATCGGAGCCTCCATCCGAATCGGAGTCAGCGTCAGCATCGACGTTGCCTTGCGGGAGCGGTGCGTCTTCGGCCAACTCGTCTTCGGACTCCGCGGGCACGTCCGCGTCTTCGAGGATCTCGTCATCCGGATCGGCGACTACGGCTTCTTCCGATAGCACGTCGTCCAGGCTTGCTTCATCGGCCGGAGAGTCGAGCGAAGCCTCAACCTCACCGGCCGTTTGAGTAGCGGGCTCGGCCTCCGGTTGCCCGGCGGTCCATACTTCCGTCGCGGGCTGCTGTCCGGCAGCCTCGTGTTGCGTCTCTTCTTCCATCTCAGTATTTCTTTGGCTGTTAACTCTTATACTCTCGTTCGATCCGTGCCGCGTCGTCGTCCGCCGCCAGCATTTCGTCGAAGCGCTCATCGCGCCGGATCTCAATCTCGCCGAAGCTCTCCGACTGTTTCAGGTGGATCGCCTGCTGCTTCACCATTTCGAGAATGGCGAGGAACAGGCAAATCATCGCGCGCCGGGAACGCTGCCGCTCAAACAGCGGCACCAGCGCCAGCGTTTGCCGTTTGGGCAGTGCCGAGAGCATCTGTTTCAGCATCAGGATCATGTCGGGAACGCCGACGTCTTCCTTACTTACCTCGTACATCGGCCGCAGCTTGGCGCGTTCCAGCACTTGCTGGAAGGTCTTCACCAGGTCGATCAGGCTCACGGCGAGCCCGGGCTCCTCGTCGTTGACGACGAAGCCCTGCACCTGCGGATTGGTCCAGATCGCTTCCTCGATCATGCGCTTCTCCTGCAGCATGGCCGCGGCCGAGCGGTACTGCTCGTGCTCGATCAGGCGATCTACCAATTCCTTGCGCGGGTCTTCTTCCGGGTCGAGCTTGTCGAGCTCCGGATCGCGCGGCAATAGCATGCGGCTCTTGATGTGGATCAAGGTCGCCGCCATGTAGACGAACTCCGCCGACAACTCGATATCGAGCGCCATGGCGCGGTGGAGATATTCGAGGTACTGCTGGGTGATCTGCGCGATCGGAATGTCGTAGATGTTGATCTGCTGTCTGCGGATCAGATCCAATAACAGGTCCAGCGGCCCCTCATAATGCTCCAATTGGACGTTTAGAGGAGAAGACACCAGTATCCAGAGTACCAGGAAGCGATCCTGCGAGCCTTCCGACAATTGAGGAGGAAGCCGGGCAGAAACCAGGAGCGTATGCGAGACGGCCCGGAACTCCATTTCCTCAGTTCCGTGAAGGCCTAAGGCGATTTGGCCGGCCGGGTGAACAAAACGCGTCCGCTTTGCGGCGCACGATTCATCGTGCAGCATGGACACTCCTGTCCACGCCCGGTTGGTCCCCGGATGCCGACAGGAGTGTCGGCACGGCACGCTGAAGCGTGCGCCACAACGGGGTGGAGGAAGAACCGGGGCGCGCCGGCCACGGGACACAGATACCACTCCCTTACGGTCGCGGCGGACTGGCTTCGGCTGCATTTACTCCGGGTGTTGAATCGAAAGACAGCGCCGCAGATAGGAAGATAGATGGAGATGCCCTTTCGCAAAGCCCTGCCCGCATTGATGCTGGTATTCGCCGCGCTGCTGTTCGCCACCGGCGGCGCGGCGGTGAAACTCGCCACTCTAACGGCTTGGCAGATCGCGGCGTTTCGCAGCGGCATCGCAGCCGCCGTGCTGTTGCTGGTCCTGCCCGAGGCGCGGCGCGGCTGGCGGCTTTCGACGTGGGTGGCGGCGGCGGCCTACGCCTCGACGCTGATGCTGTTCGTGCACGCGAACAAGCTCACCACCTCGGCGAACGCGGTGTTCCTGCAAGCCTCCGCGCCGGCCTACCTGCTGGTGATCGGACCGTTGCTGCTAAAAGAGAAGTTACGCCGGGCCGACATTTGGATGGGGCTGGTGGTGGTGGCCGGGATGGGGCTGTTCTTCTGCGGCAAAGGGACGCCCCAGGCGACCGCGCCGGACCCGCACAGCGGTAACCTGCTGGCGCTGCTGTCCGGGGTGACGTGGGCCTTGACGCTGGCCGGATTGCGCTCCGCCGCGCGCGCCGCGGGCGGCAACGCTCTGCCGGTGGTGGTGGCGGGCAACCTGATCGTGTTCTGTTTCTGCCTGCCGCAGGCCTTTCCGGTATTGCACGTAGACGGCTTGAGCGTGGCCGTGGTCCTCTACATGGCTTGTTTTCAGGTCGCTTTTGCCTACTGGCTGCTGACGCGCGGGGTGCGGCACGTGTCGGCGTTCGAATCGTCGTTGATTCTGTTGCTGGAGCCGGTATCGAATCCGGCCTGGTCGTGGCTGATCCACGGGGAGCGCATGGATGGATGGGCGCTTGCCGGAGCCGGGCTCGTGTTGGCGGGTGTGGCCTTTCAAGCCTGGATTTCGCAGAGCCAGGCGAACTGATTGGGTCGACTTACGCCAGCGCCACTACTCCAGGCCCATTTGAGTGAGCCGGTAGCGCAAGGCGTTGCGGGTCAGTCCCAACAGGCGCGCAGCCTGGCTCTTATTGCCGCTGGCCCGCTTCAGAGCCTCGCGGATCAAATGCCGCTCATGCTCCTCAAGCGTGGTCCCCTCGGAGAGGAACTCGCCCGCCGGAGCGCCCCCGTTGGCGGCAGGGACCGAACGACGGGGCGCGAAATCGAGCCGGATATCATCCGGCTGGAGGGCGTCTTCCACGGCCAGAACCAAACCGCGCTCGATGACGTTTTCAAGCTCCCGCACGTTGCCCGGCCAGTCGTAATCGACCAGCTTGCGAATGGCCTCCACGGAGATGCGCTCGACCGGCGAGCCCTGTTCCGCCCGGAACTTGCGCAGGAAGAACTCCGCGAGCGGGGGAATGTCTTCACGGCGCTCGCGCAAGGGCGGGATGGTGAGCGGAAACACGTTCAGGCGGTAGTAGAGGTCCTCGCGGAAGTTGCCCTCCTCGATGGCGCGGCGTAAGTCCACGTTGGTCGCCGCGATCACACGGACGTCTACTGAGCGGGTCTTGTTGCCGCCGAGGCGCTCCAGTTCACGCTCCTGGAGGACGCGCAGCAGTTTCACCTGAATGGCCGGCGGCACGTCGCCGATTTCGTCGAGCATCACCGTGCCGCCGTCGGCTTGCTCGAACTTGCCCGCCCGGGCCGCCGCCGCGCCGGTGAAAGCGCCTTTCTCGTACCCGAACAACTCGCTTTCCATGAGGCTCTCGGGGATGGCGGTGCAGTTAATTTTGACGAACGGCAGGGCGGCTCGCGGGGAGTGGTGGTGGATGGCGCGCGCGATCATATCCTTGCCCACGCCGGACTCGCCGCACAGCAGAACCGTGGACCGGGTGGCGGAAACGCGTGCCACGGCGGCCAGAATCTCCTGCATTTTGGAACTGTTCGCGATGATGGAGTCGAAGCGATAGCGGTGCCCCAGTTCCTCTTTCAGGCGCACGTTTTCTTCGCGCAGCGTCTGGACTTCCAACGCTTTGCGAACCACCGTCAGCAGGTGGTCGAGAGAGAACGGTTTGGTCAGAAACTCGGCGGCGCCGCGCTTCATTGCCTCAACGGCGATTTCAACGGAACCGTAGGCCGTCATCACGACGACCGGCGTGCGCGCGTTCTGGCGCTGGATGGCGGCCAGCAGGTCGAGCCCGTCGACGAGCGGCGTGATGCCGCCCGGCGGGAGCCGGATGTCGGTCAGGATCAGGTTGGCGCGCTCGGCCAGGCGCAGGGCAGTGGAGATGTCGCCGGCGGATTCGACCTCATAGCCCGCGTCTTCCAGGTGCAGGACAATCACCCGGCGCAGTTTCTCTTCGTCTTCGACAACGAGGATGCGAGGTTCCATATTGGCCCTTATCATCTCGCATCCGGGCAGTGTCGAATCCAGGCGGAGCGTAAAAAGATCAGACGGGCGTCCAAGCGGTCGAGCGTGAGTTATGCGCCGAATCCACCCGAGGTCTCGGGCTCGGGGAACCAGCAGTAGCCCTGGCGAACGATTGTCTTCAGCGAATCGGCAGCCGCTCCGAGTTTACGGCGCAGGCGCTGAACGTGAACGTCCACCGTGCGGGTTCGCGTCCCTTCCGAGTACTGCCAAATGGTACGAAGCAAGGTTTCTCTGCTTACGCAGCGTCCAGCATTTTGAGTGAGCATCGCGAGAAGCTCTTTCTCTTTGCGGGTCAATCGAACTTGCGGCATTTTGTGTACCTCCGGGAGCGGAACTACGGGAGTGAATCGAACGGCGTTTAACCGTCCGAGGTTGCTG
>CAIVVT010000037.1 GCA_903909435.1 uncultured Acidobacteriia bacterium | reverse complement strand
GGGTGCAGCGCGAACCAGGCGGCCCCGCCGGCGGCGCCGGCGGCGGCGACCGCGGCGGCGAGCAGCACGGCACGACGCGCCCGCGACCCGGCCGGGGCGGTCGTCGCGAATGGGCGCGGGGTCTCGGTCGAGGTCTGCTGCACTGCGGAAAAATCCGGGTACGGGGCTGGGACCGGAGAGGCTACGAATCCCTCCGCTCCGGGTCAACCTGCCTTCGGCCACCCCTGAGACGGGGTTCGCGCAATCCGGCGGATTTGCGGATCCGCCGCACCGCACCTAAATTGGCGGGTCCAATGGAAGCGGAGCGATTCATGCCCACTGCGGCCGAACAACTCGTCGAGCTCAGGCGCGGCGCCTCGGAAATCCTGCTCGAGGCCGACCTGACCCGGAAGCTCTCGCGGGGCCAGCCGCTGCGGATCAAGGCCGGGTTCGACCCCACCGCCCCGGACCTGCACCTCGGCCACACCGTGCTCATCAACAAGATGCGCCAGTTCCAGGCCCTCGGGCACGAGGTCACGTTCCTGATCGGGGACTTCACCGGGATGATCGGGGATCCGACCGGCAAGAACACCACCCGGCCGCGCCTCACCCGGGACGAAATCGCGGCCAACGCGCAGACGTACCAGACCCAGATCTTCAAGATCCTCGACCCGGAGCGGACGCGCATTGATTTCAATTCGCGCTGGATGACCGACCTCGGTGCGGCCGGCCTGATCGGGCTGGCGGCGCAGTACACCGTCGCCCGCATGCTCGAGCGCGACGACTTCTCCAAGCGCTACAAGGGCGGGCAGCCGATCGCGGTGCACGAGTTCCTGTATCCGCTCGTGCAGGGCTACGACTCGGTCGCGTTGCGCTCCGACGTCGAGCTCGGCGGCACGGACCAGAAGTTCAACCTGCTCGTCGGTCGCTCCCTGCAGGAGAGCTACGGACAGGAGCCGCAGGTCGTGCTGACGATGCCGCTGCTCGAGGGCCTCGATGGCGTGAACAAGATGTCGAAGTCGCTCGGCAACTACATCGGCATCACCGATCCCGAGAACGACATGTTCGGCAAGCTGATGTCGATCAGCGACACGCTGATGTGGCGCTACTTCGAGCTGCTCTCCTTCCGGCCGCTGAGTGAAGTCGCGGCACTCAAGGAAGCTGTTTCGGCCGGGAAAAACCCGCGTGACGTGAAGTTCGAGCTCGGCGTCGAAATCGTCTCGCGCTTCCATGGCAGTGGCGCGGGCGAGCGCGCGCGCGACGAGTTCATCGCGCGCTTCCGCGAAGGCGCGGTGCCGAACGATGTGCCGGAGGTGCAGCTGCCGATCGAAGCTGCCGGCGCGAGGCTCGCGCTCGTGCTGAAGGAAGCGCAGCTCGTGCCGAGCACCTCGCATGCGTATCGCATGATCGAGCAGGGCGCGGTGCGCATCGATGGCGAGCGCGTCACCGACAAGGATCTCGTCGTGCACGCGGGTGCGAAGCATCTGCTGCAGGTGGGCAAGCGCGGTTTCGTGGTCGTGACGCTCGTCGCAAAAGGCTGATTTTCGCGCCCCCGAGGAAAATTTCTCGCGGGACGTTTGACACCCCCGAAAGCGGCGATATACTGCGCGCCCCCTGATGAGGCTGACGCATCAGGGGGCCCGGAACCGACTGCAGACGCCCTCCGGCGGGTGCAGAAAAGTTCAAAAAAACGGGTTCGCGGGTGTTGACGGACACGAAATGTCCTCTATACTAGCGGACTCACTGGCGAGGGCTGCTTCGCAGTTCGGACCGCTTCCGATGGCCACCGCGCCCTCGGCGTTGTTTAAGAATCAGCAGGTAATTTGTGTGGGGACTCGCGTCCTGCGTCATATGACGCAAAACGCAAGTTCTAAGTATCCAAGTCAATTTATTAATCGCCTTTAACAAGCGATAAGTCAGTTGTTCATGGAGCCTTGGTACAAGCAACTTCTAGTTATCTTGATAAATTTAACTGAAGAGTTTGATCCTGGCTCAGATTGAACGCTGGCGGCGTGCCTAACACATGCAAGTCGAGCGGCAGCGCGGGAGCAATCCTGGCGGCGAGCGGCGGACGGGTGAGCAATGCTTAGGAATCTGCCCATCAGTGGGGGACAACCCGGGGAAACTCGGGCTAATACCGCATACGTTCTGAGGAAGAAAGCAGGGGATCGCAAGACCTTGCGCTGATGGATGAGCCTAAGTCGGATTAGCTAGTTGGTGAGGTAATGGCTCACCAAGGCGACGATCCGTAGCTGGTCTGAGAGGACGACCAGCCACACCGGAACTGAGACACGGTCCGGACTCCTACGGGAGGCAGCAGTGGGGAATATTGGACAATGGGGGAAACCCTGATCCAGCGACGCCGCGTGGGTGAAGAAGGCCTGCGGGTTGTAAAGCCCTTTCGTCGGGGAAGAAATGTTCCGACCTAACACGTCGGGATCTTGACGTTACCCGAATAAGAAGCACCGGCTAACTCTGTGCCAGCAGCCGCGGTAATACAGAGGGTGCGAGCGTTAATCGGAATTACTGGGCGTAAAGCGCACGTAGATGGCTTTGTAAGTCAGATGTGAAATCCCTGGGCTCAACCTGGGAACTGCATTTGAAACTGCATTGCTCGAATGTGGAAGAGGGAAGCGGAATTCCAGGTGTAGCGGTGAAATGCGTAGATATCTGGAGGAACATCAGTGGCGAAGGCGGCTTCCTGGTCCAACATTGACATTCAGGTGCGAAAGCGTGGGGAGCAAACAGGATTAGATACCCTGGTAGTCCACGCCATAAACGATGAGAACTAGATGTCGGGAGGGTTAGCCTTCCGGTGTCGCAGCTAACGCGTTAAGTTCTCCGCCTGGGGAGTACGGCCGCAAGGTTGAAACTCAAAGGAATTGACGGGGACCCGCACAAGCGGTGGAGCATGTGGTTTAATTCGATGCAACGCGAAGAACCTTACCTAGCCTTGACATCCTAGGAAGCCTACAGAGATGTGGGTGTGCCTTCGGGAACCTGGAGACAGGTGC
>CAIVVT010000036.1 GCA_903909435.1 uncultured Acidobacteriia bacterium | reverse complement strand
TCTACAAGCCAATCAAGGCAGCCTGAGTCAATTTCCCCATAACCCGCGCTCCTCCTCGGGAGCGCAATCGCAGGCGGCCTCTTCGTCCACCGAAGAGGCCGCCCCGGCCATGTATCCCCCCACAGCCCCAAAGCCCAGAAAAAATCAATCCAGCGCTGGTTGCGCAAAGTTTTGTGTCAGGGATGCGCAAAGTTTTGAAAGGGCACGGCTTCAGCCGTGCCAAAAAACCCGCCCCATCCATTTTTTGAAAATCAATCCACGCGGCGTAGCCGCGCCAGAGCTAGACCGTCGCAGCCAGGCTTCCGTCTTGCCGGCAATCCAGGCGTTCCCCGCCTTCCTCGCGGATAGGCCACGCGATCTCAGCAAGGACTAGGGCAGCTACCGCCAACAGAGTTTCCTGTACTGGCAAATCGATGAACGCTAGCCGACTTATCGGTACCGATCTCCCCGATGAGCGTATTGGCCTGTTAACCGGCCAATCTCTGCCCATTTTCATTCAGGTGGTGTGGAGTTTTCGTAACTCGGCGAGGATCTTGGTGAGGCGGTTGGCGAGTCGGGCAAGGCATTCGCGCTTTTCGTCGTTTTGGAGAGAGCGGCTGAAGATCTCCAAGGCGTGTTGGGAAGTTTGGAAGGAGTCGATGAGGCCATCGAGTCCTGTGCGCAGGGGCGCGAGTGATGTTTTGGGCTGCGGAGCCAGATGCCGCGGTTGCGAGCGGGCCAGTTGAAACTCCCGCTGGAGATCGGTCAAGGTCACATCCACATAGCGCATGGTCATGCCCGGATCGGTGTGGCCGAGCAGCTTCATGACCGTAGCAAAGCCCACGCCGGCACGGAGCATCTCTGTTCCGTAGGTATGCCGCAACTGATGTGGAACGATACTGGTGGGCAAGCTGGCAGAGTGACAGGCCAGATGCAAGTAATCGCGCAGGCGCGCGAGAAGAGATACTCTCGATCCATGCCATGCCAGGAGCCGTCCGTTGTTAGGCAGCGGATCCAGAGAGCGGAAGAAGCGCAGTCGATGAACAAGATCACGGACGAAAGCATCAACAGGAACCATGCGTTCTGTTTTGAGTTTTCCCAACGGTACGTGTATCGCCCACTGGTTCGGGCTTATGGTGTGCAGGCAGTCATAAGAGAGGTCAACACACTCGCCGATGCGCATGCCGGTATGGCGCAGCAAGAGGAAGACATTTGCGGCGAGATCGTTGCGGCGCATCAACTCCTGCTGCAAGAACTGATCCTGCTCTGCGGTAAGCGGACGCGGCAGGCTCTGCGGTGTGCGCGGAATATCTTCGCGCCGTATCATGTGAGCAAGTTCAGCAAGCTTGTGTGTCCAGGCCAACTCGTTCAAGACGGCGCGCAGAGCGATCAGGCGTCCGATGCAGGTTGCCGTAGCCAGCGATGGAGTCTGTGCGCGCATGCGCGACATCCATCCAAGGGCGTGCGGATCGCGGCGAAGTTGTTCGAGGCCGGTAATCTTGGGGTATTCGGCGCCGAGATAGACAAGAAAACTACGCACTGCGATGTTGTAGTTGCGTTCGGTGGCAGGACTGAGCGCGATAGAGAGGGACTCAACGGCGCGCGCGAAGGTAGGCGCCAGCGGATGTTGGAGCGGAGGACGACGCCAACGCTTCACAGGGCGATCCTCGGCTGGGGATGGATGCACTGCGCCGCGGCGCGGGCATACTGAAGATAGACGTCCTGCGGGGAGACCTGTACATAGTGCAGAGTGGTTTCGATATCGGCATGCCCCATCAACTGCATTAGAGCGGGCAAGCTGATGCCGGAGCGCACCATATCTGAGGCGAAGGTATGCCGGAAGCGGTGTGGGTTGGCGATCGTTACACCGGTGGTGCGACGATGATGGCGGAACAGGGAGCGTAATCCCGCTGCCGTCATGCGCTGGCCGAGCGCCGGGCCTTTCAAGACTACGAACAGTGCCGCCGAGCAGGGATCGGGCCGCTCCAGTCGCAAGTAGTGATCGAGCAATTGCGTGGTCTCTGGGGCCAAGGGCAGGAAGCGCATCTTGTTGCCCTTGCCGCGCACGCGGAGCTGACCTTCGGATAACAGCACGTCATCGCGGTTCAGGGCAATGACTTCGGCCGAGCGCAGGCCGTGCATGAGCATCAGGCCTACGATGGCTAGGTCGCGCGCTGTGCGAAAGCTCGACCAGAAGCGCGCCACTTCGTCAACGGAGAGAGGAACGATGGTGAGCTTGGGTTCCCTTATACGCAGTCTGCTGAGATCGAATCTGGGCCGGCCGAGGCCCAGCGGTCTGCGATGCAGGTAGACCTGGTGGAAGCCGGGGGCGGCCTGACAGGGAGCATCGGGGAACTCGTTACGGATGGCGCGATCGGCACAAGCGACGCGGTCGTTGATGGTGGACGCAGACGGCGGCGGTTGCTTGCTCGACTGGAAACGGATGTAGTCGAGCAAGGTCGAATCGGCAAGGTCTGCCTCGGAGATGTCGCTGGTGTGATGAACGCTCTCCCACCAGCGCACGAAGTGCAACAGGCTGTGCGCATAGCTGTAGAGGCTCTTGTTGGCAAGTCGCCGGACATACTCACGGTCCAGATAGCGGTTGATCCAGCCGACCTCTCGGCCCGAGTCCTGCTCCACTACGCGAAAGGGGCTGTGTGCCCCCGCTGCAGTCTTGATAGAGATCACGCGGAACTTCATGGCTGTGCGGCCTCCAGAAGAGACTGGAACTGATGGGCATCTCCGCCGCCAACAAAGAAGGAGTTGGGATCGTGACCCTCAGGCAAAAGAACCCGACGAGTAGAGATACCGTGCGCGGCAAGCCGATGCGCCAGCTGTTCTGCTGCCTGCCGGCCACTCTGGTTGGCATCATCGTCGAAAGCGATATAGATGGTGCGCGGGCCGTCGCTTAGTTGGTGGAACTGGTCGGCGTTGAGATGCGTGCCCAGCGAGCAGGTCACGTTGCAAAAGCCAGCTTGCCGCAATGCAGCATAGTCGAATAGACCTTCGACAAGAATCACCTCGGAGCAGCGCCGAACCTTCTCCCATGCATACAAGCCGCCCTTGCCGCCGGGTAGAAAGCGATGAGCAAAAGCGGCACCGATGCTGCGGCCGTAGAGGTTGACGATGTGCTCGCCCTGGCACAACGGAAAGACGATGCGCTGATAAAGAGCATCCGCGCCTTGCGCGTTGATCAGGCCGGCTTCTCGCAACACCGAAAAGGAATGGCCTTGCATCGTGAGATGATGGCGCAATACTCCGCCTGGCGCATATCCGATACACAACTCCCGGATCAGAGCAGGATCATGAAGTCCGCGTTGACGCAGATACTCAAGCGCTTCCGGACAGTGATCCAGCTGCTGCTGATAGAACACGGCAGTTGGCTTGAGCAACGCGGTCCAATCAGCATCTCGATAGGTCTGTGGAGTCAGATAGGCGAGGCTCTGACGGAAAGATGCCTGGCGAGATAACTGGACGAAGCGAATCAGATCTCCGCCCTGCCCGCAGCCATGGCAGTAGAAGACATCCTTGCGCGTGTTCACATAGAACGACGGACGGCTCTCCTTGTGCAACGGACAGAGTCCGACATACTCGAAGCGGCCCGCCCTCCGGCCTGTCCAGTTCTGCTGCCGCAAGTACTCCAGCAGCGGCAGCTGGCTCTTGAGTGTTTCCACATCGTGGCCCACAGCGCTTCTTCGCCTCCCGATCCCAGTCTGGAACCTCTCCTGTTCTGTTCCCAGGCAAGGATGGTGGGCGAGTCAACTTTTTACAAACGAAGCGGCCAAAGAACCGCCAGAGCAGAAGCCATCCAGGGCAGCGGAGCCACTTGGGGATCGCTATGATTACCTCGCTGAAGCCAGCGAGTTGCGCAAGCCGTGGCTTGTCGCACGAATGAAACCTCCGGCTCAGAACAGTCCAGACCCGACGACCAGCGCCGCACAGTGGAGGCATCGGGCACCCGATCAGCATCCTTCAGCTTCGGCGCCGCCTTCTCCCAGGAGCAGTGCTCCTTGAATCGCAGCCACAGCGCCTGGCAGCGCGCAAACAAGCTGAAGTGGGTGTACGGAAGCGAAAACAGTGGAAGAAACGTGAACGTCGTCCCGCAGTTGGAGCAGCGGCCCCGACGGATCCCGATCCAGTCATGATGCTCGTCGTGCGCCTGCTTGCGGCGATGCCCGTGCCCAACAATCGAATCGCGCTTACAGACCGGACACAGGCGTATGATGATCTGGTCGCAGTCGTCGGCCCAGCCCGCAGCAAGCTGCTCCGGCCCGGCCGACACTGGGACAAAGAGGATCGTTCCCTCATAGGGGCTTCGCTGTCCGACGTCGACCCGCCAAGATCTTAGCCGGCTGCGAGGCTCCTCCTCCTGAAGAAAACCCAACTGAAAGAGAATATAGCCTCTTACTGCCAGCCTCGATCGCATGGCTCAGGTTATTGGCCGGTTATCTCCCTG
>CAIVVT010000035.1 GCA_903909435.1 uncultured Acidobacteriia bacterium | reverse complement strand
GGTGGTCTATGCGGACGACCTGACGCTGGGTGAAGGCGTGCCTGAAATCACCAACACCTTCCAGGTGAATTCGGGGGCGCGCTGGCGGCAGGGCTATTACGGACCCGGCTCCACAAGCGATTGCATGAAGCCGAATCGCTCCACAATTGCCTCCGGTTCTCAACAGTCGACGTTCGTGTACTCGCAGGCCTCGTTCCTCGAGGATAATTTCTATCCAGTTGGCTACTACACTGCGTACCCGGGCCAATCGTCAGCTTGCGGCGGGGCCAAGCCCGTGACATCGTGGTCCCGCCAGGTGTTTTATCTAAGGCCAAGCCTATTCCTGGTGTACGACCAAACGCAGATCGCCAATCCCCTGAACGATCAATTCATCGCATGGCATTTTACAGACGGCGTCTCGCTGGCGTCGACCACTACGGACGCTGTGCGCTATGACGTCAGGAATTCCAGCCAGTTCCTCGGGGCGATGATCAGCTTATTACCTGCGAAGCGGGGCGTGACCATTATCGACCAAGGTGGTTTTGGCGTCGTGAATCGAGTGGAGATCCGGCCACCCGCTCCGGCAGCCTGGTCCCAAGTCTGGCTGACGGCATTCGATGCCGCCTTGTCTGCCGGGGAGGTTCATTCACTTGCATTGATCGGGGGCCAGAACGTGGACGGGGTGGAAATCCCGCAAAACAAAACCGCCGTCGTCTTCGTGCGAAGTGGGGCATCGGCGGGTGCAACCCTCTCATACAAACTGACAACGGGAGCTACACGCCACTATGCAGTCGGCTTGACTCCCAATACGGCTTACCTGGCAAATGGACAATGGGTTAAAACGGACGCCGCGGGGGTCTTGACCTTCCAGACGGGCGGAGCTTCCTCGATCGTGATCACACGTCAGGTGCTTGCCAATTCGTTCGGCATTGGGGCTGGAGAAGAACCAAGCGAGGCACTTCAATAGCGGTTTAAGCGGCCGGAACCAAGCCGATCTGTTGCGGTAGAGTGTGTGGGATCCGAGCCAGGCAAGGTCGTAATCAGGAGGCCTGAAGCCCACGCGCCTTCCGACGGACGCATGGACGCCCGCCAACGGTTGGATGGCCCTACCCGCCGCTATAAGATCTAGTGCGGGGGCAATGAGCCTCGAGCCCAAGCAGGAAACTGTCCCTGCAACTTCGAACACAACGACCGGCAAAGCTGGAGGCCCACAGCGGTCCGCCGCCGCATCGCGGCGGCCGTGTCAGGTGCTGCGGCCAGGGCGCAGGACGATTTCGATCAGTTGGCCTCCATCGCCTGGGGTGTGATAGACCAGACATGATCGGAGCTATCCATGCGTGTTTTCCTGGCGCTCATCACCGTCCCTTTCCTCGCCTTTGCGGCCGGCCCCGTCAAAGTGGTCCCCGCCATCACTGAAATCGAACCCTGGCAACAGGTCGGGCAACAGCCCTACGAAATGAGCTGGACTCAGCGGGAGCAGAATCCACACACGCTGGTCGATTTCGAGGATCTGAAAGGCTGGACCCTGGAGTTGCACAACGATGCCGCCGGCGAATTCCGCCGCAGCCGTGAGCAACAGATGTGGGGCAAATACGTTGGCAAGTTTCTATTCTGCGGGCCGACCAAAGAGAGCCGGGTGGTGGCCCGTCCGCCCAAGCCGATCAGTATCCCCGGCGACTTCGATTCGGTCGAGATGTGGGGCTACGGCAACCGTTGGGGCTGGGAGGACGACAAGACGACTCCCGCGGCGAGCGTTGCGGTTCTGATCACCGACGCGCACGGCAAGGAGACGCGGGTGCCCCTGGTGGAAATCAATTGGAAGCAGTGGTGGCTGATCCACCGCCGCTTGAATCCCGAGATGCTCAAGGACATTGCACTGCCCGCGGCGCTATCCGGCATCGAGATTTCGAAAATCGGCAACACGGAACCGCGCTATTTCTTCTGTGACTCGCTGGCGTTCTACCGCGAGGAATTGCCGCCGCTGCGGTTCGCAGAGCAACCGAAGCGCAATCTGAAGCCGTGGCGCGGGCAGATCGTGGGACTCAATACCGGAGCCGGCACGCTGCCATTTCCGACACGCGAGGAAACGATTTTGCCGGTAAATCCGGAGCAGGACTACAAGACGAGCGTCCGCCAGACCGGGCCGCGGAGTTTCGAACTGCGCTACGCGGGCCGCGACGCCACGGTGGTTTACGAATTCAAGCCGGCAGCCGGTGTTTTGTCGGAAATCACCGCTAGCGTGGACGGTGCGGCGCCGTACCGTCCCATGGATGGCGGCGGCGTGCGCTTCGAGGAGACGGGCAAAGGCGCCGTCGCAACGGGCACTCTCGCTTCGGCCCAACTCGATGGGGATGTCGTCAAGGCGGCGTTCAAGTATGGTTCCCGGCTGGTCGAGTACGAGCTTCGACTGTGGCAGAAGTCACTCGTGCTCGACGCACTCTGTGGGAGTGGCGACGTCGTGGAGTTGTCGTTCGGGCACGTTTCCGGCGTTACCGCGCCAAAGCTGATCACGGTCCCCTATATCACTTATGGCAACACGAACCCGCGCGTGCTGATGTCCGGGCCGTCCACAAAGCCGGTCTTCACGTCTGTCTGGTATGACTGGTACCGGACCAACGCCGCCGCTCCATACGCCGAGAAAAATCCGCAGGCGACCGGCGACGGAGCGCCGATCAACGGCGGCATGCGGTACACGGCCAGGACGGACGGCCGGCGCAACCCGATGTACGAGCGCATCTTCGTCACGGCCTCTCCGCTCTATGAGGAGACGCTGCCGTCTATCGCCAACCCGCCGTCGCTGCGGCAAAACGAGGGCAAGTCAGTGGTGTGGACCGTGGCAGGCGATGTCGAGACCTTTCAGCGCGACCACGAGCGCTCGAAGGCAATCCGCGCCTACGGCCTCGAACATATCATGCAGCACAGCCACGAGATCACCTGGCGCGACGAGGGCGAGAGTTTCACTTTGAAGCTTCATCCAGCGCCGCAGAAAGGCGGCGAGGCGGGGCTCAAATGGTATATGGACGCGCAGAATTCCCTGGGCTGGCTGCAGGGCGTTTACACCAACTACACCGACATCGCTCCGACCAACACCAACTGGACGCCCGACAACGTGCAGCGTTCGCCCGACGGCGAATGGCGCCGGGCCTGGATGCGCTGCTATGCGATCAAGCCGTCCAAGGCTGTCGAACTGGACGAGTATTACGCACAGCGCATCGAGAATATGTACGGCGTAAAGATGTCCTACACCGACGTGCACACTGCTAATCCGCCCTGGGAATACAACGACTTCGACTCGCGCGTCCCGGGCGCAGGAACCATGGCCGCCACGTTCTACGCGTACGGGCAACTCCTGCTCAATGACCAGCGCGTGTACGGTCCCACGCAATCGGAAGGGACCTACCAGTGGTTGTACGCCGGGCTCGAATCGGGCAGCTACGGCTGGCTGTACACGGACATCAACCTGCTAAAGGATCCGCTGGACGTGTCCTTCCGCCTGACCCAGATCCATCCGCTGCAGTGCGACTATGGCATCGGCGACACGGGCTTCGCGCTCGGGAAGGTTGATCCCGCGTGGCAGAAATCGCCCAAACGACGCGACTACGTGGACCTATTCCTGGCCACCACCATCGGCTATGGCAACATGGGCTGGCTGGTCAACGAGTTCACCGACGCTCCGTTCCACGCCGAGGCGATGGCCCGCTCTTACTACATGCTGCAACAGTTGCAGCAGCAGTACGCTTTCGTTCGCCCGGCGAAGATCGAATACGCGGACAAAGACGGCAGGATGCTCAGCGCGAGTGCGGCCCACGCAACCGGCGCGATTGCCGGTTCGCGCCTGCATGTAGTCTATGGGAACGGCATGGAAGTCTTCGTGAACCGCGGCAATTGGGGCGACTGGAGGGTGAAAGACCACGGAGGGAAAGCGGTGACGCTGCCCGCGTCCGGGTGGCTGGCCTTCAATCCCGGCAACGGCTTTTACGAACTCTCAGCCAGCGCGGATGGCCATCGAATCGACCACGTCACCGCCCCCGAGTTCGAGTTCCTGGATGGTCGTGGCAACTGGACGCAGCGCGGCAGCCTCGGTGCTAGCGGAAGTGTCGTAATGCGCCACGACGGTGCGGCCCTCGAACTGATCGATATCTACGGCAACAACCGGATCACCTTCTGCTCGCCGCACGCGGGAACGCTGACGGCGCGGGATGCGGATGGAAAGCTGCTTGGGCACGTCGAAACGAAGGCGGTTTCTGACTGGTACGAGTTCAAGCCCCTGGCCGGCGGGCGTTCGTATCGATTTGAGTAGCGGCGCGGGACGGACGTTCCGGCAAGCGGGGAGTCTCATTCTCCGGGAGACTCCTCACGACGACAATCGACGCGGCCCGATTGACCGCTGCAAAGCGTGGCTGTGTTCCCGCGTCCGGAACCCATCATGAGGCTTACTTTGACAATCCCGAATACCGTCTGTCAGCATGAAATCCGTTGGCAGATTCCACCAAGATGAATTCAATTACCCGAAGAACTCTAATGGGAGCGATGCTGGTTCCGGCGCTGCCGGTATGTGGCCAGATGGCATCCCGCGGAGTTGCCGCCAAGCAGCGAGGGAAAGCTTCAGGCCTGCCCTTCAACGGCTGGCTGACCGATGTCGCGGCGCAGGCGGGCCTGACGGCTCCCGTGATCTACGGCGGCGTAGACACCAACGCCTACATTCTGGAGGCGATCGGCTGCGGGGCCGCATTCCTCGACTACGACAACGATGGTTGGCTGGACATTCTGCTGCTCACGGGTTCGCGCTGGGATAGCGCACCCGAAGGCGCAACGAACAGGCTCTACAAGAACAACCGGAATGGGACGTTTACCGATGTCACGGCCAAGGCCGGATTGACGCGCTCGGGCTGGTTCTCCGGCGTCACTGTTGGCGACTACAACAACGACGGCTTCGAGGACATTTTCATCACCGGCTGGCCACACAACGTGCTGTACCGGAACAACGGGGACGGCACTTTCACGGATGTTACGAATGAGGCGGGTTTAGCACGCGAGGGCGCTCGCTGGGGCGCCGGTTGTACCTGGGTCGATTTCGACAGGAATGGCCACCTCGATCTCTTCGTGTCGAACTACCTTAAGTTCGACCCCAAGGTGATCCCGGCCGCAGGCAAGGACAACAACTGCAATTTCAAAGGTGTGCCGATCAACTGCGGGCCACGCGGGCTGCCTCCTGAGACGCACTGCCTTTACAGGAACAACGGCGACGGGACGTTCACTGACATCAGCGTCTCAGCGGGAATTACCAAAGCCACAGGCTCGTATGGATTGACGACAGTCGCCGCCGACTTCGACGGGGACGGGTGGCCTGAAATCTACGTCGCCTGCGACTCCACCCCGAGCTTGCTTTTCAAGTACAACCGCGACGGAACCTTCACCGAGGACGGACTGGGCCGGGGCGTCGCACTGAATGAAGACGGCCAGGAACAGGCGGGCATGGGCTTGGGGATTGGCGACTTCAACCTGGACGGCAAGCTCGACATTCTCAAGACCCACTTCACCGAGGACACTCCCGCGCTTTATGCGAATGAAAGTTCGACTTCATTCGACGACGTGACACTGCGTTCCGGGCTCGGCGTCGAGACGCGTTATGTCAGTTGGGGCGCGGGCATTCAGGATCTGGACAACGACGGCAACCCCGACCTGTTCTGGGTCACGGGCAGCGTGTACCCTGAAGTCGGCAAGAAACTGCCTCAGTATCCGCACCGCACGCCCCGGGTGCTGTTCCGGAATCTGGGCGGAGGGAAATTCGAGGAACTGCTGACCGAGGGAGGACCGGGTGTGAGCGATGCTCACTGCAGCCGCGGCTGCGTTTTCGGCGACTTCGACAACGACGGCGATATAGACATCCTGGTGGTCAACTTAAACGAAGCGCCCTCGTTGCTGCGCAACGACATGAAAGGCGACAACCACTGGATCAAAGTCAAGTTGGAGGGCGTCAAGTCCAATCGCAGCGCGATCGGAGCGCGGGTGGTCGTACACTACGGCGGCAAACTGCAAGCTCAGGAAGTCATTGCCCAGTCCAGTTTCCTCTCCTCACATGATCGCCGGCTCCACTTCGGCCTGGGGGCGGCGCAGACTGCCGACCTTGAAATAATATGGCCCAGCGGGTTAAAGCAGAGCTTCAAAGGTGTCGCGGCCAATCGAATGATAACGGTCAACGAGGTCAAGGGGATCGTTAGCGCTCAGGCGCTGCCGGCAAGCAGTTAGTTGCCGGGCCTGGAAGCACCGGCGCGCCTCAGAAAAACGACACTTGCTCGACACCCTTGCAAAGTCGTGAGTGCGCCTTGAAGGCGGGGGATGTTTCGGGGAAGTCCACTCGCTGGTGTGCGCCTCGGCTCTCCTCGCGCGCCAGCGCCGCACGCGCAATCAGAATCGTCAGGGCGTGGATATTGCGCAACTCCGATTGGGCTCGCGTCAGCGTGGACTCTTCTACTTTCGGCACTTCGTTCAATTTGCGCAGGACTGCCTGGAGGTCCGGGCCTGACCGCCTGATTCCGCAATACTCGCTGGCAAACTGCCGGATCGCACTCTCTTCGCCCCGCAACAGTTGTAACGGCTCCGGGATTCTGCCGCCGGGTGAACCAGAGCGCAGGGTGGACACCATGGAACGGGCAGCCCGCGCACCGAAGACCAAGCCCTCCAATAACGAGTTGCTCGCAAGACGGTTGGCCCCGTGCACGCCGGTGCAGGCTGCCTCGCCGGCGGCGTACAGCCCGTCGAGATTCGTGCGCCCTGCAAGGTCGGTGGTGACGCCGCCCATGGCGTAGTGCGCCGCAGGGCAGACGGGAGCGGGTTGCAGATCGAGATCGATCCCGTAGGCCAGACAGGTCGCATGAATCCGCGGGAAGCGGTGCCGTACGAAATCGCTTCCACGGTGTGAGAGGTCGAGGAACACGTGAGGCGAGCCGTCCAACCGCATCTCGTCGATAATCGCGCGAGAGACGACATCGCGAGGAGCCAGTTCCTTCAGCGGGTGGTAGCGCTCCATGAAACGCTCTCCCCTGGAGTTGGCCAGCAACGCGCCTTCGCCTCGCAGTGCTTCTGAGAGCAGGAAACGCGGCGCGCCCTCAACGTGCAAAGCGGTCGGGTGAAATTGAATGAACTCGATGTCGCTAACTTCCGCGCCAGCGCGATATGCCAGCGCTACGCCGTCTCCGGTTGCGACATCCGGATTCGTGGTGTCGCGAAAGACACAGCCCATCCCGCCAGTCGCCAGCAGGACTGCGCCCGCGTGGATCTGGACCAGGCCCCGGCTCTTCTCGTCAGAGGCCAGCGCACCGCACACTCGACCATCCTTGAGCAACAAATCCAAAACGCCCGAAAAACTGTGAAACTCCACGGGTGCGAGGTCGGCTGCCTGGACATATAGCGTGCGCGCGATCTCGCGCCCGGTCGAATCGCCATGCGCATGCAGAACCCGGTTGCGGCTGTGTGCGCCCTCGCGCGCAAAAAGCAGATGTTCGCCGTCGCGATCAAAATCCGCTCCCCAATCAATGAGCCGGCGCACCTCCACGGGGCCTTCCTCCACCAGGACGTGAACGGCTTCCTGCCGGCAAAGCCCCACCCCGGCAGAAATGGTGTCAGCCTCGTGCAGCGAGATCTCGTCGTCGTCGGCCAGCGCGGCCGCAATGCCGCCTTGAGCGTATTGCGAAGACGACTCCTTTAGACTGTCCTTCGCGACCACCAGCACACGTCCAAATGCAGCTAGTTCAATCGCGGCGCGCAATCCCGCGACGCCCGCCCCAACCACCAGAAAATCGGTAACTATTTGCTCCACAAGGCCCTTGCCACTCACCATGCTACAACCCGCGCTAGTCGCTTCGGCGGCTCATGCCAAAATGAAACATGCCCTCCTTCCCGGTCACCACGGCGGTCAGCCGCTACAACGCAATCGTGGAAAACGGCGCTCTGGCGCGTCTAGCGGAGTTCATCCCGGCGCGCGTGGGCAAGATATTTGTCGCCACCACCCCTGATGTCTGGCAACTGCACGGGGCGGCATTTACCGCGGGTATGGGGAAACACACGTTCGAGACCTTGTTCTTCCCGGGAGGCGAGAGCAATAAGCGTTTGACGAGCGTGGAGGTGCTGGCCGAGGAGATGCTCAGCAAGGGGGGCGACCGCGCAAGTGTCGTGATCGGCTTTGGCGGCGGAATTGTTACCGACCTGTCCGGTTTCCTTGCGGCTATTTTCATGCGCGGCGTACCGTTTATTTCAGTCCCCACAACTCTGCTGGCGCAGGTGGACGCGGGGGTCGGCGGCAAGACCGGGGCAAACCTGACCTCGGGCAAGAATCTGATCGGAGCGTTTCATCAGCCGCTTGCAGTACTGTCCGATACGTCCCTGCTCGCCACGCTGCCAGAGCGAGAACTGCGGGCAGGCCTGTTTGAAGTACTGAAGTGCGGCATCATCCGCAGCGAACCGCTGTTCCGCACAATGACCGGCGGCGCCGGCCTAGTGCTCGGTCGCGACCCGGCAACTCTCGAAACACTGATTGCGGAATCGGTGCGCATCAAGTGTGAAGTGGTTTCAGCCGACGAGAAAGAGATGGGCGTTCGCAAGATCCTGAACTTCGGCCACACGATCGGCCACGCCATCGAGGCCGAAACGCACTATACGCGATTCCTGCATGGGGAAGCGATCGGATTGGGAATGAAAGCGGCCGCATGGCTCTCGCACTCGGCAGGCAAGCTGGATGAAGCCGTCGCGCGGGAGATTGCGGATGCGGTGGACCTATTCGGCCCCATTCCGTTAGCAGCGGATCTCGATCCCGAGCGACTACTGGCGCGTCTGGCGAAGGACAAGAAGACGATTCGTGGCTCGGTGCATTTCGTCCTGGCGACTCGGATCGGCGCCACAGAGGTCGTATCGGGCCTCGATGACACGCTGGTTTTGGACGCAATCAAAAAGGCGATCGCATGAGTGTGGCGCGGGGCACAACGCCCGATGGTACGGCGGATGAGGCGCAGGCTGCGCGCTGGGTGCAAGGCATGTTCGGCCGGGTCGCGGGCCGCTACGACCTGCTGAACCACCTACTCTCCTTCCAGGTGGACCGGGCCTGGCGCGCGACAACGGCGAAGCGTGCGGAGGAGATCCTTCGCCGGCCCAACGCGCGCGTTCTCGACCTGTGCTGTGGCACCGGCGACCTGATGCTCGAACTGGAGAAACGGCGGCGGTCGTTCCTCGCTCGCGGCAGCGGTGGGGAAGCCTCCGTCGCCGCACCCTCGCCGCTGGTTTTCGGCAGCGACTTTTGCCACCCGATGCTGGTTGAAGCGAATCGTAAGTCCGGCCGCAAGCGCGCCAGAGCGGCCGTCTTCGAAGCCGACGCTCTGCAATTGCCTATGCTTGACGCGTCGTTCGACCTGATCACCGTCGCGTTTGGTTTTCGCAATTTTGCCAATTATCGCAAAGGGCTAACGGAGTTGCGCCGCGTTTTGCGACCAGGCGGCATGCTCGCCATACTCGAGTTCTCCCAGCCGCCGAACCGGCTGTTCGCAGGGTTGTACGCCTTCTATTCGAAGCACGTGCTGCCGCAGGTCGGCGCGCTGATTTCGGGTTCGTCAGACGCTTACACTTACTTGCCGGAATCGGTCCGCAAATTCCCTGGAGCGGAGTTACTGGCGGAGGAGATGCGGGCGATGGGTTATCTCAACGTGGAATTCGAGCGCATGACGTTTGGCGTTGTCGCCTTGCACATTGGGCGGGCGTAACGGCCGCCTTTACTGCTCCGTCGCCGACCGGCTCCATCCGGCCCGCAGCCTCCTATTCAGCGGCTCGGAGTAGTACCTGGCAATGCAGGCACCCAGCGCGCCGCACAGGCAGACAATCCCCGCATACCAGATTGGCGTCCAGACGTACTTGCTCCCGGTAAAGGCGAAGAGAGGTGCCGCAATGAGCACAACGAAGCTGTGCGTGAGATACACCTCATAGCTGTGGCGGCCGAACCAACGCAATGGCGCGGTCAACCAGCTCCCCGGCTTGCGGCCCTGCGCAACGGCGACCAGCAACAGCGATGTTCCGAGCGCAAGCACGGTTACGTCAAGCCCGTGTTTGTAGAGCCCGAGATTTGCGCACTGCCTGCGGAATACGGTGACGAGCAGCATCAACGCGATGCCGGTCAAGCGAACTGCTAGCGAGACCTTACGTCCCATGCGGTAGGTCTTGACCACCATGGCGGCAAGGCAGCCCAACGCGATCGCGTCCATACAGGAGAGATAGGAATGGTCCGCCCACATCTCGTTTTGGGTCAGCACCGTCCGCGCGAACGGCCCCAACGCAACGAATGCCAGAAGTAGGACCGTCAGGGCCCGGCCTCCCCTGAATCGGTAACAAGCCAGCGGAAAGAATAGGTAGAACATCTCCTCGACGGAAAGCGACCAGAGGACGTCCCAGTTTCCCGGCAAGTACCCGTGCTGCGCCTCCAGCCAATTCAGATGGAAAGTGAGTGCCGAGAACATGGCCTGCGCCCACAAAATCCTGGTTGTGTCGATGACAAAGCTCTCAATGCTAGCAAAGTGGAGCCCGCTCGACACTGCGAGCAGCGCCAGCAGAAGCGGCGCGATGCGCGCGAATCGCAAGCGGTAGAAGCTAAGGATTGCGATGCTGCCGAGGTCCCCCCAACGCTGCAAGCAGGTGTTCGTGATCAGGAATCCGGAGACCGCAAAGAAGACGATGACACCGTTGTAGCCATTCCATAACAGCACCCGCAGAACTTCTTTCGATAAGAACTGTCCGAGCGGGCTCTTGTCGAGCGGGATTCGGATATTGACATGGAGCAGGATGACGGCCAGGATCGACAGGCCGCGCAGCAGGTCGATGCCGTCCAGGCGCGGGCGGCCGGTGGCGGGGCGTGGGGCGGTCGAAGACTCGTCCATAGTCATAGGGTCCCTTGGAGGGTGACCGTTGACGTGGGGGTCCGCGCCGCGACAAGGGCTACCACTTGCGTTTTTCGAGCGCCGCCTCGATGATCCCTTCAAGCTCGATCTTCTCGATGGCCGTGCTGATGAACAGTTCTTGCCGCGATCCTGCGGCCAGAGCTATGGCCTTCCAGCCGTTCTGCGTCGGCACGGTGACTCGTATCTTCACTTCGCCTCGCGCGTCTCTGACGCTCTTGATTACGCCAGGCACAATCGTGCGAATCTCGTCCCACTCCAGCAGGCGTTCCAGCACCGGGCGAAGTCCGTCGATGATGCTGTGCTCGATCTTCAAACGATTATCGACTGCGCGCAGACGCATCTTCCTGCTCATGGCTAAATGCTCACTTGAACCGCTTCTTGAAAAGGAAGTCCACGCCGAAGACGCCGTTTTCATCGCGGATCGCAATCAGAGACCATTCGCGGCTGAGGTTCCACTCGACCTGTACCACCTGCTGTTGCGCCTGTCGCAGATTGGTAACCAGGGTGAGGGTGACGTCGCGCGAGATGGACTGCTCCACTGTGATGCGCGCTTGCGGGATGTTGTCCACGCCGGTCATCTGCGGATCGATTTTGATGCGACTGGCACCGAAGAAACGTTCGACGCGAGCAGACACAGCGCCGCTCAATGCGCCTCCCAGCAGTGAGTTCGTGCTGTTGTCGGTCACAGCCGGGTTGCCCGTGCCGGGGGCAGTCGGCAGCGCCGTGCTTTGTCCCGTCGGCGCGCGACCGACGGTGAGCAACGCCAGGATCTCGCTAGCCTGCAGCGGCGGTTCACTGCGGTAGTTGACTTTCAGCCGATTGAGCGGACCAGAGACATTGATGTACACGGTGACGCCGCGTATTCGAGTTTCCAGATCCAAGTCCAACGAAGGGGCGAGCGTCGCCGTGCTGTAGAACAGCAACTCTCCGCGGGAAACCGTGTACCGGCTGCCGAAGAACTGGACCACGCCCTGGCGAACATGGATGCGACCCAACAGAACGGGCTTGATCAGACTGCCGCGCAAACGCAAGTCGGCGTCGGTCTGAATATCCTGGGTGTATTCGCTGATCAGTGTCGCATTGGGCGTCGTGCGCACACGGACGTCGAACTGCATGTTGCGAAGGAATTCGTTTTCGGTGACTACCAGCGGGACCGGACTGCCGGATTGGGCCACCATGCCGGCCAAATCGGTCTTGGCGTTAAAGCCTGAACGAGCGATGGTTAGCGTGCCGGACAGCAGACTCCGCACTGAGGACCCGACCAGCGAGAGGTCGGCGTCGAGCAACGTGCTCACGCCTTCGGGATAACGCACACGAATATTGGAGGCTTTGGCCTGAAGGCGGTAGCTGCTCTCTGCGCCGAACGCAACAAACCCCGACACCTCAAACGTGCCGCCTCCAACCTGGCCGGAGAGCTTCTCGATATTGGCGCGATTGCGTTCGAAGTATACCGTGCCATTCGCGTGTTCAATGCCGTTGGAGACGTCCTTCAGGAACAGTGAAGCATTCGAAACACTCATTCGCCCGCTCAATTGCGGGTCCTTGGCCGAGCCGCGTATTGCGGCGTCGAGCTTAGCCGTCCCGGTGGCCAACAGATCGGGCCGGAAACTCCCGATCAATGCGAGATCAGCCGAGCCTGTCAGCCGCAGGTCCCAGGGAGTACGCGAGGCGAAATCGTATATGCCTTCGAGAGCCAGATCCGTCTGACGGGCGGTGAACTTGGAGGGCTTGATGCGGAAGCTGTTCTGGTCCAGTTCCAGAGCGATTGGGCCAGAATTGCGCAGGGTGAGGTCGCTCGGGTCGATCTGCGTGTCCTTTAGTTGATCTTGCGTTGGGCGGACCTGGACGTTCGATATAAAAGCCGTCGCACGCAGACTCCCGGGACGTGCGAGAAGCACGTTAACCGTTGCCTCCCCCTCGACGAAGCCACGCACCGGGAGGGGCACGTCCGGCGTTGGTGCGGAAATCAGCGCACGGATCAGCCGCAGGGGCAGTCGCGGGACCGCCAGCTTGCACGCCAGCGGGTAGTCGCCGTCGTAGCCGAGTGTGCCGAACCCGACTACGCGCGTTCCCTCCAGCACGGCATTCAGCTCGAATGCAGACTTGCCTGCCTCAGGCCGCAGCACTAATTCAGCGCGCCCGAGTGGATCGCCGTCCAGCGTCACATTGTCCGCCATCATTCGACCGGAAATGCTCTCGGGGCGGGGGACGCCATCCGTGACTCGGACCGTGCCCGACAGCTCCGCGTCCAGCACGCCATCGAGTCCCGGCCGGACCTCCATCAGGCTCTCAATCTTCACGATTGCGAGCTTCGCAACATGGGCGTCGAAGGTCAGCCGCCCGTTCGACCATTCACCACTGGAATGTTCGTAACTGCCTTTGCCCGAGATCTTCGCGCCGTCGGCTGTAAGATTCGCCTCGACCACCTCGTGCCCGTCGTTGCGGAAGCGGAGCGTCCCATTCACCCGCTCTTCTTCTTCACCGCGCCACTGGATTTCCGGCGAATCGAAATGAACGGTCGCTTCAGGACGATCGTAGGTGCCGCGAAACTGGGCGTTGATATCCGCCGTTCCCGCGACGGCGATAGGTGCCGAAAGAGCCTGCGACAGTACGGACAGATCAGCCTGCTTCAGGGCCAAGTCCCCCGCGATGGCCGACATGCCTGTCAGCTTCCACTCTGTCAGCGAAGCCGACACCGATCCGGAAACCGTTGATCCCTCCCGCCGCACCCGGCAGTTCCTGAGCGCAATGCGGTTGGAGGCGACCTGTACCGACGCTTCGACGTCATCGAACCGCACGTCCCGGTAAACCACGTTCAGCACCCGGACTTGGGCGGTGGCTGCGGGGTTGATGATTGGACCTTCCAGCGTACCAGTGGCCTGCGCGCTGCCTTGATCGAGGCGGAAGGGCAAGTGAATGTCGTCTCTTTGGAGGCCGAGGCGCAGCCCGTGTTCGAGATCCTGAAGATCGGTGGTGGATGCGGTGACGTTCAGCCGGCGGTCGAGTTCACCATCGAACTTCACGTGAGTGGAGGGTGAATCGAGGGTAGAGGCTCCGAACAGCACCTGCGCGGAGGCCTGGCGCCATTCAAAGTCGATGTAGCCCTGCATCGGCCACGCGCCCGGCGCGGGCGTCACCTGCAGCTTTCCACCAAGCACACTGCGGCTGAGATTGCCGCCATCCCAGGCGGCCTCAAAATGGGCTGGGCCGGAGGCCCGCCCGTCCCACGCCGCGGGCAGGAAATCCAGTAAGGGGCGCACCCGCTGAACCGCCGAGCCTTTCACCTCACCGGCAATCTGCAGCCGTTGCCAGTCCAGCCATCCGCCTGAGCCGGTGAAGGAGCCATCCAGCATTGCGGAGCGGATCGTGCCGCAGCGAATGCCGCGCCCAAGTTCGCAGCGCGCCTCCGCCGAATCGACCATGGCGTGCCGCCCGGCAATCACGAAATCGAGCGCTTTGGCGTGGACCGCGGCAGTCGCCCGCAAGTCTTCAGGGCTCCAGCTCCAATTGCCGCCCAATTTGAACTTGCCCGACGGGAGTGTTGGATTCGGAAGATCCGAGACGTCGAGATTCGAGGTGTAGCTTCCAGTTGCGGACGGGTGGACGAAATCGCTAAGGCTGCCATTCACGAGGACCCAGGTGCCGCTGACAGAGTGTCGTCGATCCCGTGGCAGAATACTGACCCGCAGATCGTGCGCGCTCAGTCGCTTCGATTCGAGCGCCAGCGAACCTTGCACTCCCATTGGAGGCAACCCGCCGGCTTCGATACGCTCGACCTGGAGCACGCATTCATAGCGGTCAGGCGTAGCTGCGTAGCGCAATTTCGTGTCGAGGCCTGAGACGCGGCCCGCGAAGTTGAATCTGTGCAGGGCCACTTCCCCTTGGCCGTCGACGATCTCCGCCTGGCCCGCCCGCAAACGGAGGAGGTCCTCCATGAGATTGCCCTTGGTTGGAGTTGCCGGGTGCGGCAGGTTCGTGCTGCCATCGGCGGCCACATACACATGCAATTCCGGCTTCTCAATGCGCAATTCCCGCAGGTCGAGCCGCCGTTCGAATATGGTCGCGGGGCCGAGAGTCAGGAGAATCCTGCGCGCCGAAAAGAAGGGGGCTAAGGAGGGTCGTTCCTGACCGTGCAGCACGAGCCCCTTCAGTTCCACCTCCAAGTTGCGCCAGTTGTATCCGAAGGAGCCGATCTCGACGTGGGCCCCTGTTGCTGTGCCGATTTCGCGGATCAGCTTGACGCGCACCTGTTCGCGAAACCAGTCGCTCCGCAGCGTCAGCAGTGCTGCACCGCTAAGTAGGACGGTCGCCAGTGCCAGCCAGGTGGCGAGCCTACGCCACTTCAACGGAAAGCCTCCTCAAACACCTGGATCTTCACCTGCTGCCTGGCCTGAGCCAGCCACTGCTCCAGAGCGGCATTGGTCTTGCGGTAGGTCAGGAGTTTGACGATGCTCTCCCGCGCGTCTTCGGCCGTGGGCGGGGGCACATTGCGCTGTTGGGCCTCGGACACAACTTCCTGCCGGTACGCCGTTTCAATCTCGGAGTCGGCCACCAGGATGCCAGCGCTAAAGCGGAACTCCACGAACCGCAAGAGCATGATCTGATACAGGATCTCAGCTCTCAAGTCATCGAGTGAAAAGCCGTAGTGCTCCAGGGATGCTCCCAACGCGGTTGCGTCCTCCTGCCGCGATTTCATGAGCAGCCCGATCTGCGCTTCCACATCCCTGGCCGCGGGCGGCGCGAACCGGTTCAATTCCAGCTCCCGGCGAATGAGGATCTGATCGATCAGTCGTTCCGCAGCTTTGCGACGGGACGCGCTGGTCAAGTCAGCCGTCGCTCGAGCGAAGAATGCCTCCATGCGCAAGTGACGCCGGAGTGCGCTATCCGTGATGGCATCCTTGCCCACCCGTGCCGAGACGCGGTCGAGCGTTTCACCTTGCGCCAGCGACGCCAAAAGGACGAAACATGCGATGGCGGCTCGCATCAGAACGTCTGCCCCAGCGAGAAGAAGAACTGGAAAGGGTTTACGCGCTGAGGCACTGTGAGTTGCGTGGCACCATTGATCAAGTCGGTCAGCGTTCCACTGTACCCCGTAAAGCGCGGCGAGTTGGGCGAATAGCCCAGATCGACCCGCACGGGGCCGATCGGCGTCCGGTAGCGCAGCCCGAAACCGACCGAATGGACCATGTAATTGAAATCCTGCCGGTCGCGCTGCTTAAATCGGAACGACATATTGCTCAGACTGTCATACACGTTCCCCATGTCGTGGAACAAAACGCCGCCGAGCGTCTTGCCCACCACCGGGAAGCGGAGCTCGGTTCCAAAGAACAGGAATGCGTCACCCCCAAGTGGGAAGCCGGTAATCGCGTCACGTGGACCCGCCTGGTTTTCTGGAAAGCCGCGGTTCGTAGTATTGCCACCGGCGAAGAAGCGTTCGGGAAGCGGCACCGGGTTTGAGGAGAGGTTGTGCAGCCAACCGAACGAAGTGGTACGGGCGATGATCACGTCGCGCGCCACCTGGTGGTAGGTTGAACTTTTCAACACCATGCGCGTGTAGTAGGTGCCCGAGGTGATGATGTGCGGGGCCACACCAAAGTCGACCGTATTGTAGACGCCACGGGTGGATTCCAGCGGGTCGTCGCGCCGGTCCTGAATCCACGTGGCGGAGATGATGGCGGTTCGTACGGGAACTGAATACACGGGGATGAGCGCGGGAGAAATCTTCAAGGTGCTCGCATCAATGGAAACCTGGCGGACCGCCACGCGGTACTCCAGCAAACTCCCGCGAGAGAGTTTCTGGCTCAGTTGGGCCGATCCCTCGAAGCGCTGCGATGTGAACGTGCGAATGTCGCTCGAGCGGTCGAACAGTTGGCTGAACGACAAGCTCAAATTATCGTTGCCTTGGAATTGCGGGGCCAAATAGCTGGCGAGTACCCGCTGCTGGATCGTGGAGATGCGCCCTGTGACCGATGCGGTGTGGCCGAGGCCAAACATGTTCAGCCGGCTGATTCCGACCAGCGCCCGCGGGCTGAACCCGGCAGTACCAGCGGGCGCGTCGAAACTAGTCGCGCTTCCGCCGATCCTGCCAATCTCAGCTCCAAACCCGAGGTTGAGCGTGTAGCGCCGCGCCTCCTCGGCCTGCAGCACAACGTACTTGGAACGCTCAATGCCCTCGGGGTTCTGTATAGCGAGATCGACCGTGCTGAAGATGCCCAGGTCGTAGAGCCGCCGCTGCGTTTCGACGATGGCGCTTTGGGACAGCGGATCGCCAGGCTGGATGGTAAGGCGATGACCCACCAGCCCCGGCCGCGTGGTCCGGAGTCCGTTCACCAGCACCGCGCGAGCGAAAACGCGGCGGCCTTCGTCCACCAGATACTTGAGATTCACATGTGCGCCATCCGCACCCGGCTTGATCTGCGCATCGAATATCGCGTCGGGGTAGCCGTTATTGAAGTAGTACCCGAGGATCGCGTCGCGATCCAGGGCCATATTCGACGTGCTGTAAGGCTGCCCCGCGCGGGACGTAATGAGAGCGCTGACTTCATCCACCAGCTTCAGGTCCACTCCCGACAGTTCCAAATCGCTAACCAGAATCTGCCGGCCCTCTTCGATCTTCAACATAACTGCAACGTCCTGAGGCCTACCCTTGTCGCCGCGGACTACTTGTGGGAGGACCTTAGCGTCACGGAACCCGTTGCTCCTGTAAAGCTCCTGAATCGCCTGGACATCGTGCTCCAGCAGGGACGGGCTGAAACGCCCGCGGTGGTTGCCGAACATCGAGGCCGGCGTCAACGACATCCGCTCGAGAACCGTATGCGCGTCGAAGTACTTGCGCCCCTGGGTTTCAATACGCGTGAATCGGGAGCGGGTTCCGCGAACAACCCGGTAGACGATAGCCTGACTGGCTCCGTCGCTCGACGAGGTGGTGTCGTAGGTTACTCTGGCGTCGAAGTACCCCTCGCCAATGAAGTAATCCTGCAAGCTTCCAATTCCCTCAGCCAGCAATGCGGTGTCGATGCTGCGCTCTTGGAAGATGGGCAACACCCGCTTCAAAGTGCCTTGCGCAACACGAGCACCCTCAGTGCGTACTGTCACCTTGGGACCTGCTTCGATATTGAGACGGGGAGTCACCGTATTGGTGGCCGAGTCGTGCGTTAGCGCCAGCAGATGGGCGCTCGCCATGAGGAACCCTTTTTTCACATAGGCGTTCCGGACCTTCTCCAGTCCGCGCTGAACGCGTGCGTCTGTCACTTCGTGCCACTCGTGCAGCGCCCCTCCGCGAAACCAGCTATGCAGGCTGAAATTGTTCGGCCATCCGGTTACGCCGATAATGCGTGACGGCTTGAACCTGGTGTCGCCTTCGATCACTGGCGTGGCAAAGCGGGCGCGACGGCCGGGTTCCACAATGAAACGCACATCCGTCTGCTCGGCGGTGTCGCGGTTCTGCGTCTCATAGCGGATGGTGGACGCGAAGAAGCCGTTGGCCCGCAGCATCACCTGCATCTGACGGGCGGCCGTGGCGAGCGCTTCTTCGTCGAAGGCGTCACCGAGGTTCAAGGCGGAGGCGTTCACCAGTTGATCGCCGCTGGGCGGCGGCACGGTGCCGTCCACGGAGATGTGGCTCAGAAAATACTTTGCCCGTGTGCGGAATGTGAGCGCAACGCCGTTGGGTAACGCCTCACCGGAAGCGATGATATCCTCGTAGCGGCCTGTCGCAAACAACTGTTCAATAGTCTGCCCGAGCAAGGCTTCATCGAGCCGGTCGCCTATCCGCAGCGGAAGCGAAATCCGCATTTGCTCGGCGGGGATAGGCTGTTGCGGAGGATCGAAAGTGAGGGACACGATCGGCCGGCCGTACAGACTCATCTCCGGCCCTCCGGCCCAAAGGGCGGGAACCCAGGTACATATGACGAGCCCAAGCAGCGCGGTCGCGCCAATCCGCTTCACTCCTGGTCATCATATCAAGCCCTTATCGGAAGACTGAAGTGCCGGCGCCCCTTTTGATAGAACTGCGTCACCGCCCGGCCGGTGTGGCGAGCATGGCCCGCCAGGCTTCCTCGTCGTGGCCGATGCTGAGCCGGTTGCCACATCGGACCAGCGGGAGCAGCAGCAGTTTGGGTTCTCGTTCGATCTTGGCGAGCAGTCCGGCATCTGTGTGCTTCACATACTTGAGGCCGGCGTCGGCGAAGTACTTGCTCTCAGCATCGAGCAGGCCAGCCAAACCAAAGCGATCGATGAATCGCTTGATCTCGCCGGGAGCCATTGGTTTCTGCTTCAAGTCCACGAAGTGGATCGCCACCGTGCGTTCTTTGAAGAACCGCTCGGCCGCGCGCGTCGCCGGGGAGTTCTTCACCCCGAAGATCTGGACACTCACCATATAGCCCGATTCTGACAGAACGGTGCTCGTGGCCACGCCGGGCGGCGTCTGCCGGATTAGACTGGCTTCGCCAGGATCTTCGTCAACGCGCGGGCCACCAACTCCGCCTCGCCGGACTGCAGCATCCAGACGGTGAAAACGAGTTGCTTGTCGTCTGTGAGTGGGCAGGCCTCGATCGCCGGATCTCCGGCCCGCAGCCGCTGTATGACCTCGCGCGGAGTGATCCTCAGCTTCGAATCGTCCCACCGGAGATAGAGATGCGGGACGTGGTTGGCAATGGGCGGCACGACCACTTCGGTCGTCACTGAAGGGAACTTCTTAGCAGCGGAGGCGATGACGCCGCAGCGGCGCTCCCACTCGCGCCCTTGGGCGGCGTGGTCTCGCTTGATGAACATCTCCAGCGCCACCAGCATCCCCAGCATCTCTTCCTTGTTCACCTTCATGCCGCGGGAGATTGTATCGCTGTAAGGCGAAGTATTGAGCCGCGCCGCGGCGATCAGGTCCTTGCGCCCCACCAGGAGTCCCGCGCTCTGCGGCCCACACAGACCTTTACCCCCCGAGAACGTCACAAGATCGAAGCCCAGTTTCAGATATTTCGAGAGGTTCTCGACCGGAGGCACATCCGCCGAAGCGTCGTTGAAGGTCGTGATACGGAGCTTCTTGCCCAGGCGCACCCACTCGTCGGCATGGATCTGCCCGCGCGGATCCGCGTCGTTGTAAAACAGCATCATCGCTGAGCGTTCGCTGGCCGCTCGCTCCAGTTCCGCAGCGTTCTCAATCTCCACCAGCCGGGCGCCCGTCGCTCGAACCGCGTGGTCATAGCCGTAGCGGTGCGCCTTCTGGACGAATACCTCATTTTTCAACCCGGTCACGTCAGGCAGTTGCTGGATCTTCTTCGGGTCGTCACCAGTAAGGCACGCCGCCGTTCCGCAGGTCAGCGCTCCCGCCGCTCCGGACGTCACCATGGCTGCTTCAGCTTGAAGTAACTCGGCGATGCGTTTCCCGACCGCGTCCTGTACCTCACTCAACCGGTAGAACCGGCGGGATGCGTAGCTCATAGCCTCCATCACTTCCGTCGGCATGAGCGACGCCGTAAGCATCGTGTAAGTGCCCGCGGCATTTATGAATGGCTTCACTCCCAGGCTGGCGAAATAGTCGGGAGTCTTCGTGCTTGGAGCGGCGACCGCGCTGCTCGCGAACCACCCGCCGACCAGCGGAGCCTGCGAAATTAGTTGGAGAAAAGTCCTGCGATTGGCCATTGTTCCACCTTTATCGTTCCGCGGCTCCAGGGGCGGGCCGGGTCTTGCTGCGAGGTAAGTATAATGCGACCGGCGCACTAATGCACGCACCTGCGATGAAACCGATGGGCGACGGTCGTTATGTGAGGCTTGTGGCCCGCGTTAAGTGCTCAGCGTACTCTCTTGAATGCCAGCCCTGTCGGGGGAGATCGCGGCAGGTCCATTCGCGGAGTTTTCGAGAGCTTACACCTTCAGGAACAGCCGCTTCCGATATAGGAAATAGAGGAAAAGCCACGCCACGCTGAAGGTACCGGTAGCCGTGGCAACCGCTCTCCAGTCAGGTGGAAGCAGGGGATACACCCCACCGAACAGGAACTTCGCCGCGTAGTCAAAATCGATGATGGTGTGAGCCAGGTAAATCGCAATGGAGTTCATCCCGATCACAACGAAGAACGGCGTCCACTTTCTGATTCTCCAAACGTCGATGACCAGGTAGAAGGCTGTGAACAGCAGCAGGCTGAGCCCACCGACGAAGCAGACAAATGAGCTGGACCAAAGGTACTTGTTGATCGGAAATGCGGTATTCCAGATGCCCCCCAACCCAATGAGACCGAGTGCAGCCATGGCCATGTAGAGCACCTTGCGAAGAGGCTTGGTGCTCAGGTACTGCGACATTATGAACTGCCCGGTCAGCATACCCAGCAGGGCAGTTGAGATCGCGGGGATCGTGCTAAGAATCCCTTCGCTGTCGCCATATGTATAACAGCAGTACTTGCCTGGTAACAGCAGCCGGTCAATGTGGCCGGCAAGGTTGCCCTGCATCGAAAACGGATCGGTGGACCCGAGATCATGCGCGGGGAAGAGCGGAAATAACAACCAGTAGGAGATCAATATCCCCCAGAGCCAGAGGATCCTTGACTTCAGGTTGGTATTCATGAAGATGAGCGCCGCGAACATCCAAGCCAAGCCGATGCGTCCCAGCACGCTGCCGTAGCGCAGATTGGCAAAATCGAAGCGGATGGCGTTGTTGTTGATGATTCCTAGCAGTACTAGCAGAAGCCCGCGTTGGACCACATGCATGTACAGCGCTTTCCTGTTTTCCGCCCCTTGATAGCGCTTGGCCATGGAAAAAGGGAAGCTGATTCCGGCAATGAAAAGGAATAGCGGGAAGATCATGTCATAGGCGTGGAATCCATGCCAGGGAACGTGCTCCAGTTGGCCCGCCCACCATTGCAGGACCGGCCATCCTGTCAGGGCAGCCAGGGCCACGAAGATACTCTCTCCGCCCATAATCCAGAACATGTCGAAGCCTCGCAACGCATCCAGGGAATGCAGCCGTTTGGCTTCGGGTTTGTTCTCATTCTCCATACGCTAGTAGGCCTCCACCTGCTCACACTCCAGCCTGGGCACTCCGCCAAGCAGGGCCGAGTGCGCTACACCATCCAATCGAGCCAGCTAACCGCAGCCGCGACCGGCAATGGATTCGCTCGCTTAAATCATGATTTCACGAACCGTGGTAGCTGCCCACTGAAATGCGGGTGCGCCTTCGACGATTTCGCACTACGTGGTGCACCCAGCCCGCGACGGCGGACCACTGTGGAACTGCTTGATTAGTCCAGCCTGAGGCTGACTTCGGCCGCGAGAGCCTGCGCGATGGTTTCCCGTCCTGCCTCCCACCAACTCGAAAACCATGATTGGAAGGCGTCCGCCTGGCGCCTGCGCTCGGCGGAGAGCGGCAGCGCGAAACCAGCCGGCCCTAGTCCCCGTAGCTCCGCTATGAACTTCAGGCCCCAAGGCGCGGGGAATTCGTCCAACCTGCGGAGCAAAGTCGTAAGTCGAGTTCCCAGATCGGCGAATAGGCCCGACTCGCTTTGTTCCGCGCACTGCCAGAGGGCCATGGTCAACTCCGGGACGACCCCGGCCACGCCGGAGATAATCCCATCGCACAAACCGCGATTCAGCGCCTCAATCAGCACCCCGTCATGTCCTACGAACCGCGCGGCACTCAAACCATCGGCAAGGGTTAGCGCCTCAAGCAGTCCGAGTTCGCCGCTGCTGTCTTTCACCCCCGCGATCCCTTCCACTTCGCAGATCAGGCGGGTAGCTAGGGCTGCATCGAGGCTACCGGTAAAAGCAGGTAGATTGTAGATCAAAGCAGGCACTCGCAATTCGGGGACTGTGCGCCGGTACAATTCCTCCAGATCCCCTGGAGCGTAGTTGAAAAAATGCGGCGGGGGCAGCAGTAGGGCGTCCGCGCCGGCATTCTCTGCATCGTGCGCGAGGTCCAGCACTTCGGTCCAACGCGCCGCGCCAATCCCGCTGAGCACCAGGCGCGGCTCCCCGGCAATCGCACGCGCCAGCCGCACCGCCTCACGCCGTTCGTCCGCTGAGGCTCCCGCGTATTCTCCCGTAGCCCCATTCACGCAAATCCCGCCAATCCCCACCCGCATCAGGAACTGAGCATTGCGTGCGAACGCCCCCCAGTCGGGTCGCCCGTCGTCGTCCCGCGGCAGGAGCATCGCGGCCACCACTCCTGCAAGCTGCTTTGTTCGAGGCATGGTAATTTGAGCCGGAAACGAACCTCGCGAGAAGAAAGGCGCAGGCGGTTCTCAATTCCATATACTAATGGCAATTGTATGGAACGTCAAACGCAAAAATTGAAACTAGATTTCAGTAGCATGCTTGTCGCTCCCGAAAGTGGGCGTAGACATGCCGGAGCGCCGTCATGCGTCGGCGCTAGGCACGGGCGGCGGCGCGCGCCAGCCTGTCGCGAATTCCCGCCCACGCCTCGCCCTCTGGAACTCGCTCCACGGCGATCCAATCGAGTCCCCGGCAGTCCAACTCGTGAAGGGTGGCATACAACGCAGCTGCATAGCCCTTCGGAGACGCCGGCATGAGCAACGCGTCGAGTGCGTCAGCGCGATGCGAGACAACCGCGCCGCGACCGCCCACGGGTCGCTCGTCTGGAGCGATGAGGATCAGGTGAGTTCGCGGGCTGTAGTGCCGGTGGTGCATACCCGGCGCGGGATGCGCGCCACTGACCGGCTCCGGCTCGGCTACGTCGCCAAGGATCTCTTCCAACTCCTGCTTGGAGATCATTCCCGGCCGCAAGAGAACGGGCCCGCCATCCGTTAATGCGAGCACCGTAGATTCGATCCCCACCGGCGTCGAACCGCCATCCAGGATCAAATCGACGGCGCTGCCGAGACTCTTCCGCACGTGTGCGGCGGTGGTCGGGGAGAGTTGGGTGAAGCGGTTCGCGCTCGGTGCTGCGATGGGCCGCCCGGCGGCCCGGATCAACTCCAGCGCGATCGGATGTGCCGGAACTCGCAGACCGACCGTGCCCAGCCCCGCTGTCACCTCTTCCGGGATCGTCGCTTTCTTGGGAAGGACGAGCGTCAGCGGACCGGGCCAGAAACGTTCCGCCAATTCGGTGGCCGAACGGGGCCACTGAGCGGCGTACTCGCGCGCCATCTCCTCGGAATCCAAGTGGACGATGAGCGGACTGGTTGCCGGGCGCCGTTTGACTTCGAAAATCCGGCGCACTGCCGCCGCATTGGTCGCGTCCGCCCCTAGTCCGTACACGGTCTCGGTGGGAAACGCCACCAAGCCTCCGCGCCGGATTATTTCCGCAGCACGCGAAATCTCGGATTTATCGATCAAAATCAACCCACTTCCGCGCGGACCAGCAGCCAAGCCAACAGGTGAACTGGGACGGCAGGTCTTACTCGTCCAGATCGCCGAGGGCTTCACCAGCCGTCTTGCCCGTCTTCTTCCACACCAGGTAGGCGTGGATCATCTCATCCAGGTCGCCGTCGAGGACCCGATCCACGTCGCCAACGGAGAAACGCGAGCGCAGGTCCTTGATCATTCGGTACGGCGCCAACACGTAGCTGCGGATCTGGCTGCCGAAATTGATCGCCGACTTAGTATCCTCGAGCTTCTGCTCGACGGCCCGCCGCTTCTCCATCTCGTGCTCGTACAAGCGGGCGCGCAGCTGCTTCAGCGCCGTAGCTCGGTTCTTGTGCTGCGAACGCTCGGACTGGCACTGCACGACGATGTTGGTAGGAATGTGAGTGAAGCGCACTGCGGATTCCGTGCGGTTCACGTGCTGCCCGCCCGCACCAGAAGCGCGGAATACGTCCACCCGGATGTCCTCGGGTTTGATGTCGATCTTCACGTCGTCATCGACCAGCGGGATGACGAACACCGAGGCGAAGGAGGTATGCCGGCGCGCGTTGGCGTCGAATGGCGAGATTCGCACCAGGCGGTGGACGCCGATCTCGGATTGCAGCAGCCCGAACGCGCCGGGACCGTCAATTTCGATGGTCGCGCTTTTGATGCCCGCACCCTCGCCCTCCAGCCGGTCGGTCACCTCCGCAGGGAAGTTATTCCGTTCCGCCCAGCGCAGGTACATGCGCAGCAGCATCTCGGCCCAATCCTGGCTCTCCGTACCGCCGGCCCCGGGGTGGATCGTGATGATCGCGCTCAACCGGTCGTTCTCACCCGACAGGAGCATGCCC
The DNA here is from genome assembly GCA_903909435.1 of uncultured Acidobacteriia bacterium. Classification (GTDB taxonomy): domain Bacteria; phylum Acidobacteriota; class Terriglobia; order Bryobacterales; family Bryobacteraceae; genus CAIVVT01. The sequence goes on along the minus strand of CAIVVT010000035.1, from coordinate 61,238 downwards.
GTCTCCAGGTGATCGACGATGTGCCGGAGCTTGTCGACCTCCTTGGTGAGTTCGCCCAGTACGTCCTCGCCCTCCCGCCCAAGCTCAAACAGGGTATCGACGTCGCTCACGAGCGTGGACACCTGCTTCTCGTCCGCGATGGCCGACTCCAGGCGCTTGCGCTCCTGCATGACCGTCTGGGTGGCTTCGGAGTTATTCCAGAAGTCGGGCGCGGAAATCTGCTCTTCAATCTTCAGCAGTTGCTGGCGTTTGCGAGGGACGTCAAAGATAGCTCCGCACAGCTTCCGACTGCTGGCGGAGCTCGGCATACGTCCGCTCGAGTTCTTCGAGGGTCATAAACTAACAGTCTAACAGGCGCGCTCGAAACGCCAGAGAAGGTGCCGCAGCGGACGGCCCGGCCCGGGAGGGTGATACGATCATCGCTGAACGCGGACTCGCGAATCACAAGCGCGCCGCTCACATCAAAAAAGGAACGTGCCCGCATGCTCAACGCTCTATTGCCGTTTGCCCGGATGGCCTCCGTTGCCGCTTTTATTGGATTGCTGATGCCCGCTTTTCCCCAGGAACTCAAGTACCCTCAGACGCGCAAGACCGATCAGGTCGACGATTACCACGGGGTGAAAGTCGCCGATCCGTATCGCTGGCTTGAAGACGACAAGTCCGCCGAAACGGCCGCCTGGGTCGAGGCACAGAACAAAGTCACGTTTGGGTACCTCGACAAGATCGCGTTCCGCCCGCAGTTAGCGCAGCGGGTCAAGCAACTCTACAACTACCCGAAGTATGGCGCCCCGTCCCGCAAGGGAGAGAACTTCATCTTCTCGAAGAACGACGGGTTACAGAACCAGAGCGTGATCTACATCCAGAAGGGCCTGGACGGGACGCCGGAGGTGCTGCTCGATCCCAACAAGTTCTCCACCGACGGCACGGCGCGCCTCGGGACCCTCGAAATCTCCAAAGACGGGCGCTATTGCGCCTACACGATATCGAGCGGCGGATCCGACTGGAACACCGGCGCCGTGATGGAGGTTGCCACCCGCAAGGTTCTGTCCGACGACATCAAGTGGATCAAGTTCTCCAATCTGGCCTGGGCCGGCAACGGATTCTTCTACGGGCGCTTCCCGGAGCCGAAAGGCGGCCACGACCTCTCGTCGAAGAACGAGAACCAGACGATCTACTTCCACCGCATCGGCACGCCTCAGTCCGCCGATGAACTGGTGTATGAGGACAAGGCCCATCCGCAGCGGCTATTCAATGTCGGCACGACTGAAGACGAAAAGTACGCCTTCCTGGGGGTCGGCGATCCGAGCGCTGGCAAGAAGGGCAACGCGCTGTTCTTCCGCAATCTCAGCAAGGGGCAGAAGACTTGGACGCCCATCGTGGCCGATATCGGCGATGACCAGTACAACCCGATTGACAACGTCGGGGGCAAGTTCCTGGTCCAGACCAACCACCAGGCACCGAATCAGAAGTTGGCTCTTTTCGATCCGGACAAGCCCGATTCGCCGTGGTCCGATGTAGTCGCCGAAAAACCGGAGGCGATGGAGGGTGCATCGACCGCAGGCGGTAAGCTGTTGGTGACCTATCTCAAAGACGTGACCACTCGCGCCGAGGTCTATTCGCTCACGGGTAAGCTCGAGAATGAGATTCAATTGCCTGGGCTCGGCAACGCGGGCGGCTTTGGCGGCCACCGCGACGACAAATTCGTCTTTTACACCTTCACCTCGCTCGACTACCCGCCGACGATTTTCCGCTACGACATAGCCACTCGGCAGAGTTCGGTATTTCGCGCTCCGGAGATCCCCAGATTCAAGCCCGGCGACTACGAAGAGAAGCGGGTCTTCTACGCGAGCAAGGACGGTACGCAGATTCCGATGTTCCTGATCCACAAAAAGGGTCTGAAACTGGATGGAACGAACCCCACCTTGCTGTATGCCTACGGTGGATTCAACATCACCATCAGCCCGGCATTCAGCCCGCTGCGCATCGCCCTGCTCGAGCAGGGCTTCGTCTACGCGACCGCCAACTTGCGGGGTGGCGCCGAGTATGGCGAGAAGTGGCACGAGGCGGGGACAAAACTGCATAAGCAGAACGTCTTCGACGACTTCATCGCGGCCGCCGAGTGGCTCATCGCGAACAAATACACTTCGCCCGAACATCTGGCCGTGAACGGCGGCTCGAACGGCGGTCTGTTGATTGGAGCGGTGATCAACCAGCGTCCGGAGTTATTCCGCGCAGCGGTGCCGCAAGTGGGAGTCATGGACATGCTCCGCTTCCACAAATTCACGATTGGCGGAGCGTGGATCTCGGACTATGGTTCGAGCGACAACCCGGAGCAATTCAAGGCGATCTTCGCTTACTCGCCGCTGCACAACATCCGCGCCGGCGGGAGGTACCCGGCGACGTTCATAACAACGGCCGACCACGACGACCGCGTGGTTCCGGCCCACTCGTTCAAGTACGCCGCCACCCTGCAGGAAAAAGCGAGTCATGCGACGCCGCTGCTGATCCGCATCGACACGAAGTCAGGCCACGGCGCCAGCAGCACGACAAAGGCGCTGGAAACCACGGCGGACATTTACTCGTTTCTGTTCGACAGTCTGGGCGTGACGCCGAAGTTCTGACCTTAGCAGAGCCACAGTAGTTACGGAGCGGTGGGTACTCAGCGAGCGCTGCAGCACGTCGAGCCCACCGAGACCAACCGCCCCCTCACTGTCGCGGCTCCGTCGCTACTTGCTGGCGCGCGCAGTGAATGCCACTTCCCACTCCACCGGAGCAGGCTGCGCGTCAAAACGAATCATCAGCGAATTGCCGCTGACCTTCTGGGTCACCCCAACGTCATGCCCTCCGGATCTGGCTTTCGCCTGCGCCACCTGTACGCCGCTTGGCAGATGAATCCACAGCGTGTACGGATCTTTCGCCACGGTCTCTGAGGTTCCACTCAGTGTTCGCTGCGCAGTGTCCCAGGCCACCCTCTGAAGCGAGAACGAACCGCTGATGTGGCGCGACATACCGACCACCTGCGGACGGTCCAACAGCGGGTGGAAGAACAGCACGCGCGTGTCGTGCGGCTCGACATTGATGTTGAAGGTCTTCTTGACGACACCTAGCTCCGCCTGCGCCCAGAAATCGAACACGACGTAATCCCGGTCGGCTGCGAGTCCGAGTTTCTCCTTCAGATCGACCCGGCGCGCCTCGGCGGCACTCCGCCAGTTGGTCAATGCGACCACGTCGTAGACCCCTGGCGTGGCGTTCACTTTCACGTCCAGGATCTCGGGATAGTTGTGTACGTAGTAGTCGGGTTGCACGTGTTTGAACTTGTCCCACTGCGCGTCGGTCCCGCGGCTGAAAAGATCCACCGGCAGGATCGGCATGGTGGGCATGGTCGCCTTCAACAGGCGCACGCGCTCCTCGGGTAATTCAGGCATCACGCTGGCCAGCGGGTAGGCCACGCCGGTGAGAGAGACATAAGAAACGAGCGTGCGCGCCTCGGCCAGTGTGGTCCCGAATCCAGTCAGAGGATCTTCCCGCGTACGGGCCGTCTCGATCACGATCGGCGGGCGCTTCTTGGCGGTCTCCTCCACGGTCGCGGGTGCCCCCAGTTCCAGACCTTCGCCGGGCATGACGTAAACCACGATGTGGTTCAGGAAGGCGTTGGCATTGATGGAACTGAACAGCGCATACATGCCCTGCCAGTTGTTGTAAAGATCGTGTCCGGTGAAGTAGGAGTTGAAGAAACCGATCCCGTTGAGCGGCGTTCCAGCCGGGCAGCCCTCGATGAAAACCTTGGGCCCGATCGTGTCGCGGATCACCTTCAGGCGGTCGCGGTAATTGACCAGCGAATCGACCTTCGTGTCGTAGAGTTTAGTGCGGTCCACCGGCGGCGCGTAGCGCGGCAGCGCGTGTTCGCCATCGAACTTGTAGTACTCAAAGCCCCAGTCGCCGAGCGTACGGAACAGTCGCTGCAGATGCCCCACCACGGCCGGGTTGGTGGAGTCGAGCGCGGGCGTTGAATAGTCCAGCACGAAGTTGCCGCGCTTGTCGCGAAGGTACCAGTCGGGGTGCTGTTCGGTTGCATTCGCATACGAGTTGGGTACGAGCCAGATGCCGGGACGCAGGCCCTTGTTTTTGATGTATGCGGTCAGCCACTCTGGCCCGTGCGGAAACGTGTTCTTGTTCCAATTCTCGATCCAGGAATGGTCGCCCCTTTTGCCGGCGACTTGACCGCTGTCGTAGCCATCGTCTAGCTGCACGTACTGGAACCCGTAGGGCTTCAGGTTGGCGGCCAGCCAATCCGTATTGCGCACCATGTCTTCTTCGCGAACGGCCTCGTAGTAGCTCGTCCAACTCGACCAGACCATCGGCGCGGTCTTGAAATAGCTGTCGTCGAAGGGGACGTAATAGGGCACGCCCAGCGCCTGCGTGAAGTAGTCGGGCGTGAGGCGGATGACCACATTCCCTGGGATCGGCAGAGAGAGATCCAGCAAGCTCGCATCCTCGGTGTCGCGCGCCATCTCGGAAGCGTCGGTGAAGTCGATAGCGATGTCGGAGGGGCGGTCAAACAGCGCGTGGAACGCCGGGCTTGCCACGTTGCCCAGCGAGAAGTACATCACGTCGGCGTTCGTTCTGGGCAGGAACGAGGGGTTGAGCGTCTCGCTGCCGCCGTACCCGCTTTTCACTTCATTCGTGCCGACCCAATCGACAGGCGCTCCTGAGGGGTCGATGAGGCGCGCCGGTCCGCGCGTTGGAGGAGCCGGAACCCGGGCGGCCAACCTCGCGCCATGCGTGGTGGACGAGAACTTCAGCGCATTGCGCCGCAACTCAATCACCCAGCCCGTACGCGGTTGGACAGTCCGCAGACTCAGTTGATTCGGCCCGCTCTGCTCGGCAGTCCAGCCGCTAAGCACTTGCGGTCCGCGAGCGTCGCGGATCTGCAAGTGCAAGTCCCGCATCAGGACACCCAGCTTCTCGTGGGTGACCGTGAGCGTTCCGCTCTGGGCCGTTACCGTCCAGCCCTCCGCTGATACGGTGACGGGAGGGTTGGATTGTGCCGTTAGAGAAGACGCAGCGAGAGCGAAGCTCGCCATAAAGGTCAGCGGCGCTCGTGCGCCTCTGGATCGACGCGACGGGGCGCCGCCCAAGGGATTGCTGGATTGTGTTGCCATCGGGGTGCTAACAATCTACAGCAATAGACCGCGTCGAGCCAAGGGCGACAGACCGTGTGGGGTGGCTCTCGAGAGCCGCGCCGGAGTTTCCGGGCCCCGCATACTGGCGTTATAGAGCCCGCGGGTCCTGCGCCGGCTATTCCACGTCGAACTCGGTCGCGCGTAGTGAGGTCTTGTGGCCTGCCGAATCGCGAGCCTGCACCTCCGCCCTGTATCTCCCCGGCGTCAGGTTCTCCAGCGGGAGCCCCATGCCGACGGGAATGACGGGGTTGCCGGGCTTGATCATCACCGCCAGGTTCATCAGGCCTGTGTCCTCTTTGGCCTCGCCGGTCTTGCTGTCGAGAATTCGCAATTGAAGCGCTATGACCGGGGAGTTTGGCGAGAGTAACGCCGGCGCGTAGACCTCTAGGTAGAGCAGCGGCTTCTCGCTCTTTTTGATCTGGGCGGAGCCGGAGGGAATGAACTGAATCCCGCGGCTGATCAATACCTTCCGGTCCTCGATCATCGCGGCGTCCAGATCGCTATCCATGTCCGCCACCTTGACGAATGACCGGCTCAAAGCAACGCCGCTGATGCTGAACTGTTTGCCGTCGTAAGGATCGATCACCAGCGGAGTCTCGACCTTTCCGAAGCTCTCGCCAACGGAACTGAAAGCCACCTTGAGCGTGTACTGGCCGGAGGCAACGTCAAACTGGCTCTCGTAATGGAGCGGGTGTTCCTTGAACGCCTCGACCTCTTTTTTGTTCTCAAGGTGCAGCTTGACTGTGTCGCTGAAACGCGCCGCAATCGAGCCGTCAGCCTTCAGCGCCAAGCCGAGCACGTGCACCGAGGAATTGAACTTCCCCTTCTCCTTCTCGAACTTGAGCTTCTCGGTGGGGATCTCCATGGCCACATTGACTCGTGCCACGTTGGTGGAGGTGTAGAAGTACGGGGCGAGCATGGCCGCGTGCAGCGACCCTTCGGCGGTACCCGAAGCGATGGCCTCCAACCCCTTCTCCACAGAACTGCCCGCCAAAAGATCCTGCGGCTTCGCGTTGCAATAGCCGGTGCGCGACCGGACCGAAGTTCCACCATGATCGACAATCTTCACCTGGATGGTGTGGCAGGTTCCCTCGTCTGATTCCGGCGGCCGGTAGCCGAGCAGGTAATACTCGTTCTGCTCGCGGCCGATCTTCTCCAAACCGGCCAGCAAATCGTTGGTGTTGGCGATCACGAAGCCGCCGGTGCCCGCCGCCAGAGCGTACATAAACTGCTGGTTGGTGGATGCACTATCGGGGAACCTTGGCAGAATCTGCCGGGACTGGTTTAACGGGTTGTTGTAGAGCGGGTTATTCGGATTGAATACCGTGCCGCCGCCGCCACGAGCCGTGCCGCCCGGAGTGCCCGGATTGCTTCTGCCTGGAGTGCCAGGCGCTGGAGTCCCTCGCCCAGGATTGCTGCCGCCCGGGGTGCCGGGGCTGCTCTTTCCACCGCCCGATGGCGGCGCCGAAGGAGGAGGCGAGCCTCCGCCGACCCTTCCGCCGCCACCGCCTGAGGGAGGCGCTCCCCCACCCGCGGGAGGAGCCCATGCAAATGCTGCGCTAGGTTGAGGAAGTAGGCCCGATGCGGCCTGTTTCGCGAAGGAAGCTAGCCGGAAGAAGGAGCGGCCGGCCGATTGGGCTGCGCTCGCCACCAATCCCTCGCTCGGAGCGGGTTCGCGCTGTAGCGCAGCCACCTGAGCAGCCTCCGGCTCTTCGCCGCTGGGCACGATGTTGCGCAAACTGGCGCCACCCTGCGCCACGAGGCCTCGTGCGTCGATCGGATAAACCGCCACGTTGGATTTGTTGCAGACGTTGATCAGCGCGGTCAGATCCGACATGTCGGCATTCGACATGTTGAAGCCGCCGGTGAGCAGGATCAGGCTCTTCCTGCCAGGAACCGTCGCGAGGCTTTTCGCCAACGAGTTCAGCCCGACGATCACGCTCCTGGCCCCGAATTCGGCCGCAGCCTGGCTGAGGCCCAGGTTGCCAACATTGGCCAGCGAGCCGGTAGCGTCGTCCGCATTGGGGGAGGTGTTGGAGAACTTCACTCCGCTCACAACCTTTTTAAGGCGGTCGGCGTTCGCTGTGAAGTTCTGGGCAATCTGAATTGAGCCGCCGAAGTTCACGATGGCCATGAGGCGCGTAGGGCCCGCATTTGCATCGATGAACTTCGACGCTGCCTCACGTGCCTGGAATTGCATGGGTGGGTCCATCGTCGAGTTGTCGAAAAAGAGCACGATGTACCGCTGCTGCGGCTTACCCGACGCCGCGCCTTCCGCCTCGGAGGAGAAGCTTTTCACTTCCATCTCTTTGCCGTCTTCAAAGACGCGGAAGTTCTTCTGGGTCAGGTCTTGAACGTACGTGCCTTTCTTGTCGGTGACGACGGTGTCCACGATCACCAGGCGGGTTTCCGTTTTGATGGTTGCGCCGGAGTCGGGAGGCGGCGCCTGCGCCTGCAACCGGAGCGACGGGGATGCCAGTCCCATAAGGCACAGAAATCCAGCAAAGGATAGGTACCGGCGAAGTGCTGTCATTGTGTTCACGTCTCCATTTACTCTCCTGCCAGGGTCCGATCGCCACTGCAGGTCGCGTTTCCGCTAAGGGATCTCGACGGCCCCATTTTCGGCCGCCATCATCTGGCCCTCACTGTCTCTTACCACAAGCCGGACTACATAGCTGCCGGGCTTGACGTCGAAGCTCGACTTGACCGTCAGCCCATTGTTCAAGCGCTTCTCGAGCGTCGTTTCGAGCAGCCGGAAATCGACCACCTTGTCCGATGCCGAAATGTAATTTCCGCCGGGATCGAACAACGCGGTGACGACCTTCAGCGAATTCCTATAGCGGCCCTCTTCCAGCCGGAACTTCAAGCGCTTGACATCCACGCGAGCCAGCACGGAGAGCTTGGCTTCGGTCTCACTGGGCTTGAAGAACTGAGTATGCAACTCGACCGGGAAGTCTTTCATAACTTCGCGCGAAAAGACAGCATCCTCAATATCCTGCCGGGCCTGCTCAGCCTCGCCCACTTCCCGCTTCGGCGCGTAATACCCGCGGCGCGCCTGCAGGGTCAGGCCTTTCGAATCCTTCAAGGCGATCTTGAGGTTGTGGAACTTGCCATCGGATTTCAAATTGGTGGGCGTAAATCCGATTACGTAAACAAACTCGGGTGCGGCGGCCAGGCGCTTAAAGCCATCCGCGAGGTCATTGGTGTTGTGAATGAAGGTGCCGCCGGTGGAAGCCGCGATCTCGGCTAGTACGTCTTCCTGGGCCAGCGCCTCGAAGTGGCTGTACCGGCTCTTGACCACCAGGACGTTAGGGCCGCCCGCGGGCGATGCGTCGGCTGCCGAGTAAGCGGGCTCGGTCCACAATCCGCGCGCATCGAGGGTGCCGATGATCACCTTCGCACGGATCGCCTTGCTGATGGCGTCCGAGATTTCCTGATGGATGTCCGGCGCCAGGAACCCGGGTGAAGCCAGGATCACGGTGCGCTGCCCGGGCATGGCCGAGAGGCGGCGCACTACTTTGCCCAGGACGTCGAGAGAAATACGCGTCTCGTGCGAGCCCGCGCTGAGCGCCCGATACGCGGTCGCCTGAGCCATCGACTTGGGTACGGATGGAGGAACGGTCGTCGGATCGAGGTTCGCGCAGGCGTAAGTTTCGGTGATGGCCGTTTGCCAAGCCTCCTGATCTTCACGATTGATCAGCAGGTCCGCCATGTAATAGCTGACGCGCGGGCACTCGAAACTGCCCGTGGCGTTGCCGGCGATCGGACGCGGCTGCAAATGCATCAAAGCCTGCTGTAACTGCGCTTGATCGTCGGTGAATTCGAGTATCGTCTGACCGGAAGTCGTGTAGATGGCCGCGCGGTCCGTGGCCAGCAACGAAGTGGCGATTTGTCGCATCGCGGCATCGCGCGTGCGGGCCAGGTCTTCCCAGGTTGCATGCACGTCATCGAACAGGTAAGCCACGAAGCGCGTGGCAATCACGAGCGAGGCGCTTTCAACCGGCTTGGGAGCGTCCGGATCGACGTTCTCCTTCTCCAGAAGAACGGGCGTGGACGGATTCTCAACGGAGAACCGGCTGATAAACTGTGGCTTCCCGTTGTCCGTCACCCGGAAGTCCTCTTTAGTCAGGTTGCCGATCGCACGGCCTTTGTCATCGCGAACGACGACGGTGACGGGGACGAGATTCACCTTTGAGGTGAAAGTCGCCTGCGCGTCTTTCGTCGTCACTTCTTCGACGTTCTTGTCGCTCGGTTTCGCCTTAGCGGCGGGCTGCGGAGGAACGCCGGCATCCTTCGGCTGGGAAGCGGGAGGAGGTGCAGCCGGTTGCCCCACCGCAATCCCCAAGTGGGGTGGCGGGAGCGCCGTGAACAGCAACAACAAACCCAGGCGGCAGCACGGACTTTCCCGCCGATTCTTGTACATGGTTCCCGTCAGTCCGCCGGAGCCCCGGCCAGTCGCGTTCCCTCACCCACCAGGCGATGCGGCGCGTCCACCGCTGGGTTGATTCTACTCCGTACCGGGCGGCACGTGTCGTATGGCTCGCTCTGCAGGGACTTGGAACGCCGGGAGATCCCGGACGCATGACCGCCGGCTAGATCGCCAACGGTCATGCAACAAGGTCTACTTAACCAGGAACGGCCACTTGGCTACCCAGTGCAGGTGGAAGCCGAACATCAGAATGGCCACGATCGCAGCCAGTACCGCAATCACAATCAGCGCCGGCCTGGCCACTTTATTCCAGGGGAAGGACTTCCCTTCCCGGCGCAACACCAGCAGGAAGCTGGCGAAAACACCCAGGAAGTACAGCACGATCATTGGTGCGGCCACCAGCGTCATATTGACTGCATCCGGCGTAGGCGTGACGATCGCGGCCAGTACCGTGATGCCCAGAATGGCATAGCGCGAATGCTGCATCAGGAACTTCGGCGTGACGATGCGGAGCAGCGTCAGGAAGAAGACCAGGACCGGCAATTCGAAGATCAGCGCGACGCCCAGGATCACGTTGACGAACAGATCCATGTACTCGCTGGCCGAGATATACGGGGTTATGCCGGCTTCCTTGCCGATCTTCAGCAGGAAGAACAACCCCAGGCGCAGCGCCACGAAGTAGGCGAACGTGCCGCCCAGGATGAACAATCCCGCCGTCGTCAGGATGAAGGGTGCGGCAAACCGCCGTTCGCGTTTATACAGTCCCGGGGAAATGAAGGCCCAGACCTGATACAACACCCAGGGCGAGGCCAGAAACAGCGAGGCCAGCAGCGGAACCCGCATCCACACGATGGAAATGCCTTCCATCGGCGTCAACGCGGCCAGATTGGGTGGGTAACCCAAGGACTTCAGTGCCACGATGGCAGGTTGGCGCACGAAGTCCCACATCTGGTTCATGAACGCCATGCAGACGAAAAACGCTACCACCAGTCCCAACACCGACCGGATCAGGCGGGTCCGCAGCTCCTCCAGGTGTTGGAGGAAGCTCATGCGGGCCATGCCCTCTTCGTCTTCGTCCGGCTCGTCTTCCTTCTTGGGCGGAGGAGCGACCACAGGCGGTGGAGGCGGGGGAGGCACCCGTTGAACCGCAGTGCCGGCCTCGGAGTTGGCTGGTTCGGCCGGGACTTCACGTCCGTCTTTTTCTGGCTCTGGTGGAGTTTGAGGGTCCTGTGGATCGTCTGGATACGGCATCGCTACTCTATTCCGGAAGCCCCTGGATCAAATTCACAGGGACGACACATCGTCGCGGGTCGCGGACTCGGAGGCATGCGGTGGTACGGCTGGAGAGAGGTGGGTCGGGACCGTTCCCTGCGCGGCGGAAATCACCGGCGCCGCGTCCGCGCCGGCCGGCTCCGCGGCTAGACTGCCGTCGGACACGGTAGTTTCGCCGGTGGAACCACCGTCGCCAGCCGTGATTTGCGCGGTGTCCGCCGGTGCGGCCACGGTACCGTCAACGGTGGAATCCGTGGTGGTCGCGGGATAGCCGTAAGCGCCGTAGTCGTAAGCGGTGTCGTGGTTGTAGTAGCTCTCGCCGTAGCTGGAGGTGGTTTGCGAAATCGTATCCGTTTCCTTGGTGATTTCGTTGCGGATGTCCTGGGTCTCGCGCTCCAAGTCATTCAGCTCCCGCTGCCACGTGTCCTTCAACTCGTTACTGGCACGCTTAAAATCGTTCAAAGCCTTGGCGATGGTCTTGCCGATTTTGGGCAGCTCTTTGGGTCCGAACAGCATGAGAGCCACGATAAATATAAGGACGGTCTCCTGCCATCCAATGGGCCCCATATCGCCACGCTCCTATCTCTATTGATTCCATCAGATATGATATCGAACCGCCGGAACCCCCTACAAGCCATCACAAGGTATGCGAGGGGGTGCCTGGCCCGCCAAAACTACCTATCGTGCGATCTATCGGGCGGTTGTGATTAACTGGACGGCATGAAACGCGCTTTGTCGTTGTTTGCCCTGCTATGTGCCGGAACGATCCTGCTTCCCGCGCAAGTCCGGTTCACCCAACATGACAATTCCATAGCGGTTGAGGTTGGCGGCCGGCCGTTCACCACACTCTACTTCGGCGCGGGCGCGCCGAAGGCTTACCTACACCCACTGCTCACAGCGGACGGGGTGCGGCTAACCCGCCTGTTTCCAATGGATGCGACCGATCCGGACAGCCACGATCACCCGCACCACCGCGGATTGTGGCTGGCGCACGGAGACGTGAACGGGATCGATTTCTGGGCCAGCGAACCGGAACAACTGAAGGGTAAGCAGGGGTTGATAGTCCTGAAGCAGGTCGTCCAAATGAAGGGCGGCCCCAAATCCGGCACATTGCGTGTGCTGCTCGAGTGGCAGAACCCGGCAGGCAAAGCCATGGTGACCGAAGACAGGACGATGACCTTCTCCGGAGACGACAAAGTGCGCAGTATCGACTTCGACGTGAAACTGGCCGTCCCGGACAAGACCGTCTTTGGCGACTCGAAAGAGGGTCTTTTCGCGATTCGCCTGCGCGACGAACTCACCGAACTGAAGGGCTCGGGCGTGACCACCAATGCCGAGGGCCAGCGTGGGATGAAACTGGTCTGGGGCAAGCGCTCGCCTTGGGTGGATTACGCCGGCACGGTGGAGGGGCACAAGGTTGGAATTGCCATCTTCGACCATCCGGGCAACCCGCACTTCCCCGGCTGGTGGCATGCCCGTGACTACGGTTTGTTCGCCGCAAACCCTTTTGGAGAAAGGGATTTCACCGAGGACAAATCAAAGAACGGCAGCGTGACGGTGGAGGCGGGCCAGAGCCTGCGCTTGCGCTATCTGGTCCTGATTCACCCGGGCGATACTGCCTCGGCGGGCATCGCCGCCAAGTGGAAGCAATGGAGTGCCCGCTAATCGGGAATCCAGCGGCAAGTCCACCCCGTCCGTCCGTGCACGTACGGAACGGTCAGCTATTACAAAGATCATACAATCCCAAACTCGCAATCATGGGAGGATGGGCGCGAGATGGGAAACTATCCGAAGATTATCCAAGGCGGCATGGGCGCAGGCGTTTCCGACTGGCGGCTGGCTCAGGCCGTCTCCAGGACGGGACAGCTGGGCGTAGTTTCCGGAACCGCACTCGACCAGATACTGTCACGACGGCTGCAGAATGGCGACCCGGGCGGCCATATGCGCCGGGCCTTCGACCACTTCCCGTTTCCGGCCATGGCCGAGCGTATTTGGAACTGGCTTTACATTCCCGGCGGCAAAAGTCCGGACGCTCCGTATAAAACCCTGAAACTGATTGTCAAGGACGGCCCCCGGGAGATCCTGGAGCTGTGCCTGATCGCCAACTTCGTGGAAGTCTGGCTGGCTCGCGAGGGTCATAACAACCCCGTCGGGATCAACTACCTGGAGAAGGTCCAACTGCCGCATCTGCCGTCGGCGTACGGAGCGATGCTGGCGGGCGTGAGTTACGTGCTGATGGGGGCGGGCATACCGCTCAAGATCCCCGGTATGCTCGACAAACTGGCGCTGCACGAGGCCGCAACCTATCCGCTGGAAGTTGACGGCGCCCAGGACGGCGACGACACGACCATGCGGTTCGATCCGCGCGACTACATGGAGTGCGAGCTTCCGGCGCTCAAGCGCCCCGATTTCCTGGCCATCATCGCCTCCAACCTTTTGTCCACGGTGATGTTGAAACGCTCCGACGGACGCGTTAACGGCTTTGTGGTGGAAGGCCCGACCGCAGGCGGCCACAACGCGCCTCCGCGCGGCAAGCTGGTGCTCGATGAGCAAGGCGAAGCCGTGTACGGAGAACGCGATCGCGTCGATCTTGCGAAGATGCGCGAACTCGGTGTGCCATTCTGGCTCGCCGGCGGCTACGGCACGCCAGAAATGGTGAACGAAGCTCTCGCCGAGGGGGCAGCCGGCGTTCAGGTCGGAACGCCATTCGCCTACTGTACCGAGTCCGGGCTGGATGAGCGGATCAAGTACGATTTGCTGCAGCAGGTCTCGGACGGCCGGGCGCGCGTGGTGACCGACCTTGCCGCATCCCCGACGAACTTCCCGTTCAAGGTTTCCGTGCTTGCAGATTCGCTCTCCGAGAGCGAGACGTACGCCGCGCGTCAGCGCATCTGCGACCTGGGCTATCTGCGCTCGGTTTACAAGACTCCGGACGGCAAACTCGGCTACCGCTGCGCTTCCGAACCGGTGAAAACGTACGTGGCCAAGGGCGGCAAGCAAGAGAACACAGAGGGCCGCAAGTGCCTGTGCAACGCGCTGATGGCGAACATCGGCCTGCCTCAGCACCGTCCCGGCGACTACATCGAACGGGCGCTGGTCACCTCCGGCAACGACATCGTCGGGCTGACGCGGTTCCTGCCCGACGAGGGCTTGGTCTACAGTGCTGCGAGCGTCATCGAGAAACTGCTGCAGCCCGTGGCCGTCACACCGCGGATCGAGTCGGCTGAAGCCGTTGTCGCCTGAGCTGCGCTCGCGCAGTATCCAGTCTTGCTCCGGCTACCTTCGCCTTCTGGCGGGGTAGTTCAGTGCGCCAGCGTCCAGTTGGCAATGTCCTCGATCACCTCTCCCGCAATGTGACCCGCCTTGAAGTACTCCGCTGGCGTGCTCTTCCCGACGCCCTCTTCAAACAGATGGTTCAAGGCTGGGTAACTCTTCAGGACGATGTCCTTGCGGTTGCCGAGCGCCGACTTCCAGTTTCCAAAGTCGGTCATCGTCACCTGGTAGTCGCGTTCACCCTGCAGAATGCACAGCCGCGAACGGAGCGTGGCTGCGAGTGCCGGTGGGTTGTAGCCCTTCAACGCCAGCCAGTAGCTGCGCGGGATGTTCATGATCACCGCCCCCTTTTCGTCGGCGGCAGTCATAGCCTTCACTGCGGCGGCTCCGGCGTGGACGTCAGCCAGCGCTTTCTGGCCCTGTTTCCGTGCTTCCTCCGAGCCCGCGCTTTGCAGCGGGACGAGGTATTCGTACTGCTCGACCATCAGGTCCTCAAGCGGCCGCGTCGAGCCGGCCAGTGAGATACCGCCCGCGACTTGCGGCGTCTGCTGCAGGATCTGCGGCAGCAGATACCCGCCCAGGCTATGGCCGAGTACGTAAATGCGCTTGGGATCGATCTCGGGAACGGTCTGGAGCAGGGCGACTGCCCGCACGGCGTCTTCGACCGTTTCCTCCTGTGGCGTGAAGTGCGGCAGCGTGAGCAACTTGGCCTGATGCACTTTATTGCGCTTTTCGTAGCGCAAAACGGCGATGCCCCGGGAGGCGAGCCCTTCCGCCAGGTCGCGGAACGGCTTGTTCGGGAAGATCGACTCGTCGCGGTCGTGAGCTCCGCTACCGTGGACCAGCACCACCGCCGCTAGATTCATCCCGCCCTTGGGCAGCGTCAGGGTTCCAGGCAGCTTCCACTCGTCGCTCCCCACGGTGACCTCGCGCTCGGTGAAGCTCTCGGGCTTCGAGTAGGCCGGATGCGTGTAGGCCGACTTGGGTGTGCCGGGCCGTATGAAGAACGACGCGATGAGGCCGGCGTTGTCCACGATCACGTTGAACTCGAAGTCACCGGCAGCGAACTTCGCCGGTAGCAGGACGCCCGTTCCGACCGTGACAGGCTCACTCTTGGGCTCGCCGTACTCGATCAGTTTGCCGAGGCTGGCGGTAATCGGGCCCACCTTCGTCTTCCACGTTTCGGGCGGCAGCGCCTGCTTCATCTGGGGCGTGGAGGCGTCGAAGATCTTCTGGTATTCGCCGGCCAGCACCCACCCTACTGCCTCGCGCGCCCGCGCCTCGGGCGCGGGCGCTGGTACGCGGCCCGTCTGGGCGAAGACACAAGCCGCCACCACCAGGGTTGAAGCCCATCTGATAACTCGCATAACCCGGTTCCTTCTCCCTGGCTCACTGTTGCGGCGGCGCGTCCGGTGAGATCACTTGGCGGCCCATCGAAGCCATGCCCATCATCCCGCCGAGCCCCATCGTCTCCACGGCCGAGGAGGGCACGATCACCATGGAACCCTTCTCCTTAATGGCTTCGTAGAGCATGTTCATGGCGCGCAGATGCAGCGCCACCGGGTTGTCCCGGTACATCTCCGCGGCTTGGGCGAACTTCTCGCTGATCTCCGTTTCGGCAGTGCTCAGAATGATACGCGCATGACGCTCCCGTTGAGCCTGCGCCTCGCGCGACATCGCGTCTTCGAGTCCCTGCGGGATCTGGACATCGCGGATCTCCACCGACTGCACGGTTACGCCCCACGGGTTCGTTTTCTGGTCGAGGATCTTCTGCAACTCCCTGCCAAGCGATTCGCGGTCGGTCACCATGTCGGTCAGCATGTGCCTGCCGATCGACTCTCGCAGAGCCGTCTGGGCGCTCATCCCAATCGCGTGACCGAAGTCCTGCACCTCCAGAATCGACTTCTCCGCGTTCCAGACCACCCAGAACACGATCGCATCCACGAAGACCGGAACGGCGTCGCGAGTCAGCGTCGATTCCGCCTTCACTTCCGTCACCCGGATGCGCTGGTCGATGAAGTCGCTCACCGTGTCCACGATGGGAACGATGGTGAACAGCCCGGGGCCGCGCAGCCCGCGGTACGCCCCCAGTCGCAGCACGGCGGCACGCTCCCATTGGGACGCCACCTTGATTGAAAACAAGAGATAGACCCCGCCGAGGCCGAGCAAGATCACGGGCCACGGGTTCTGAGACCAGGCGGTGAGCCCAACGCCCGCCGCCAGAGAAACAAGGAAGCACGTGAGCCCGATCGAGCTCACCGTCTGGACCCTGGTTACCTTCCCGCCAAGGTTCGAAGCGACTCCAAGTGACTGCATAACTACTCACTCCTCCGGTCCTCTGCAGGACCTAATTCTTTCAACCGTTCCAGCAATTCGACGACTGAGAACCCCTCGGCGCCTGCGCGTGAGGCGCAGTCGGCTGCCAGCCGGCTGAGCCGCAGGTCGCGTTCCGCCTGGTCTACCTCCACGCGCTGCGCGGTGACGAAAGTGCCGATCCCTTGCTGGGTCGAGATGGCGCCCCGGATCTCCAACTCGCGGTAAGCCCGCAAGACAGTGTTTGGATTGATCGCCAGATCGACGGCGACCTGGCGCACGGTGGGCAATTGGCGCCCGCCCGGCAGCGTACCGGTCGCCACGGCCAGGAGGACCTGGTCGATGATCTGGCGGTAGACCGGAACGCCGCTGGCCAGGTCGAGCCGGAACTCGAATTGGGCTGGCTTAATCATCTAGTTAACTAATACACTACATCACGGATACACTGCAAGCGGAATTTGCAGTCAGGGCCCGAATTGTCGATGGGAAACCGGGTACGTGGTGGGGCGAATTCCCAACTCGGCGTATTCCGACTGTTCTGGTCAGAGCTTCTTACTGCTTCGCAAAGCGTTTCTGGGGGGCACTCGCGGACTCCGGGACCGCCACGCCAAACGGGGCTCAACTACAGCCGGCCCTGCGAATGCGACATACTGAAGGGCGTAAATGAAAGCGGATTTGGCGAATCTGCCCGAAGGGTTCCCGTCCGCGCGGAGGCTGGGTTTTGTTCGATGAGTGAACGACTAAAGGGCATCTTCACGCCCACGCTGGTCCCTCTGGATGCGCGTGGGGAGATCAATGAGCCGGAACTACGGCGCTTCATCAGTTGGCTGATCGAGCGCGGCGTGCACGGTCTGTATCCTAACGGCTCGACCGGCGAGTTTACGCGTTTCACCCAGGAGGAGCGACGCCGAATCGTCCAGATCACCTGCGACGAGGCGGGCGGACGCGTCCCTGTGCTCGCGGGAGCCGCGGAAGCGAACGTGAAAGAGACGCTCGCCGCCTGCGAGGCGTACGCCGGCATGGGTGCGCGCGCGGTCGCCATCGTGTCGCCGATCTATTTCCGGCTGTCTCCCGATTCGGTGTACGCCTATTTCTCTGAGATCGCCCGCAACTCGCCAATCGACGTCACGCTTTACAACATCCCGATGTTCGCGAGCCCGATCGACGTCGCCACGATCCGGCGACTGGCCGAATTCCCGCGCATTGTGGGTATCAAAGACTCCTCTGGCGATCTGGCGTTCATGATGCGCATGATCGCCGCTATTCGCCCGTCGCGCCCGGATTTCACGTTCCTGACGGGCTGGGAGGCCGTGCTCGCGCCGATGCTGATGATCGGCTGCGACGGCGGCACGAACGCGACCAGCAACGCGCTCCCGGAAGTGACGCGCAAGATCTACGAACTCTGCCAGGCGGGCAACTACACCGAGGCGATGAAGTGGCAGGTCAGAGTACTGGAACTCTTCGACGCCATGTTGAATTCATTCGAGTTCCCCGACGGCTTCCGCGCCGGCGCGGAATTGCGTGGATTCCGGTTCGGCCATGGGCGTCAACCGCTGAGCAACGCTCAGGAGCGGGACAAGACCACCCTGGCATCGGTGTTGCACTGCATCCTCTCGGACTTTGGCGTGGTCGATCCGCCCGCCGCGGGTTGCGCTCCCCGGACGCGCGACATGGGCCAGGATAAGATCGCGCAGGTGGTTCAGGAAGTGATGGCCGTGCTCGATCAGCGGGGGATCATCTGAGCCAGGCATTGGCATTTGTCGAGACGGGTGGCTGGTCGCCGGCCATGGTCGTCCTCGACGCCATGGAAAAGACGGCGGGCGTGTGCGTGCTGCAGGCGGAGTTAAACGACCAGCCGGGCGTCTGCCTCAAATTGACGGGCAATCTGGCCGACCTGGAAGCTGCGGTGCAGGCGGCGGAGCAGGTAGGCCGGACGATGGGCGTCCCGGTGCTGGCGCACGTAATTGCCGCTGCAGCGGAAGGTTCGCGGGCGGCTTTCGAAGCAGCCAGTGAAATCAACCCACTGATCGAGCAAGCGGTGGTGGAGTTTCCAAGAGAGGGCGCGATGAACGAACAGGCGAGCTTCGCCGTAGGGCTGATTGAAACGCAAGGCTTCACGGCCGTTTTCGAGGCCATCGACACCGCCGTCAAGACGGCGAATGTGGAAGTGCTGGCGCGGGAGAAACTGGGCGGCGGCTACATCACGGTCGTGATTAAAGGCGACGTGGCAGCGGTCCGGGCAGCCGTCGAGGCAGGCAGCGCCAAAGTCGCGTCACTGGGGCGCCTGGTGGCGGCGCATGTGATCCCGAGCCCGAGCCAAGCGGTGTTGTCGCTGCTGCCGATCAAATAAGCCGGGCCAGGATCTTCCGGGACCTAGCCCCGCGAACGAGCTTGATTTTCGCCGGGGCTATCTGACCCGCTTCCGCCGCAGACACCCTCCGACTATAAACCCGCCCAAAACCATCAACCCGGTAGCCATTTCCGGGATGGCGAGGTCATTCGAACCAGCGAACGAAACGTCTCCGAGCAGAGTCCGGGCGGACGGCGCGGGCGAGAGTTGCACGCTGACACTGCTGCCAATGAGGTTCAACTCCGGGGAGACAGCGGCCAGCGAGCCGGGACTGGCAGTTACGAGAGACACGAAGCTAAGCGCGCTCGCCGGCAACTGCGCGGGGAACTGAGCGCTGCCCGGAGCACTTGTGTTGGCCGCCCAAACCGTCATCAAAACCAAGTTTGCAGAGTCGCCCAGGTCGAAGCTGGCAATTGGGTCGGGCAGGCCACTCGCGCGGTCAATCCACTGGGTGCCCCAACCCTGCGCGAACCAACTGGTCGCCGTTGGAGCAGCGTTGATGAGTTCGCCCGTCCTGACAATCGAACGGTTGAGGGCATAATCACAGTCTTCGCCAAAACACGGTGAGAGTGCAAAATCCTGATAGCCTGCCGTGCCGCTCCCACCGGGACTTGCCGCATAATGGACGACGGTCATCGAGCCAGCCACTGCGTATGAACAAGCCAGCAACAAAACCACCGGTGCGGAGTGCGCCTTAAGTCTAAACGAATTGATCCAACTCGCGGACAGCCCCGGCTCCGCTAGCGTTTCCGCTCGCGCGCTGCTGCCGGGAATTGACCTGCCGTATTTAAAGACCATTAGATCTGTAATTCTTTTCTGTAGCCAGATGTTCGCGGCGCCGGGGGACGGGGCGTCATTGGCATTCCCGTCGTGGTACAGCCCGGGAGCGCCTCGATACAAGCGATCGATCCAGCGCCGGGCAGTTCTATCGCCTGTAGATCTGTTCGGTCTCCGCCGGCGGGCATTGCGGTTCGGTGGATTCGGCTGGTCACCAGGCGGTGAGCCGGAATCGTAACTTCAGCCAGGTGAGCCTGAGCGCGAAGTTATCCGAGCCGGAAAAGACGGGCGATGCGGCTCTAAGAGGCCACATGCCGGTCGGCACTGCGAGGGTGAAGTCCTTGGCTATGCCGGGCGCCGCGAAACGAGTGTAATGAGCCTTACTGATGTAGCGGTACCCGAAAGGGGAAATAGTTCTCACTCTTTTGGGGGATGAACGCCGGACGGGCGAACTCGCGCAGGGGGTTAGGAACGGCACGTTCCCGAATGGAAATAGTGCAGTCGTGTGCCGTTGACGCCAGCCTCGGCACCCGCGTGCGGGAGTGTGATAGAAGGAGATGCAGGAGCGTGTTGCCACCGGGCGGCTCCGATTTAGGCCGTGGGTGCCGATTGCCACTAAGGTGCGCTTCATGTAAGCTGTTACCGCGCATCTGAATCGTTTCAGAAGCACTCCGAAACAAGGTCAACTCTATGCAAGCGCTTCGCATCACCCTGGTTCTGCTATCCATGATCGGCGTCCTCAGCGCCGAAGATCCCAAGGTCCAGCCGCAAGGCAACCAATTTCCCGGTCCGGTACAGAGCTGGCGTAGCGACGCGGCCCAATCGGCGCGCGATTCCGCGAAGACGTTTGAAGAGTGGATCGGCGAGATGCGGGCGTGGCGTTATGAGCGGCTGACGCGAATGGGCTACGACGGTGCAGAATACAATCGCCCGGAATTGAAGTGGGCGCAGCGCAATTTCGTGCAGCCGCAATCCATGGTGGAGGAGCGCTATTTCTTCGACCCGGTGCAAGGCAAGTACACGGTCGATCGCTTTCTTGACGACCTGGACGCCCGCTACGGCGGCATCGATAGCGTGCTGCTGTGGCCCGTTTACCCCAACATCGGCATCGACAACCGCAACCAATGGGACCTGCTCCGCGACTTGCCCGGCGGCGTCCCTGCTCTGCGCAAGATGGTCGAGGACTTCCACCAGCGCGGCGTGCGCGTCTTGTTCCCCACCATGGCCTGGGACAACGGCACACGCGATCCCGGGATGCAGCATTGGGAGGCGACGGCCAAACTGATGACCGAGATCGGCATCGACGGCATCAACGGAGACACGTTCGACGGCTTGCCGGCAGCGTATTTTAAGGCTTCCGTCGCGGCGGGCCACCCGCTGGTCCTGGAACCTGAAGGGGCTCCCCGGGAAGAGGGCATGCTGGCCCACAACGTCCAAAGCTGGGGCTATTGGAACTACCCGTTCGTGCCCATGGTCAGCAAGCTGAAGTGGCTGGAACCACGGCACATGATCAACGTCTGCGACCGGTGGGCGCGCAACCACACGGACAACCTGCAGGCCGCCTTTTTCAACGGGGTGGGCTTCGAGAGTTGGGAAAACATCTGGGGCATCTGGAACCAGATGACTCCGCGCGACGCGGAGGCGCTACGCCGCATTTCAAGCATCTACAGGTCGGTGCCTGAACTACTGGTGACCAAAGACTGGACGCCGCATGTGCCGACGCTGCGCTATGGGGTCTATTCGAGCATGTTCCCGGTGGGCGGGCGCACGCTCTGGACCATCGTGAACCGCAACGAGTTTCATATCGACGGTCCGGTCATCGCCGTCGAGGATAGGGCCGGGCGCCGCTACTACGACCTTTGGAACGGCGTCGAACTGAAGCCGCATATTGACGCAGCGGGTGCCCTGCTCGAGCTTCCAATCGAGGAGAAGGGCTACGCGGCGGTGCTGGCCGTGGATGCCGGCGTTGCATTCGAAGGAGGAGACGGCTTGCTCGCCCAGATGCATGCCTGGGCTGCCAAACCCCTAACGTCTTATTCGAGTGAATGGAAGTTCCTGCCGCAGCAACTCGTCGAGATCGCGGCGACGCCCGCCGCCGCGAAGGCACCCGCAGGTATGGTGTGCATCCCTGGTGGGGCGTTCGACTTCAACGTGGCCGGCATCGAGATCGAGGGCGAGAACATGATCGGCCTGGACGTGCAGTACCCGTGGGAGGACTCGCCGCGCCGCAGCCACCGCCATCCGCTGACGATCAAGCCATTTTTCATCGACAAACACCCTGTGACGAACAGCGAGTTCAAGCGCTTCCTTGACGCCTCGCACTACCAACCTGCCGACGGACACAGTTTCCTGCGGCATTGGGCGAATGGCGCGCCGAAGGCGGGAGACGAGATGAGGCCGGTCGTATGGATTTCCCTGGAGGACGCACGTGCGTACGCCAAGTGGGCGGGCAAGCGTTTGCCGCACGAATGGGAATGGCAGTACGCGGCTCAGGGCAACGATGGCCGCCTGTATCCCTGGGGCAGCAGTTGGGACGAGAAGGCCGTGCCTGCGCCTCACAAGGGTCGCGACCTCCCGCCTGCACCGGTTGTCGGAGGCCATCCGCAAGGAGCGAGCCCGTTCGGCGTCGAGGACCTAGTGGGCAACGTATGGCAGTGGACCGACGAGTATGTAGACGAGCACACGCGGGCGGGCATCCTGCGCGGTGGCAGTTACTTCCAGCCGCAGGGCTCGGACTGGTACTTCCCGCAAGCCTACAAGCTCTCGGAGCACGGCAAGTACCTGCTGATGGCGCCTTCGAAGGATCGCGCCGGCGCGCTCGGTTTCCGCTGCGTCGTTGACGCCCAGTAGTTTGAGATCGGAGTCGCTGCGAAGGGCAGGCTCACCCAGGCTCGTGCGGTGGCGGCACCAGCGTTCCGCGGTCCTTGTCGCCGCGGGTTGATTCGAATCGAAACGCGTTGCCGGCCATTTCTGTTTTCGACCGCTTCACCCGCAGGTGACCGCCAGCCAGCGCAGCTCAACTTATCCGAACGGCTGAGAATAGCGGCGCTCCTTCTCACTGGGTCTACGAGAGAGTATTTTGGAATCGTCATCCCCATTTCCCCATGCCACGTGTATTTGCCTTTCATGTATCGCCCTCACTGCCGGCGCGTTTGAAGTGCCTGAACGACTTGTCGTTGAATCTGCGCTGGTCCTGGCACCACCCTACGATTGAATTGTTTCGAGGGATCGATCCCGATCTGTGGGAGCAGACCGGGCACAACCCCCGTTTAATGCTGGGTAGAATCAACCAGCGCCAGCTTACGGAGTTAGCCGCCGATGAGGCGTTCCTGGCTCAGATGGACCGTTGCGCGGACAGCCTCAAAGAGTATCTCGGCGGCAGGGGCTGGTTCACTGGGGCGCATCCCGAGGCGGCGGGTCTCAGCATCGCTTACTTCTCGGCTGAGTTCGGCATGACGGAGTGTATTGCTACCTATGCCGGCGGTCTGGGCCTGCTGGCGGGCGACCACCTGAAATCGGCGAGCGACCTGGGACTCCCACTCACCGGGGTCGGATTGCTTTACCAAGGCGGGTATTTTCGCCAGTACCTGAATGCCGATGGGTGGCAGCAGGAAACCTATCCTGTCAACGATTTCCACACGCTTCCCATCCAGCCGGTAGAAGACGCGCGCAGCGAGCCGCTGCTGGTGCAGGTGGAGTTCCCCGGGAGGCTGGTCTTCGCGCGCGTCTGGAAAGTCCAGGTCGGACGGATTCCGCTCTACATGCTGGACACGAACGTGCCGCAGAATTCCGTCGAAGACCGCCGCATCACGGGCGCTCTGTATGGAGGCGACCGCGAACTCCGCATCCAACAGGAGATCATCCTGGGCATCGGCGGGATGCGCGCCTTGCGGGCGCTGGGGGTCAAGCCGACTGTGTGCCACATGAACGAGGGCCATTCCGCCTTCCTGTCCCTGGAGCGAGCCCGCAATCTGATGGAGGAGTTGAAGCTGCCTTACTTCGAGGCACGTCAGCTGGGTGCAGCCGGAAATGTCTTCACGACCCACACCCCCGTGGCCGCAGGCTTCGATCGCTTCGACACGTGGCTTATGGAGAAGTACTTCCGCGACTATTGCGGTACGCTGGGCCTGAGTTTTGACCACCTGATGGGGATTGGGCGACAGAATCACAACGATGGCAATGAGCCGTTCAACATGGCTTATCTGGCCGCCCGGCTTAGCGCTTACACCAACGGGGTCAGCCGCCTGCACGGCGAGGTGACCAGGAAGATGGCCCAACCCATGTGGCCGGGCTATCCGCTCGCAGAAGTGCCCATCGGCTATGTGACCAACGGCATCCATGCTCGCACCTGGACGTCGATGGAGATGAGCGCGCTGCTGAGCCGCTATCTGGGCCCGCGCTGGGCCGACGATCCGATGGACTCCTCAGTCTGGGAGCGCATCGACCGCATCCCCGACCAGGAGTTGTGGAGAGTCCACCAGCTTCGCCGCGTGCGCCTGGTCCACTACGCGCGCACCCGACTGGCGGCGCAGATCCGTCAACGCGGCGGGTCGGCAAAGGAGATCGCTCAAGCCGACGGCGTGCTCTCGCCAGACTGGTTGACCATCGGCTTCGCCCGCCGCTTCGCCACGTACAAGCGGGCCACACTGCTCTTGTACGACATCGAGCGCTTTAAGCGGATTCTGCTGAATCCCAAGCAGCCGGTCCAGATGGTGTTCGCCGGAAAAGCGCATCCGCACGACAACGACGGCAAGGAGTTGATCCGCCAGATCCTGCACTTCGCCCGCGATCCCGAGGTCCGCTCGCACGTCGTATTCCTCGAGAACTACGACATCTCCGTGGCGCGCTATCTCGTTCAAGGCGTCGATGTCTGGCTCAATACGCCGCGCCGGCCCAATGAGGCGAGCGGGACCAGCGGCATGAAACTGCTTCCCAACGGCGGCTTGAACCTCTCCATTCTGGACGGCTGGTGGGACGAGGGCTACCGACGCGACGCTGGCTGGGCGATCGGCAACGGCGAAGACTACTCCGACGCGAACTATCAGGATCAAGTGGAATCGCGAGCGCTCTACAACCTGCTGGAAAGTGAGGTTGCGCCGCTGTTCTACGACTGCGACGAGCAAAACATGCCGCGCGGCTGGATCGCCAAAATGAAGGTGTCGATGAAGAAGCTGACGCCTGTCTTCAACACCAACCGCATGGTCGCGCAGTATGCCGAGGAATTCTATATTCCGGCTCACGAGCGCCATCTGCGGCTGGCCGAAGATCATTGCCGACGCGTTTACCCGCTGGTGGAATGGCGTAAACGGCTGCGCTCCGGAGGCTCGGGAGTCAAGGTAACCCTCGTCACTCCGGAGCATCCCGGAGAGGCTGTCGTCGGAGCGAAACTGAAAGTGGAGGCGCGAGTCGCGCTCGGGACGGTCCGTCCCGGCGATGTGCGTGTCCAACTCTATTACGGGAATGTGGACGAGGCGGGGCAGATCATATCCGGACATTCCGCGGAGATGACCCTTCAACGCGTGGACGGGACGGAAGAGATCTACAGCGGAGAGGTCGAGTGCAGTGATAGCGGCTCCTGCGGCTACACTGTACGCATCATCCCCTACAATTCGGACGCGATTCTACCGTATGAACTGCCGTTTATCGTGTGGGCCGAATAGTTGCACTTGCTGCGAGCGGGCGTCGGCTGATCGACACGAGCGGCGGGTTCCGGTAATGTAGTTCGTCGTGACCCGCTTTGAATTCGCACTCATCGCCTTGAGTTTGCCAGTCGCCGCACCGGCGGAGGACTGGCTGCTGGATCAGAAGCATACCGCCTCTGTGGTCACGTCTGGTGCGAATGGGAACGAAGTCGTGCTCTCCAATTCGCTGATTCGCCGGACATGGCGGGTCAAGCCTGACTGCGCCACGGTAGCCTTCGACAATCTAGTCACGAACACCACACTGATCCGCGGGGTCAAACCCGAGGCCGTGCTGACCATCGACGGGGTTCAACTGGCTGTCGGCGGGCTGACCGGGCAACCGGAGTATGCCTATCTACAGCCGGCCTGGCTGGACCGGATGAAGGTAGACGACAAGGCGCTGCATTGCACGGGCTACGCACCCGTTCCCGTGCAGCCGCGGATCGAATGGAAGCGAGTGCGCTACGCCGCGAACCAGCAGTGGCCACCCAAAGGCACGGGGCTCGTGTTCCGCTATGCAGGCCGGGGCCTGCAAGTGGAAGTGCACTACGAAATCTATGATGGCCTGCCCGCGCTGTCGAAGTGGCTGGTGGTGCGAAACGTGTCCTCCCAAGCCGTGCGCCTGAACAAGTTCGTCAGCGAGATTCTGGCAGTCGTGGAAGAGACGTCGGCCGTCGATGCAGCCACGCCGCCGCCGTCCATGTTGTATGCGGGCAGCGACTACGCCTTTCACGGGATGGACGACCGCACTGCCAACCGCACGACTTTCTGGGTACCCGACGCGCAGTACGAAACGCAAGTTAACTATGAGCGGCTCTCGCCCCTGCAACTTGAGTCGCGCCCTCCCATCGGCCCGGATGTGAGCATTGCACCCGGTGGATCGTTCGAGAGCTTCCGTACGTACGAACTGGCGTTCGATTCCTCGGACCGCGAGCGCCGGGGGCTGGCACTCCGGAGGCTGTATCGCACGCTGGCCCCGTGGGCAAGCGAGAATCCGATTCTGATGCACGTCCGCCACTCCGATCCCGAGAGCGTGAAACGCGCCATCGACCAGTGCGCGGAGGCCGGCTTCGAGATGGTGATCCTGAGTTTTGGCAGTGGTTTCAACGCCGAGCGCGAGGATCCAGCCTATCTGGAAGAATTGCGGGGATTGGTGGAGTACGGCCGGCGCAAAGGCATCGAGCTGGGCGGGTACTCGCTGCTGGCGAGCCGTAAGATCTCGCCCGCCGACGACGTCATTAACCCACGGACAAACGAGACTGGCGGGGCGATCTTCGGGGATTCGCCCTGCCTCGGGAGTGTTTGGGCCGGCGAGTACTTCCGCAAGTTGAAACACCTCTTCGAGGCCACCGGATTGGCCGTTCTGGAGCACGACGGGTCATACCCGGGCGATCTCTGCGCCTCGACAAAGCACCCGGGCCATGCGGGGCTCGCCGACTCGCAGTGGCGTCAATGGGAGACGATTCGCGACTTCTACGGATGGTCCCGCGCGCGAGGGATCTACCTGAACGTGCCGGATTGGTACTTTCTGGATGGCTCCAGCAAGACCGGCATGGGCTATCGCGAGACCGACTGGAGCCTGCCGCGTGAGCGACAGTTCCTGCTGGGACGCCAGAACATTTACGACGGCACATGGGACAAGGCGCCGAGCATGGGTTGGATGTTCGTGCCACTCACCGAGTACCAGGGCGGGGGCGCGGCGGCGACGCTCGAACCGTTGAAGGATCACCTGGATGCCTACGAGCAGCACCTGGTGCAGAACCTCGGTTCTGGCGTCCAAGCCTGCTATCGGGGCCCGCGCCTGTTCGATTCGGACGAAACCGCGGCCGTCGTGAAGCGTTGGGTGGCCTTCTATAAGGCGCACCGCGACATCCTCGATGCCGACGTCATCCACTTGCGCCGCCCGGACGGGCGCGATTGGGACGGCCTGCTGCACGTCAACCCAGGTCTCAAGGAGAAAGGCCTGGCATTCCTGTTCAACCCTCTCGACCAGCCAATTCAGCGCAGGTTGAAACTCCCCCTGTACTACACGGGGCTGATCCGGAGCGCCCAGATTCGAGTAAAAGACGGCGCGCCCCGGCTCGTCCCGCTGGGGCGCGACTACAGCGCTGAGATCGACGTGACGATTCCGGCGCACGGCTGGACGTGGCTGGTGGTCGAGTAGCTACGCCCGTAGTTAGACGGTCCGGACGCGGTGCCGCACAGGCGAAATCCCCGTGTTGTACCGCGGTTTCGCCGGCAGTTGGATGGTGAACTGCCGCTAAGCCTTCACCGGGCGGAAGCCCCAGCCCTTGCGGAAGATGGGCTTCAAGAGCTTGTTCGCTTCGGCGTTATTGGTGATGCGCATTTTGTCCGGGTCGTATTCCAGCTTGCCCTCGTTGCGGAGAGCAATCACGCCCAGTAGCATCCATTCGACGAATGGCGCCGAAACGTCGAAGTTGGAGCAGGCCGGATCGCCGCCCTTGCAGGCGCGGATGAAGTCGCGCATATGCCCCGGCGAACGGGTCAGCAGCGGGGGCGGCATGTGATAATCCTTCATCTTTTCGACCGGCAGAAGGCGCGTCAGGTCGCCGTAAGTGCCGGTGGTCAACATGCCCTTGTCGCCGACGAAAAGGCTGCCATCGGGCGGTGGGAAGCGCAGTGGCGCGGTGGAGGTTTTCAGCGCCTGGTAATCGTCCCAGTTGAATGCCCGGCCGGGCGACCGGAAGTCATTTCCCGCTGGACGCGGGGCACTGGCCGGCCTCGGAGCCGCCGGAGTGCTGCCGGTGGGGCGCGGCGCATACGGCAGGTCGCCGATCCACTCGCCTTCCGGAACGCCAGCAATCGTAGGGCTCTGCTTCAGCCCGTCGTACCAGAAGATTTTGAGCGCGGGCATGTTGCCAAAAGCCGCGAAATCAAAGCGGATGACCGACGCCTTGGGGAACATGAAGGGGCTCGCGCCTTCCTTCTTTACGCACTCGACACCGATCACTTTGCGCTTTGAGAGGTGCAGCGCCATGTTGGGCGCGCCCAGAATGTGGCATGCCATGTCGCCCAGCGCACCGCAGCCGAAGTCATAGAAGCCGCGCCAGTTGAAGGGCTGGTAGAAAAAGCCGCCGTTGGGATCC
Organism: uncultured Acidobacteriia bacterium; assembly: GCA_903909435.1. GTDB lineage: Bacteria > Acidobacteriota > Terriglobia > Bryobacterales > Bryobacteraceae > CAIVVT01. The sequence continues at coordinate 32,853 of CAIVVT010000035.1, read as the reverse complement.
GGATCCGTCTTCCCCGCAGCAGTGAATGGGCGCTTTTCGGCACAGCCAAGCCACAGATCCCAGTCGAGCGTCGACGGGATCGGGTCTTCTTTCGGGATCTCGGTGAGCCCCTGCGGCCACATCGGACGGTCGCTCCAGGCGTGCACTTCCGTAACGTTCCCGATCTCACCGTTCCAGACGATTTCGGCGCACTGGCGCGTGCCCTCGTTGGAGTAGCCCTGGTTGCCCATCTGCGTCGGCACTTTGTACCGGGCCGCGGCCGCGCGCAGTTGGCGGGCCTCCCAGATGGTACGCACCAGCGGCTTTTGCACGTACACCGCCTTGCCCCGCTCCATGCACCACATCGCGGCCGTGGCGTGCATGTGGTCCGGGGTGGCGACGATCACCGCGTCGATGTTCTTGCCTTCCTTGTCTAGCATTTGCCTGAAGTCCCTGAACTTCGGGGCGTCGGGAAAGCGCTTGAATGTCGGCGCCGCACGCCGGTCGTCCACGTCGCACAGGGCGACGATATTTTCAGTAGGTGCGGCCGCCGATAGATTGGAGGCGCCTTGGCCGCCAGAGCCGATCGCCGCGAAGTTCAACTTCTCGTTCGGCGATTTGTATCCCATGAATTTCAGTGAAGGTACGCTGCCGTACCCGCCTGTGGGAACCGCGCCCGCCAGCAGGGCGCCGTAAAAGAATTGCCGTCTTGTTTGGGCCATGTGAGATCTCCAGAAACTTCAAAAAAGGACTCTAAGAGCGGCCGCCTATGCCAGGCAGCTCTTTACGTAAGCGAGGCACTTCTTAGCCTCCGCGACGATATCGGATCCCTCGGGAACGGGGTACTCCAACTCCAGATTTGCCGGGATAGGGTACTTTTCCTGCTTGAGCAACTGCAGCACTGCTTTCATCGGAGTATCGCCCGTCCCCCACACCGTAACGTTCGGACCGTGGTTCTTCTTGCGGTCCTTGAGATGCAGATTGGTGATCTTACTGTGGTGCTGTTTGATGAACGCGACCGCGTCATATCCGGCTGCGGTGAAATGGCCGATGTCGAGGTTGACGCCGTTGTATTTCCCGTACGCCATCAGCGTGTCGTAGCTGGCGAGGGTCGCGGTCTGATTTGGATCGTTCGTCGCATCGTGGCCGTGGTATCCAACCAGCAGCCGGTGTTTGTCGGCGATGGGCGCGATGCGCTTCGCCATGGTCAGGGTCGTGCTGGTCGTGATGCCCTTCACCCCCAGTCCGCGCGCCATCTGGAAACCATACTCGATGTCGTCGTCCTTCATGCTGTCCTGCATGTTGTAGCACAACAGCGCCAGATCGATGCCCGCTGCGCTGAACTTCCGTGCGACCGTCTTCCAGGTACCTTCACTGGCCGAGCCTCGCCACTGCACCAACTTTTCCTGGGCAGCCTTGCGCTCGGCGATTTGTTCTGGAGTCAGTTGCGGACGCGGGCCGCCAGGGCGGCCGAACATCGGCAGCGCGGGGGCTCGGGCCAGGGCCTCGCAATGATTCGACATGAGTTCGGCTTCCCCGAGTCCGATGTCCGCATACGCCTTGATGATGGCCGCTGGATCGGGACTGGCGATCCGGTTGAAGCTGTAGGTGATGGCGCCAATCTGCACGCCGCCGAACTTCGAGTCGATCCGCTTCGCTGCAAACGCCGCAGCCAGCGGCACGGATGCGAACGCAATCCGTCCCATGTCCCGCCTCGTCAAATGCATATTGCTCCTTGTATGTGAGTCTACGCCGCTGACTCACCATCCGGCTCGGTCCGGAATGATGGCATATCTCGGCGGCGAAACAGTTCCGCCGCATCAGGCGGCCCAGTGGTTACAGCCCGTCGAGAAAGACAACCTGCGACACTATTGCCAGACGAGCGGAGGTGCGGTTTTGGCTATTCAACCAGGGGTTATTGCCGCTTTGAGGAAGCATGGCATTGCGCTGGCCATGCTGTTCTCCTTGTCTATTCAGTGTGACGCTGCCACACCGCATCCCAGGATCTTCCTGGATGTGGCCACGCTCGGCGCATTGCGCAATTCGACCAGTGGGAGCGCCCAATGGAGCGCTCTGAGGGAACATTGTGACGCCTATCTGCCCGGTGTCGTGTACCCCGGCAAGAGCGAGCAGGGGCGGTACGACTACTTTGCGCCGAAGGGCGACTATGCCAGGGCGAACTCCGGCAATCCCAATATCGGGCTGGGCTATCAGGGTGGGGGGGCCGGCAAACTCAACGGCTACTGGGATTCGATCATGAACCTGGGGCTGTGCTACAACGTCATCCTCCCTTCGAATCCCGGGCGGGCAGAGAAGTACGCAGCCAAAGCCTTCGAGATCCTGGATATCATTTCTACGGCGCCCGGCGAAGCCCAGGTTTTAACTGGCAAGAAGGCGGGCCAGAAGCGCTACATTTACGACTCTTCCTTCGTGACGGGCACTGCCTGGACCGGCGCAACACCAGTAGTCGACGGAGCCGTTGCAGCACGCTCGAAGTCGATTCCGGTGCGCGGCTTCACTCCGGGCGGCACGATCAAGGCCGGCGACATGTTCCATGCCGGTGGCAAGGTTTTCATCGTCAAGTCCGACACGAAGGCGGACGATCGAGGCTCGGCCGCCCTCGTGCTCGGCACAGTCCACGTAGCGGGCTCGGTCAACTCGAACGAGAGCGTACCCGTGGCTCTTCCGGACGGAACAGCGGTCACCACTCCGTTGATTGTGGAAAGTTACCAGCATAATCTGGCTAGCGGCGATCAGGTCCGGATAACCGGTGTGCTCGGAAATACCAATGTCAACGGCACGTGGACGATCACGCTGATTGACAACTTCCGCTTTATTCTCAACGGCGCGCCCCCCGGCAACGCGCTGCAAACCAACCTCGCCCACGACTGTCTCGTAAACCAGGGTTACGGCGCTCGTTACTACGGCGTGGCGATCGCAATCGGCTATGACTGGTTCTATGACGCAATCACCCCCGAACTGCGCGCCAAACTGAGGGCTGCGGCGGTGCGCTGGATTCGAGAGACTGAGCGCAACGGGTACGGGCAGGCTCACCCGGCGGGCAACTACTATGCCGGCCAGTTCATCGCTAAGCTGTTCGCCGCTCTGGCACTGGAAGGCGACGACCCGGAGGGCGACGCACTCTGGAACTCCTGGTACAACAACGAGTGGGTAGCCACAGCCCGGACCTACAGCGTGGCAGATGAGCCGCGGACCTGCAAGGGCGGCGACTGCCCCGGAGTGCAGAAGTATTTCAACACCTACCTCGTCGATACCGCCCATCCGGACGGAGCCAACTATGGCTGGCTGGCAACCCAGAACTACCTTTGGGCAGTGGCGGCGGTGCAGTCGGCCAAGGGCATAGACCTGACGACAACGCCCGCACCTGGCTTCGGTTGGGGGCTAAGCGCAGCCAAGGGCATCATCCACCACACGTGGCCCAATCGCACCACATTCAATACGCGCCAGAAGCTCTTCAACGGTGAAGACCCGGCCCGTTTGAATGCCGATGCGTTGTACACCATAAGCGGCTATCTGAGAAGGTACCATCCGGACTTTGCCCCTTATTTCCAGTCATACGCCAAGGAGACCGTTGAGGCGCTGAGGCACGTGGCCCCGTTCAGCGCCAAAGCACCTTTCGGGGACTTCGGGTGGAATGAATTCCTCTTCTGGAATCCGCATGCTCCCGCGACCGACTACAAGACACTGCCATTGAGCTTCTATTCCGCCGGATCCGGGGAACTGGAGATGCGATCCGATTGGACCACTTCCGCGGTCTGGGCCTCCTTCATTGCCGGACCCAACGTGCATTCCGTCGAGGGCGGGAAGGACAACAAGGACCGTGGATCGATCGCGATCTCTCGCGGCGGACAGTCGTTTCTGGCCAATGCCTCGTTTGAACTCGACAAAGCCAGGAAGGTCGTCTATGCCGACAATCTGACGCTGGGTGAAGGCGTGCCGCAGATCACCAACACATTCCACGTGAACTCGGGAGCGCGCTGGCGGCAGGGCTACTATGGACCGGGAGCAATAGACGAATGCATGAAGCCGAATCGCTCGTCGATCTCCCGGCGTTCGGAGCAAGCGGAGTTCGTGTACGGGAGGGCATCGTTTCTGGAGGACAATTTCTACCCCATCGGGTATCCCTCTCCCACCCAGGAAACGGCCTGCGGCGGGACGAAAGCGGTGACCTCCTGGACGAGAGATCTGTTCTATTTAAGGCCGGAGTTATTCCTGGCGTATGACCAGACGAAGATCGCCGACCCTAGTTACGACCAATTCGTCGCATGGCACTTCATAGCTGGCGCTTCGCTCGTCTCGAGCGAACCGGGCCTAGTGCGATACGACATAAAAAGCGGTAGATCATTCAAAGGTTCGATGTTCTCCATCCTCCCGGAAGATCGCAAAGTGCAACTGATCGACGAGGGTGGTTTCGGAGTAGTGGACCGCTTGGAGGTCCGGCCGCCAACACCGGCGGGCCCCGTCCAACGCTGGCTGACGGCGTTCGACTTGGCGACTGCCGCCGACAGAGTGCACTCGCTATCGGTCCTGCACGGGAGCAATTGCGATGGAGTGCAGGTCGCGGATATACACACGGTCGTAGCATTCGCCAGGGAGTCTCCGCAAAAATGGCCCCTGGTCTACGACTACAACCCAGCTACAACGCAACAGTATGTCGTTGGGTTGACGCCGGGCGCCAAGTACGCCATAACGGTCCAGGCCGGTCAAGTCTCCATTACGCCTGGAGAAGGACGAGCCGCCGATGCCGCCGGCATTCTTGCGTTTTCGATCGCCGGAGGCGAGATTCACTGAGCACCAACCACCCGGAACCTCACCCGTTTTCTGACTCGCCGGGCGACGTGTTGAATAAGTCGCGGCCAAGCGATAGGATCATGCGGGAACACTAAATGCGACCAACCAATCGTAGGAACTTTCTGCGAACAGCCGCCGCCCTATCCGCTGCCGGCCTTTCGGTAGGGCGCGGACTGGCACACGACGATGACAGGACCCGCTGGTATCGAGATGCAAAATTCGGGATGTTCGTGCATTGGGGCGCCTACTCGGTGGCGGGCGTTGAGGCCTCCTGGCCGATCATGCTTCCCAAGCTCTCCCCACAGGGCGGGCCCATTACAGAGGCCGAATACAGGGCGTTGCCGCAGCGTTTCAACCCGGTGAAGTACGACCCCCACGCCTGGGTTGCGGCGGCCCGGCAGGCCGGCATGCAATACATCGTGCTCACAACCAAGCACCACGATGGCTTCTGCATGTTCGATGCTCCCGGAACAGACTACAAGATCACGAAGACCAAGTTTGGCCGCGACATCGCGGCGGAACTCGCCCGGGCCTGCAAGTCGGCCAACATGAAACTCGGCTTCTATTACTCTCCGCCTGACATGAACCATCCCGGCTATCGCGATGTGAGCAAGCCCGCCACCGCGAATTGGGAAGGCGAGCCATCACGACCAGAATGGAAAAGCTATCTGGACTACATGGAGTCGCACCTCCAAACCCTGCTGACGAAGTACGGGGATGTGGCCGTCCTTTGGTTCGACGGCCTGTTTGGCCAGGACAAGTACGATCCCCAGCGCTTCCACAAACTGATTCGGCAGCTTAGTCCGAAGACACTGGTGAACGACCGGCTAGGCCCTGATCTCGGCGACTTCGTCACGCCTGAGCAGTTCTTCCCGGCGGGGATTCCGATCAAGCGCAGCGAGCGTGCGCCCGAATTGAACGGGGCCATCCTGGCACAGTTGGCGGACTCCATGGCGCAGCACAAGCTCCCGCCAAGAGACGTGATCGAGTCGCTGACCCAGTACTCAAAGAAGGCGTATCCAACCACCCCACGCCCGGGCGCTGAGCAGTTTCAGCTCTGGGAAACCTGCATGACGCTCAACAACACCTGGGGCTACTGCCCGTCCGACAAGAACTTCAAGACAACCGACAAGCTGATCCGCACTTTGTCCGAAGTGGCCAGCCGCGGTGGCAATTTCCTGCTGAACGTCGGCCCAACCCCGGATGGCACATTTCCACCGGAAGCCGAGGAAAGGCTGCGCGGCGTTGGCGAGTGGATGGCCGCGAACCGGGATTCGATTTACGGCACAAGCTACGGGCCGGTCCAGGGGATGAGTGCGATTCGAAGTACAGCGAAACCCGGCAAGATCTATCTCCAGGTATTCGACTGGCCTGAGCGCGCATTGGAGGTCGCGGAGTTTCCCGACAGAGTCCGCGAGGTGGCGGTGTTGCCCACACGACAGAAGCTAGTCTTTCGGCAGGTGGCTTCACGATTGGAGGTGGACCTGCCGCCCGCGCCGTCCAAGCCGGGCCCAACAGTGCTGGAAGTCCTGGTTAAGGCTTGACACTCTTTTGCCGGAACCAAACTAATCCGCGCCGTCGAGTCAATTCATCACCGCCGGGCCTCAGGCCCTGTTGCGCCGTTGAGCGGATGCGGAAAAACAAGCCGGCGGGGTGCATCCGGCGCTCTTGAGCCTGGAACGGGCCGAATCGTGGCACCCAGGTACTAATGGAGCACTCGGGTCACCGATTGCCCCCGGCCCTCACCGCCACGCGGACTGAGGCTGACCTTGAGCGGCGTGTTCGCCGGAAGAACCACGTCCGCACCTCGCGCCAAGAGGTTCGTGTAGACGCTGAGCGCAGCGCCTGTAATCGCGATACTCGATGCCAGGGCCCGCGAGGTCTGCGCTATCAAGGTGCCAATCAAACCTAGTCCAACCGCCCCCGATTCGGCGCGGCCTCCTATGTCCTGATCGGGAACGCCCTTGGCGTTGTAGTCTTGATGAAACGACAAGACAGAAACGGCCGCCGAAATGGCCGGAAGAATAAACCGCGTCTTGGGGCTGCTGACACGCGCTGTTCCTTCCGAGTCCAGCGTCAGGTGGGAATCCAAGTCGGCATCCAGGCCCTCCAGTTGGCCATGGATGGCTTGTGCAGTGCCTGCTGGCAGTTCAAGCTGGCGGAAGACGAAAAACAGCTTCCCATTGCGGTGGAAGCGACGGGCAGGCTGCGTCCGTATAACGTTCCCCAAAAGCCGGCTGCCTTCCGGAATCAGAAGGTGATGCTCCAACGAAAACAATGGCCGGGTGACGATCGCTTCAACTGGCATCCCTGTGCTGGCGGTCGAAGAACTCATCGAAGTAATCAGGCGCGCGCGCAGTTCCTGATCCTGCAGTTCCACAACGGTTGCGTGCTTGGTTGTCATTTCGTGACCAGTTGACTCCGGTGCGCTGAGCGGCTCCTGCAACACCGCATTGAAAAGCGTCCCCACGGACCAGACTTGCCGCTGGAAGGGAAGCATGCCGAGCAGCGTCGACTTTAGCCGGTTCAGCTTACCTGGTGCCTTAAAAGCACGAATCGCGGCACGGTCCATTTCTTCAAGCCCCACTCGAACACGCTTCGGAGCGGACTTGTGCTCAGTTCCCTTGTTGCTCTCCGCCGCAACTCGGGCAGTGTGCTCCGTTCCATTCGCGAGATTCGTGCGAAGCGGAAGCCGCGAACCGTCGTCCAGTACAAGGGTGTCAAATTGCGCGCGAACTGGGCGCGCCGGCGTGAAACTCCCTGATAAAACGGCTCTCAGGCGACGGCTTGCCGAGACCTTTCCGATCTCGGCAACATGGCCTTCCACCAAACTCCCCGACGGAATCACTAGTCGATCGAAAGCGTAAATGGGCTCCACCAAGCGTCCCTGGATCTTATCGCCCACGTGCCAGATCGCGACACGACTTTCAAGTGCGACACGCAGCGGCACTCCGGCCCGCACTCTCGCAACGGACTTAGGGCTTGAGGGTTCGGGGGCCTCCCGTGCCGGGGCTACGGCAGAAATCAGCAGAAGAATCATAGGTCCGCGCATCAGTGGTGCTTCGATTTCGAATTTCCTCCTGGAATCCCCGCTCAAACCACAAGGTTCCCACGAACCGGCATCCGCGCGGAGGATATCACCGCCGGTTAGCTGCAACAACGCTCACAGCACTCGGGCGAGTTGCAGAGAACACTGCTGGTTTGAAGTATCCGGTGCAGCTTGGGGTGGTCGGCGGAACGTCCGTCAAGTCTCCAAACCGATGAACCGGTGACATAATCAACCCATGCTCCACCGCGTGCTCGGTTTACTCACGCTAGCGGCCTGCATCCTGCCCGCGCAGTCGCCTCTCGCCTCCTTGCCCACACTCACTCCGAACGCCAACAACCGCATGGTCTCTCCCGAGAACCCCACTGGTCGAAAAGGTCAGGGCGCACTGGCCGTGCCAAACCCCGCAGACCCCGACCTAGCCTTCTCCAATGCCGCTCTGGACCTCGGCCAGGGCTGGAAGGTGCGCCCGTTCATCAAGGTCAAACCCCACTCCACGGTTTCCCTGATGGACGTTTCGGGACCCGGCGTCATCCAGCACATCTGGATGGCCACTGCACCGGAATGGCTGGGCAATGGCCGCGCCGCCGTGCTGCGATTCTACTGGGACGGCGAGAGTGGCCCATCCATTGAAGCTCCCCTGACCGACTTCTTCGCGGTCGGTCACGACGAATTCGCACGCGTCAATTCCGCCGCCGTGGTCGTGCTGCCAAAGGCTGCCCTCAACTGCTATTGGCCCATGCCTTTCCGCAGGTCCGCCCGCGCGACGTTCACTAATGACTCGGACAAGGAGCTCGACCTGCTCACGTGGCAGATAGACTACTCGGAACAATCCGTGCCCGCCGATGCCGGTTACTTCCACGCCCAATGGCGCCGCGCGGTCACGGATCGCAGCCACCCCGAATACAAGATCGTCGAAACCAGGGGCGAAGGCCGCTATGTGGGCACTTTCCTCGCCTGGACCCAGCTTTCCGACGGCTGGTTCGGCGAGGGTGAGGTCAAGTTCTACATCGACGGCGACGGCACCTTCCCAACCCTCGCAGGCACCGGCACAGAGGACTACTTCGGAGGTAGCTACGGATTTCCAGAAATCTATTCGACCGCGTTTGTGGGCAACACTCTAGAGCACAAAGGCAAGGACGGACCTCCCAAGTGGAGCCTTTACCGCTGGCATATCCAGGATCCAGTAGCTTTCCACAAGGAACTCAAACTAACCATCCAAGCCCTGGGCTGGTGGCCCAACGGCCGCTATCAGCCTCTGGCCGACGACGTCGCCTCAGTCGCATATTGGTACCAGGCGGAGCCCCACCTGGCTTTCCCTGCTTTTCCGTCCCTGGCCCAGCGCTGGCCGCGCTGACGATTGCGCCCGATCCAGGACACTGGGCCCTGCGTGTTTCGAGCATTGAGGTCGCATGGCTGGCGAGGCATTTCTCTCAAGTATCCACAGAGAACTCGGGGCCTCGCGTCCGAAAAGACAGGCAGACCGCACAGCCTGTCTCGTACACTTGAGGCTTAGCGCCGCAAGAATCACAGTCATGCAATTGTCATTTATCACCCTTTCGTTACTTACACTTGGGCTGCACGCTTGGGCCGAATCCGGGCAGTCGGCACCCATCAAACGGATCATCGTCTGGGACGGTGAAGCAGCGAACTTCGGTGCCGGCTGGGTGAATCCTACGACTTCGACGATTCTGCCGCAGACCGCGGTTGTTCACAGCGGCACGACTGCCTTGGAGTTTAAGTTCAAGGGCAGCAGCGAGTGGATCGGAGCCGGTTGGAACTGGTTCAAGTTCAAGACCGGCACGAGCGTCGGCACCGACACCAGCGCCATGCGGAACTTGAGCTTCTGGATCAAGACGGACGGGGAATTCGGGGGCAACCTGCGGGTCAATCTACTGTGCAATGGCGACAAACTCGACACGCCCGAAGAACACACGGTGAAGGTTGAGGTCCTTAAGTACTGCCCCAAGCTATTTGACGGAGAGTGGCATGAGGTCGTCATTCCGCTCGCGGATCTCTACCAGATCAAAGGTTTCAATCCCAGGATCCTAAGCGAGATTCACTTCGGATTGACCACCGCGAAAGCAGTGGACGGCAGCATTTTCGTGGACGACATCGGATTCGACGACCGCAGCATCGATGCACCGGCCAAGGCTGCGCCGCGCGCTTCGTTCTAGCTAAAGGCGCACGGATCATAACAAGCGAAGAGCGGATGCGAGCTACACGGAACTGGAACAGGATGCAGTTGACAGTGCTTGCTTACGGAGTCACTGCCAGTGGGGTGCACGTTGCACGTTTCGCCCGTGCCGCCGTCGCACTGATGTTGCTTAGCCTGAGCGTGGCAGCGCAGGAGCAAACTCAACCGCCAGCGACTGGAGGCGCGCCCCCTGGGCAGACGTCAGGCGGGACGCCCGATGGGCTGGCGCAGCTGGAACGGTGGAACCTGTTCTACCAGGCCACTTCGATCGGTCAATACCACGGGACATTTCAATCGCCGTACTCCAGTGCATTCAGCCTGCAGGACTACATGGAGCGCGACGTGTCGCTGACCACCACCCTGTTCCTGGGCTTGCGTCTGGACAAGAACACGCAGTTGTACTTCGATCCGGAACTCGCCGGCGGGCGGGGCTTTAGCGGCGTAAACGGCCTGGCAAATTCATCGAACGGGGAACTGCCGCGCGTCGCGTCGGCCACGCCCAAGCCCTATGTGGCGAGGCTATATGTTTCCCACGATTTAGGATTCGGCTCGGAGATGGAATCGGTCGAAAGCGATGCCAACCAGCTTGCCGGGCAACGTCCCATGAACCGCTATACAATCACGGCGGGGCGTTTCACCCTGACCGACTTCTTCGACAACAATCGCTACTCGCACGATCCGCGGTCGCAGTTCATGGGCTGGGCGGTGATGTACAACGGTGCGTGGGATTATCCCGCCGACGTGCGCGGCTACACCTGGGGTTGGATGCACGAATTGCACACGCGGCATTGGTCGTTGCGTTACGCGAGTGCCGCCATGCCGAGAGTCGCGAATGGGCTGCGCTTCGACCGCCGGCTTCTCCGCAACCGCGGGGATGTCTTCGAAGGCGAATACCGTTATGAAGTCGGGAAGCACCCCGGCACGCTCAGGCTATTGAACTATGAGAACCGCGCTAACGCGGGCAACTACTCTGCGGCGATCCGGCAGTCGGCGACAGGCGGAGACACTCCGGATGTCACGCTGACTCGACGCAACGGAACTTTGAAATATGGCTTTGGGCTCAACCTGGAGCAGGAAATCACCGCCGACTTTGGCGTGTTCGCGCGACTCGGCTGGAATGACGGGAAGACGGAGAGTTTCGCGTTCACGGCCATTGACCGGCTGGCCACCGGTGGCGTTTCAGTTACCGGTCGGCGGTGGCACAGGCCGTTCGACACATTCGCCACCGAGTTCACGGCGAGTGGGCTGTCCAGCGTACATGCCGGGTACCTGGCTCAAGGAGGCCACGATTTTCTGATTGGGGACGGCCGCCTGAGCTATAGGCCGGAGTACATCGCGGAGACTTACTACAGCCTGCGCGTGCTGCCAGGCGTTTTCGCGAGCCTTGATCTCCAGCACGTATCGAATCCAGCCTACAACCGGGATCGGGGACCCGTTTGGATCTCTTCGATCCGGCTGCATGTCGAGCTTGGGAAGACAACGTTTACGGGGCACGCCGGACCTTGATCGAGATTCCGCTTCCTCGACCGCTCATACTCCAGCTTGTGCGGGCAGCGGAAGACAAGCCGGGCCAATCGGATCAAAGCTCTTGTAAGTCAGTACGAACTCCTGGTGACCCAGTGATTCCGACGCCGTCTGGCTGCCTTGGGCAGTTGCTACCGTGAGATCGTAGATTTCGCGCCCCACTTCATCGAGCGTGGCCGTACCATCGAGAATGCGACCGGCGTTCACATCCATGTCATCGCCCATGCGCTGGAAGGTCTCGGGGTTGGCGCAGACCTTGATCACCGGCGAGATTGCCGAGCCGACCACGGAACCGCGGCCGGTGGAAAACAGGATCAAATGCGATCCGCAAGCGATCAACTCGGCGATCTCGGCGTTGTCGTTGATGTTGGGGAAACCGAACCGGACTTCGCCATCGGGGACGACGTCCAGCAGATACAACCCGCCGGTCGTGGGGACGTCGCCCGGCTTGATCAACCCGGAGATGTGGGAACTGCCGCTCTTGCTATAGGCCCCCATCGACTTTTCTTCCTGCGTGGTCAGCCCGCCGTCGGCGTTGCCAGGAGCGAAACTGCCGTGGCCCAACACCGTGTAGTAGCGCGCAGCCTTTTCCACGGCAGCTAGCAACACACCGCCCAGCGCCTCGTTCGAAGCGCGCGCAGCCATGATGTGCTCGCATCCAATCAGTTCGCCGGTCTCTTCGAAAATGGCTGCGGCCCCCTGCGCGACGAGGAGATCGAAGGCGCGCCCGATGGCCGGGTTGGCGGTCAGCCCGCTAGTCGCATCCGAGCCTCCACAGATCGTGCCCACGACGAGTTCGTCGATGCCAATCGGCTGCCGCAGCGTCGCTTCAAGCGCAGCCAGCGTTGACTCGATCCAGGCGCGCCCCTGCCCCACGGTCTTGCGCGTGCCGCCTTCCTCCTGGATTACGAGCGTCTCGACGGGACGCCCCGAATCGCGGACCGCGCGCGCAAGGCCACGCCGGTCGAAGCTCTCGCATCCGAGTGACACGAGGAGCACGCCGCCCACATTCGGATGCGTGCAGAGCTGCCGCATCATGCGATCGGCGTACTCGTTCGGGTAGCAGCCGCCGAAGCCGATCAGGTGGACGCCGCGCTCGCGGAACGGATAAGCAATCTCCAATGCCACATGGTGGGCGCACTCCACCAGGTAGGCGACGACGATGAGGTTGCGGATGCCCTTGCGTCCGTCTGTCCGCGCATATCCGAGGATTTCAGTCGCGAGGGTCATGGCGGGCGTGCACCTTCGGCTTGTATGTGGGTAGGTAATCGCTCTTCATGTTGTGCACGTGGACCATCGAACCGGTGGAGATCGCGCGCGTGGCGGAGCCGATCGGTGCTCCGTACTTGATGATCGTCTCACTTACGGCAATGTCCCGCGCAGCCACCTTGAAGCCCAACGGAATGCGCTCTTCGACCTGCAACAAGTCACCGCCGATGGCTAGGCTCGACCCTCTCTCAATCGTCTGTATCGCCACGCAGACGTTGTCAGCCGACGAGAGCAGCAGCAGGCGATCGTCGTTCATGGCATCGCTCTCCATTGTTGGATGATACCTCCACCGCGCGTCGGCACCCTACCCAGTCTGTCGTGCGCGGAGGAACCCCGCGGTCGCCGGGTGGGTGGCACCAGTGACCCGCTCATGGGATCAGTCTAACGGCCGCGAACCCAAGGGTATTCAACGGCACCTGAAGATGCCCGCTCCGAATCGGCAGGGGCCGTATTTCTCTTTCCAGCAGATCTGTCAGTACCGCCCGGCGGAAGCCATGCGCTGCGACATCTAGCGGACCGGATCGTCCAGCGGTTTCCCACACCCGCAGCAGCATCCCGCCCTCTTCAGCAGGCTTAAACGCCGTGGCAATCGCCCGCCGTTCGTCGAACCGCGGTCCGGAGCGCGCAGGCCTACGCAACTGGCCCGCGACGGCCAACATCGGCGTGGCAACCGACCGGCTCCAGGCGACTGTGGCGGCATTGTCGTAGCCACCCGAGTGTGGCCGGAGGACATAGCGAAAACGAAAGTCCGTTACGCCATCCTGATCGTGGGTCGTCTCTTTGTAGTTCTGGTCGTTGCCGAGGGCTTCGAAGGTGATGCCTTCAAGATCCTTACGCAATGCAAACGCCTCTAGTGGCACAATCGCCGATCCTGAACCGTCCGGCGCCGTTACATCGACAAAGCCCTGGACGGCAAAACGGCGCGTATCGGCTCCGGGAAGCAGGTCGCCTTGCGGTTGAGGCACTGGGCGGATCACGGCGCCCATCGTATCGACGTGGAAAGTCGCGCCGGCGGGGGCCACGGGGAAGCTCTCCGTCAGCCGCTCCTCTTTGGTCGAGAGCGGCTTGTGGATGCGAATGTCGAAGTCTACCTGGTCCAGACTGGCGTAAAGGGTGATATGCGAGACGATCTCGATGCCTTCGATCACGCCGCGCGTTTTGACGCGCGCGAGCACAGGGCCAAGCGCTTCCACCTCGGCGCTCGCTTCAGTGACGCGGTGTTCGCGGCCGTCGAAGTATGCCGTTTCTCCGAGCGCATGACTTGCACCCGTAGCGAGCACCTCGCGTCCGGTTGATTTGTCCACCATACTGCATATGAGCTTCGTGTGTGGGTCGAGACGGATGCGATAGTGCGAGCTCTCGAGACCGTCGACATGGGCGGTCAGCGTTGTCCGGGCATCCGTAGCTGCGGAAAACTCAACGGAAGCAAATCCATAGGCGCCCACGTCCGGCGAGACGAAGTAAAGCAGTCGCTTATGGTCTTCCATGACGATCTGCGACGGCAGCGATTTGCCTCGCCAGTTGACGCCGGCTACGCCCGCCGGGGCCTCAACACGCACCAGCGCGGAGCGAGCGAAGGAGAGTCCGTTGAACAACGTGAGGTGCCTTGGATCCAGAGCCAGACCGGCCGACTGCCAGGCCTGCCGGGCGAGTTGATCCGCCCTCTGGTTCAGCTCGTCGCCCCAGCGATGGCGCAGATCCGCGTTGACGTGGCGGTTCGCATCGTCGATCCCATTCCATGCGTGATCGGCAAGCATGATCCAGTTCCATTCGGCCTTGATCCGATCTTCACGCGTCGAGTCGAGCGCTGCGGAATTCCGCGCACTGGCGGCGAGCAGCGCCTCTGCCGAAAGCAAGCTGCGCTCGCCTAGACGCGCGGCCGCGGCGTAGCCCGCCAGGGAGACGGGCCAGACGTCCCAGGAGTGGCCGAAATCTCCTCGCAGCGTTTCGAACCTCGGTGAGGCGGCGTCGATTGCGGCGAAGAACATCGGCAGGGTCGAGTTGACCAGACGGGGATGAACACCCGTGTGCGCGTTGTACCGGATGATGGCGTCTGCGAAGCCCGCGGCTTGCGTGTAGCTGGTTGGACCATTGTCCAGGTGCGTTCCGCTGGCGAGAATCGCCCGCACGGGGTAATCCGGCAGACCTTGGTACGCGGGCAACCATTCGGCTTCGATGCGCTCGGGCTTTTCTAGCAGATAGCGGCCCTGCCAGTAGCCTTGCTTGCCCGACGCAAACCGGTCCATAACCACACGAATCTTCCCGCCATCGGGACCCTGCCACACGAAAAGTGGAGGGTTCTTGAGTCCCGCAAAAGTCGAATCGAAGTCCAGAAACGGGATGGAGAGCCACCGAAATCCACTGGCCGCGAGGACAGTCGCCGCGCCCCACGGTAGGGCAGGGTGCTCGATGTGCTCGACCACATCGATGCGGGTGCCCAGTTGCTTTTCAAGACGCCGCGCGGGGTAAAAAGTGCGGAGCATGTTCTCTGTGCTCTGGAAGCCCCACAAGGCGTTGTTGTAGACAGGGCCGATCGAGATGCGGCCCTCTTTGACTCGCCGGAAGAACTCGTCTTTGCGCTGCGGATAGCGTTCGAGGAAGGCGTCCAGTTCCTGCGTGATCGAGAGGTTATAACGGTCCTGGTTGTAAGCCGCTTCGCGGTCGGTACGCGTCATCTCGTCAAGGTG
Organism: uncultured Acidobacteriia bacterium; assembly: GCA_903909435.1. GTDB lineage: Bacteria > Acidobacteriota > Terriglobia > Bryobacterales > Bryobacteraceae > CAIVVT01. The sequence continues at coordinate 17,339 of CAIVVT010000035.1, read as the reverse complement.
CGCGTTCACCACGTCGGCGAACGCGCGGCGCGTGGTCGCCTCGTCGAAACCCCAGGTGTAATCCGAGCAGGCATCGTTGGTGATGTAGATGGTCCACCCAGAGGGCCCGGCCAGGGTTTGCGCGAGCTCCGGCAGAGGGACTGCCAGCATGGCGAGCATCAGCAACGCTCTGCGAAAGCCGCCCCCAAACAGGAGAACAGGCGGATTGTCGTGAAGGTGGGCACAAGGTGAAATTCGCATAAAGGTATGAGTATCCTACGCCCGCAGGTTGAAGTCAGTCAGCACTAATGCGCTCGCCGGGTAAGCCCGGTTCGGGGAGCGCGGTATGACGGGCCGGCTACGGCTTCACGCCTGCCGCAATCAGCGCGTCTGCCCAGATCTGGTAACCTGCATCGCTGGGGTGAGTGCCGTCGGGCATGATCGCGGCGGTCAGCGTCCCGTCCGCAGACAGAAAGCGCTCTCCGATGTTGAGGTAAGTCACCGCCGACTCGCCGGCGAAGCGCTGCGCCAGCAGTTCGTTGGTCTTCGCAATCGGCTCGCGCAGGGCATGGCCGGGCAGTGCGCCGCGCGGAAATATGGCCATCAGCACAATCCGGCTTTCGGGCGAACGCCTGCGGATCTCGCGGCAAATCGCGGCGATGCCCTCAACGATCTCGGCGGGCGTACTGGCGCGTGCATTCTGCGTGCCCGTGAGATTGTTGGTGCCGATATGGAGCACCACCCAACGCGGGGCGAGTCCAACGAATTCTCCCTGCCTCAGCCGCCACAATACGTTCTGAATTCTGTCCCAGCCGAAGCCCATGTTCAGCACAGTCATGCGTCCAAATGCACGCTGCCACGCGGTCGACCCGTTGACGGGCTTGCTCGCGGGCTCACCGCTCCAGAAGTGCGTAATCGAATCTCCGATCAGAACCACCTGCGGATTGATGGCCCCTTGCAGCTTCAACTCCGCATGGTGCCTGTCGTACCAATCGTACGAGTCCATCTCCAGTCGCTCGACGGGGATTAGCGCCGTGTTGATATCCGTCATCGACGCGAGCGGAACGCGCGGCGGGTCGCCCATCAGCTTTGCGAGCGTCGGCTCGATGGCCTCCGCCATCATGCGCTGCCCGTTCGTGTCGGGGTGCAGCGGCTTGCCCGGGTGCGGCAGGCGCGGGTCGTAGAAGAGAGCGGCATTCAGTTCCTCATCCGTGAAGAAGATCGAGCCAATGTCGAGATAGGTGACGCCCGGGGTTTCGCCGTAATGCGCGGCAAGATACTGGTTCACCTCGCGGTCCTTTTCCGATTTGCTCGCGGACACCGCGCTAGGCAGGATGCCGAGAAGCAAGATGCGCGTCTCTGGCAGTTTCTGATGCAGCGACGCCACTACGGCATCCAGCCCGCTTTCCGTTTGCTGCGCGGTGTGATGGGCATAGTCGGTGTTGTTGGTGCCGATCAGCACCAGCGCCACCTTCGGATGCAGTCCGCTCACTTCGCCATGTTCCAGCCGCCACAGCACATGCGCCGTCGTGTCTCCGCTGTAGCCAAGGTTCAACGCCTTGCGCGGTTCATAGAACCGCTTCCACGTGGGTTGGAAGTTCTCGTCGGGCAGGATCGCTTTGTCGTAGTTGTTGGTGATCGAATCGCCGATCAGCAGCAATTGGGTGTCGGGGTGAGCCCGGACGGCGGCGAGTACTGCGGTGTGCCGCTCCGCCCACCAGGACTCGTGGAGCCGGTCTGTCGGAACGACCGCCGGATTGACGATAGACGTCTGTGCGAGGGACGTAATCGCAAGGAGCGAACCCCACACCGCAACGGCCAGGAAGCTGCGGCGGGACGTGACTGTGACAGAGTCAGACAGCATGTAATTAGTCTACTCAGCGGGTGCCAACACACCACCGATACGGCGTTCTTCAAGCTTTGCGGGACTTCCTGAACGACGGTACCGGTTGCGGTGTGGTCGTGGGACCATGCACCACCAGCGTGCCGTCCTGCTTGATTTCCATGCGGTCCATCAACAGGACCCGCCGGTCGCCCGTCGGCTTCGTCCGTCCCGCGTACAGGCACATCATCTCGGTGCCATCCGGCGACAGCGTGACGCAATTGTGCGCAGGGCCGCTGACCACGCCTCCGCGGTCTGTGTCCTTGCGCAGCACCGGGTTGTTCACCGCTTTGCGATACGGCCCGAGCGGATGGCGTGCCGTGGCGTAGCCCAGCGAGTAGTTCTCGCCCAGGTAGTGGTTGGCCGAGTACATCAGGTAGTAGGTGCCGCCGCGTTTGAATGCGCACGGACCTTCGGTCCAGCGGCGGTTCACCTCGTGGGTGGTGACCGACAGGTTTTCCCAGGCTGTGCCCTTGTCCCCCAGCGTCAGCGGCGGGCGCAACATCATGGCCGGCTCGCCGATGGTGCCGCTGAAATCGGACTTTACCTCAACGCCATAGATCCAGCTCTCTTCAATTTCGGTGTACAGCTTTCCCTTGCGCGCCCATGCTGCGAGTTCGCTCTCCACGGGATGCTTGTAGCAGCAGCGCGAGTAAAACATGAACATGCGGCCGTCTGTGTCGAACAAGACGTCGGCGTCGATGGCGGGGTAGCCCGGGTCGAACAGCGGCGCGTTATGGAGGTTGCGGAATGGCCCTTCCGGCTTGTCGGCCACTGCGACGCCGATGCGGAAGTTCTCCTTCTCGTTCGCAGGGTTGTTGCGCCACTGCGCGCTGAAGACCATGTAGTAACGGTCCTTGACGTGGTACACCTCGGGTGCCCAGAAGAAGTCGGTGCACCAGGCATCGGAGGGCTTGCGGTGATACACCTCGCCCAGCGACGTCCAATGGATCAGATCGCTGGAGCGGAAGGCGGGATAGGCGGTTGGGCTGCCCGCATCGCCGCCGCCGCTCCCGTACATGAAGTACGTCCCGTCGGGTTCGCGCAGCACGTACGGATCGGCAATCGTAACACCTATCGGGTTGGTGTAAGTTTCAGGCGGCTGCTCGGCTCCGACTGAAAATCGCCCACAGAATGGGATCGTCAATGCGCCACCCAAACCACGCAGCAATTGGCGGCGCGACGCGAGAGACCCGGCAGACAGCGCCACGTCTACTCCACCGATCGGACCCGATGCGGCTACGCGCGTTGGTTTTGTGTATTGCATTTCAGACGCAGACTCCGTAATCATCATATGCGGATCGAGCCACGCGAGAGCGACGCTACGCCTGAACCGGCCGGCCCACAGACGGCATTCGAGGCTGCCATCGACTCGGGGGTGCCCGTAGATCTCCAGAAATCCCAAACTCCCGATCAAGGAACAGCGCCGCAGTAAGCAGGAAGGCCGAGAGTCAAAAACCAGTCCCTGGGGTCGGACGTGATCGCGGGCAAAAACTGAGGGGCACCGTGCAAGATCGCACGACGCCCCTCTTGTCGCAATCGGCATTAACCGATCGGTTGGAAAGTGGCGGAGCCGCGAACGTATTCGCGGCCCCAGGAAAACGCTACAGCGCGCTAGAAGTCGACACGCGCATCGAGCTGCATAGTGCGGCCCGCACCGCCATTCAGCAACTGGCCGAACCCGGAGTCGCCGACAGTTGTGTCGGTGACGTAAGGCTGAGTCCGCTTGAACGGATTTGTCAGCGTCATTCCGAGCTTGAACTTGATACTCTCCTTGACGATCGGGAAAGCCTTGGACATACGGAAAGTCTCATTCAAGTTTTTCGGTCCATAGAGGTAATCGAGGTTTCTGGGGGCCGTACCCACACGAGTTGGGACGCCGTTGCCGGTGGTGGGGACGTTAGCGAAGGAGGCAGGGTTTATCCACTGCACTGGCACGCTCCAATCGGTGTGCGAGGGGATGCTGCCCAGTGTGACGTTGCTGTTGAGAACGTCGGGGCGAATGTTCCCGAATCCTGCCGGCGTGTTGAGTCCGGAGGAGTAAACCGCGATAGGTGAGCCCGTGGAGTAGTTGTGGAGACCAGCCAATTGCCAGCCGCCTAACACGTAATTCGCCATGTGGAAGTCGAACTTCTTGCCTTTGCCGACCGGAAGGTCGTAGCTCCAGGTCAGCTTGAAAGTTTGCGGGAAGTTGAATGAAGCTACGGACCGTTCCAACTTGCGGTTGAAGTAGTCCTGCGGCGTGCCGTAGCCCATGGCTCCGAGGTTGTCCTGGTAGCCCATGGTCTTGGACCAGGTGTAGGCCGCGAGATAGCCAAACCCGTTGGTGAGGTGCTTGGTGACTGTGACCTGCAGCGAGTTGTAGTTCGAGCCGGCGTTGTAGGCGTAGAAGTCGTTCACACCGTAGTATTGGGGATACGGCAACATCGCCTGAGCCACGCTCTGGTCGGTGGGGAAACCACTGTAAGGATTGTACTGGGGGTGGGCAGAAACAGGATCAAGCAGGGTGTCGCCCAACTTGAGATTCGTTGCGGGAACCTGATTCAGTTGACCGAAGCCCCACATGCGCGTGCCCTTGTTGCCCACATAGGCGAGTTCCACGATGGTGGACCTTGGTAAGAGGTACTGTACTGTGAGGTTCCAGTTCTGCATATATCCAGGACGGTTGGAGTCGGGCGCGACAGTCTGGCTGGCATTGAAGTGGCCGCTGGCCGGATCGGTCACAGGCAGAGCATAGCCCAGACTCTTGAAAGGCTGGCTTAGGTACATAGCCGGATCTTGTGCAAATCCGGTCGGGCTGCTGCCGGCGGCGATGCTGATGCTCGCGTTGTAGCCGGTGGTGAATCCGCCGTAGCCCCAGTTGTTCGTGATCGGGGGTGTGTTCATCATCGCGTATCCGAGACGAACGACCATCTTGCTATTGGCTTGGTAAGCGAGTCCGAAGCGTGGGCCGAGTTCGCCCCAGAAGGTCTTTGTAGGCCGATTCTTGAACACTAGCAGACCCATTCGCCCGTCGGCGGCGGGATCGGCTTGGGAGAGATCGATGTAAGACATGCGGTTGGTTCTCTCGTAGAACGGCGAGATCACTTCCCAGCGCATGCCGAGATTCATGGTCAAGCGTGGCGTGATCTTGAAGTCGTCGGAGAACCAGGAAGCGTGGTACGGTCCCCGGAAACCATCGCTGAGCCCAGCGATGTTGTGGTTGGCGCTATGCACCGCGCCCAGCAGGAAACTGGCAAAGGCATTGCCCGTTTGGGTGCTGAAGCCGGGGAGAGAGGTCTCCGTGGGACGGAAGGCGAAACTGCCGGAATCCGAGTAGTTCTGTTCGTTGTAGAAGTAGCTGGTGTACTGGTACCCGAAATGGAAAGTGTGCTTGCCCCAAATCTTCGTGGCGTCGTCCTTGAGCACTTCGCTTCCATTGGCGCCCGCACCATACGATCCGACTGCGATCTTGTTGATCGTGCCGCCCTGGTAATCGGCGCCGCCGAAGGTGAACAGCGGGAAGACGGTCCCGGAGGTATTCTTAATCCCGATCTTGTCCGCCCAGCCCTGGTTCACAGTCGCCAGAGGAGCGCCATTCGCGTTCAGGAAGCGGTTGTAACCGAGAGCGAAGTTGTTGATCAAGGACGGGGTGATGGTAGAAGTGACGGAGAATCGTCCCATCTGACTTGGCGTGTGCTGGTCCTGCCAGCCGCTGGTCGGAAGTCCGGGAACCGGCAGATTCCTGCCACCGCCAATGTTGTTGCGCTGGCGATCGCCGTGATTGAACGAGAACGAAACGCGGTGCTTGTCGGTGATGATCTGATCGATCTTAAAGAGATAGATGCTCTCGTTAAAGAACGGCTGGCCGGAGCTGAGCTGTGCGATGTTGCGGATCATCGAACTGTAGGTCGGATCGGCCAGTCCGACTTTGAGGATGTTGGTCGCCACCGGGTCGAAACTCGAGGTGGGGATCTTGTTGCCCGGAAAGGGGTCGCGGACTACGCCATTCGCCGTGCTCCGGGTGGTGTGTGGATCGTAAATCGCCCCGAAGACGACCGGACGTCCGAGAGGGTCGGTCCCGACGGAAGTTCCCGCCTGGCTCTTGCCACTCCAGGTCGGATCGAGCATCTGGGAGAAGTCGCCGTTGCGGTAAGCGACCGGAGAAAGCGTCGTGAAGCCATTGAAGTCCAATTGGTTCACGTGGTCATGTTCGAAATTCGTGAACCAGAATGTCTTATTGCGGCCATCATAGACTTTCGGGATGAGCAGCGGTCCGCCCAGTGAAAAGCCGTAGTTGTTGTTGCGGTAGCGGCCCTTCTTCCCACCCGAGGTCGTCGTGCTCAGGTTGGCGGCGTTGAACGCCTCGTTCTGCAAGTATTCAAACGCGGCGCCGTGCAGCCCGTTTGTTCCGGACTTGAGGCTGAAGTTCGCGACAGCGGTCTGGCCGCCGTTGTACTCGGCGCCGACCGCGCCGGTCTGCAATTTGAAGTCGCCAATCGCGTCTAGCGACGGGCTCATTTCGTTGTTGTTCCCGCCGGAAAGATCTGCGCGTCCGAGTGCGATACCGTCGATCAGAATCTCGTGGGAGTATTGCTGTCCGCCGTTGATCGAGCCTTGGAACGTGCCGCCGGTGGTGCCGGGCAAACTATCGAAAATGAACTCCTGAATCTGCCGCTGACCATCGCCCGTGACGATCGGCCACGCCTTGAATTCATCCTGGTTGATGTAGCTGCCCATCTCCGCAGTGCCTGCCTCCAGCAAGGGCGGGGTGTCGCTCACTGTCACCTTTTCGCTCACCTGCCCGATTTCCAGGCTGATATTGACCGTCAACGTCTGCGCGCCGCGCAGGATGACATTCTCGGCGGTCGCCTGCCGGAAGCCCGACATGGTGACACGAATGGTATACGTTCCTTGCGGAAGGTACGGGATCGTGTACGCGCCAGCCGAGGTCGACGTCGTCTTGTTTTCTACTTTCGTGTCGTTGTTGATTGCCACTACTGCCGCGCCCGGAACAACCGCCCCAGCCGCGTCCAAAACCGTGCCATTCAGTGTACTGACCGCTCCCTGTCCCCATGCATTCAGCATGCCGAGGATCAAACAAACGGCAACTATGAGGAGATTACTTTTACGAAACATACGCCCCCATTTCAGAGCTTCTCAATCCGAATCCGGTAACGGGCTACCGTATACCGGCCCGCGCCAGCCTCTGCCACCCTCTGGCGGCCGTTCGGCGACTTGCGCAAACTTGTCTTTTTTTGCGAAACGAACCTAAGATTTTATATTCCCTTTCCTTCCTTCTGTCAAGGACCGCGGAGCCATGCCCCATGGGATGTTGTACTTGGCTACCTACTATTGAAATTTTCCGACCTGAATATCCCATATCGAAAAAGTTGGAAAATGGCGGCCGTATTGCCGTCTGGCGAGCGTTGCCCGGCAACCGTCGGCCGGCCCTTCCGTTTGCTTTCGGATCTGGGAAAGCTGTGGCTTGTTTCTTCGTTCAATGCCGCAGGGCGTGGTGGCGCGAGCAAACGAGGATTGGCGTGGCCCGTTGGATTCGCGCGCAGTTCCGGTGACAAACTGGTCAGGATGGACCTTTCCCGGGCACCGGTTTGCTGGTTGGCCGCCGCGTTAGCGGCAGCTCTCGCGGGCTCGCCGTCTCAAAACACGGTGCCCCAAACGGCGCGGGACGCCGCCGGGAAACTCGCTGGGGCGAACGCTCTCGTCGAGGCGGGTAAACCCGAGGCAGCGATCCCCATCTACAGACAGCTGGAGTCCGCGTTTCCAAACGAGCTGTCCATTGGGGTCAACCTAGCGGTCGCCCAGTTTAAGGCGGGCCGCTACCACGAAGCGGCGTCGCAATGTCAGCGCCTCTTGCGTATGCGGCCGGATCTGTTTCCGGCGCTACTATTCCTGGGTGCCAGTCAACTCAAGGTGGGAGATGCCGCAGGCGCCGTCGAGGCCCTGCGTCGGGCCTTGTCGATCAGTCCAAACGATCTCAACGCCAGGTTCATGCTTGCCGACGCACTTCTGGCCAGTCAGCAACCGCGTGACGCCTCGGCGCAGTACGATCTGGTCATCCACGCGATGCCAGACAGTCCGCGCGCCTGGTACGGGCTGCAGCGAAGCTATGAGGCTTGGACGATAGACGTGCGTTCAGAACTTGAGCAGCAGGCTCCTGCTTCGGCGCAGTTCCTGGCTCTCGCGGGAGGCTTCGAACTGGACCGTTTGCAGTTCGCCCGCGCGTTCCAGCTCTATCGGCAGGCCCTGGCGCTCCAGCCGACCTTCCGAGGGCTGCATACGAAGCTTGCGGAGGTCTACGAGCAGACCGCCCATCCTGACTGGGCCGCTCAGGAGCGCGCGAAGGAGTCTGCCAAGGAGTGTGGCGGCGCGTCGCCTGAGTGCGATTTTGTAACTGGCCGCTGGGAGCAGGCTGCGGCGTCAACATCGACCATTCCGGATCACCTCTACTGGCAGGCACTCGCGATCCGCGAACTCGCGCTGCGCGCGCAGAGGCACCTACAGCAAGAGCTGCCACCCTCCCGGGAGAGCTATGCCGCCGCTGCCGAAGCTCACGAACTCAGGGCGCGCTATCGCGAAGCTGCAGCAACATGGAAGGAGGCACTGACCCTCGCGCCGGCCGACAGTGAACTCCAGCGGCGGCTGGCACTGGCGCTATGTCATGCCAATGACTGCGTCTCCGCGCTCCCGCTGCTCAGCGCCCTGCTGGACAAGGCGCCGTCGTCGGCTGAATTGAACTACCTGACCGGACTGGCGCTGAACGCCACACGCGATCCTCTCCGAGCTTTGCCCTACCTTGAAAAGGCGGTCCACTTGGATGAGAAGTTCCTGGCGGCGCACGCCGCACTGGGCGAGGCCCTGCTGGAAGCAGGGAGCCCGGAACTGGCGGTTCGTCACCTGGAAGCCTCCCTCGCCGAGGACGAAAACGGCACTCGCCGGTACCAGCTCGCAACCGCCCTGCAGGCAGCCGGGAAGCACGAACGGGCGGCGACAGTTTTGCGCGAGTACCGGGAGTTCCTCAGCCGCAGCGCGGCAAACGGGCAGAGCGAGCCGCTCATCACCGCGCCCTAAGTTCCACCCGGCGCAGGGGGTTACTTCTCCGGCTCGCGAACCGCCAGAACCTGATTCGTTCGAACGCCCCTGAGCGTCTGCCGCGTGCCGCTCGGCCACAGTACTTCAACATCCACTTGAGTCGCCTTACCCAAGCCGAAGTGGACCGGCACGAGACTGGACGACGCATAGCCGGCATTCGACGTCATTTGGTTGCGTTGATTGGCGACTTGGACGCGCGCCCCGATCCCGTCCCGATTGCTGCGGACGCCGGTCAGCTTCACGTCGATCCAGGTGTTGCCCGCGGGACTGTCGTTCTGCCACAATTCCGCCCGCCCGCCGATCAGGCTCACCACGACGTCCAGTTTGCCATCTCCGTTGAAATCGGCAAAAGCGGCGCCGCGGTGTACCCCCGGCACCTGAAAGTCGGGGCCGGCATCGGCCGAGGAATCACGGAACGTCCCGTCCCCCGCGTTGGCAAACACGGCGCTGGGCGAGCGGTACGGCGTGGCCTCGAACGATTCTACGGTGTCGTTCACGTGCGAGCCGGATACGAACAGGTCTTTCCAGCCGTCGTTGTTGAGATCGACCAAGAGTGGACTCCAGCCGCTGCGCCGGTTGGTGAGCTGTCCCATGCGGCTGACATAGGCGGCGTCCCGGAACAGGCCCTTACCCACGTTACGAAACAGCGGGAATGTCTCGCCTGCCAGGGCGGCGACGGCGATGTCTGGCAACCCGTCGTTGTCGTAGTCGCGGAAGTCCACGCCCATCGCCGAAATCTCCTTGCCGTGGTCGGGAAGGGCAGCGCCAGACTCTAGCGCGACCTCCTCGAACCTCCCCTGACCAAGGTTGTGAAAGAGGAAGCTCGGAATCTTATCGTTGGTTACGTAGACGTCCGGGCGGCCGTCCACATCGTAGTCGGCAAACGCCACGCTCATACCCTTGCCGGTCTGCTGCGCGACCCCGGCCGTCAGGGACACATCTTCGAAAGTCCCGTCGCCCCGGTTGCGGTAGAGCGTGTTGGGCAGTCCGTCGAAGAGCTTGGGGTGGCAGTAGGCGCGCGCCCCATTGGGGTCGCCGCAAAACAGCGTGTTCGCGATCGACCACTTGAGGTAGTTGACTACGAAGAGGTCGAGCTTCCCGTCACCATCGAAATCGAACCACCCGCCGGTGATCGACCACACGTCGTCGCGGATACCCGCCCGCCTCGTAACGTCCACAAACTTCCCGTCGCCCAGATTGCGGTAAAGCCGGTTCGCGTTCACCCCGGCGACGAACAGGTCGGGGCGCCCGTCGTTGTCGAAATCGCCGGCGGCGGCGCCCATCGAATAGCCAGTGCCGGCGAGGCCCGCCTCCTCAGTCACGTCCCTGAACTTCATGCCGCCGATGTTCCGGTAGAGGCGATTGCGGAATTTGGGCTGGTTCTTTTCGAGCGAAGGCAGTCCCGCTCCGTTCGTGAAGAAAATGTCGATGCGGCCGTCGCCGTCATAGTCGAAGGCCACCACCCCGCCCGGCATCGTCTCAATCAATTGCTTTTCGGGCGTGGCGCTGTTCTCAAGAACGAAGTCGATACCGGCCTCCGCCGCGACGTTGCGGAACCGAATCGGCGGCACGCGCTGGGCCTGCGATGCGTCGGTGGGGCCGAGATAGGCATATGCCGCGCCTCCCGCTAGGGCCACAACGCACGAACCCAGAATCCCGAAACAAACCGACATCTTCTTCAAAGTTGTTCACTCCTGGATCTCAAACCGGCTCACTTCACTGCCCGCGGCGGCTCCTTCACCGTCAGAATCTGGTCCGCGGTGATGCCCTCAAGGCGTTGTTCTATGCCGCTCGGCCACAGAATCTCAAGCAGTTTAACTTTCTTGTCCTGACCCAGTCCGAAGTGGACCCGCTTGTCGTTGGCCGACTGGTAGCTGCCCGCCGTCGTGACGAACCCGAATTGTTCGAGGCCGGATTCGCTCACAACGCGAATCCGAGCGCCTATGCCGTCGCGATTACTGGAGGTCCCCACGGTGTTCACCAGCAGCCAGTGGTTGCCGTTGCCGCCGCCATTGCGCAGGACCACCGCGGGAGCGTTTAAGCAGCTCACGACGACATCGGGAAACCCGTCGTTGTCAAGGTCGCCGAAAGCCACGCCGCGTGAGGCTCGAGGCACGCCCAGCACGTCCCCGCTGAGGGCGGAAACGTCCTCGAACACGCCCGCGTCGTTCTTCAGCAGCAACATCGGCTCCAGGTACTTGAGCGATGGGCTCGACAGCGAAATGTTGTCCATCACGTGACCTTGCGCGACGAACAGATCCTTCCAACCGTCGTTGTCGTAGTCGATCAGTTTAAGGCCCCAACCGCTGTGCATTGAGCTGATCCGCCCCAAGCCGCTACGACCTGAGACATACTCGAACTCTCCCTTGCGATTTCGAAACAGTGCGTACTTCTCATTCGCCAATGCGCCGACGACCACATCAGGCCAGCCGTCGTTATCGTAGTCATCAAAATCCGTACCCATCCCCGAAAACGTGCGCCCGTCTTCGTCGTAGGCCAGGCCAACGCGCAGCGCGACCTCTTCGAACTTCCCGTTGCGCAAATTGTGGAACAATTGCTCCGGCACGTTGTCGTTCGCAATCAGGATATCCGGCCAGCCGTCACGGTCGTAATCGTTGAACGCGATCCCCAACCCGTAACCCGGCACTGTGCCGATCCCGCTAGCATCGGAGACGTCGGTGAACGTGCCGTCGCCGTTGTTGTGGAACACAAGGTGTGTCGCCTGCTTGAATGACGCCGGGTGGCAGTATCCTCGGTAGCCGGGCTCGCGCGGGCCGCACCAGATGTTCTTCTCGAAGTCCCATTGCATGTAGCGCGTGACGATCAGGTCCAACCAACCATCGCGGTCGTAATCGACGAAGCATGCGCTCGACGACCAGCCGCTTCCACCCACGCCTGCCTTGTCGGTCACGTCGGTGAACGTGCCGTCGCCGTTGTTGTGGTACAGAATGTTCCGGCCGAAGTTCGTCACGTACAGGTCGGTATGGCCGTCGTTGTCGTAGTCGCCCACGGCAACGCCCATGCCATAGCCGCGCCCCTGCACGCCGGCCTTCGCCGTGACGTCCGTAAAAGTGCCATCGCCGTTGTTGTGATACAGGCGGTTCCAAAAGCGCGGGTCCGTCTTGTCGGGTTCCTTGCGCGGCGGCATCGGATCGTCGAGTTTCGCGCCGTTCACGAAGTAGAGGTCCATGCGTCCGTCGCCGTCGTAGTCGAACATGGCTACGCCCCCGGGCATCGTCTCGATCAGGTACTTCTGCGATGTCGGACTCCCGTTGCATTGGAAGCCGATCCGCGATTGCGGCGTGGCATCGCGAAACTGCGGCAGGCGCAGGGCTGCCGCCTGGGCATGTGCCGCGCTCGCGCCGCGCGGCACGGCGAGCAGCGAGAGGACAAAGGCGCGCCGGTTCATGGGGTGATAGCTCCGGTCACAGCTACCTCCGCTCACGCGGAGCGTCTTTCTTCACCACCTCAAATCGCTCCAGCGCTTCCTTCGCCTTCTCCTTTTGGCCGAGTTGCGAATAGACTCTACTCAACAAGTAGAGCGGCTCCGGGTATTTCGAATCCAGTGAGGCCGAGCGTTCGAGCCAGTTTGCGGAGAGTTCGTGCTTGCCCAATTTGCTCAGCGCCTTTCCCCCGATGTAGAAGTTGCGCGCCGAGTTCGGGTTGCGCGTCGCTGCCTTCGAAGCGAACCCGAACGCCTTTTCGGCATCGCCCGCGTCCAGCAGCAAACTTGCCAGATTGGCGTAGGCCCAATCGTATTCCGGATGGTCCTTGTCAACCAGCTTGATGGCAGTCAGAAAATAGCGTGTGGCCAGTTCGGTATCCCCTAGCGACTGGTAACAAAGCCCCAGATTGTCGTAAGCCTTGTAAGACTTCGGGTTAAGCTTCAGCACGCGTTGAAACTGGCCGGTCGCATGGTCGATGCGTTTTTCCTGATAGTAGATGCGCCCCAGCATGTAGGGGCCTTCCTCGTCCTCGGGATGCTTATCGAGCAGCGTTACGAAAGTCGCCAAAGCGCCGTCCAGATCTCCAGTCAGGTATTGGACGTTGCCCTTCAACTTCAGCGCGACCGCCAATGCCGGTTCTTGCCGCAGAACCGCCTCCGACTCGCGCAGTGCGTCTTGAGGTCTTTGCGCCATGAAGAAGGCGTTCGCTAGAACGATCCGCCCATCTATCGAGTTTGGCTCCAATTCGAGGAAGCGCTGGGCACTCCGGATGGCTTCCGAAAGCGTCTTCGCCTGGAGCTCAGCCCGGGACAAATCAAGCAGGATGGAGTGCTGGCTGGGACAGGCGTCGAACGCATTCTGAAATGCTCTCTCCGCTGCCGCGTACTTGCCCGCATGAAGTGTGTTCAGGCCCTCGTGCCGCTCGTCTTCGCTCACCAGAAGATTGCAGGCAACTCCAACGAGGGGTGGCGTTGCACTCTGCGCGTGCAGAGCCGCCACGGTGCAAAGTCCCCCCAGGAATGCCACGAATGATTGAAACAGTCTCATTTCCGCTAACGCCCTCTCAGCGCATCGAGGCCACTTCCGCTTGTACCTGTGGGATGAGTTTCCCGTATTGCGCGCGAGGAGCCTTGGCGATAAATGCCTGGAAGCAAGCCTTCGCGCGAGGAATGTCTCCGCCCTCCTTATAGATCAACCCGAGATTCAATTGCGCCTCGACCAGGTTCGGATCGAGCGCGACAGAGCGCTCAAAGTGAACTCGAGCTGCCGCGGCGTCACGCTTTTGAATGGCAATCAGGCCCAAGCCATTGTATGCGGCCGCGCTCTCTTCAATAGTCAGCACCCACCGGAAACAGCGCTCGGCATCGGCGATTTTGCCCTCTTCCAGATATGCCGTCGCCAGGTTTACCTGGCTGCCCGTGTCGGTTGGATTCAACTGAGCGGCCCTTTCGTAGGCGGCGATCGCCTGCTCGCGCTTCCCGTCGCGCAACGATAAGTCTCCCCTGCGTGCCAGCAGCCGGCCATTGGAAATGCCCTGCTTTTGGGCTTGCTCGTAAACGCCCATCGCCAAGCCATACTGGCCGGCCTTTTCATACTCGGCCGCCAGGTAGAAATAGAGTGACGGGTTCATGCTGTCGTCCGAGAGCGCCTGGCGCAGAGTCGCGATTCTTTGTGCGCTCGGGATCGAGCGGGAACCCGGCCCCAAGACGCTTTGGAACGCGCGCAGCGTGGATGTGTGAGCTTTCGGGTCAGCTCCCTTGCCGTTCAGTTCCACCTCGTTTGGAGCCATGCCGGAAAGGTACCCGAGTGATTTGAGCTGCGCCATTGTCTGTGAATCAACCTGCGTTGAAGCGATCCTCTCGACGCCGCCCGCTCCCGCAGGACTAAGGGCCCTCAACTGCGCCTCGAATTCGCGAAACTCCTTGGGGTGGGCATCAAGTACATTCGACTTCTCGCCAGGATCCTGAGTCAGGTCGTACAGTTCAGGTTTCGGTGCACGCACGTACTTCCAACGCGCGGTGCGGATCCCGCGTAACTCCGACCAACCCATATTCAGCCTCGGGTACAGCGTCTCCTCATAGGAGTAGGTCGTAGTCACGTTCTTGCTGGAAAATGCGGGAATCAAGCTGACACCCTGGACTTGCGGGGAAGCCTTGCCGCCCATGAGTTCAAGTACGGTTGGCAGAACGTCGATCGTCCTGGCCTGTTGCTGGACTCGCACACCTGTGGGCACACCGGGTCCCGCGATCAGGAACGGGATGTGGAGCGTCGCATCGTACAGGAAAATGCCGTGGTTGAATTCGCCATGTTCGCCCAGGCTTTCGCCATGATCCGCCAGCACGACGACCAGGGTGTTGCCGCCGGGCGCTTTCTTCGCCACCGCATCCAGAAAGCGGCCCAACTGCTGGTCGGCGTAAGCGATCTCGCCGTCGTAGAGGTTACGCTTGTACTTCTCGCTGAACGGTGCCGGCGGCGCGTAGGGCTCATGCGGGTCGTAGAGGTGCAGCCACACGAAGAATGGCTTGCCGGTCTGAGCATTCAACCAGCCGAGGGCGTGATCGACTACGACCGAGGCCCGGCGCTCGGGATACTCGATCTCTTCCAGGCTCTTCTCCGGTTTGGGCATCTGATCGTCGTAGACGTCGAAGCCCTGGTTGAAGCCCGACGCTTTCTTCAGCACCGACGCGCCGATGAATGCAGCCGTATCCCAGCCCTGAGTTTGCAGGATCTTGGCTATAGGGACCGGCGAGGCCTGCAACGCGAATCCGCCGGTGTTGCGTACGTGGTGTACGTTCGGGTTCGTCCCTGTGAAGATGCTGGCGTGCGAGGGCGGAGTCAGCGGAGTCTGCGCGACCGCGTTCTCGAAAAGGACGCCGCGCAATGCGAGCGAGTCCAGGGTCGGAGTCTCGATGTCCTTGTTGCCGTAGCAGTGAAGACGGTCGGCCCGCAAGGTGTCGATCGTCACGACTACCAGATTTACGGGTTTCAACTGCGAGGCCGAGGCCGACCCAGCAGGCTGCCAGGATGGCTTGCAGGAGCCCAGTGCGAGCAGTACCGCAATGCAGATTGCCTTATCGAATCCCAGACGAGTCTCGCCCTTCTTCCGGCGGCCTGGCTTGCGAATCCGGCTCGGGTGCGCGTTTCCGTCCATAATCGAGTTCAGCATAACAGGCGAGCCGGAATCTCAATCGAGCGCCGGGCCGCGCGCTGGGATATGCTCAGGTCGATTCAGGCGGAGGCAGACTCGATTCGCGCCTGAACCGGCAGCAACTATGATCAAGTTCCTGACCTCATTTGCTTTCCTGCCGCTGCTGACCGCATTGGCGGCCCCACCCAATCGCACCTTCTACATCGACGGCATTGGTGGGAACGACTCGAACACCGGCTTCTCCGCGACTCAAGCCTGGAGGACCCTGGACAGGGTGAACGCCACGACGTTTACGCCCGGCGACGCAATACTGTTCAAGGCCGGCACGGCCTACACCGGCCAGCTGCATCCGCTGGGTTCCGGCAGTGCGGGGAGCCCGATCGTCATCGACCGGTTTGGGCAGGGCGAGAAACCGCTGATCGCCGCCGGTGGGAGATTCCAAGAGGCGCTGCTGCTCCGGAACCAGGAGTATTGGGAGGTCAGTAATCTCCAGTTCACGAACATGGGTCCGACCCGCGAGCCGTTCCGCTACGGCGTGCGCGTGATGAGTTGGGACTACGGCACCGTCCGTCACATCCATCTGAAAAACCTCGACGTGCACGACGTCAACGGCTCGCTGGTCAAAGAGGACGCGGGCGAGGGCCACGGAATCGTTTGGGAGAACGGCGGTGCGAAGGTGCGGAGCCGATTCGACGGGTTGCTGATCGAGAACAACCACCTGGAGCGCACGGACCGCAACGGCATCTGCGGCTACGTGCCATACGGCGACAAGAAACTGCTCAGTACGAACGTTGTCATCCGCAAGAACTTGCTTGAAGACATCGGCGGAGACGCTATTAAAG
Organism: uncultured Acidobacteriia bacterium; assembly: GCA_903909435.1. Taxonomy (GTDB): domain Bacteria; phylum Acidobacteriota; class Terriglobia; order Bryobacterales; family Bryobacteraceae; genus CAIVVT01. The sequence continues at coordinate 950 of CAIVVT010000035.1, read as the reverse complement.
TGTGGGGCTGCGACCATGCCCTGGTCGAGCACAACGTAGTGCGCGGCGCCCGGATGCGCTGCGACGATTACGCGGCCGGCATCTGGCCGTGGAGTTCCGACAACACGGTGATCCAATTCAACGAAGTCAGCGGCTTGAAGGGAACCAAGGACGGCGAAGCGTTCGACTCGGACGGCTCCTGCACCAACACGATCTTCCAGTACAACTATTCGCACGACAACGACGGTGGCTTCCTGCTGATCTGTTGCAAGGACAGCATCAAAACGACGGTGCGTTACAACATCAGCCAGAACGACCACACGCGCCTGTTCCACGCGGGCGGTCCGATCAAGGACATCGCCATTTACAACAATACCTTCTATATAGGCAAGGACATCGATTTGGATTTGTTCCTGTGGGAGGGTGGCGGGAAAGACTGGGCTGACAACACGACGGTCTCGAATAACGTTTTCTACGCGGATGGTACGGGCAGGAACGCGGCGGGATTGAAGCGGAAGCCCGTGGACGACGGCACCTTTGTGACCCGGCCGGGGGTCGGTGGCGCGACGCGAATCACGTTCCAGAACAACCTTTTTTATGGCAATTTCAAGGACGTCCCCGCCGAGTGGCAAGCGCTGCAGTTCGACCCGCTACTGAACAAGCCGGGGGGCGGCGGGGCGGGCCTCGATTCGCTCCGGGGATATCAGCTCCGTAGTGGCTCCAAGAGCGCCGGCGCCGGTACGCCGATCGAAGGCAACGGAGGGCGGGACTTCTGGGGCAACCCGGTGCCCGTCGGGAAGAAGCCGACCATCGGAGCTCATGAGGTCCAACGCTAACCGCCATTTCTCACAGAGTCGGCGCTGATGGCAGGTGGGCTATCGTCCGGTGGGTTTCGGAGGCCGATTTCGAGGTGCACTGATGCGGCTCGACATGAGCGGGCGGATTTGACGGGGCGAAGGTGCGTTGTGCTT
>CAIVVT010000034.1 GCA_903909435.1 uncultured Acidobacteriia bacterium | reverse complement strand
GGCGCCTGATGCCCCGCCCGCGAAGCGTGAGGTCCGCGGAGTCACGATCTTCTTCTCCGACGCCAACGGACGCCAAAGCAAGCTCACCTATCTCGGACTGAACCTCAGCGACACGATCAAGAAGCGGCCCGCCGCCTTGCGCTATCTGGAGCAGCTCCACTCGGTGAAGACGCTGCTGAAATCGGCGTCCTATTTGATGCACAAGCCGTATTTCTCGACCATCCGAAACGTCATCCTGCAGCAGAGCGACGTAGTGGTGGAAGACGACTCGGGCATCCCGTTTCGCTTCTTCCACGCCAACGAATGGGACGTCCAACTGTTCGGCACTTATTCAGAGCCGATCAAGCTCTTTGCCGACTGGAAGCAGGACGACTTGAAAGACGCGTATTCGTCTCCAGGCGTCCAGCCGCTGGGGTTTGGGTTCGGCTACCGCTTCGTGCCGGCCACGTCCAACCTCTTACTCGCGCGCCGCAAGCGCCAGTGAATTGGGCGGCGCTGCAGAGCCGCGTGGGAGCTCCGACTCCCGCAACTTCCTTGGGCTCTGTTCGCTTAATTCAGGACCGGCGGCAACAGTTCCGCCAGGTAAGCCCGCAGTTGCAGTTCCGATTCGAACACCACCGCCTGCAGTCCGGCGCGTCGCGCGGCCTCCACGTTGGCCGCTATGTCATCGACGAACAGAGTGCGGGACGGATCGATGCCTAGCTCCTGGATCAGGCGGTCGTAGATCGCTTCGTCCGGTTTCACCAGCCCCAGATCGCAGGAGTATACCTGCACGTCGAACAGGGGTAGCCAGTCCACTTCGGCGCGCAGTTTCTTGAGCATGTCGGCCAGCATGTTCGACAGGATTCCGGTCTTCACCCCGGCCTCCCGCAACTGCGCGGCCAGCGCCAGCATCGAGTTGTCGTAGCCGCTCCACATGTCCAGATCGATGGCCTGCAATTCGGCGAATTGCGCCTCGCCCAGCAGGACCCCGGCGCACTGGGCCATGTTACCCCAGTACTGGCGGGCGTCGATCATGCCCCGGTCATAGGGCCCGCGCAGGCGCCCGTACATGCGCCAGAATTTATCGCGTGGGAGCCCAAACGGCTTGGCCAGACGGTCGATCTGCGGGGCGGCGGGCGGATGGCAGAGTACGCCGCCGTAATCGAAAACTACCGCCTCAATCGTGGATGGCGAGATAGGTTGCATGACCTTGTTCAGATCTCACTCTGATCCCGGAACATCATAATGTCCAATGAAACATTGGAGTTGTTTTGATAATCTCCGGTTATGGATCTCGAATTGAGCGAGCTGCTTTCCTTCCTCACTCTGGCCGAGGCCCTGCACTTCGGGCGGGCCGCCGAAACGCTCCACCTTTCGCAACCCGCGCTCAGTAAACAGATCCAGCGCATGGAATCAAAACTGGGCGGGCCGTTGCTTGAACGGCGCTATCGTAAGGTGAACCTCACACCTGCCGGTGTGGTCCTCCGCGACCGCGCCCGCAAGCTCCTGCGCGAAGCCGTAAGCGTCGAGGAACTCGTGAAACTTGCCATCCATGGCGAGGCCGGCTTGCTCCGGGTAGGCTTCGGCATCGCTTCGCTCGCTGCCGGCCTGCCGGAGCTCGTCATGAGCTTCCGCAAGCGCTACCCGCAGGCCCATTTGACCATGCGCGACATGGCCACGCCGGCCCAAATTGAAGCACTGGTCAGCGGTGAAATCGACGCCGGCTTTATTCGCCTGCCCGTGCTCGACGATCGGGTGGCATGGGCGCCCGTGCTGGAGGAGCATCTGGTGGTGGCCTACAATCCTCGCGGCGATTTCCGCCCCACGGCGGGTCTTGCGTCGCTGCGCGGAGCCCCCTTCGTCGTGCATTCGCGCGCGACTTCGGCCAGCTTTTACGACCACATTGTGAGGACCTGCCGGGCTGCGGGCTTCGAACCCAGATTCGTCCAGGAAGTGAACGAGTTGTTCACGGTTCTGAATCTGGTCAGAGCCGGGCTTGGCGTCAGTCTCGTACCCAGTTCAGCCCGCCTCATGCGCGTCCCCCAGGTCCGGCTGGCCGACACGCGGGTGGACGAAGCGAAGTGGTCGGTCGGCCTCGCCTGGAAGAAAGCGGACTCGGTCGCTCCACTCGTGGCGCGATTCGTCGAACTCGCCCGTGACTGGTACGCGCGCGGCGGACCGCAGCCCGCCGTACACTGAACACGTGGATCCCAGTGCCCAATTCCGGCAACTCCCTTCGGTGGACGAACTAGCGCGAGCGCTCTCCAATCTGGAGGCGCGCTTTCCGCGGGCGCTGATCGTGTCGGAGTGCCGCCGCGTGCTGCAGCACGCGCGCGCTGCCATTCAAAACAAGCAGCCGGTTCCGCACGACCTCGCCTCACGCGCCGTAGCGGCGTTGGATGCTTTGGAACGGCCCTCTTTCCAGCGCGTCATCAACGCGACGGGCGTGATTCTGCATACCAACCTTGGACGCGCTCCGCTGGCGGCCGCGCCGCCCGCCGGAGTGTATTCGAATCTTGAATACGACGTTGCCGCGGGCAAACGCGGCAGGCGCGATGCGCATACCGCGGCCCTGCTGGAGCGCCTGCTGGATGCGCCTGGCCTGCTGGTCAACAACGGTGCGGCCGCCGTCTTCCTCGCACTGCACGAGTTGGCCCGAGGCGGTGAGGTGATCGTCTCGCGCGGTGAGTTGATCGAGATCGGCGACGGCTTCCGCATCCCCGACATCATGGCCCGCTCGGGCGCGCGGCTCGTCGAAGTTGGCACCACCAATCAGACGCGCATCGGCGATTACGCGAGCGCGATCGGCCCGGAAACGCGCCTTTTGATGCGGGTCCATCCATCCAACTTCCGCATGACCGGCTTTACCGGCAGACCGACGCTCGAAGAGCTGGTCGCGCTGGGCCGCGAGCGCGGCCTCCCGGTTTACGAGGATCTCGGCAGCGGCTGCCTGGTCGATCTCACCGAGTGGGGGATCGACGAACCAACCGTGCAGGCGAGCCTGCGCTCAGGCGTCGACGTTGTGTCTTTCAGCGGCGACAAACTGTTGGGCGGGCCTCAGGCCGGCATTCTGGCCGGGCGCGCCAATCTGATCACCCAACTGCGCCGCAATCCGATGTTCCGCGCACTGCGGGTGGACAAGCTGACGGTCGAATCGATGGAGACGGCATTACGCGCCCTGCTGCTCGAGCGCTGGGACGAACTGCCGGTACTGCGCATGCTGCGGCAGAGCCGGGCACAACTCGAATTGCGTGCCGCCGAATTCCTGCAGCGCTACGAGGTTCAAGGCGCGGTGGTCATCCCGGGAGTGTCGATGCTGGGGGGCGGAAGCACGCCGGAGCAGACCCTGCCGGCCTGCCTGATCGCCTTCGAAACGAACCCGGTTGCGATGGAACACTGCCTACGCCAATCGCGGCCCGCGGTGATCGCCAGAATCGAGCACGAGCGGTTGCTGATCGACCTGCGGACCGTCCACCCGCGTGAGGAAGCAGAGTTGGCGGCCGCTCTGCACCAGGCGCAAATAGCCGCCCGCGCCTGACGCGCTTTGCCGGGACGGCGCTCCAGCGCCACCCCACTTTCTCGCGCCGGGTACCCCCCATCTTTTGGTAAGCGATTCCACACGCCGGTTCGGGCATATAATGGGCTAACGCAAAAAGGAGGACATCTTGAAGAGATACGTGGCTTGCGTGTTATTGGCGGGGCTTCTGGCCGCAACGGGGAGCGCTCAGCAGAAGAAGCGGGTGGCGGTCCTGAACTTCGAATACGCCGCTGTCCAAAGCCAGGTTGCGGCTCTCTTCGGCACCAACATCGACGTGGGCAAGGGCGTCGCCGATCTCTTGGTCGACCGGCTTGTGCGTGGCGGCGCTTTCAGCGTGATCGAGCGCAAGGCGATCGACAAGATCATGGCCGAGCAGAACTTCTCCAATAGCGACCGCGCCGACGCCTCTTCCGCCGCGAAGATCGGGCGGCTGCTGGGCGTCCAGGCCATCGTCATCGGCAGCATCACGCAATTTGGCCGCGACGACAAGAAAGTCAGCGTCGGCGGTGGCGCCTTCGGCGGCGTGGCGGGACGTTACGGGCTCGGCGGCGTCGGCAAGAAGGAGTCCAAAGCGGCGGTGAATCTCACCGCGCGGCTGGTCAACACGGACACCGGAGAGATCATCGCCGTCGCCAGCGGAAAAGGCGAGTCCTCGCGCTCGGGCGCCATGCTCGGTGGAGGCGGCGGCAGCTATGGCGGTGGCGGCGGCGGAGCGATCGACATGTCCAGCTCCAATTTCGCCGACACCATTCTGGGCGAGGCCGTGAGCAAGGCCGTGGATCAAATGTCCAAGGAGTTGCAGCAAGGCGCGTCGAACCTGCCCACGGTTGCCGTCACTATCGACGGAGTGGTGGCGGACGCTACCGGTGGCACGCTGATCGTCAATGTGGGCAGCAAGGCCGGGCTGAAAGTGGGCGACACGCTCCAGGTTCGCCGCCTGGTGCGCGAGGTGAAGGATCCCGACACCGGCAAAGTGCTTCGCCGCGTCGAGGACACGCTGGGCTCGCTGGTTATCACCGAGTTGGACGAGTCCTCCGCCGTGGGTAAGTACTCCGGAACTGCACCGGCCAAGGTCGGTGACAAGGTCCGCAATCAGTAGGCTTTTATGGACTACGAAATTGGTTCGCGCGCCGGCGATTACAAGATCCTGGACGTGCTTGGCGCCGGAGGCATGGGCAAGGTCTACAAGGTCCAGAACGTAATCTCCGACCGCATCGAGGCCATGAAGGTGCTCCTCCCCAATCTGGAGGGAGACCCCGAGTTGGCCGACCGGTTCATCCGCGAGATCAAGGTTCAGGCCAGCCTGGACCATCCGAATATCGCCGCGCTGCACACGGCGCTGCGCCTGGACAATCAGCTCATGATGCTGATGGAGTTCGTGGAAGGCGTCACGCTGGAGCACATGCTCAAGAGTGGACCGATTCCGATCGCCCAGGCCGTCAATTACGTCGCCCAGGTTCTGTCGGCGCTCGCTTACGCCCACGCCCACGGCGTCGTGCACCGCGACATCAAGCCTGCGAACATGATCCTGACGCCGGATGGCGTCATCAAGCTGATGGATTTCGGCATCGCCAAGCTGAGTGCCGACCACAAGCTGACCCAAACCGGGGCCACCGTCGGGTCGCTGTATTACATGTCGCCCGAGCAGATCAAGGGCGCCACGGATCTCGATTCGCGCTCGGATCTTTACTCGCTTGGCGTCGCCCTTTACGAAATCGTAAGCGGCTCGCGCCCGTTCCAGGGGGACAGCGAGTACTCGATCATGTCGGCACACCTTGAGAAGACGCCGATCCCGCTGCTACAGATCGACCCTTCTCTACCTGCCGCTTTGAACTCCATCGTGCAGATGGCGATCGAAAAGGACCCCGGCAAGCGCTTCCAGTCAGCCGACGCTTTCCGCAACGCGCTGCTGAGCGTCGTCCCTACCGCTGCGCCTCCCGCAGCGCCGCAACCAGTCGCGCCGCGCACGGCGCCGGTTCCCCCGCCAGCCGCGCGCGCACCGTTCCCGGTTACCGTCACACCCGAATCGGTTGCGCCTGCGACACAGGCCGCGCCCGGCGGACATCGCGGCCGCTACCTCATCCTGGGAGCGGTTGTGATGCTCGCGGTGTTGGTGGTGGCGGGTACCCAAGCACCAAAGTTCTTGCACAAGAGCGTCCAACCGGAGGCGACGGCCGCACCAGTGAATGCCCCCCTCACGACGCCCTCGGCGGTTCCGGATACCGCCACAGCCACGCCGCAGGAGGCTTCCCAACCGCCGCAAGCGGTGCAATCCGTGCAGCCGCACCCCGACCAGCAGCATGCTTCGGCACCCGCCGCGAGGCCCGCTTCAGTCCAGCAGACCACGCGTCCGGCCGAGACCCACGGCGGCACGCAAACACAGTCTCAGCCTTACTCCCAGCCAGTGCAGCAACAATCGGCACCGCCGCCGGCCGCGCCATCGGTGCAGGCAACACAGCCCGCCGCCGCGTCAGTCGATACGGCTGCCCTGAACGAAGTACGTGAGCAACTCCCGCAAATCGGAATTCGCTCCGGCGCCATCCATACGAGTCTCAGCCGCCTCGAGAGTGCACAGAGCAAGCAGGGACTCGGACTTCGCGGCGACATCGTTGCCCTGGCCCAGCGCATGGATTACCAACTCACCATGGCCGAAGACGCCGTGAAACGCGGTGATGCAGCCGCAGCCAAGAAGAGCCTGGACGCGGCCGAGAAAGCCGCCTCGAAGCTTGAGAGCTTCCTGAACATCCACTGAGCCGGTTTGAGCGGGTGCGGACAACACCTGTCGATGGGTCAGGAATCTGGAAGTTCGCACCGCACTGCGATAGGATCGTGGCAACTATGCCTCATCCTGACGAAGATATCCTCCCGGACGGAACCTGTCGCGTATGCGGGGATCGGCTCTCCAAGCCAATCAAGCGGCGAGGCGTAAACAAGATCTATCGCCGTCACCTGACCAATCCAAATTGTTCGACGAAGGGTGGCGGCGAGCCGGTCACGCCCTCGCCCGCACGTCTATCGAACCCGCAGCGCTAGCTTTCCGCTCTTCCCACAAAACGCGAGTCGCGCTCAGTCTACTGGTTGAAGTTCAGGAACCCGCGTTCCGCCATCCCCCGCAGCATGGCCACGCTGCCCGGCACAATTGTCTGCAAATCGACTTTGAGCCCCGTAGCCATCGCGCTCAGAATCTGGCTTAGCGTGGCCCCGCCGTCACAGCGTTGAATCAGCCCCCCCATGTTGGCATCCAAGCTCGCCTGCAGGCGCAGCCCTTTGGGCTGGCGCAACCGGAAAGCAACCGGAGTCCACGCCGTGCCGTTCCATTCCCGCCCCGTTTCATAGACCAGTCCCGGCGACAGGCGCGGCCTCCTGGCCAGAACCTCTTCCAGGCTCAGAGCAGCGAGCGCGTCGTGGGTCTCGAAAACGCGCAGCACCGCGTCGCTGAACGGTTCCAGCTTCTCCGTCCGGGTCTCTTCGATCTGGATCCAATTGGGCACGCCCTGAGAGCGCTTCCGCATCGTAATGAACCCCTGTCCGACGGACTCGATGCCGCGCGCTTCCAGGTAATCGGCGGCGTCGCGGAACAGGCCGGCTTGCACCTCGGGATCGCAAACGTCCGTATCCACCGCCATCTCCTCGGCATGTTCCAGCCCTGTCGAAATCGCCGTACTCAGCACCAGAGCGTCGCACCCGGTTCCGCGCAGCCATCCGGAAAGCCGTTCCTTCCAGTCTTCGCCTCGCACGTTCGGCCACTCCAGTTCGCATTGGAAGAACCCGCCTTCCTCCAGATGCTCTGGAGCCTGGGTGACCAGCGTGCGGCAAAGGCCGTCCAATTCCATACCGCTGTCCCGGAAGGTGTAGCGCTTGCCCGGCCCCAGAATGAAGGGCGGGTTGGTGACGATCAGGTCGAACTTCTGGTCGCCGACCGGTTCGAAACCGCTGCCCTGAGCGAACTCGAGGTTGGACAGTCCGTTGAGGCGGGCGTTTAGCAGCGCCATGCAAAGCGCGCGAGGATTCAGGTCCGTCGCGACCACGCGCTCGCTGTGCCTGGCCGCCAGGAATGCCAATATGCCGCAGCCGGTACCCAGGTCAAGCGTGGCGCGCGACTGCGTGCGAATGCTGCAGCACATGAGCGCGGCGGTGCTGTTCGTGAGGCCCGAAACGAAATCCGGTCCGGTACCCTGTTCCAACAGTTCGGGAGGGTCCATCAATAGCAGTAGCCCGTCGAACGGGTAGATCCGCACCAGGGCGCTGACGGCGTGCGCGTCGGCATTCACGAAGCCGGCGCTAACCCACTCGTCAACCGGCAGCGGGGCGAATGCTGCCCGGGCGTCGTCCAGACTGACGGTAACCCCCAACAGGAACAGGCGCATCAACGTGTGCAACGGCGAGGGCTGGCGGGTCTGGTACAGCAGCCGGGGCATGTTCCGCCCGCCGCGGCCGCGCATTTCCACTCCACCAAAACGCTCGGCCAATGCTTTGTCGGTGTAATCCAAACCACGAAAAACCTGAGCGAACCGGGAGGCCTGTTGCTCGGCTACGCTCGCCAGCCGCTCGATCGCAGCCTCACCCACCCGCGAAGATGACATCCTCGTATTCTAGTGCCCCAGCCGGGTCCATGCTGGCAAGACGCCGCGCCACTGAGCGCGGCCCGGCTCAGAAGCGGAGCAGGACCACGGTGACGTTGTCGGGGCCGCCGGCCGCCAGTGCGGCTTCCACCAGGCCGTGGGCGCATTGCTCCACCTCGCCGCCCGCCGCCAGGACCGCGGCGATGCTGCGGTCGTCAATCGCGCCGTGCAGCCCGTCGGAGCACAGCAGCAGCGCACTTCCCGCTTTTGGATGCACGCTATAGGTGCGCACCTGCACAGGATCGCTGACACCGATGGCCATCGTCACGACGTGCCGGAAAGGGTGGTTCTTCAGAGCGGCTTCCCCCAGGCCTAGCGGACGGCCCACGTCATTCACCCAGGTCTGATCTTCGGTGATAGGCCGCAGCGCGCCGTCCTCAAACAGATACGCCCGGCTGTCGCCTACGCTGGCGATCTGCACGCCTGTACCATTCGTCAACGCCGCGACCAACGTGGTCCCCATACCCCTGAGCAGGGAGTCCGATTCGGATGCCTCGTGCACGCACTCGTTAGCTTCTTTGAAGGCGGCGGTGAGTGCATCCGGCGCATAGCGGTCATTGGCCGTCAGGTAGTCGGCAACCGTCTCCACGGCGAAGCGCGAGGCACACTCTCCCGCCTGTTCTCCGCCCATGCCGTCGGCCACGATGTAGAGTCCCAGGTTGGGGGCGATCAGGAAGTAATCTTCGTTGTTCGCTCGCACGCATCCCGGGTCAGACAGGCCGAAAGACTGCGCCATAATTTTCCCGATTATATCTGATGCCACCTGCGGCCACCCGATTAGTTCGCCCGCTTGCCGCACCAGCGGGACCATGTATCCGTGCCCGGCTGCGTGCGGCGATTTTCCCGCGCCAATCGCGACTTCCAGGCCCCGCGGCGGAAAAGCACATGGGCCCTGGAGCGGCGCCTCCATCATCGGCTAAACTACAGAGGCAAGCACACCATGACCCGGCAAGCGACTGTCTCCCGCTACCTCTCTGAACCTCTGGTCGACTCCGTGCTGTGCGTGACCGACTTCTCCCCGGAGAGCATGAACGCCTTCGCCCACGCGCTCACGCTCGCCATGAACACGCGTTGCCACTTCACGCTGCTCCAGGTCAGCCGCCACGCAGGCGCGCCGCAGGAGTGGTCCGGGATTCCGGGCGTAAGAAACTTGCTGGAGCGCTGGGGCTATCTCGAACACGAAACGCCGGAGCGCGCTATGTTCGAGAGATTCCAACTGGACGTCGCGAAGATCCTCAGGAAGACCAGCGACGCTTACAAAGCGGTGCGTGAGATTCTGAACGAGCGTCAAATCGACGTCGTGGTTGTGGCCGCAGGCGGTGCCGGAGGTTTCACTTCCTGGATCCGCCCTTCGGTGGCGGAGACCGCTCCTTCCGCCTGGCGCACGATGACGCTGGTCGTCCCTGCCCGCGAGAACGGGTTCGTTTCGCAGCAGACCGGGCATCACACGCTGCGCAACATCGTGGTTCCGGTCAGCCCCGAACTGCACCCCGAGACGGCGGTGACCTATGCCATGCGCTTCGCCGTGTTCTCGTCGGAAGACGTCATCAACGTGCATCTGCTACACGTTGGCGACGAGCGGCAGGCGCCGATAGTGCGCGTTCCGGAGCGCCCGTACTTGCGCTGGAGGCACGTCTACCGCACCGGCAACCCGGTGTCCCGCGTGATCGAAACCGCCCTCGAAGTGGATGCGGACCTGATCGTGATGACGACCCCGGGCAAGCGCGGGTTCATCGACAGCGTGTTGCTCACCGTGCCGGACCAGGTGGTGCGCTTCGCCACCTGCCCGGTGCTGGCCGTGCCGGTTTGACCCCAGCGGCAACCCGCGCGTACCGGGTGGGTTGCCGCAATCATTTCCGGCACAGGCTGGCTATACGCGCGGCAGCGGCCACGCGTCGCGATAGGATTTCGACATCAGTTTGGTAGCTTCCGCATCGCCCGGGAAGGTCTCCGTCTTTGGATCGAATTTCACGTCGCGACCGAGTTTGTAGGAGATGTTTCCCAGATGGCACAGCATCGTGCTCTGCCGCCCGATTTCGACGTCGGCATTGGGCAGCTTGCGCGACTTCAGACACTCCAGGAAATTGCCCTCGTGCGAACCGCCGGTGTCCTCCACTTTCAGGTTCACCGAGCCGTCGGGGCCGAAGACCGTGAAGCCGTCGCCGGTCGCGATCAGCGAACCCTCGGTGCCGTAGAATCCCGTTCCGGCCCACGCGCCCTCCGTCGGTCGGCTCTTCGAAAAGCTCTGCAGTTCGAAGCTCAACATCAGGTCGCCATAATCGTAGTTCACCGTCTCGGTATCGGGGACTTCCTTGGCGTCCTTCAGCCAGTAAATCCCGCCCGTCGCCGAGACGCGCGTGGGCAGACAGGTCTGCCCCGGACGGATGCGCGCCAGCGCCATCAACGCCACGTCGAGCACGTGTACGCCCTGGTTGCCGAGTTCGCTGTTGCCGTAGTCCCAGAAGAAGCGCCAATTGTAGTGGAAGCGGTTCACGTTAAAGGGCCGCTTGGGCGCCGGCCCGAGCCACATTTCGTAATCGGCCGTCATCGGCGGCGTGGAGTCCGCGGGCGTGCCTATCGACGTGCGCAGTTGCGAGATCCAGGCCTTCAAATGGCAGATCTTGCCCAGCTTGCCCGACGCCGCGTATTCGGCTGCGGCGATGAAGTGGTGCATGCTGCGCCGCTGCGTGCCCACCTGGAGCACGCGTTTGTACTGGCGGGCCGCGTCGCGGATCAATTGCCCTTCCTGGATGGTCTGGCAGAGCGGCTTCTCGGTGTAGCAATCCTTGCCCGCCTGGCACGCCAGCAGGGTCATGTGCGTGTGCCAGTGGTCGGGCGTCGCGATCAGCACGGCATCCACGCTCTTGTCATCCAGCACGCGGCGGAAATCGCGTTCCTGTTTGGGCCGGGAGCCTTGTGCGGCTTCCAGTTCCGGCGAGATTTTGTCGAGCATGGCCTGGTCGATGTCGCAGAACGTCCCGATGCGCGCACCCTGCTGGATGAGACGCAGCGCCACCGAGCGGCCTTCGTTGCGCCCCCCGATCAGGGCCACGTTCACGCGCTCGTTCGCGCCCAGCGCGCGCGGATTCAGGTTGAGGAACGGAGCGGCGGCGGCAGAGGCAGCCAGCGTCCGGATGAAACTGCGGCGATCGGAATTGGATGCCATAACAAACCCTTGGACATTCTACGCGAGATGGGAGAAACCCGTGTGCCGCCAGGGGTTTCCCAGACCCGGGCCGAAACTCGAAAACCGTAAGCAAGTTACGGTTTTCAAACTGGAATCAACAACTTACAGACAATAAACCGTAAGTTCTTACGGTTCGTCTGCTTGCCGTCGTGAGCGCTATGAGCATACACGGGACGGAGCCGCGACCGTGAGGGAGTGGTATCTGCTAACGTATTTGACCGCTCTCTGTCGCTCGCGGCTCTGTGCTGGGCGGTGAATGCAGATCCTCAATTTGGAGTGAACCGTCTGCTGGGCATGCAGAGCTTCGAGCGTGTCTGGCTCCCGGCGGGCCGTCCAACCGCCCAGCGGTGTCCAGCTATATACTACCGACATGCCACGCCTTCTCCCCCTGTTGCTCCTGCTCGCCGTGCCGCTGTGGCCGCAGGCGAAGAAAAACATCTTCGTGATCACCGACGCCGAGGGGATCGCAGGCGTATGCCGGCAGGATCTGACCGAGCCGCACGACCCGGAACTCCGGCAGTTGCTCACCGGGGAGGCGAACGCCGCGGTGCAGGGTTTCTTCGACGGCGGCGCGGACGAAGTAATCGTGTGGGACGGTCACGACGGCAGTCAGACGCTCTCGGCGCTGACCATCCATCCGCAAGCCCTGCTGCTCTCCGGCGGCCTGAGTCCGTCGATGACGCTGGAGCGCCACTACGCCGCCATCGCGTTCGTGGGGCAGCACAGCATGGCCAACGTGCAGCGCGGCGTGATGGCGCATAGCTACAGTTCGCTGGGCATCCAAACCATGCGCGTGAACGGCAAACCGATGGGCGAAATCGAGACCCGCGCGGCGCTGGCAGGGGTATTCGGCACCCCGGTCATTTTCCTCTCGGGCGACACTGCGGCCGTGGAGGAACTGCACGCCATCGTGCCGCAGGCCGAAACGGTCGCCGTAAAAGAAGGGCTCGGCCGCTACGCGTGCCTATCGAAATCGGCCGAAGCCGCCCGGGCGGCCACGCGCGAACACGCCCGGCTCGCGATGGCCAAGCTCGGGATCGTCCGGCCCTACGTGATCGACGGACCCGTAAGCGTCGAAATCGAGTTCACCACGCGCAACTCTCTGCCGCCCGGCGCTGCCTCCCGTCCCGGCGCTGAAGTTGTGGACGACCGCACGATTCGTTATCGCGGCCAAAACTTCCTGGAAGCCTGGACGCGCTACTCGCTGTACTGAACCGGAATAGGGCCGCTCGCCGCCTTCTATTCGCCGGCCCGCGCGGCGCCGGCCACTCGCCTTAGCCATTGACATCCAAGCAATACTCACCCGGCAGCGCATGTGCTAGCCGTCCGGAATTAGGGCAGGACGGCATCCTGCGGCGGGTTGGCAACCCGCCTTGTGCCGGTTAGAGGCGGCCGCGCACCATACCTTACTGCCCCTCGATCGAACATTGGGAAGCTGCAGCTCCGGCACCGTCCGAGTGCAGAATCTGCACTGTGCGTGCGACCTATCCAATTGAGCCTGCTCGTCCTGGTGGTTCGGGCTGCTGCGTGCAGTAGTCCGGAATGAGGTGAATGAATGGCACATCGCACAGGCTTGGTCCTGGCCTGCGTTTTGGGCTCTGCCGCGCTGTGGGCGCAGGAGCCCGGTTCGCAGGCAGAGCAGCCCATCGAGGCTCCCGCCAGGCTGGTCGATTTGACCGAGACTGCCATCTCGCCGATGCAGATGGTGAAGGACGTCCTGCACGACCAGAAACGCGTTTTCACTTTCCCGGTGAGGGCAGTTCGGGGTAAGCACTGGGAGCCCGTGCTCGCCATTGCGCTGACCACATTCGGCCTCGTCGCCCTCGACCCGTACACTGAGCCCTATTTCCATGACCGGTCCTTCAATACCTACAAGACTGGCGCCCTGCGCGGGATGAACTCGACAATCGCGATCATGGGGACGCCCGCGGCGTTCTACCTGATCGGGCTGGCCAGGCACCGGCCGCATTCCCAGAACACGGGTCTGCTGGCCGCGGAAGCCATCGCCGACACGCAAATCCTGACCTTCGCGCTGAAGCAAGCCGTCGGGCGGCTGACACCCAGCGACATTCCGCCAAGCGGAAATTTCCGCGACACCTGGTTCAAGTACAAAGGCTCGGTGACGAACGGGGGCAGCTTCCCTTCGGGCCATGCAGCTTCCGCGTTCGCAGTCGCAACCGTGATCGCAGTGCGCTACCGTCAGCACCGGTGGGTACCTTGGGCGGCCTATGGAGCGGCAGCCTTCATCGCACTGACCCGGCTACCCGACCAGGCGCATTTCCCCTCGGATATCTTCATGGGGGCGGCTCTGGGTTACAGCGTCAGCCGGTTCGTTGTGCTCGACAAGTAAGCGCCGGGGTCCAAGCCGCGCAGCGCCGGACAGCTACCCCAGTTTTCGATAGGCGCTGGCGTAATACAGCAGCGGGACTCCCTCGTGCGACTCGGCGCGTTCTGCCTGGCCGACGAAAACCGTGTGGTCCCCCGCCTCGAACGAGCTGTGGATGGCGCATTCCAGCACTGCCAGAACGCCTTCCAGAACCGGCGCGCCCTGCACTCCGGAGTGCCAGGCGATGTTCTGGAACCGGTCGCTCTGGCTGGATGCGAAGTGCTGTGAGAGATCGATTTGATCTTCTCTTAAGACGTTGATAACGAAACTCTTAGCGGCCCGAAAGGAGGAGTAGGCAGTAGCGGTTTTAGCGATACAGACCAGGACCAGCGGGGGATCCAGGCTGACCGACGTGAACGAGTTCACAGTCAGACCTTCGGGCGCTCCCGCGGGGCTGGAAACGGTGGCCACGGACACGCCCGTGGCGTAGCGCGCGCACGCTCTCCGGAACTCTTCCGGACGCAGGATCGGATCTGGCGAGGAAGTATTCATGGGACTTTGCGAAAGAGTCGCTTGACAATCCTGTAACCCTAATCATATCATGCACTTTGACGTGGCGTTTAGGAGTGCCTGCGGCCCGGCGTCCAAGGAGGCTCATCTTGATTAAACTCGACATCGTCAATGAGGTCGTCAACAAGACCGGCATAACGAAGACGAAGGCCGAGATGGCGGTGGAGACCGTGTTTGAGTCGATGAAGCGCGCGCTCGCTCAGGGCGAACGCATCGAACTTCGCGGCTTCGGTATCTTCACCGTACGCCCGCGCAAGACCGGCATAGGTCGCAATCCCCGCACCGGCGCCGAAGTGGCTATCCCGCCCGGCAAGGCCGTCCGTTTCAAGCCCGGCAAGGAATTGCAGTCGCTCGACTAAGGGCCTGTCATGCGGCGACCCGTGCGGCTCCCGTTCAAACTGCGGGGCTGCGCTTTGGCACCAGGCGGATGCTGTTGCCTCCGGATGTGGGGTCCGCAGGCGCCGCGAGCCGCCCTCAATCTGGCCTGAAACGTGGAAAGCGATAATTCACGCCTGCATCAAACGCGGGCGATTCTGATCCCGCTGGCGCTCTTTCTGCTGACGCTGCTCTGCACTACGGCGCTCGGTGCGCGCGTTCAGTTTCATTTCGAGCGCAATCTGCCGGGCCTCGATTTCGTCGAGGATCTCAAAGCGTTCGTTGATTTGTTCCACCATCCCGGTCTGCTGCTGGATGGCTTGCCTTACTCCGTGACCCTGCTCCTGATTCTGCTGGCGCACGAATTCGGTCATTACTTCGCCTGCCGCTATCACGGCGTCCTCTGTACGCTCCCCTGGTTTCTGCCTGCTCCCAGCTTTATCGGCACTTTCGGCGCATTCATCCGCTTCCGGTCCCCCCTGAAGAGCCGCCGCGAGTTGTTTGACGTCGGCATCGCCGGGCCGCTTGCCGGATTCATCTTCCTGCTGCCGGCACTTGGGATCGGGCTCGCGCTGTCGCGAATTGTGCCCGGGTTGGGCGAGTCTGGAGAAGCCCGCCTGGGTACGCCTTTGGTTATGCAATGGATCGGCGCCTGGCTTTTCCCGGGAGCGAACCTAGCCGATCTGAACATGCACCCGGTCGCCCGCGCCGCCTGGGTCGGACTGCTCGCCACGGCGCTGAACCTGCTGCCGGTGGGTCAGTTGGACGGCGGGCACGTGGTGTATTCCTGGCTCGGTGAACGGCACCGCTGGGTGTCCTATACAACCATCGGAGCGCTGGCGCTGATGGGTTTCCTGTTCTGGCCCTGGTTCTTCTGGGCGGGCGTGCTGCTGCTGATCGGCCGCCGCCACTTCCCGGTTTACGACGACGAGCACTTGGACGGCAAACGCCGGGCGCTGCTGGTTGTCGCCGTTCTGATTTTCGTACTGGCGTTCATGCCGGCCCCGCTCCAGTACAATGACACGCAGGAGTGGCTCCGCTAGCGGGAACCGCCATGCAGCGACACGTCGATTCGGGTGGAATGAGTGCTGGCGAAAGGGAGTACGCGCTTTCGTTCTTGATGGTGACCGGTCCATGCGATCTCCGGTGCTGCGCATGAAGATCTCGGCCAGCATCATCACGCTCAACGAGGAACGCAACCTGCCGCGTGCCCTGGAGAGCCTGCGCTGCTGCGACGAAATCCTGGTGGTGGATTGCGGGTCGCAGGACCGTACCGTCGAGATTGCCAAGACCTACAACGCACGGGTTATCCAAGCCGAGTGGCGCGGCTACGCGGGCCAGAAGAACTACGCCTCGGACCAGGCCGCCTACGATTGGGTGCTCTCGATTGACGCCGACGAAGCGCTCAGCGAAGAACTGGAGGCCGAGATCTGGCAGCTCAAGCAGGACGGCCCGCGATACGACGCCTACTCGTTCCCACGCCTCGCGCAGTATCTGGGCAAGTGGATTCTGCACTCCGGCTGGTACCCCGATCGCAAGATCCGCCTGTTCGACCGCCGCACGGCCAGGTGGGTGGGCGAGTACGTCCACGAGAGCGTTGTGGCGGAGCAGGTCCCAGGCGAGTTGAACGGCAATCTGCTGCACTACACCTGTGAAACGCTTGGCGCGCACCTCCGCTCGCTGGACCATTACACGACGCTGGCAGCCAGCGAGGTGGTGGCGCAGGGCCGGCGGGTGGGTGCGCCGCAACTGCTGTTGAACCCGCTCTGGTCGTTCCTCAGGACGTATGTCTTCCAAGCCGGCTTTCTGGATGGTGTGGAGGGCTTGACCATCGCCTACATGGCCTCGCTCTACACGTTTTTGAAATACTCCAAAGCGCGTGCCGCGCTGCCGCGTTGAAACCATGCGGGTGCTGCACATCGACTCGGGGAACGGCTTGCGAGGCGGGCAAATCCAGGTTCTGCGCCTGCTCGCGGGACTCGAAGCGCGCGGCGTCGAAGTGCGCCTGCTAGCTGCGGCCGGTTCTCCGCTGGAGCGCGAGACCGCCGCACTCGGCATCGAAACGAAACCTCTCGGTTGGAGTTCAGTCTGGCGTGAGTCGCGCTGGGCTGAACTCGTGCATTGCCACGACGCGCACGCACATACGTACGCCTGGCTGGCCTCACGCGCCCCTTTCGTGGTGTCGCGCAGAGTCGCATTCGCCGTGAAGCGTACGCCTTTTTCGGCCCGGAAATACGCCGCTGCAAGGCTTTTGCTCTGCGTGTCTGAGGCCGTGGCGGAAGTGCTGCGCTCTGCGGGGATCCGTGCGGAGCGGCTGCGCGTGGTCTACGACGGCGTCGATGTACCGCCCCGGATGAGCAGCCGCAAAGGCAGGATCGCTGCGCTCGATTCCGCCGATCCGGGCAAGTGCCGGCCGCTACTGGAGCAGCTCGCACTCGACATCGACATGGTCACCGACTTGCCGCGTGCTTTCCAATCCTCGCGGCTGTTCCTGTATCCCACCGGGTCCGAGGGGCTGGGCTCGGCGGCACTGCTGGCGATGGCCTATGGCGTACCCGTGATCGCGAGCGATACCGGCGGTTTGCGGGAGATTGTCCACGATCGCAGCACGGGCCTGCTGGCCGGTAACACGGTCCGCAAGTTCCGCGAGGCCATCGGAGAGTTGGAAGCCGACCCGAAACTGGTGGAGCGCATTGTGCGCAATGCGCGCGCCATGGTTGAGCAAGGCTTCACGACGAAACACATGCTGGACCGGACACTGGAATGCTATCGCGAAGTGCTGGGGTGAGCCATTGGAATATCAAGTCCTGACCGGGATCTTCGCCGTCGTCTTCGGATTGCTTTTCGGCAGCTTCGCGAACGTCTGCATCACGCGCATGGCCGCCGACGAGTCCGTGGTCAAGCCGCGCTCGCATTGCCGCGATTGCGGGGCCATGATCGCCTGGTACGACAATATCCCCGTGCTGAGTTTCCTGCTGCTGCGGGCCCGCTGCCGCCGCTGTGGAGCCGCCATCCCGTGGCGCTACCCGATCGTCGAAGCCCTCACGGGCGCGTGGTTTTGGGCTGCGGTCCACTACGGCGGAGCAGGTTGGGACGGTGCCAAGTGGTGCCTGTTCGGGTTCGTTGTCATCGCACTCTCGGTGATCGATCTGGAAGAGCGCATCCTGCCCGACGAGTTCACGCTGGGCGGGTGGTTGGCTGGTCTCGCCTTCGCGTTCGTGGCGCCGCCGCATGAGGGACTGATCTCGCTGCTCCTGGGCCTGCGCTCCGCCCTGCTGGCGGGCCTGGCGGAAGCGGGACTGGCATCCGTCCTAGCCGCTCTGCTGCTGTGGTTCGTCGGCTGGTCGTACAAGCGGGTTAACCTGATCTGGAACCGCGACATCGATCCATTGGGCGATGGCGACCCTAGAATGCTAGGCATGCTGGCGGCGTTCCTGGGCTTCGAAAACACCATCCTGACCCTGATCGTGGCCGGTGTTTCGGGCAGCGTGCTGGGACTCGGGTGGACGCTGTGGAATCGCAAAAGGGTGCTGACCTACGAATTGCCGTTCGGTTTGTTCCTGGGGGTGGGCGCGCTGCTGGTGGTGTGCGCCGACTGGCTCGGGTTGCTGCGCCGGTAGCCGCGCCTATGTGATTTAACCAGCTGCATCGCCTCGCTTGCTAGCCTGTAAGGCATGGTGAATCGTTCCCGCCTCGCGGGCGTAACAGGCTGCGTGGCATTGCTAGTCGTCGCCGCGTCGGGAGTGGGCTCCGCAGCGGTCAAGAAGCAGGCCAGGGCCGCATCTTCAAAGCCCTCATCGACCACAGCTAACGATCACGGCGCAGCCTCCCAGGCTCGCCGCTGGATGTCAAAGCTGACGCTGCGGGACCGTGTCGCGCAACTCGTCATGACACCCTTCTATGGCGACTCTCCCAGCGTGCGTTCGCGCGAGTACCGCGAGTTTCGCTCGCAGGTGGTGGACCTCAAAGTGGGCGGGATGATCATCCTCAACCGCGTGCGCGACGGAGCCGTTCAGCGCGCCGAACCCCATGCCGCGGCATCGTTCATCAACCGGATGCAGCGCCTCTCCAAGATCCCGCTGATTATCGGCGCCGACTTCGAGCACGGCGCTTCCATGCGCTTCCTGCACACCACTCCGTTCCCCTACATGATGGCCTTCGGCGCGGCCAACGACCTGGAATTGACCCGCGCTCTGGGAGTCGCCACGGCCCGCGAAGCGCGCACCATCGGCATTCACTGGATCTTCGCGCCGGACGCCGACGTCAACAACAACCCCGACAACCCCATCATCAACATCCGATCGTTCGGCGAGAACCCGCACGCGGTCGCGTCGCACGTGCAGGCGTTCATCGAAGGCGCCCATTCCGACCCGGCCAACTTCGTGCTCGTTACCGCAAAGCACTTCCCCGGCCACGGCGACACCGACACCGACTCGCACATGAACCTGCCGCGCATCGGGGCATCGCGCGAGCGGCTGGAGCAGTTGGAACTCGTGCCCTTCAGAGCGGCCATCGAGGCGGGCGTCGACGCCGTGATGACCGCCCATCTGGCAGTGCCCGCTCTGGAACCCGAGGAAAAACCGGCGACGGTTTCCAAGGCTGTTTTGACGGGTGTCTTGCGGGAAGAACTCGGCTTCACCGGACTGATCTGTACCGATGCGTTAGACATGCAGGCCGTCACGAAGATGTTTGGGCCGGGTGAGACCGCCGTGCGCGCGCTGGAAGCCGGCGTCGATCTGCTGGTACTGCCGGGCGACGCGAAGGAAGCGGTGCGGGCCGTCGTCGCCGCGGTGAAGGAGGGACGCCTGACCAAAGAGCGCATTGACCAGAGCGTCTTGAAGATACTCACCGCCAAGGCCCGCCTGGGCCTGCAGAAGAAGCACTTCACGGATCTGGAGACGGTCCCCGATTCCTTGGCCACCCCCGAAGACGAGGACCTCGCCGCGAAGGTGGCGGAGAAGGCGGTCACACTGGTCCGCAACGAGAACAATGTGGTGCCGCTGGCGAACCCCGAGCGGGCGTGCTGGTTCGTGTTCAGCGGGGGACGCTTCTCGACGCAGGGTCGCGAGTTCGTGGAGTCCGTGCGGCGCTCGGCCAAGGGCGCGCAAGTCACCCTGCTCGACCCCCTGCTGCCGCCTTCGGAGTTCGATGCGCTGGCCGCAAAAGCGCAGTCGAGTTGCGACACGGTGGTGGTCACGGCGTACGTGCTGGTGGCGGCCTACACCGGGACGGTGGGGCTGCCGGGCAACTACCCGGCTTTCGTCGACAGGTTGATCGCAGGCGGGAAGCCCGTGGTATTCATCGCGCTCGGGAATCCGTATTTGCTGCGGGCCTTCCCCAAGGTGGCCGCCTATCTCGCCACGTTCAGTACCACCCAGCCGAGCGAGGCGGCGGCGGTGCGTGCGGTGGTCGGCGAGGCGGGCATCAGCGGCAAGCTGCCGGTGACTATCCCGGGTTTCGCGCAAATCGGCGATGGTCTAAGGACGGATGCGAAACCTGCGAGCAAGTAAGGCGTCTGGACCGGGCAGCCGTATTCGCTGCCTTCAATCCAGGGTCTTGGCGCAGCGGAAGCCGATGTCGTGCGCGGCAAAGCGTGCGGGCACGGACAGCGATTCGTAGACCACTCCAAAGGCCAGCCGGGCGTCGAACGAACCGCCGCGGATGGTGTACCACGGTTCCGTTGCAGCGGGCGGTGGGCTCAGGCGTGGCGCGAAACTCTGCACTGCCTGGGGACTGGGTGATTTCAATTCGCCGATGAACTCCGACACGTTGCCGGTCATGTTCAAAGCGCCGTACGGGCTCGCCCCCGCTGGCATGGAATTCACGGGCTGTACGCGCTTGCCCGGCGACTTGCTGTCCGCTACGTTGGCGCGTTCCGGATCGGCGGCTTCGCCCCACGGGTAGCTGCGGCCGTCCGTGCCGCGCGCGGCCTTTTCCCACTCGAGCGCGGTGGGCAAGCGCTTGCCCGCCCAGGTCGCGTATTTCTGCGCGTCGAGCAACGTAATATTCACTACCGGATCATCGGGACGGTCGGCCGGGAAGCCTGCCGGCAGATCGTAGTGCGTCTGCTTGCAGAACTCGGCGTAGTAGGCGTTGGAGACCTCCAGCCGGTCGATATAGTACGCGGGCAGCGTTTCCGTGCGCTTCTCTTCCCCGGCCAGGAACGGGCCGGGCAGCACCAGAACCATCTCTCCCGAGCGGCCGGCCGGAAGCGTAGCGGGTAGAACCCTCGATGCTGCAGCGGGCGCCTCGCCGTTGACGGCGGCGGCCGGTGCCGGTGCGGGCCTTAGCGCGAAATACAACCCCACCAACAGCGCCACCGCGACGACTCCGCCGATGGCGATCAGCGGCAGCTTCGAGCGGGCCGGTTGCCCGGCTGGGGGCTGCTCAGGCGGTCGAACCGAGGGCGTAGGCGTAGGCGTAGGCGTAGGCGGCACCGGTCGCGGCGGCGCGACTTCCACCGGCGTACCGAGCATCCGGTCCAGTTCGGCGATCACTTCGCGAAAACTGCGTGGCCGGTCGTCGGCCTTTTTCTCGGTGCAGTGCCGCACCAGCGCGGTCAGTTCCTCGGGTAGCCCCGCGCGACTCAGCGGCTCCGTGTTCAAAGGCTCGTTGAGGATCATGTAGAACAGCCGTTCCACCGTATCGCCCTCAATCGGTTTCTGTCCCGTGAGCAACTCGAACAGCAGGATGCCGAAGGCGTAGATGTCCACCTGGTCGGTGGTCAACTGGCCTAGTACGAGTTCGGGCGCCATGTAATACGGCGTGCCGAGCGCGAAGCCCGCGCGCGTCAATGACAGCCCCTCGGCGCGCGCAATGCCGAAGTCCATCAGCTTCACTTTGCCGCTGGCGTCGATGTGCACGTTGTCGGGCTTGATATCGCGGTGCACGATCTTCTTCGAGTGGACGTACTCGAGCGCCCGCGCCACGTCCCTGGCAATGCGCAGCTTGTTGTTCAGGTCGCCGGTGTGACCGTCGCGGATGGCGTGGCGCAGGTCCTCGCCGACCAGGAATTCCATCACAATATAAGGCCGGCCTTGCTCCTCGCCGTAGTCATGGATGCGGATGATGTTCTCGTGCTCGATGTTGCCGGCCATGCGCGCTTCCTGGAGAAAACGCGCCTTGGCCTCGGCATCCTGGCAGCCTTCATCAGTGAGCACTTTCACGGCCACGGTGCGGCCGATCACCGTGTCTCGCGCGCGGTAGACGTGCGACATGCCGCCGCCGAGGAATTCGAGCAGTTCGTACTTTCCAATACTCGCGGGCAATTGCATCAGGTTGTACCAGCCATTCCAACCAAGCTGCTTTCTGGTCTCAACGACACAGTGCGGTCCCACCGCTTCCTGACGGTCGCGGCTCCGTTCCGGATCGGAGTCACGAACGTAAGGGAGCGGTTGATTTGTTCCATTTGCCTTACCTGCCAGCCACCTAACGCGCCGCCGTGGCCACGCAACGCAGGCTGTTCAGGAACTCCTTTTGGAACACCGGGGCGAGACCGCCCGTGTTCAGCGTGAAGCGGTAGGTGAGTTCCTTTCCACCGACCGTGACGGGGCGCCCTTCCCTGCCCTGGCGCACCACCCACTCCAGGTTGTAGCCGCCTCCGGCCGGGCTCCAGCGGTCCGCGTCGGCGAAGAAATGGAACACCGACCAAGCACCGTCGCGACTCTGCACATCGAGTTCGCTGCCGCCGGCGAGTTTGGCGCCGAGGCGCGCGCTGGAACTGCTCGCACCCGTCCAGACGTGCTGTCCGCCGCTTTCCTTGCCGGTGAAGCGCGTGCTTTGCCCGTCGATGACCAGCGTCATTTCCTTGATCTGATCGGACGGCTGCGCTTGCAGCGAGTAGCGCAAGCCCGGGTCGGCCGCGCCGCCGGGATAGACGGTGTCGGAGAAGCGCGCCGCGTTGTTGAAGAAGTTGACGAAGCTCGGGTTCAGCGGCATCGCGGCGGTCGGATTCGCCACGTAATCGTTGCCCTGCTTGACCAGCAAGCTGCGCAGCGACTCTTCGTAAAAGACCCACAGTTTGCCTTCGCGCGGCTTGAAGATCGCGTTCACGCTTTGCAGCGTCGCCTCCGACGTCGCGGCCGGATTGAACGGGAACTTGTTGCCCACGTCGGCGAACAGGGCGCAGAACTGCCTGGCCTTGGCGTTGACCTCGCCCGCGCCCATGCCCTTGGTCAAGGCATCGACAGACACGATGGGCGCCAGCAGCAGGTTCGTCACGATGGTATCGACATGCGCGTCGGGATCGATGCGGAAGGTGTAGCCCATCTTCTTCACGATGTTCCGGGCCATGTCGGCGCCGGCGCGGACGGGCGCGGCGCGATTGGGATCCGGCGGTCCCGTCTGGTCGGCGATGCCGTTGATGGCGGTCTGCAGTCCGGCGAGTGCGCTGACGTACTCGTTGTTCGGTCCCAGCACGTACTGCGGAACCGTAGCGGGCGGCGGGACCACTTTTTGCACCGCGTCAAAAGCTTCGACCACCTTGGGCGAATCGACGGCCGTGTTTTGGGTGGCCACCCAGAACAACGCCATCAGCGGCGTCTGCGAATTGGACAGCTTGTCCAGCTTGGTCGCCGCGTCCTTCAGATTGCTGTAGCGCACCACCGACGAGTTGCGCATGAACTCGCGCCAGCGCGCGATATAGTCGGCCAAAAAGCGGTTCCGCAGATCCTCTTCCAGCTTGCCCGTGTCGGGCTTGGCGGAGGCATAGTCGCCCAGCACCCAGCGCTCGCCGCCGAAGAACTTGTCCGACTTGCGGATGTTGTCCTGCATCACCGTCCAACCGGCCTTAGTGAATGCGCCTGGCACGTCGCGGTTGTTCACGACCACTTCCGCCGAGCCCGGAAACTGCTCGTTGAAGTTGATCTTCCTGGCGCGACGCGAAGCATCGGCCAGCATGAACTGATAGATCTGCTCGGCGCCCGAGAACTTCGACAGGTGTTGACGCGCGCGGTCGATCGCGGAGGCGTCGTTCTGGTCGCTGAATGGGTTGCCGTGCGGCAGATCTTCGCTGTAGAAATCGAATTGTTTCTTCGCCAGCGGCAGCAAGGCATCCACGGAACGGCCCGCCGACCAGCGACTGACCAGCACGGGGGAAAGCCAGTTGGTGCTGCGCTTCCATTCCGAAGTCGTCAGCAGGTAGGCCTTCAACGTGTCGTAAGACGGCCCGTACTCGTCGGTCGCGGCAGGCGGCAGCGCGAGCCGCTGCAGCGTCGCCAGCATCTCGCCCTGCGTCTGGCCGAACAGCAGTTGGTGGAAACGCTCGTAGTAGACGCGGCGCACCTTGGGCAGCATGTCGTTGCCGCTGTAGAGCAGCCAGCGCAGGTGCAGCGGCGCTCCGTCGGCCTCGTAGACCGTCAACTGCGCCAGGATCTGCCGCAGGTTCTCAAGCTTCTGCAGAGCGTCGGGCGTGGGCAGGTTCATGCCGCTCGCCTCGCCGGCCGGAATGCCGCGTGCGGCTTCCAGCGCGTCCGATTCCAGTGCGCGGTTGCCGAAGAACGAGACCGTGAAACCGATACAAACGAACAGCAGCAGCACGGTCGCGACAGCCAGCATGATGCGGCGCGCCACGCTGGTCTTGGTGCTGCTGACGCTGGCACCGAAGGCCGCTCCGTCGCGCAGGATCACGTCGTTGAACAGGTGGCCGAGGAAGACCCATTGCGGGACTTTGCGTGCCGCTCCGGAGCCCAGCGGCGCGGCCGGCATGGGCGCGGGCGCGGTCGGGATGCCGGCGCGGAAGATGCCCGTCGCGGAGCCGGCGGATTCGAACGGCGAACGCTGCGTGGCCGGCCGCTGAGCCTCCGCCACGGCCGTGTCGTGCACGATAACCGGGCGCACGCCGGAGAAATAGAAGCCACGCAAAAACGGGCTGGCGCGCAGTTGGCTGGGCCGGCACAGGTCCACCAGAAACTGAACCAGCGTCGTGCGCAGCTTGCGGAACTCGCGGGGGAATTCGTAAGCGCCCGGAACCTTCTGCGCATCGTTTTCGCGCGGCAGCAGCGCGATGCGATGGTCGGCCAGCGAGTAGGTGAGGGCGTCGAAAGCCGCGGATAGCCGTCGCGTCTGGTCCTCGGCGTAAATGCCGCTGCCGCTGGGCGGATACAGCGGCAAGGAGGTGCCCAAAACCTGCGTCGCTTCGTCGTTGCTCAGATTGCGGAAGAAATCCTCGAAGAACGCGACGCGGTTCATCTTCGTGAACAGGACGTAGACCGGGAAACTGATGCCGTAAAGTTGCGAGATCTCGCTCAGCCGGGCCTGCAGTCCGCGTGCCGCGTTGGTCACTGCTTCGGCCGCGCCCGGCCGGGTAAAGGCCTCGGCGTCGATGCACACCAGCGCCGCGCGCGGCGCTTCCCCGCCCGAGCCGACCACCGACCGCAGGCGGCCGGGACGCAGCCGTGCGAGCAGCCGCAGCCAGCGGGCAGGCTGGGCCAGCAGGCCTCCGCCCGCCTCGGCGAAAATCAACTGGCGC
>CAIVVT010000033.1 GCA_903909435.1 uncultured Acidobacteriia bacterium | reverse complement strand
TCCCCCGGGGCCGGCGGCATTTGGTTTGAACCACTTTCGGATCCATACCCGCGAAAGCGGGCATCCGACTTGCCGCCGCACCGCGCTTCGCCGTTGGATTCCCGCTTTCGCGGGAATGGCTTTTCGGAAAAACCAGTTCCAACTGGAAACCGTCAGTTCTCGATGACCGGCGGGCTTACACACAGGGGACGCGCGCGGAGTCAAAAAGCGCATCTATCGAAGCGGGAGGTCGCAGCGATGCTAGCATTCTCTTGCGGCGAGGATTTCACCTTCGCAGCGAGCGAGCGGCTAGTCAGGAAATGATCAGAATGTTGATTTCCACTGAGAGCTGACCCGGGTAGCACAGGTTTTTCCACCAAGAACTGACCCATGTTCGAACCTACCCCCTTGGCCTACGGCGGGGGGCATCGGAGTGATCGACATGGAGTTATTGAGCGTCATCCGACGCTGGCGTTATCGCGACCATTTCTCGATCCGGGAGATCGCGCGGCGCACCGGTCTGTCGAGGAACACAGTCCGCAAGTATCTGCGCTCGGACAGCGTCGAGCCTAAGTTCAACTTGCCGGACCGCGCCAGCAAGCTCGACCCATATGCCGACAAGCTGTCGCATATGTTGCGGCAGGAGGCGGGAAAGTCGCGCAAGCAGAAGCGGACGATCAAGCAATTGCACGCTGACCTTGTGGCCCTCGGCTACGACGGCTCCTACAATCGGGTTGCGGCGTTCGCTCGCGAGTGGAGAGCGGCCCGGCATCGGGAGCAGCAAACCACCGGTCGCGGCGCCTTCGTGCCGCTCGCGTTCTCGCCAGGCGAGGCGTTCCAGTTCGACTGGTCAGAGGACTGGGCGGTCATTGCGGGTGAGCGCACCAAGTTGCAGGTCGCCCACTTCAAGCTCGCCTACAGCCGCGCCTTCATTCTCCGTGCCTATCCGCAGCAAACCCATGAGATGTTGTTCGACGCCCACAACCACGCCTTCCGCGTCCTGGGCGGCGTGCCACGGCGCGGCGTCTACGACAATATGCGAACCGCCGTCGACAGGATCGGTCGTGGCAAGGAGCGCAAGGTCAACGCCCGTTTCTCGGCCATGGTCAGCCACTTCCTGTTCGAGGCCGAGTTCTGCAATCCGGCTTCCGGCTGGGAGAAGGGGCAAATCGAGAAGAACGTTCAGGACGCCCGCCACCGGTTCTGGCAGCCGACGCCGAACTTCCCCTCCCTGGCGGCGCTCAACGCCTGGCTGGAGACGCGATGTCGGGAACAATGGGCGCTGACGCCGCACGGCTCGCATGCGGGCGCGATCGCCGACGCCTGGGCCGACGAGGTCCGGCAGTTGATGCAGCTTCCGCGTCCGTTCGACGGCTTCGTCGAATACGCCAAGCGCGTCTCGCCGACCTGCCTCATCCATCTGGAGCGCAATCGTTACAGCGTGCCGGCGTCGTTCGCCAACCGCCCGGTCAGCGTACGGGTCTATCCCGAGCGCGTCGTCGTGGCCGCCGAGGGGCAGATCGTCTGCGAGCATCAACGCGTCTTCGCCCGTTCCCACAACCTGACGAGCAGCGCGACGGTTTACGACTGGCGACACTATCTGGCGGTCATCCAGCGCAAGCCGGGAGCGTTGCGCAACGGCGCGCCGTTCGCCGAACTGCCGCCCGCCTTCCGGGCTCTGCAACTGCGCCTGCTCAAGACGCCGGGCGGCGATCGTGAGATGGTCGAGATCCTGGCGCTGGTTCTGCAACATGACGAACAGACGGTGCTGGCCGCCGTCGAACTGGCGCTGGAGGCCGGGGCGCCGACCAAGACGCACATCCTGAACCTGCTGCATCGCCTGGTCGATGGCAAGGCGACCGATACGCCGCCGGTCAAGCCGCCCAACGCCCTGACGCTCACTACAGAGCCGCAAGCCAACGTCGACCGCTACGACGCCCTGCGCCAAGCCCCGGAGGCGCGCCATGCGTCATAATCCGGCCAGTGGCGCCATCATCGTCATGTTGCGCAGCCTCAAGATGCACGGCATGGCTCAGGCCGTCGGCGAACTGGCCGAGCAAGGTTCGCCGGCCTTCGAGGCCGCCGTGCCGATCCTGTCGCAGCTCCTGAAAGCCGAGACGGCCGACCGGGAGGTTCGGTCGACGGCCTATCAGCTCAAGGCCGCCCGCTTTCCCGCCTATCGCGACCTTGCGGGCTTCGACTTCGCCAGCAGCGAGGTCAACGAGGCGCTCGTGCGCCAGCTCCATCGCTGCGAGTTCCTGGAGGGCGCCCACAACGTCGTCCTGGTCGGCGGTCCCGGCACGGGCAAAACTCACCTCGCCACGGCCGTGGGCGTCCAGGCCATCGAGCATCACCGCAAGCGCGTCCGGTTCTTCTCCACCGTTGAACTCGTCAACGCCCTCGAACAGGAAAAGAGCCAGGGAAAGGCTGGGCAGATCGCGGGGCGGCTCACCCATTCCGATCTCGTCATCCTCGACGAACTTGGCTACTTGCCATTCAGCGCCTCCGGCGGAGCCTTGCTCTTCCATTTGCTGAGCAAGCTCTACGAACGCACCAGCGTCATCATCACGACCAACCTCAGCTTCGGCGAATGGGCCACGGTGTTCGGCGACGCCAAGATGACGACGGCGCTGCTCGATCGTCTTACCCACCGCTGTCACATCCTCGAAACCGGAAACGACAGCTTCCGCTTCAAGACCAGCTCGGCAAAAGCCGCCAAACCCACAAAGGAGAAAGCCCGAAACTTGACGAACGCCTGACCCTCAAACCATCATCAAGCCGGGTCAGTTCTCAATGGAAATCCCGGGTCAATTCTCCGCGGAAATCGACAGCCGGGCTTATAAGCGCTCCTGTCCATTGCCGGAGTCGCATCGCTCGGCGTCGTCGCGAGGGCAGGGGCCCCAATCGCGCGCGGGGTCGACGCAGGACCCGCGCCGAGGCGACGAAGCACCTCATCGAGC